>DASUVG010000228.1:0-14984 GCA_036379135.1 Longimicrobium sp.
CACGGCCCGATGCTCCGCCTTCACGAGTACGCGTATCACCGCCCCGGCACGCTGGACGAGGCCGTCGCGTTCCTGCGCGCGCATGAGGACGCCATGCCCATCGCGGGCGGGACGGACCTGATGCCGAACATGAAGCACCGGCTGTTCACGCCCCGCCACCTGGTGGCGCTCAAGGGCGTGCGTGAGCTGCACGGCGTGTGGATGGCGGATGCGGACGGCAACGCGGTGGAGGATGGATCGCCCGCGGCGGCGCAGGTGGTGATCGGGGCGTGTACCACGCTGACGCAGGTGGCGCGCGACCCGCTGGTGCGCCGGACGATGCCCTCACTGGCCGAGGCGGCGGGAAAGGTGGCGGGACCGCAGATCCGCAACCAGGGGACGATCGGCGGCAACCTGTGCCTGGACACGCGCTGCACCTACTACAACCAGTCGCTGTTCTGGCGGCAGGCGCTGGGCTTCTGCCTCAAGAAGGACGGCGACGTGTGCCACGTGACGCGCACCGGCAAGAAGTGCGTGGCCGCGCACTCGGCCGACACGGTGCCTGCGCTCATCACGTTGGGCGCGTCGGTGGACCTGGTCTCGGTGGATGGGACGCGGACCGTGGGCGTGGACCCGTTCTTCGTGGCGGACGGCGTGTGGAACACCGTGCGCCGCCGCGACGAGCTGGTGGCGCGCGTCCGCATCCCGATTCCCGGTCCCGCGGTGCGGACGGCGTACGTGAAGGTGCGGCAGCGCAATTCCATCGACTTTCCGCTGCTCTCCATCGCCGCCGCGGCGGAGCTGGCGCCGGACGAGACGGTGCAGCGCATCTCGCTGGTGGTGTCGGCGCTGGGGTCGCGGCCGCGGGTGGTGACGGGGCTGGACAGGATCGCCGCGGGGCACCGGCTGGGCGACGTGGTGGAGGCGGTGGCGCAGCAGGCGCACAAGCAGTGTCATCCGCTGGAGAACATCATCGTCGACACCGACTGGCGCCGGGCGATGGTCCCCGTCTACGTGCGCCGCGCCCTGCAGGAGATGATCCCCACCCGCGCCCTGGTGGCGTAAAGGGGAGTCATCTGGGGCTGGATACCCAGAAGCCCCGTCCGGCCCGCTTGCGCGTGCCGAACGGGGCTTCTGCACGGAGGGTGTTGCGGAATCCGCGATTCACCCGCGATTCAGGCGATCGGTCATCCTGAGGGAGCGCACACGCACAACTGTAAGTACACCATTCGCTTGCGCGCGACCGAAGGATCTTCTCTCCCTTCACGAGAGGCTAGCCGCTGCTCAGAGATCCAGCCCCACGGTTCTGCCGGCAAGATCCTTCGGTCGCCGCCATGGATCGTGCAAAGGCAAGAACTTGCGTGGCGGCTCCCTCAGGATGACTGGGTCGCGGGGCCGTGCGCAGGAGCCGGGATCATCTTCACCTCGCCCCCCCCCGCTCACCCCGTCACCCATTCACCCCGTCACCCGTTCACCCCGTCACCCCGTCACCCTCAGCGCCTCGACGAGCTCCTGCTTGCCCATCTTGCTGCGGCCGGGGATCTTCTTCGCCTTGGCGATGTTGTACAGCTCGTCGCGGGTGCGGTCCTCGTAGCCGCTGTGGGGGTTTCCCGTGCCCTGGGTGAACTTGTTGGGCGTGCGGCCCTCCAGGCGGCGGTTCTTGTTCACGGTGCGTGCGGCGATCTCCTCGGCACGCCCCTGGTCCATCCCGCGATCAAGCGAGCTTTCCTTGATCGCCTCGTACATGGTTTCGTCATGCTTGCTCCAGCCCTTCGGCATCGCTTCCTCCAGATCAGGTGTGCCCCGCGGCCCCGGGTGAGGCAAGAAATCGGCCTGAGCACTACGTTTCGGTGATGCACAGAGCGCGTTTCATCACGTTCTGTATCGCGGCGGCGCTGGCGGGGACGCTGGCGTGGGCCAACCGTCCCGACGCGCCGCCGCTGCCGCCCGGCGCGCGCGCCGACCGCGTGCTCGTGGACAAGAGCGAGCGCACGCTGGTGCTGCTGCGCGATGGGCGTCCCCTCGGAACATATCGCATCTCCCTGGGCGGCGCACCGCTGGGCCACAAGCGCCGCGAGGGCGACGAGCGCACGCCGGAGGGGACGTACCTGCTGGACTACCGCAACCCGCGCAGCAGCGCGCACCTGTCGCTGCACGTGTCGTATCCCGACTCCGCCGACGCGGCCCGGGCGCGTGCGGCCGGAGAGGACCCGGGCGGGATGATCATGATTCACGGCATCACGAACGGAATCGGGTGGATCGGACGCCTGCACCGGGCGGTGGACTGGACGGACGGGTGCATCGCCGTCGCGAACCGGGAGATGGACGAGATCTGGCGCGCGGTGCCGGACGGCACGCCCATCGACATCCGCCCCTGAAGGCGAGGCCCGCCTTTACGTGATGCGGAGCAACGCATTACATTCCCGGCCTGCTGCACCGCATCCTTCCGACGTTCGCTTCCGTCCTTCACAGCGATGAAGCCGTTTTCCGGGTCCCGGCGCGCGCTCGCGCTCGCCGTTTCGCTCGTTCCGCTGGCGATCGCCACCCCCGCCGCGGCGCAGGTGCGCGCGTACCAGCTCACCAGCGACAACGACGCGTACAACTTCTGGATCCCCATGGCCGTGCGGCCCGACTACGAATACAGCAACGGGCTGCGGGTGGCGGTGGAGACGGAGGGCGCCGGGCGGTGGCGGCGTCTGGCGTCGGCCCTGGCCCCCTGCGCGGTGGGGACGGTGGAGCCGGACGCGGAGGCCGGCTGCGCGTCGACCACCTTCGAGGCGGGGCAGCGGCTGTACGGCCCGCGGCAGGACAGCTTCGAGCCCATGCCCGGGCAGCGCCCCTACGCCGGCTGGCTGTACGCCGCCGCGACGGGACGGGTGGTGGATGGAAGGACGCGCCACACCGTGGGGATCGAGGCCGGCGTGACGGGCGCGCCCTCGCTGGGCGAGCCGGTGATGGAGACGCTCCACCGCGTGGGCGGCTTCTGGACGCCGGTGGGATGGCGCCACCAGCTCGGCTTCGAGCCGGCGGTGGCGGTGCGCTACGGCATGGAGCGGCGCGTGGCGGAGGCCCGCATCGGCGGGGTGCGCGCGGGAGACGTGGTGGCGCAGGCAGGCGCGTCCGCGGGGAACCTGCGCACCGCGGCGCAGGCGGGCGCGCGGCTGCGCGCGGGGTATCGCCTGCCGCATCCCTGGGCCGCGCGGGCGCAGCGGGCCGTTTCGGCGTACGTTACCGCGGGGGCGGAGGGCGAGGTGGTGGCCCACGACCTGTTCCTGGACGGCAACACCTTCGGCGGCGACCGGCGCGTGGCGCGCGAGCCGCTGGTGGCGAAGACCACCTGGGGCGTCGGGATCTCCGCGCACCAGCTGGGCATCGAGTACCGCGTGCAGCGCCGTTCGCGGGCGTACGCGGAAGAGCCGGGCGGGCACCCGTACAGCACCATCGAGATCACCTGGCGGCGATAGGCCGCCGTGTTTCCGCGGCGATGGGAAACCCGCCGCACCCCTTCGGCGTATCAAGCGCCGTCCGCACCCCACACCCGAGTCTCACCGGAGCCATGAGAACCTCCAATCCGTCGCTGAACTCAAAGACCTTCGAGCGCGCCGCCCCGGGAACGGGCGTGATGACCATCGGGGGCACGGTGAACAAGGTGGGCATCCTGCTGCTGCTCATGCTGGTGCCCGCCTCGTACATGTGGAACAAGGTGCTCACCGCGTGGGAGCCCAGCCAGGCGATGGGTCCGGCCCTGCTGGGCGCGCTGGGCGCGTTCGTCGTCGCGATGATCACCATCTTCAAGAAGACGTGGGCGCCGGTCACCGCGCCCCTCTACGCCGTGCTGGAGGGGCTGTTCCTGGGCGCCATCAGCGGCGTGATGAACATGGCGTACCCGGGCATCGCCATGCAGGCGATCGCGCTGACCATCGGCGTGCTGTTCACGCTGCTGCTGGCGTACCGCTCGGGCCTCATCCGCGCCACGGAGAACTTCAAGCTGGGCGTGGTGGCGGCGACGGGCGGAATCGCGATGCTCTACCTGGTGAACATCGTGATGGGCTTCTTTGGCGCGCGCATCCCGTTCATCCACGAGAGCGGGACGGTGGGCATCCTGTTCAGCCTGTTCGTGGTGGTGATCGCGGCGCTGAACCTGGTGCTGGACTTCGACTTCATCGAGCAGGGCGCCGAGGCCGGCGCGCCCAAGTACATGGAGTGGTACGCCGCGTTCGGCCTGATGGTGACGCTGGTATGGCTGTACCTGGAGATCCTGCGCCTGCTCGCCAAGCTGCAGAGCCGCGACTGATCTTCCGCTTCCAGTAGATGGACGAAGGGCGGGCTCCCTGCGCGGGGGCCCGCCCTCTTCTCGTCTCCAAAGCTTTCAAAGATTGGTTTCACGCAGAGTTAGCGGAGTTAGCGGAGTTTGTGTGGTGCGAGTTCCGGGCTCAGTCTCGTTTCCGCAGGCATCCTGAAGGGGATGATGGCGGGAACGGCAGAGGATCTGGGGAATGGCACGAGACAACTCCGCTAACTCCGCTAACTCTGCGCCACAGAGTTAGCGGAGTCAACAGAGTATTCTCGTGCCGCGCGATGAACTCCGCGATTCATCCGATCGCTGGTAAACAATCGATGCGGCACCAAGGGCGGTCATCTCGCCGAGGCTTCACTCTGTTGACTCTGTTGACTCTGTGTGAGACCCAGTCTTTTTGCGGATTCGGTATGAGGCAAGCGGTCTCTGCTTGCACCGGGTGTTCAGCCGGATTCGGTGTGACACAGGTCACCTGACCCATGCCCACCTGCGGCCCCGAACCCATCTTCGTGGGCACCTCGAGCGGGGGAGCGGATGAGAACGGATGGATGTGCGGATGGATCAACATCATCGCGAAGCAACAAGTGTTTCACAACGTTCAGTATTGACTGAACGAATCGTACGTATTATTCTTCCGCCAGCTACGCCGGAGGACCCGGACCCCCTCCGCGGCACTACAGGTCACCCCTGAGACAACGATGCACGAGGCGGTGCAGCAGCTGGTGGAGCAGATGGCGCTCATCTGCGAGAAGGAAGGAATGCCCCGCATCGGCGGGCGCATCTTCGGCTACCTGCTGGCCACGGACCAGACCTTTTCGCTCGAGGACCTGGCGGAGCACCTGCAGGCCAGCAAGGCCTCCGTCAGCACCAACGCGCGGATGCTGGAGCAGTTCGGGATGATTCGCCGGGTGAGCGTGCTGGGCGACCGGCGCGACTTCTACCGCGTGCAGGACGACCCGTGGGAGCAGATGCTGCGCGTGGCGCAGGGGCGCTGGCGTGAGATGGTGAACGTCTTCAACGAGGCCGCCGAGCGCCTCCCCGAGCCCGCCGGCCGCGCCCGGGTGGACGATGCCGCGCGCTTTCACACCCTGCTGATCCGCGAGTGCGACGAGCTGATCGAGCACTGGCACGCGCTGCGGCGCCAGGAGCAGGGGACCGCCGGGACGGACGCGCCCCTGCGTCGTGTATCGGGCGCGTAACCGGGGACGTAACGATTCCGCAGCGATGCAAGCAACCACTTGCATACACCCATGTTTCCGTCTAGCTTGGCCGGCATGGAAGTACGCGAACGACTGATTCACGCCGCGCGGCGCGTGTTCGAAGAGGCGGGGTCCCGCGGGGCCACCACCCGCCGGATCGCCACCGAGGCGGGCGTGAACGAGATCACGCTGTTCCGGCACTTTGGCAGCAAGGCCGCGCTCATCACGCAGGCGCTGGCCGACGCGACCCGGGAGCCGGTGCACACGGGCCTTCCCGCCGAGCCGCGGGACCCGCAGGCGGAGCTGATGGCGTGGAGCCACGCCGGCTACGCGCACCTGCGGCTGCACGCGGCCATGATCCGCACCACCCTGGGCGAGCTGGCCGAGGCGCCGGAGGCGATGCGCTGCGTGGCGGGGCCGCCGGTGCAGGTGCACACGGAGCTGCTGCAGTACCTGCAGCGCCTGCGCGACCGGGGGATGGCGGACGGGGACTGGGAGCCGGACGCCGCGGCCAACCTGCTGATGGGCGCCCTGTTCGCCGACGCCATTGCCCGCGACGCGTTTCCGGAGAAGTACCCGTACCCGGAGGCGGAGGCCCCCGCGAGGTACGTACGGATGTTCCTGCGGGCGATCGGCGTGGCGCCGTCGTCCGCGGCAGGGCCGGGGGCGGCGGGCGCCGCGCCGGCCGGTGGTGCCCCCGAAATTCGACCGAACCTTCCCTGACGGGGACCGAGACCGATATGTCCACCTTCCATTGGCCCGGCCGCGTGCTGCGCGGCGCCGCCCTCGCGGCGGCGCTGGCGTACGCGGCGCCCGCGGCCGCGCAGGGCGGATTTGCCTCCGCGCCGCGCCCGCTCACGCTGGAGGAGGCGCTGGGGCTGGCCGAGGACGCCAGCGAGCCCGTGCAGATCGCCCGCGCGGGGCTCACCCGCAGCCGCGGGCAGCTGGTGCAGGCCCGCAGCGCGCGCCTGCCGCAGCTCAACGGCACGCTGTCCTACTCCCGCGCCCTGGCCTCGCAGTTCGAGGGGCTTGGCGGCGGCGCCGAGCCCGACACCACCGTGCCACCCCCGCCGACGAACTGCGGGCGCTACACGCCGAACCCCGCGCTCCCGCTGGAGACGCGGGTGGACTCGCTGGAGCACGCCCTGGACTGCACGGCCAACGGGGGCGGCAACCCGTTCTCCGGCTTCGGGGACCTGGGCTTTGGCAGCGAGAACACCTGGCAGCTGGGGCTGAGCCTTTCGCAGCCGCTGTTCAGCCCCCGCATCGGCGCGCAGAACCGCATCGCCGAGGCGGGGCGCACGCGGGCCGAGATCGAGCTGAACAGCCAGCGCGCGCAGCTGGCCATGGACGTGACGCAGGCGTACTACGACGCGGCGCTGGCGGACCGGCTGGTGAGCATCGCCGAGGCCACCTTCGCCCAAGCCGACACCACGCTGGCGCAGGTGCGGCTGGCGGAGCAGGTGGGCAACCAGCCGGAGTTCGACGTGCTGCGCGCCCAGGTGCAGCGCGACAACCAGCTGCCGCTGGTCATCCAGCGCCGCGCCGACCGCGACCTGGCCTACACGCGGCTGCGGCTGCTGCTGGACATGCCGGCGGACGCGCCGCTGGCGCTGACCACCCTGCTGGAAGAGACGCAGGCCGTCCCCGTGGCCCGCTTTGCGGCCAACGAGGGGCTGCTGGGCGACACCTCCGTCGTCAACCGCGCGGCCGTGCAGCAGGCGGCCACCCTGGTGACGGTGCAGGAGAACTCGCTCACCATCGCCAAGGCGCAGCGGCTGCCCACGGTGAGCCTGACCTCGCAGTACGGGCGGGTGGCGTATCCCGGCGGGCTGCTTCCCCAGTGGGACCAGTTCCGCACCAACTGGACGGTAGGGGCGCAGCTGTCCGTTCCCATCTTCACCGGCGGGCGCATTCGCGGCGACGAGATGGTGGCCGAGGCGGACCTGGTGGAGGCGCAGGCCCGGCTGCGGCAGACGCAGGACGCGGCGTCGCTGGACACGCGCACGGCGCTGGAGCGGCTGGCGCAGGCCCGGGCGCAGCTGCAGGCCAGCTCGGGGGTGGTGGAGCAGGCGGCGCGTGCGTACAGCATCGCCCAGGTGCGGTACCGCGAGGGGCTGAGCACCCAGGTGGAGCTGGCCGACTCGCGCATCCTGCTGCAGCAGGCGCAGGCCAACCGCGCGGTGGCCGCTCGCGACGTGCAGATCGCGCAGGCGCGGGTGGCACTCCTTCCCTACCTGCCGCTGGGTCAGGCGGGCGGGCAGGGCGGCGCCACGATGCAGCAGAACCAGCAGCAACCTCAACAGCAGCCCCGGCAGCAGCAGGCTCCGGCGGCAGACCAGGCTTCGGCGTTCACCGCGGGGGGTGAGTGATGGCTACCAGGACGAGGAACGTGGGGGCCGCGATGCTCCTTGCGGCGGCGCTGGCCGGCTGCGGCAACGGGCAGGCGGCGGAGGGCGGGCAGGCCAGGCGCGACGAGTCGGTGGTGATCGGCCCGGAGAACGTGTACGTGGCGGCGATGGAGGAGATCTCCAGCGGCCCGTCCATCTCCGGCAGCCTGGCCGCGGAGCGCGAGGCGCGGGTGAACGCGGAGGCCGGCGGCGTGGTGACCGGCGTGTTCGCGGAGAAGGGGCAGGGGGTGCGCGCCGGGCAGGCGCTTGCCCGCATCGACGACGCGGCGCTGCAGAGCCAGGTGATCTCGGCGCAGTCGGCGGTGCGCTCGGCGGAGCAGGCGGTGCAGCTGGCGGCGCGCAACGTGGAGCGCAACCAGACGCTGGAGGCGGCCGGCGCCGTGGCCACCCGCGACCTGGAGACGGCGCGCAACCAGCTTTCCGCCGCGCAGGCGCAGCTGGCCGGCGCCCGCGCGCAGCTGGCCAACGTGCGTCAGCAGCAGGGCAAGACGACGGTCAACGCCCCGATCACCGGCATCGTAAGCGAGCGCCCGGTGAGCGCCGGTTCCGTGGTGGGGCTGGGGATGCCGATGTTCGTCATCGTGGACCCCGGCAGCATGCAGCTGGAGGGGAGCGTCCCCGCCGGCGACCTGGGCGCGGTCAGGATCGGCGCGCCGGTGCGCTTCACCGTCACCGGCTACCCGGGGCAGACGTTCACGGGAACCGTGACCCGGATCAACCCCGCGGCGGACCCGGTCACGCGGCAGGTGCCGGTGATCGTCTCCATCCCCAACGCGCAGGGGACGCTGGTCTCCGGGCTCTTCGCCGAGGGGCGCGTGCAGGCCGAGGCGCGGCAGGGGATCATCGTTCCCGCCAGCGCCGTGGACGAGCGCGGCGTGCAGCCGGCGGTGGTCCGCGTGACCGGCGGCAAGGCCGAGCGCGTGGCGGTGACGCTGGGCGTGCGCGACGCCGAGACGGACCGGGTGGAGATCGTCTCCGGCATCAACGCCGGCGACACGCTGCTGATCGGCGCGGCCATCGGCACCACGCCGGGCACCCCGGTGACGCTGCGCGGCGCGGCGCCGGCGGCCGCCGCCCCGGCTTCGGCCGCACCCTGACCTGAACGGAGACGCGGACCCATGTTCATCTCCGATTTCGCGATCAAGCGGCCGGTGGTCACCTCGGTGACCATGATGGCGCTGGTCGTCTTCGGCCTGTTTGCCCTGTTCAGCCTGGACACGGACGAGTTCCCGGAGGTGGAGGCGCCCTTCATCTTCATCTCCGTTCCCTACCCCGGCGCCTCGCCCGACATCGTGGAGCGCGAGGTGGTGGACCCCATCGAGGAGGCGGTGGCGGGGATCAGCGGGGTGGACCAGATCCAGAGCCAGGCGCTGGACGGCTTCGGCTCCATCCAGGTGATCTTCGTCTACGGGATCGATCCCAAGGCGGCGGCGCAGGACATCCGCGACGCGGTGAGCCAGATCCGCGGCGACCTCCCCCAGGAGATGGAGGAGCCGATCCTGGCCCGGTTCGACCCCAACGACCAGCCGATCGTCTCCCTCTCCCTGGCCAGCAGCACGCTGACGCCGGCGGAGCTCACGCGCATCGCCGACCCCGGCATCACCCGCGAGCTGCGGGGCATTCCCGGCGTGGCCGAGGTGCAGGTGGCGGGCGGGGTGGAGCGCGAGCTGAGCGTGGAGGTGGACCCGTCGAGGCTGCAGGCGGCCGGGCTCTCCATCCCCCAGGTCGTCCAGGCGCTGCAGACGCAGAACCTGGCCGTCCCCGTGGGCCGGCTGAACTCGCAGCTGGAGGAGCGCACGATCCGCCTGCGCGGCCGGCTGGTGTCGCCCGCGGAGTTCTCGCAGCTGGTGGTCGCGGCGCCCAACGGGGTGCCGGTGCGGCTGGCGGAGGTGGCGACGGTGCGCGACGGGACGGAGGAGCCGCGCTCGCTGGCGCTGTTCAACGGCCAGCCGGCGGTGGGCATCGACCTGGTGAAGGCGCAGGGCTACTCCACCACGTCGGTGGCCGAGGTGGTGATCGAGCGGGTGGAGGAGATCCAGAAGCGGCTGCCGGCGGGGGCGAAGCTGAGCGTCGTCCGCAACTCCGGCGAGCGGGTGGAGAACTCGGTGGCCAACGTGGAGGAGACGCTGCTGGTCGGCGCGCTGCTGACGGTGCTGGTGGTCTTCATGTTCCTCAACAGCTGGCGGTCGACGGTGATCACCGGCCTGGCGCTGCCGGTGTCGGTGCTGGCCAGCTTCGTGGCGGTGCTGGCGTTCGGGTTCACGCTGAACACCATGTCGCTGCTGGGCCTTTCGCTGGCCATCGGCATCCTGATCGACGACGCCATCGTGGTGCGCGAGAACATCGTCCGCCACGTGGAGATGGGAAAGGACCACTACCGGGCGGCGCGGGAGGGGACGGACGAGATCGGGCTGGCGGTGGCGGCGACGACCTTCTCCATCGTCTGCGTGTTCGTGCCCATTGCGTTCATGGGCGGGCTGGCGGAGCAGTGGTTCGCGCCGTTCGCGCTCACCATCGCCTGCTCGGTGCTGGTGTCGCTGTTCGTCTCCTTCTCGCTGGACCCCATGCTCTCGGCCTACTGGCCGGACCCGCACCGCGAGGAGCACGAGAAGTCGTTCATCACCCGCGCGCTGGACAGGTTCAACCGCTGGTTCGACCGCCGCAGCGACGACTACCGCAAGGTGATCGGGTGGGCGCTGGACCACGCGCTGGCGATGATCCTGATCGCCATCGGCACCTTCATCGGCGCGCTGGTGGTGCCGGCCAAGGGGATCTTCGCCTTTCTGGCGGTGATGGTGGTGATCGCGGCGGCGGTGGTGGCGCTCAGCGTGGTGCGCTTTCCCCGCGGCGTTCGCGGCGGGCTGATGAAGGGCGGCGTCGCGGTCGCGGCCCTGGTGGGGATGTTCGTGGCCATCGGCGCGGCGCCCGCGGGCGGCAAGCTGGGCTTCGAGTTCTTTCCCAAGGACGACAACTCCGAGATCCTGGTGGACATCGACACGCCGCCGGGAAGCAGCCTGGAGTACACGCGCCTGAAGAGCGAAGAGATGGCGGCGATGGCGCGTCGCATTCCCGAGGTGCTGTACACGTACACCACCATCGGCGGGCAGGGCGGCTCGGTGGACCAGGGCAACGTGTACGTGCGCCTGCAGCCCAAGGCCGAGCGCGAGCGGGGGCAGGAGGTGATCGCCGCCATCCTGCGCGAGGAGGCCAAGCGCATCGGCGGCGCCACGGCGGCGCTGGGCACGGGCAACTTCGGCGGCACCAAGCAGATCATGATCCAGCTGCAGGGGCCGGACATCGCGGTGCTCAACCGGCTGGCGGAGCAGGTGGAGGCGGAGGTGCGCAAGGTGCCCGGCGCCGTGGACGTGGGCCTGTCCACCAAGGGGCAGAAGCCGGAGCTGACGGTGGAGCTGAACCGCGGGCTGGCCGGCGCGCTGGGGGTGACGGCGGCGCAGGTGGCGCAGGCGCTGCGCCCGGCGTTCGCGGGGATCGACGTGGGCGACTGGGTGGACCCGTCGGGCGAGACGCGCGACGTGTACGTGCGCTTCAACGCCGAGGCGCGGTCGCGCACGGCGGACCTGGCGCGGGTGCCGCTGGTGCTCGCGGGCCCGGGGGGGCAGGCGACCACGCTGCCGCTGGGGCAGGTGGCCACCATCACCCGCGAGCTGGGGCCGGCGCAGATCAACCACCTGGACCGCGAGCGGGTGATCAACGTCGAGGCCAACACCCAGGACCGCCCGCTGAGCGAGGTGGTGGGCGACATCACCACCCGGATCGAATCCATCCGCATGCCGGTGGGCTACCAGCTCACCTTCGGCGGCGACACCGAGGACCAGACGGAGGTGTTCGGGCGCATCATGTTCGCGCTGATGGTGGCGGTGATGCTGATGTACCTGATCCTGGTGGTGCAGTTCGGCAGCTTCCTGGACCCGCTGGCGATCCTGCTCTCCCTGCCGCTGTCGCTGATCGGCGTGGTGCTGGGGCTGTGGCTGGCGGGGAGCACGCTGAACCTGATGAGCATGATCGGCATCATCATGCTGATGGGGATCGTGGCCAAGAACGCCATCCTGCTCATCGACTTCGCCAAGTGGGCCAAGGAGGGCGGCAAGAGCACGCGCGACGCGCTGATCGAGGCGGGCGCCATCCGCCTGCGCCCCATCCTGATGACGACGTTCGCGCTGATCGCGGGGATGCTGCCCGTGGCGCTGGGCCGCGGCGAGGGATCGCAGTTCCGCGCGCCCATGGGCATCGCCATCATCGGCGGCGTGGCGACGAGCACCCTGCTCACGCTGCTGGTGATCCCCACCGTGTGGGAGCTGCTGGACGCCATGCGCGAGGGCTTCCTCTCCCGCTTCCGCCGGGTGACGCACACCGACGGCGGGCACGGCGGTGGGGGCGGACACGGCGGTGGGCACGGTGGACAGGGCGGCCACGGCGGCGACCTCGATACGACGGTGCCGCACGAGCCGCGCGTCCGGCGCGAGCCGGAGCCGGAACCCGCGCTGCGGATGGACCCGGGGACGTCGCCGGCGTAGCGGCGGGGCAGCAGTTCCAGGAGGGGTGGCGCGAGATGGTGAGCCGCCCCCCTCCCCGGCCCCTCCCCCGCGAACAGCGCGGGGGAGGGAGGACGCGAGTCAGCGCGTCCGGAGCGGGGTTCGAATTCTCCTCTCTCCATGCAGTGGGATGGGGGAGTATGTGGAGGGGGGACGCTACGTCGGGCGCAGTTCGACGTCCATTCGCCGAGCAACAGACCTGCGGCAACCCAACCTCCCCAGGGTTTTTTGGGGAGGTTGGCGGGTGGTGCCCGCCCGGAGGGGGCGCTCCACGCACGCCGCTCGAGCCCGTCTCCGGCGTCCGGCCCGGTGTTTGAGGAGGATGGTCGGACGAAGAACGGAGTTGACGGACAGGGGTATGAGCGCGCCCCGCACCGGCAGGCGCGGGGGCGCGACCGGACCGGGGAACCGGGCCGGCGCTTTTCTACTTTGGGATGGTGATGCAGACCACGCGCGAGCCGGCGTCCATCGCCGGCGCCGAGACCGCAGCAGAGAAGTACCTGCCGCCCTCCCCGCGGCGGGCGCCGTGGCCGGAGCGCCGCCTGGCCATCCTGGGCCGCGGCGCCGAGCGTTTCTTCGAGCACGCCGGCGGGATGGCCACGCTGCTGTGGCGCACCATCGTGTACCTGTTCACCGGCCGCATCCCCCTGCGCGAGGTCGTCACCCAGATGCACTGGATGGGCGTGGGCTCCATCCCCATCGTCCTGGTGACGGGCACGCTGGCGGGGATCGTGACCTCGCAGCAGGGCGGCTACCAGTTCACCAGCGGCGTTCCCCTGTACATCCTGGGGAGCGTGGTCACCAGCAGCATCGTGCTGGAGCTGGGCCCGGTGATGACGGCCGTGGTGCTGATCGGCCGGGTGGGCGCGCGCATCACCGCCGAGATCGGGACCATGAAGGTCTCGGAGCAGATCGACGCCCTGGAGTCCCTGGGCCGCGATCCGGTGCGCACGCTGGTGGCGCCCCGCATCATCGCCGGCATCATCGCCGTGCCGCTGCTGGCGGGGATGGCCGACGCGGTGGGGGTGTTCGCGGGGATGATCGCGGCGCAGGCCACTGCGGGGCTGGGCTACCGCTCGTTCCTGTACGGCGCGCAGCTGTTCTGGCACAACTGGGACATGTTCTACTCGCTGTCCAAGGCGGTCGCCTTTGGCCTGGTGATCCCGCTGGTGGCCAGCCACATGGGGCTGGCCACGCGGGGCGGCGCCGAGGGCGTGGGCCGCTACACCACCGGCGCGGTGGTGACCATGACGCTTGCGGTGCTCATCCTGGACGCGCTCTTCCCTCCCCTGCTGCTGAACTGAGGAGGCGGGATGAGCGGCGAGCCCATGGTGGAGTACCGGGACGTCTACAAGGCGTTCGACCACCCCGTCCTGGCGGGGGTGGACCTCTCGATCGCCCGGGGGGAGACGATCTCCGTCGTCGGCCACTCGGGGACGGGAAAGAGCGTCCTGCTCAAGACGACGATCGGGCTGATCCACCCCGACGCCGGGGACGTGGTGGTGGACGGCGACTCCGTGGCGCGGGCCAACCGCAGGACGCTGGCCCGCGTGCGCCGCAAGGTGGGCTACGTCTTTCAGAACGCCGCGCTCTTCGACAGCATGTCGGTGTTCGAGAACGTGGCGCAGGGGCTGTCGGACGAGGAGCAGCGCGAGCTGGGCGACCGCCGGCTGATGGCGGAGGTGAGCGGCGCCCTGGAGCACGTGAACCTGGACCCGGCCAAGGTGCTGGCCAAGCTTCCCTCGGAGCTCTCCGGGGGGATGCGGAAGCGGGTGGGGATCGCCCGGGCCATCGTGGGGCGGCCGGAGATCCTGCTGTACGACGAGCCGGTGACGGGGCTTGACCCGGTGAACGGCACCGTGGTGCACCGGCTGATCGCCCAGCTGGCGGAGGAGATGGGGGTCACCTCCATCATCGTGACGCACGACATCGAGGGGACGCTCCCCATCTCGGACCGGGTGGCCATGCTGGACCACGGGCGCGTGCGCTTTGTGGGTACGGCCGACGAGTTCCGGGAGAGCGACGACGCGCTGGTGCGGGCGTTCCTGGAGCGCGACGTTCCCGACAGCGACATGGTAGAGGCGCAATGATCCAGCGCGCAGACGGCACGGCGCCCGCGGCGCCGCGCAAACGACTCTCAACCGAGGATCTCCGGACCATGGCTCCGATCCGCCAGCCCCGCCGCGAAGTATCCGTGGGCCTGTTCGTCGTGATCGGCATCCTGGCGGTGCTGGTGGCGCTGTTCGCGCTCACGGACCCCGGCACCTTCCGCGGACGCTACCACGTCTCCACCGTCGTCCAGACGGCGGGGGGCATTCGCAAGGGCGACCCGGTGCAGCTCAAGGGCGTCAACATCGGCCGCATCCGCGACTTCACCATCACCCCCAACGGGGTGCGGATCAGCATGGAGCTGGAGTCGGAGTACCCGGTGCCGGCGGACTCGCGCATCTCCATCGTCTCCGGCGGGCTGCTGCAGTCCATGGTGGCCGAGGTGGTGCCCGGCGACAGCCCGGAGCGGGTGAAGGACGGCGCCGTGCTTCCCAGC
>DASUVG010000229.1:0-17126 GCA_036379135.1 Longimicrobium sp.
CGTGTCGGAGCTGCGCGACGCGGTGATCGGCACCGAGGCACTCATCGCCTACTCCATCGACTTCCCGGAGGAGGACGAGCCGCCGATCCCGCCCGCGCGCATCGTCGCCTCCGCCACGGACGTGATCGCGCGCATCGACGCGCTGCTCGCGACGGCGCCGGAGGGTGAGCTGCTGCGGGAGGGCGCGCTCACCGTGCTGGCCGGCCGGCCCAACTCCGGCAAGTCGTCGCTCTTCAACGCGCTGCTGGGGACGGAGCGCGCCATCGTCACCGAGATTCCCGGCACCACCCGCGATGCCGTCGAGGCCTCCGCGTCCATCGACGGCTACCCCTTTCGCCTGGTGGATACGGCGGGATTGCGCGAGACGGCGGACCGGGTGGAGGGGATCGGGATCGAGGTCGCGCGCCGCTACCTTTCCGCCGCGGACCTGGTGCTGTTCTGCATCGAGTCCGGCCGGACGGTGGATGACGACGAGCGCGCGTTCATGGCGGATGTCGATCCCGCCCGCCTGGTGGTCGTCCGCACCATGTCCGACCGCCACCCCGGTGGATCGGTGGATGCGGATCCGTCGATCCCCACCGTCACCCTCTCCGCCGCGACGGGCGACGGGATGCCGGAGCTGCGGCACGCGCTGCTGGTGAAGGCGTTCGGCGGGATTCTGGGCGAGCCGGGGGAGGCGCCGCTGGTCACCCGCGAGCGGCACGCCCGCGCCCTGCGCGCCGCGCGCGACGAGCTCACCGCCTTTCTCGCCGCCATGGACGACGCGGTCCCGATGGAGTTCGCCGCGACCCACCTCCGCGCCGCGGTCGGCGCGCTGGAGGACCTGGTCGGCGTCGTCAGCGTGGACGACGTGCTCGACCGCGTCTTCGGCACCTTCTGCGTCGGCAAGTAGCCTCCCCCCTCCCCCGTTCCACAAATCCGCACGCTGAAGACGACTCTGTATCAATTGTCCTCCGTCTCGGAGAATCTGATACGCGCGACAGCTGTTTCCCGGAGTTTCGAGGAGGAACGGGAGCGGATTTCGCGCGAAAATCGTTTTTAGCGCATCTGGGACGCGAAAACGATCCGGTGGATTGGGAAATCCGGGATCGCGCGTTTATCGGGAACCTCGAAAGCCGTTTTTGTACGGGAGATGTTCGGAAAATCAGCGGGCGATGACGAACTCGCCCTCGGAGAGGCCGTCGGGGGAGAAGGGGAGCGGATCGACGGAGGCGACGCGGGCGCCGGGCGGGCCCTGCGCCAGCTGCGCCTGCAGCCGGCGGAGCTGATCGTCCGTGCCGCGGGCGTGCACCGCGACGGAGCCGTCGGGAAGGTTGCGGACGGTGCCCGTGACCCCCAGACGAACGGCGAGGGAGCGGGTCCACCAGCGGAAGCCCACTCCCTGCACCCGGCCGGTCACGCGATACCCGGCCTCCGCCACGCCGTCAGTATTCCTGGTGGCTGGGCGGACGCGACGCGGCGCCCGACCGCCCCGCGGTGCCGGCCGTGGAGCCGCCGCGGCTGGCGCGCGCGATCCCGCTGGTGGAGCCGCCACCCGTCGGACCGCGCCCCGCCGAGCCGCCCGCGCGCGCGCCGCCGCCCGAGGACCCGCCGGTGGACCCGCTCCCCTGCCCCAGAAAGGCGTCCATCAGCGTGTTGACGAACCCGGTGCTCTCCGAGCCGGCCTGGCTCAGGAACCCGCGGGCACCCTGCGCCAGCCCAGCCGTCACGCCGGCCATCAGCGCGTCGCGCAGTTCGCTGCGCGCGCGGCCGCGGGGCGACTCGCCGTACTCGTCGTCCTCGTTCCGGGCGGCCAGCAGAAAGCCGAGGGCGAACGCCACGCCCAGCACCGGGAGCGGGTTGTCGCGCAGCCTGCTCAGCATTCCGCCCTTTTCCAGCGCCGTGGTGGCGCGCTCGCGCACGCTGCTCGCCCGCTCGCGCACCGTCTCGGCCGCGTCCGTCACCCGCGGGCCCAGGTTGCCGGCCAGGTTGCGCACCGGCCCGCCCACGCGGTCCGCCACCTCGCGCAGCCGCCCGCCCACGCCGCCCTGCGACTCGTGACCCGCGAACTGCAGCCCCGAGTACTCGTCGTTGCCGCCGCTGTGCAGGCCGGTGTGCACCTCGGCGCTGCCCAGCCCCCGGTCGCCCATGGCGGCCGACCCCGAGGTGCCCGCGTTCAGCGACCCGGTGTCGCGCCCGGCGCCGCTCAGGCCAGGTCCCGACGTGCCTGCTTGATCTCGCTCTGCAGCCATTGCTTGTCCTCCTTGAGAGTCTCCAGGGTGCGGGTCGGCGCTACCTCTTCGTGCTTGAGCTTCTTGAGGCTGCTCATCGCGAGCAGGCCGCCCACCAGCAGGAACAGGACGCCCACCACCAGCGCGCCCAGCCAGTAGTTGTCCAGCGCGTCGCCCACGGCCACCACCAGGAACGCGATCAGCACCGTCACGCCCACCAGGGCCAGGATGCCGCCGACCGCCACCATGGCCGCATCGCGCGCCACGCTCTTTACGTTGGACTTGAGCTCCGCCTTGGCGAGGTTCATCTCCTGGCGGACGAGCGTGGCGCTGTCCTGCGCCAGCTGCCTGAACAGGTCGCCCAGCGCGGGATCGTTGCCGCCCGCCGCGCCCTCGGCCGAGCGGTCGGGCGGGGTTACGTGCAGTTCCGCCATGAGATCATCCTCCTTGCGGTTAGCGCAGGGCCTTGCCGGCCACGAATCCCGCGCCCACCGCCAGAAGCAGCATGCTCAGGGGGCGGGTGGATACCAGCCCGCCCAGCTCGCGCTGCAGCGTGCTCACGTCGTTGTCGCGCAGAAAGTGCGCGATGCTTTCCAGGGTGTCGGCCGCCGTGTGGCCGTACGTGTTGGCGCGCTCGCCCAGCCCCTTCTTGGGGATCAGCCCTGCCACCGAATCCACCTTCTCGGCCACCGTCTCCAGCTGCTCGGCCGCCTGGTCCATCAGGTTGTCCGCGCGCTCCTGCAGCTCGTCCAGCCCGCCCACGCGGTTGGCGCCGCCCGCCAGCGTGTCCGTTCCGCCCGTCGCGCCCGTGCTGCCGCCGGCACCGGTTGAACCGGAAAGGCTGCTGCCGGTGGAGCCCAGCCCGCTTCCGGCGCCGCCGGCGGTTCCGCCACCCGCGGTCCCGTAGTTCCGCTCGTCCTGCATCTACCCCTCCCTGTTGCGGTTCCCGAAGTTGGGAGCACCCCCGGGTGCAACAGGTATGCCAAGGGTAGGGAGTTCGAGAGTGGGGGAGTGCGAAAGTGCGAACGTGCGAAAGTGGGACGCACAAAGTGGTTGCGCGCGCCCTTCGCCCCCGCCGCGCATGCCGACGCTGAGATGTTCCACGTGGAACACTCCCCAACCCCCGATGTACAGGGACGCGCATGGAATCCAGCGGAGGCGCGCACGTTCGCACTCTCGCACTCTCGCACTTTCGCACTTTTCGTCCCTTGGAGACGCGCTACGACGTGATCGTGATCGGCGGCGGACACGCCGGCGTGGAGGCCGCGGCGGCTTCCGCGCGCATCGGCGCGCGCACGCTGCTGGTTACGCCCAACCTGGAGGGGATCGGCCAGATGAGCTGCAATCCCGCCATCGGGGGCGTCGCCAAGGGCACCGTCGTGCGCGAGGTGGATGCCCTGGGCGGGGTGATGGGGATGGCGACGGACCGTGCCCGCATTCAGTTCCGCATGCTCAACCGCTCCAAGGGCCCCGCCGTCTGGGCGCCCCGCGCCCAGTGCGATCGCGGCCTGTATCCCCGCGCGGCGCGGATGCTCCTGGAGCGCCACGCCAACCTGCACTTCTTCCAGGGGATGGTGGGCGCGCTGGTGCTGGACGGCGGCCGCGTGGCGGGCGTATCCACCGAGTCCGGCTACACCTTTCGCGCGCCGTCCATCGTCCTTACCGCGGGCACCTTCCTCCGCGGCCGCATCCACGTGGGCCTTTCTCCCTCCGTTCCCGCCGGGCGCGCGGGCGACCCGCCGTCCGTCCGCCTTGCCGAGCAGATGGAGGCGCTGGGGCTGGAGGTCGCGCGCTTCAAGACGGGCACGCCGCCCCGCATCGACGGCCGCTCGGTCGATTATTCCCGGACGGAGGTGCAGCCCGGAGAGAACCCGGACTACCGCCTCTCCGTCTGGGAGCGCGCGCCGCTGCTGCCGCAGCTTCCCTGCTGGATCACCTGGACGGGCGAGCCGCTGCGCGACATCGTGCACGGCCACCTGCACGACTCCGCGCTCTACGGGGGCGAGATCTCCGGCCGAGGGCCGCGCTACTGCCCCTCCATCGAGGACAAGATCGTCAAGTTCCCGGACGCGCCGCGGCATCAGATCTTTCTGGAGCCGGAAGGGCTGGAGACCACGGAGCTGTACGTGAACGGCCTCTCCACCTCGCTCCCCGGCGACGTGCAGATGCGGATGCTGACCAGCATCCCGGGGCTGGAGAAGGTGCGGATGACAAAGGTGGGGTACGCCATCGAGTACGACTACTACCCGCCACACCAGCTGCGTCCGACGCTGGAGAGCAAGGCGATGGACGGCCTCTATCTCGCCGGCCAGGTGAACGGGACCACGGGATACGAGGAGGCCGCGGGGCAGGGGCTGCTCGCCGGCGCCAACGCCGCCTTCGCCGCGCTGGGGCGCGAGCCGCTGGTTCTGGAGCGCGACCAGGCGTTCGTCGGCGTGCTGGTGGACGACCTGGTGACCAAGGGGACGGACGAGCCGTACCGCCTGTTCACCTCGCGCGCGGAGTTCCGGCTCACGCTGCGGCAGGACAACGCGCTGGCGCGCCTGGGCCCGCTGGCGGCGGACCGCGGCCTGCTGACGGACGGGCAGAAGGCCACGATGGAGGAGCGGATGCGCCTGGCGGAAGAGGTGGACCGCTGGCTGCGCGCCACCAACGTCTCCCCCGGGCAGGCCGCGGAGGTGCTGGAGGCCGCCGGCTCGCCGCCGCTGCGCGAGCCGACGCGGCTCTCCGTGCTGGCCCGGCGCCCCAACGTGGCGATGCGGGAGCTGATCGGCGTGGTCGACGGCGCGCCGCGGGCGGAGCCGCACCTGCTGGACGCGGTGCTGACCACGGCGGAGATGGAGCTGCGCTACGAGGGGTACCTGGAAAAGGAGCGCACGCGCGCCGAGACGCTGCGGCGGCAGGCGGACTTTCCGCTCCCCGACGCGCTTCCCTACCCCGAGCTGGCGTCGCTCTCGTTCGAGGCGCGCCAGAAGCTGGACCGGATTCGCCCCGCTACGCTCGCGCAGGCGGCGCGCATACCGGGCGTAAGCCCCAGCGACCTGCAGAACCTGGTGATGGAGGTGCGCAAGCGCCGCGACCGGGTGGCGGCCGCCGCGACGGCGGACGAGGGCTGATCCGCCCCGTGCAGACGGTTTTCCGAAGCTGCCCCGAACAAAGGCGGCTTTCGAGATTCGCGATAAACGCGTGAATGCCACCTGCCGAATCCACCGGGCCGTCCGGAGGGCTCAAGCGCCGCTGATGCGATTTGCGCGCGAAATCGCCTCCCGGTTTTCCGCCAGCGGCGCTTGACGGCGGTTTCGACGTAGCAGATATGCACGAGGCGCGACAACCTGCAGCGCGGTCGTGTTCCACGTGGAACACGGCTGCACCCGCGCCGCTGCGCCCTCGCCCTTCGTACCTTTCCACGCGCGCACGCGCGCGCGTATATTCCCTGCGCATCCCCCACCCCATCCACACCGCGTGAGGACGAGCGTGTCGCGCATCATCGCCATCGCAAACCAGAAGGGCGGCGTCGGCAAGACCACCACGGCCATCAACCTGGGCGCGTGCCTGGCGGTCGCCGAGAAAAAGACGCTCGTCATCGACATGGACCCGCAGGGGAACGCCACCAGCGGGCTGGGCGTGGACAAGGACGAGGTGGAGCGCTCCATCTACGACGTGCTCATCGACGGCATGCCCGCCGCCGACACCATCATCCACGAAGTCCACTTCCCTTACCTGGACGTGCTCCCCGCCACCCGCGACCTGGTGGGCGCCGAGGTGGAGCTCGTCAACCGCAAGAGCCGCGAGAACATTCTGCGCGAGGCGCTGGCCGGCGTGCGCGGCGAGTACGAGTACGTGCTCATCGACTGCCCCCCCTCGCTCGGCCTGCTGACGCTGAACACCCTGGCCGCCGCCGACTCGGTGCTCATCCCCATCCAGTGCGAGTTCTACGCGCTCGAGGGGCTGTCGCAGCTGCTGAACACCGTGACCATCGTGCAGAAGAACCTGAACCCGCGGCTGCAGATCGAGGGCGTTCTTCTCACCATGTACGACAGCCGGCTAAACCTGTCGCGGCAGGTGGCGGAAGAGGCGAAGGAGTACTTCGCCAACAAGGTGTACCGCACCACCATCCCCCGTAACGTGCGCATCGCCGAGGCGCCCAGCTTCGGCAAGCCGATCGTGCTGTACGACGTGATGTCCGTGGGCGCCAAGAGCTACCTTTCGCTGGCCAAGGAGGTCATCGCGCGCAAGGGCCGCAAGGCGTCCCCCGCGGGCGGCGGCGCCGAGGACGTGGAGCCCGCCGCGCTGGCGGCGGGAGAGTAGCCGATGGCGATGGCAAAGAAGCCCCGCCTGGGCAAAGGGCTGAGCGCGCTGCTCGGCGAGTACAACTCGGCGCCGGCCGCGGCGCCGGGAGAGCCGGTGAACTCCGTCCCCACCTCGCGCATCACCCCCAACCCGTTTCAGCCGCGCCGGGAGTTCACCCCCGAGCAGCTGGCGGAGCTGGAGGATTCCATCCGCCAGAACGGCCTGCTGCAGCCTCTGGTGGTCCGCCGCGCCCGGGACGGCGCGGCCGAGGGCGCCGAGTGGGAGCTGGTGGCGGGCGAGCGGCGCTGGCGCGCGGTGCGCCGCCTCGGCTGGTCCGAGGTCCCCGTGGTGGTGCGCGAGATCGACGACCGGGCGATGCTCGTCCTGGCCATCGTAGAGAACGTGCAGCGCGCGGACCTGTCGCCGCTGGAAGAGGCCACGGCGTACAAGCGGCTGATGGACGACTTCAACTTCACGCAGGCCGAGGTGGCCGAGAGCGTGGGGCGCGAGCGGTCCACGGTGGCCAACCTGCTGCGCCTGCTCTCCCTCCCCCCGTCCGTGCACCGGCTGCTGGACGAGGGCAGGCTGCTGATGGGCCACGCCCGCGCGCTGCTGGGGCTGGAGAACGAGCGCGACATCGCCGACCTGGCGCGCGTGGCCGCCGACACGGGGATGACGGTGCGCGCGGTAGAAGAGCGCGTCCGCGACCGCCGCCCCGCGCCCCGTACCCGTGACGTGCCCGCCGAGCCCGCGCGCGGCGACGCGCACCTGCGGCACCTGGAGGGAGAGCTGCAGCGCGCGTTCGGAACGCAGGTGCGCATCCGGGTGCAGGGCGGCAGCGCGGGGCGCATCGAGATCCCGTTCCTGAACGCGGACGACTTCGACCGCGTGCTGGAGCTGCTGCTGGGCTCCGAAGGCAAGAGGTAGCGCGACGATGGCCCGCGACGACCGGGAGATGACCTTCATCTGGATCCCGCACGGCCGCGATCCCGGCAGCACCCGCTCGTACGAGCTGAGCTACCGCCGCGTGAAGGCCTGGGGGATCGGCGCCGCGGTGCTGGCGTTCGTGCTGCTGCTGATGGCGGGGTCGTGGCTGTGGCTGGCGGCGCAGGCGGCGCGCGTGCCGGGGCTCACCTCCGAGGTGCGCGAGCTGCGCCGCGACCGGGTGCGGGTGCGGGAGCTGGCGCAGACGGTGGAGCGGCTTTCGGCCGAGTACGCCAAGGTGCGCGCCATGCTGGGTCCGGACTCCGCCTCGCTCCCCGCGGTGGAGAGCGTTGCGCCGCCTTCGGACAGTGCCGCGGCCGACTCCACTTCGGCCGACTCCGCCGCGGACGCGGAGGGCGAGTCCGCGGCGCGGCCGCGGTCTTCCCTCCCCCACGGCTGGCCGCTGGCGGCGCGGGGATTCATCACCCGCGGGCACCTGTCCCGCATCCGCGGCAGCCATCCGGGCATGGACATCGCGGTGGCTACGGGGTCACAGATCCTGGCCTCCGGCGGGGGCACCGTGGCCGAGGTGGGCGAAGACAGCGTCTACGGGCGCTTCGTGCGCATCGCCCACCCCGGCGGGTACGAGTCGCTGTATGCGCACGCGTCGTCGCTGCTGGTGCGGGCGCGCGACCGGGTGCCGGAGGGGCGGGTGATCGCGCTGAGCGGCAGCACCGGCCTCTCCACGGCGCCGCACCTGCACTTCGAGATCCGCAAGGACGGGCGCCCGGTAGACCCCGGCGCGCTGATCCACCACCCGAACTGAAGACGAGATGCTGGGAGGGAAGAAGAGCGCCGACCGCGGGGTGCTGCCGCGCGGCGGCGCCAACGAGGCCTCGATGTCGCTCATCGGGCCCGGGATGAACATCGTGGGCGACCTGAGCACCGACGGCACCGTCCGCGTGGAGGGGCGCATCGAGGGAACGGTGCGCGCCGGCAAGGCGGTGGTGATCGGCAAGGGGGGCGAGGTGGTGGGCGACGTGCTGACCCAGGACGCCGTGATCGGCGGAACGGTGCGCGGCACCGTGGTGGCCGAGAGCCGCCTGGAGCTGCAGGCCACCTGCGACATCGAGGGGCAGATCCGCGCCCGCTCGCAGCACCTGCAGCTGGAGGAGGGATGCCGCTTCAACGGGCAGATCCAGATGCTGGACGGCGGCGAGTCGCTGGCCCTTCCCGCGCCGGCGCGCGTGGAGAACTCCACAGAATCCTAGCGTTTATCCACACCTTGAACAGACGCAGCCAAGTCGTTGTACATCAACGGCTTGGCTGTTTTCCACAGCAGGGGTGCCCGTTTTTCCACCCGAGTTCTCCACAATTTGTGGATACGACCCGCAACCCGTTAAAGCCGTGGACTTTCGCGCCCTGATCGAGTACCTGGACGGCTACCTGCGCACCCGCGAGGTGCCCGATTATCCCAACGCCGTCAACGGGCTGCAGGTGGACTGCGGCCGCGCGGAGGTGCGCCGGATCGCCGTTGCGGTGGACGCGGTGCAGCACACGGTGAATGCGGCCGTGCGCGGGGACGCGGACCTGCTGCTGGTGCACCACGGCCTGTTCTGGGACGGAAACCAGCCGGTCACCGCGCGCCGCTACCGCCGGCTCAAGGCGCTGTTCGACGCGGACCTGGGGCTCTACAGCGCCCACCTGCCGCTGGACGTGCACCCGGAGGTGGGGAACAACTCCGTGCTGGCGCGCGAGCTGGGGGTGGAGATCCGCGGAACGTTCGGTGACTACAAGGGCGCCCCGGTGGGCGTGTGGGGCGAGATCGACATCCGCCGCGAGGCGCTGTGCGCGCGGCTGGACGCGCTGCTGGGCGGGCGGGTGAAGATGGTGCCCGGCGGTCCCGAGCGCGTCCGCACCGTCGGCGTGATCACCGGCGGCGCGGGCGGCGAGACGGCGGCGGCGGCCCGGATGGGGCTGGACGCGTACGTCAGCGGCGAGGGCGCGCACCACAACTTCTTCGACGCGGAGGAGGGCGGCGTGAACCTGCTGCTGGGCGGGCACTACGCCACGGAGACGTTCGGCGTGCGTGCCCTGGGAAAACATCTGGAGGAGAAGTTCGGCCTGGAGTGGCGGTTCATCGACCACCCCACCGGCCTGTAGACTCGTAGATGAACGATCGTTTACGAACGAGGCTTCACATCCCCTGCTCGTCCGCGCCCGCGCCCACCTTCTCCTGCGCGCCGCCTTCGGTGATCCCGTCGGCGGCGCAGCGCTCCGCGAACAGGTCGCGCTCCGCCACCTGCTCCCACACCGCGCGGACGGGCTCCGCCTCCGCCAGGTCCACCAGCGTGGGATCGAACTGGGTGCCGGCGCCCTCGCGCAGCGCCTGGAGCGCCTCGTCCAGCGGCATGGCGTCGCGGTACTTGCGCGGCTGCGTCATGGCGTCGAACGCGTCCGCCACGGCGATGATGCGCGCCTCCAGCGGAATGTCCAGGTCGTGCAGCCCGTGCGGGTAGCCGCTGCCGTCCCAGCACTCGTGGTGCGTGGAGACGATCTGCGTGATCCCCGGGTGCGCCGTCTCCAGCGGGGTAAGGATGTGCGCGCTCTCGTGCGGATGGTTCTTGATCTCCGCCCGCTGCGCTTTCGTCAGCGGCGTGCGCGAGTGCACGATGTGAAAGAAGCGGTCGTCGATCTTGCCCATGTCGTGCAGCAGGGCGGCCACGCGCAGGGTGTGCAGCTCGTGCCCGCGCATTCCCACCGCCTCGGCCAGCGCGTAGCTCAGGTCGGCCACGCGGCGGCTGTGGCGCGCGGTGACGGGGTCGCCGGCGTACAGCGCGTTCAGCAGCGAATCCACCATCCCCCGGTGCAGCTGCCCGGCCTCGCGCCGGCGCCGCGCCACGTCCACCATCCACGCCATCCCCACCAGCCCGGCAGAAGCAGCCGCCACTCCAGCCAGGCGCCACCGCGCCCCCTCATCACTTCTCGACATCCGGCGTGACATCCCAGGGTTTCCGCTCACATGACGTTCCCGGCGCCTCTGCACGGAGCAAGCCACGCCCCCCGCGCCGCGCCGTCCTGGTCTTCGTCCGCGCGCCGCAGCCGGGCCGCGTAAAGACCCGGCTCGCCGCGGCCATCGGCGACGGGGCCGCGCTCCGCATCTACCGGCGCCTGGCGGAGCACACCCTGGCGGAGGCGCGCGCCCTCGCCGCGGACGGCGTGGCCCTCCGCGTCCACTACGCCCCGGCGGACGCGGGGGATGCCGTGCGCGCGTGGCTCGGCGGCGGCCCGCTCTATCTGCCGCAGGCGGACGGCGACCTGGGGGCGCGGATGAAGGACGCTTTCGCGCGCGCCTTTGCCGGCGGCGCGGACCGCGTGGTGATCGTGGGATCGGACCTGCCGGAGGTGAGCGCCTCCCGCCTCCGCCGCGCCTTCGAGCTGCTGGATGCGCATCCGGCGGTGATCGGCCCGGCGCGGGACGGCGGCTACTATCTGCTCGGCTTGCGGCGGATGGCCGGCGGGATCTTCGACGGGATGGAGTGGAGCACGCCGGAGGTGCTGGAGAGGACGCTGGAGCGGTTCCGCGCCGCGGGCGTGGAGCCGGCGATGCTGGAGGTGCTGGCGGACGTGGATACGGTGGACGACCTGCCGCCCGGCTGGCTGGATCCGGCGCCGGCCGACGCCAAGGATCAGGCCGGCGGCTGACCGGATTCCGGCGCGTCGGCATCCGCCTCGTCGGCGTCCTTCTGCAGGAGCATGCGCACGGCCAGGCCCAGCATGCCGATGGGCACCACGACGGCGGCGGTGGCGGCGAGCGAGGCCACGTGCGGCCGGTCCAGCGCGCGCAGGGCGAACTTCATCCGCCGGGTGAGCTCCGCCGCGCGCTCCAGCGCGTCCGGCGGCGCGTGGGTGGGGATCCCCCAGTCGAAGTCCACCAGGCGCTCCAGATACCCCTGCTCCACGCATCCCTCCAGGCTGAACACGTGGATGTCGCGCGTGTGCCGGCGCGTGAGCCGCAGGTCGCGCGCGAACTCGTCCCACGTCAGCGGCGGCGGCGGATCCAGCCCCTCCTCCACCCCGCCGCCGGTCACGCCTACGGCCACGGCGGGAAAGTGCCGCGCGTAAAAGTCCAGGAACCCCTGCCCGTGCGGCCGCACGAAGCTGGTGTACAGCATCGCGATCTCGCGGTCCACGCGCAGGTCGATCATCCCCGTGATGCGCTGCAGCACCTCCGTCCCGGCCTCGCGCTCCGTGTGGATGAAGGGAAACACGTACGCGTCCACGGGATAGCCGTCCGCGTGAATGCTCGCCACCAGCCCCTGGTACATCTCCCGGTTCTGCCGGATGCAGCGAAAGATGCGCGGAAGGGCGCGCAGCAGCGCCAGCGGCCGCTGCCGCACCATGCGCACCTCGTCGATGTTGGGCTCGATGTCGATGCCCACGCGCTCCCAGCGCAGCCCGTGTGCCCGCGTCCAGGCGATGAAGTCGCCGTAGCGCTCCCACGCCTCGCGTGCGTTGTGCGCGTTGAACCAGTAGCCGCTCTCCTCCGGCAGCAGCAGCCACGCGGCCACCGGCACCCCCATGCGGTTCAGCCGCCGCACCACCTCTGCCCGCTCGCGGCTCAGGTCCACCAGCCCGATGGTGACCGTGGCCTCCAGCCGCAGCAGCAGCGGGATCAGCGCCTCGTCCTGGAAGAGCCGCACCAGCTCCGGCCCCCGCAGCTCGCAGAAGAACGAAAGCGTGGGCCACCCGCCGTCGTCGCGCGCTTCCTTGCGCCGGTCGGAGTCGCGCTTTGCCTTGCGGCGATCGAAGTGGGGCAGGTGCAGCCGGTCGAGAGGGGGCACGAGTTCCTTGCAGGGTGAGGGATGCAGCGTGCCGCCATTTACGGGCAACGCGCGTGCCGCACTCGGCGGCCCCGGCGTCAGCATTGATGTTGCCTGCAAACTACAATACCAGTATCGTAGTCTATTGTAGCCCATAACATACATTTGCGACGTTGTAGCCTATAGACTACAAGCTTCGGACTGTATGTTATAGAAGACAGGGAACGATTGCTGACCGAAGCCCAGGAGCAGCTCAGATGCTGGTCAACAATGCGCGAGAGCTCGGAATACGGATGCGAGATCAGAGGTTGGAGATGGGGTTGAGTCAAGACGCGTTCGCAAAGCGGGTCGGGGTGTCTCGCTCATGGGTGGTGCAGGTGGAGCGGGGGAACGCGGGTGCGGAGATTGGCCTCGTGTTGAAAGCCCTCGCTGCGTTGGGCCTCGACGTTGAAGTACGCACGGCAGGGACCCCCGCAGCACCGCTCGTGGATGGCGGCGAGAGCTGGACACCGGATCTGGCGGAGATCCTGGATCGCGCCCGGAGAAGCGAGTGACGGGCGCCGCTCCGGTTCTGGTGGCGTTGCTGGGTGGCCGCGTCGTCGGACGCGTAGAGCAGAACCTGCACGGCAAGCTACGATTCACCTACGACCAGGCGTGGCGAGACTGGCCGGGTGCGTATCCCCTGTCGCTCTCCATGCCGATGGGCCGGCGGGAACACGAGGATGAGAAGATCCGGCCGTATCTGGAGGGCCTTCTCCCCGACAACGACTGGATCCTGAGGCGCTGGGGAACCCAGTTCCACGTGTCCGCGCGCAACCCGTTCGCCCTGCTGGCACACGTGGGCGAGGACTGTGCAGGCGCAGTGCAGTTCTGCCGCCCCGATCGTGTCGCTGAATTGCAGGACGAGGTGCATCCGCCAGTGCGGTGGCTTTCGGATGCTGAGGTGGCCGAGACCCTGCGGGAGCTGCGGACCGAGAACGCGACGGGCCGGGTGGCGGCCGATCCCGGCTACTTCAGCCTTCCGGGCGCGCAGCCCAAGACGGCGCTGCTGCACCAGGACGGGCGATGGGGCGTGCCCTCCGGCCGCACGCCGACCACGCACATCCTCAAGCCACCGCTCGCGGGCCTGGAAGGCTTCGCGGAAAACGAGCACCTGTGCCTGCGCCTGGCGGGTGCACTCGGGCTTCCGGTCGCCCGCTCCGAAGTGAGGCGGTTCGACGGTGAGGTGGCGATCGTCGTCGAGCGGTACGACCGGGTTGCGATCGGCGAACGGATTGCGCGCGTTCACCAGGAGGACTTCGGCCAGGCGCTGGGCGTACCCCCGCGCATCAAGTACGAAGCAGAAGGCGGCCCGGGTGCCGGGGCCATGGCCGCGGTGCTCCGCGAGTTCTCGAGCGCGCCGAACGAGGACCTGGAAACGCTGCTGAGCGCGCTCGCGCTGAACTGGGTGATCGGGGGAACGGACGCCCACGCCAAGAACTTCTCCCTGCTGATCGCCGCGCGTCAGGTACGACTGGCGCCCCTGTACGACGTTGCGAGCATCCTCCCCTATCCGCGGCGCATTCCGCTGCAGAAGGCGAATCTCGCCCTGCGCATTGGCGGCGAGTACCGGATCCCGAAGATCGGTCGCCGGCACTGGGTGCGGCTGGTAACGGAGATGGGGCTCGGCGGTGACGCGGTGGAGCACGTGCGAGAGGTCGTTCGCGAGGCGCCGGGGCGGATGGAAGACGTCTGTGCGGCAGCGCGCGGCGAAGGAATCAACCACCCGGTCGTCGATACGCTCCCGGAGGCGGTTCGACAGCACGCAGCGGCGTGCATGAAGACCCTGGATCAGCCCCTGCGCCACTGAGTCTGGCCGCCATTCAGCCACCTTTCACCCGCGCGGCTTGCTCCTCGTGCGATTAACCCGTTTGGACACATAAACTTATCACGATGGATGCGGGGGAACCCGCGCGGCGGAGCGGGGTTCATCTAACGAGCCCCGGGTGGTTTCGTCACGATGTAACCTCCAGTCCCGGCACCACTTCGAGGGAACGGATCCTGCTCCTTTCCCGGCCGGGAGCACCACGGATGGAACGCGCGCCGCGATCGGCGCATCCGGCGTACTTCCGCGTCTCCGCTCGCATTCCAGTGGCAGTACCGCATGATCAAGCACCCCCGCACGCCCCTGTTCGCGGCCCTCGTGGGCCTGGCCACCGGCCTTGCATTCAGCACGGCTTCGGGGGAAGGTGCAATCTTCTCGTACATCCCGGCGGTAGAAGAGCTTACGCCGCACGTACCCGACGATCCCATGCCCGCGCTCACGCACGCGGGGATGGCGCTGGCCGTGCGCGAGGCGCAGGGGAACCTGGAGGCGGGGCGTCCCTGGGCGGCGTGGAAGCAGCTGCGCGGCTACGTGAAGGAGCCCGCGGACGCGCCCGAGACCGTGGTGCTGACGGCGGCGCGCGCGGCGGCGGGGTGGGATGGATGGAGCCAGGTGCGCCGGCTGCTGCAGGGGCGCCCCTGGCTGGCGGAGCGCTCGCGCGGCGAGGGGCTCTACCTGCTGGCCCGCGCCGACGAGGCACGGCGGGAGTGGGCGGCCGCGGCGGAGGGATACCGCCGCTACCTGGCGAACGGCCGGGCCGAGCACCGCGCGGAAGCCGCGGCGCGCCTGGCCCGCGCGCTGGCGCGGGGGGATGACGCACGCGGGGCGGCGGAGGCGTACGGCCGCGCGGCCAGGGCGGGCGGCGATGGCGCGGACTGGATGTACGCGCTGGAGGCCGAGACGCGGGCGAAGGCGGGGGACGCGGACGCGGCCCGCGCGGCGTCCGCGCCCAGCGCCAGCGCACCCGTGCGCCTGCGCCAGGCCCGCGCCGAGGCACGCCTGTGGCTGGGGCGCGGCGACACGGCGCGCGCGCTGGACCGCCTGGCCCGCGAAGAGCCCATCCTCTCCGCCGCGGCCGCGGCGCCGGAGGCGGCCGAAATCGCGCTGGAGCACGCGCGCCTGCTGGACGCCGCCGGCCGCGACGCCGACGCGCGCGCGGACCTGCGCAGGGTCGCGGCGGACGCGCGCGCGCCGGGCTCGCTGCGCATCCGCGCGGCGGCGCGCCTGGGGGAGATGCCGGGGACGGGCACGGCAGACGAGGAGCTGGCCCGCGCCGCCGCCTACGAGGCCGGCAAGCGTCCCGGCCTGGCCGCGCGGGCGCTGCGTGCCGCCCTTCGCGCCGGTGCCCCGGACGATCCGGCGCAGCGGCTGCGGCTGGGCAGGCTGCTCTTCGAGGAGCGCGACTTTCGCCCCGCGCGCGCGGCGCTGACGGACGCGGCGGAGCGGCTGACGGATCCCGCGCTGGCGGGCGAGGCGGAGCTGCTGGCCGCCCGCGCGCTCGTCCGGCTGGGGAGCGAAGACGGCTGGGCGGAGATGCGCAAGCTGGTGGAGAAGCGCCCGGGCACCGCCGCCGCCGGCACCGCGCTCTTTCTTCTTGGCGACGCGGCGGAGAACCGAGAGGCGGCCATCGTCTACTACCGCCGCGCGGCGGACGTGGCCGCGTCGCCGGACGCGCGCGAGGCGCTGTACCGGGTGGGCGACCGGCGGCTGAAGAACAAGGACCCCGCGGGCGCGGCGGCGGCGTGGGAGCAGTACGCCGGCCGCTACCCCGCGGGCGGGCAGACGGCGGAGGCGGCGTACCGCGCGGGCGTGCTGCACGAGCGCGCCGGCCGCGACGAGCGAGCGCGGGCCATGTACGGGGCCGCCATCGCCGCGGACCCGGTCTCGTACTACGCCATCCGCGCGGCGGACCGCATGGGGACGGACCCGCTGGCCCGCGCGCTGGCCAACGACCGCCCCTGGCCCTCCGCCCCCGGCGACGCGCGCGAGGCCGCCGCGGCGCTGGGCCGGCTGAACGCGCTGCACCGCGCCGGGCTGGCGGACGAGTGGAAGCAGGAGCTGGACTGGCAGACCCGCCGCCTGGACAGCCGCCCCGCCGCGCTGCTTGCGCTGGCGGAGGGGCTGCGCGACGGCGGGCAGCCGGTGGAAGGCATTCGCCTGGGCCGCGCGCTGCTGGAGCGCCGCGGCGGCGAGTGGGACGCGCGGCTGCTGCGCGTGGTGTTCCCCTTTCCTTTCCGCGACCTGCTGCAGGACGAAGCGGACCGGGCCAGGGTGGATCCCTACCTGCTCGCGGGGCTGGTGCGGCAGGAGTCGTCGTTCAACCCGCGGGCGCGCTCGTGGGTAGGGGCGACGGGGCTCAGCCAGATCATGCCCGCGACGGGGCAGTGGCTGGCGCCGGGCGCCGGGGTGAGCAGCTTCGACCCCAGCCTGCTGGCGGTGCCGGAGATCAACCTGCGGATGGGCGCGCGGTACCTGCGCGACCAGCTGCGTCGCTACGGGGGCAAGCGCGACCTGGCGCTGGCCGCCTACAACGCGGGTCCCAGCCGCGCGGACCGCTGGCGCCGCGAGCTGGGCTACGGCGGAGACCCGGACGCGTTCCGGGAGCGCATACCCTTCGCCGAGACGCGCGAGTACGTGCAGATGGTGCTGCGCAACTCCGTGGTCTACCGGCGCCTGTACGGCGGGGACCGCTCACCGGGACTCTCCGCCGGCGGATCGTAACTTCCGGCGCCGGCCGCACGTACGGGGGGAAACCCGGCGGGTGTGCCGGGGTAGACGTTGACCGGCGCCGTGCCCGCGCCTTACCATGGTGCGGCACGGCGCCCGCGTGTGATCTCTGGCCCTGCCGGCCGACTTTTCCGTAGCACGATGAAACGAATCCTCCGACCGACAGCCCTGGTGGTGCTGCTGGCGGCGCTCGGCATGGGCGCGGCGCCGGCCGCCGCGCAGAGCCTGCGGGGTTCGCGGCCCAGCATCGACCGGATGTACCAGCAGGCGCGCAACCACGACCTCACC
>DASUVG010000230.1:0-6713 GCA_036379135.1 Longimicrobium sp.
GTCGGAGCCGATCTCGATCATCACCCCCACGTCGCCGCCATTCCGAATCTCGCTCAGCGCGACCGCGCTGTCCAGAAACAGGGGCGGCTCCTCCTCGTCGCGCTCGCGGTTGCTCACCGCGCCGCGGATCAGCACGGGGGCATCCTGCTTGAGCACTTCCTTGTATTTAGCCCACGAATCGCCGAACGCAAGCACCGTGGCCGTTCCGTGAAAGTCCTCCACGGTAATGCGCCCCCACTCGGAGCCGTCCTTCTTGCTGATCTGCCGCGCCGCCTCGGTCACCACGCACGCCAGCTCCACCTTGGCGTCCTTCTGGTGCTTGAGGAGCGAGGTGTTGGTCCGGGCCTCGTACAGGGCCACGTCCTCGCGGTAGCGGTTGAGCGGGTGGCCGCTGATGAAGAAGCCCAGGATCTCCTTTTCCCGCGCCAGCCGCTCCGTCTCCGTCCACTTATCCATCTTCGGCAGCGGCGGGGCCTGGACCAGGGTGGCCGTCCCGGTGTCGCCGCCGCCCAGCAGCATGTCGAAGAAGCTGTCCTGCGCGCTCTCTCGCTCCTTCTGGATCATCTGCGCGTTGGCGAACGCCGCGTCCAGCCCGGCCAGCAGCTGGTTGCGGCCCATCCCCTTCTCCTCGAAGCCGTCCAGCGCGCCGGCGCAGATGAGCGCCTCCAGCACCCGCTTGTTGCACAGGCGCAGGTCGATGCGCACCAGCAGGTCGAACATGCTGGTGAACGGCCCCTCCGCCTCGCGCGCGGCGATGATGGAGCGCACCGCCCCCTCGCCCACGCCGCGGATGGCGCCCAGCCCGAAGCGGATGCGCCCCACGCCCTCGCCGACGACGGTGAACTTCCAGTTGGACTCGTTCACGTGCGGGGCCAGCACCTCGATCCCCTCGCGGCCCACGCGCGGGATGAAGCGCCCCATCTCCCGGCACTGCGCGATGTACGATACCACGTCGTCGATCTTGTCCACCACCGACGACATCAGCGCCGCCATGAACTCGGCGGGATAGTACACCTTCAGCCACGCCGTCTGGTAGGCGACCAGCGAGTACGCGGCGCTATGGCTGTTGTGGACGATGATGTCGTTGGCCACGAAGTTGTGCGTGACCGGCACCTCCAGATCGTACGTCTGCTTTTCGCCCACGTATTCGATGGCGACAACGCGGTCCCACAGCACGTCGCTCTGCGCGTACGTGCGAAGCTGCTCGTCGCTGAAGTGCTCCGCCAGCTGCGCGATGGTTCTGCGCGTGAAGCCGATCTTGTTCGGATTCGTCCCTACCGGATAGAAGTCGCGTGACGACACGTCTGCCGCCGCCTCGACCTGTGCCCACGTTTGGCCGGTCCGAGCCTTGGCCGCACGCACCGTCTCGCGGATGCTGACCGGGATCAGGTCCTTGGACGGTCCCCCAGCCGGCGCCGCCAGAACCAGCCGCTCCACGAGCTCACGCCGAGCGCGGCTGCGGAAGTGCACCGCGACCGTCTCCGCGAACCGCCGCAGGTTCTCGTTGCCCGTGACGAACACCTGGTAGCCGATGCGGCCGTCGCGGTACGGGAAGTTGACCTCGCGCACGCGGCCGATGATTCCCAGCCGCAGCAGCAGGTGCTGCACCTGCTTCGCGAGGCGCTTCGACGAGGTCGCGTAGAACAGGTTGCGATCCTCGAGGTTCAGGTGCCCGTCACCGGCCCACATGCGGCTAAGCAGCAGGCCGATCTGCCGGCTCCCGAGCGTGAACGCGTCCGCCGGAACCTCCTTCTGCGTGGCCGTCTTGCCGAGCATCCCCAGGCGTCCTGCCCAGCCGAATATCCCCGGCTCCTCGCTTCGGTCCACGCGCGCGGCGTACACGTAGGCCGTCCCGCGCTCGTCGCCGATGGTGCAGCGGACGTTCTCGAACGCTTGGGCCGCGGCCACGTAGTCGGCGACCTCGTCGGGATCCTGGCTGTAGAAGTACACCGAGTGCGGATGACACAGGTTTCCCTCCGCCAGCAGGTGCCCCAGGGCGATCACCTCGTGGTCCGCCCACTCCGCCGAGCCTTCCACCCGGAGCGCGCGAGGGACCGCCACGTGCACGCCCGGCTGCAGCTCGCCCAGCTGCTTCCAGCCTCCGATGGTGAAGAACGGATGGTTGTCCGTTGCCTCGATCTCTCGGCCGGACTCCGTGCGCAGCCGGTAGACGGGCTTGATTCCGTTGTCTACGACGTCGGCCACGCTTCCAGCACTCAGCTTGAGCGCGTCCGTGTCGCAGGTGACCACGCTGCCCAGCGAAGCGCGACGGTGGTACAGGTCCTCGATGCGCACCAGTCGGCCGGTGGAGGAATCCAGCACCTCCGTGTCGCCGGGCAGGCACTTGTTGAAGCCGTACCTCCCGAATGCCTCGATCTGGTCGGCTAGATCACGGATCTGCTGGCGGGGATGGCCCTTCTCTACCGCCTTTTCGACAAATTTGCCCAGCTCCTTCGCGATCAGGTCCGCGTCCTTCTTGCCCACCGCCTTACGCAGGACGTCGGCTTCCGCGAGGCTGAGCCCGGCCAGGATCTGCGCGATGCGCATCACCTGCTCCTGGTACACGATCACGCCGTAGGTGGGCTCCAGCACCTGCTCCAGCTCCGGGAACGGGTACTTCACCTGCTCCTGCCCCAGCTTGCGGCGGATGTACACCACGTCCATCCCCATGTCCAGCGGGCCGGGGCGCAGCAGGGCGTTGGCGGCGACCAGGTCGTCGAAGCGGTCCGCCTTCATCTGCCGCAGCTTTTCCGTGGCCAGCTGCGATTCGAACTGGAACACGCCCGCCGTGCCGCCGCGCGCCAGCATGGCGTACACCTCCGGATCGTCCAGCGGAATGTCCTCGGGCCGCGCGTACACCTCGCCCGTCTCCGGGTGCTTGAGTGCGCCATAGCGCCGGCGGATGTCCACGACCGTGTCGTAGATCACCGTCAGCGTCTTGAGCCCCAGAAAGTCCATCTTGAGCATGCCGGCCTTTTCCAGGCAGGTCATGTCGTACTGGGTGACGATGATGCTCTCGCCGCTCCCGCCCGCGCCCTTGGTGCTCTGGGTGCAGATGGGCACGTACTCGTCCAGCGGACCCGGCGCGATCACCACGCCCGCCGCGTGGACGGACGAGTGGCGCGACAGCCCCTCCAGGGTGGACGAGTAGTCCAGCAGCTGGCGGTAGCGCTCGTCCTTCTCGTCCAGCTCCTTGATCTCCGGGATCTTCTGGCGCGCCTCGGCCACGCTCATCGAGAAGGCGGGGGAGTTGGGGATCAGCTTCGCCAGCCGGTCCGTCTCCGCGGGAAGGAAGCCGAGGGTGCGGCCCACGTCCTTGACCACGGCGCGGCTCTTCATCGTCCCGAAGGTGATGATCTGCCCCACCGCGTCGCGGCCGTACTTCTCGCGCACGTACTCGATCACCTCGCCGCGCCGCTCGAAGCAGAAATCCACGTCCACGTCGGGCATGGACACGCGCTCGGGGTTCAGAAAGCGCTCGAACAGCAGGTCGAACTTGATGGGGCAGCAGTCCGTGATCCCCATGCAGTAGGCCACGATGGATCCCGCCGCCGAGCCGCGCCCCGGGCCCACGGGGATGTCGTGGTCGCGCGCCCAGCGGATGAAGTCGGCCGTGATCAGGAAGTAGCCGGAGTAGTTGAGCGAGGTGATCACCCCCAGCTCGTACTCCACCCGGTCGATGATCTCCTGCGACAGGACCGTCTTGGGATCGGCGTCCGCCTGCGTCCCCTTGGGCGCGTAGTGCGCGAGCGCGCCCTTCCACACCCAGGCGCGCAGCATCTCGTCCTCGGAGACGTAGCCCTCCTGCTCCACGGGGAAGGCGGGGACGTGGTAGCCCTTGGGATAGCTCCAGTTGCACTCGTCGGCGATGCGCAGCGTGTTCTCCAGCACGTCGGTGCGGCCGGGAAAGCGCTCCGCCATCTCCTCGTGGTTCTTGAAGTACAGCTGCCCGTCGTACTTCATGCGGTTGGGGTCGTTGAAGTCCTTCCCCAGCCCGATGCAGAGCAGAACGTCGTGCGCCTGGTGGTCCTCCGCCTTGAGAAAGTGCGCGTCGTTGCTGGCGATGACGGGAACGCTCATCTCCTCCGCCAGCTTGAAGATGCGGCGGTTGAGCTCTTCCTGCCCCTGGCTGTCGTGCCCCTGCACCTCCAGGTAGTAGCGGTCGCGGAAGATGTCCTGGTGCCACGCCACCGCCTCGCGCGCCTGCTCCCAGCGGTCCTCCATCAGGTGCTGCGCGATCTCCCCCGCCAGGCAGGCGCTGGTGACGATCAGCCCCTCGCCGTGCCGCGCGAGGACTTCGCGGTCGATGCGCGGCTTGCCGTAGAAGCCCTCCGTGTAGCCGATGGAGGTGAGCTTGCTGAGGTTCCGGTAGCCGTCGTAGTCGCGGGCCAGCAGGACCAGGTGGTAGTAGCCCTTCTCGCCCTTCACCTTGCCGCGCTCGTGGCGGCTGGCCGGCGCCACGTACGCCTCCATGCCGATGATGGGCTTGATGCCGGCCTTCTTGGCCGCTTCCTGGAACACCCACGCGCCGAACATGCAGCCGTGGTCCGTGAGGGCGATGGCCGGCTGCTCGAAGTCCTTGGCGCGCTTGATCAGGTCGCCGATCCGGTTCGCGCCGTCCAGCAGCGAGTACTCGGAATGGCAGTGCAGGTGAACGAACGACATCGGCCCTGGAAGCTCCCGAAAGGATGGCGAACGAAACTGGATCTGATTGATACCCAACGACTTGCGCCCGGGTCTCGCCCGGGCCGCACAGGTGGGAAGGCTGGCCCGGAATATGGGGCCGCGGGGGCCGGAGCGGAAGGTGAACGGAGGTTGTCCAGACGTGGCGCGGGGATTCCTCGCGCACCGTGCCGAAGGAGGGTTCGGAAGGGCCTCTCGCACGGGCGCGCGGGGGTGGCCGCGGCGAAGACGGTTGTCTCGCGGAGGATCCGGCCCTAATCTCCTGCAGGCGCTCCAGCCCTTCCCATCAGCTCTCCCGACAACCGAAAGTTCACCGGATGCACAGGACCCGGATCGTTCCGCGCCGTACCCCCGCGCGCCTGTTGGCCGCCATCGCCCTGCTCCTCACCGCCGCCTGTGGTGGGGGAGGGGATGCGGAGGAGGAGCCGCAGCAGTCGTCGCTCCCGGAAGGCGTGTCGCCGGTGGCGGCGGTCGCGCGGATGGCGATGCCCGCGGCGGAGCTGCCGGCGTGCCAGCCGGCGTCCACGCGCAAGGTGTTCCGGATGGAGGCGGAGTGGAACGGCTTCTGGGAGTACGCCTTCAGGGAGGGATGCCCCCGCCCGCAGCTCCCCGCCGGCTTCGACTGGTCCAAGGAGATGATCATCCTGGCCGCGATGGGCCGGCGCGAATCGCCGGCGGACAGCATCCAGGTGCGCGGCAGCGGCGTGGTGGGCGATTCGGTGCTGGTCGTTCTGCGCCGTACCTCGCGCCAGGACGGGTGTGACGAGCCCAAGGTGCGCGTGTGGCCCCGCGACCTCGTCCGCATCCCCGCCGACGCCCGCCCCGTCCGCTTCGTCGAGGAGCAGCGCAAGCTCCCCTGCCCGGAACCGGCTGGCGGATCCTGAGGATCAACTAACGGCGCGGCTCTGGCCAAGGTGGAACCGCGTCAACGGGCTCTACCGTGCGGATCAGGTCGAAGTCCGCGGTGTTGCGGGTGATGATGGTGAGGCCATGTTCCCGCGCGGAAGCGGCGATGAGGCAGTCGTTGAAGAACGAACGGGGGACGCCCTTGGCGCCAAGGCGTTTGGCCCTCACCAACTTGACGATGATCTGCCCGGCACGAAGCCAGGCAGCGTGACTGGGGGTGATCACACGGCCCGTATCCTGGTGTGGCTCGATGAACTGTTCGAACGTCCGCCGCTCCAGTTCCGGTTGAAAGGCGCCCGCAACCAACTCGCCGGCGACGACCGAGTGCAGGTAGATGTACGGGGCCGCTGACCAGAAGAACGCCTCTAGCTCGTCATTGAAGGCGTTCTCCCGCGTTGCCTGGATGTAGAGGTTGGAGTCCAGGACGTACTTGGGCATTCAGCCCTCGTACTCAAAGATGTCCTCGAGCCCGGCTCCGCGCATGTTGCGGACGCCCTGAACCAGCCGGTCGCGAAAGACGAGCATGTCCAGTGCCTGCTCGATGGTTTCGGTTTCCGTCCTGGTGCCCAGGATCTCCATCGCGCGATCGATTTTGGACTGGTGCAGACGGAAGTTCTTTTTCCTCGGCGCCTCCGGAGCACTCGTCGGGCGCGGGAGCTTGGGACGGGGGGTGGTCGCGCGCTTGATCGTCTTTTCCATGTCTCTCCCTTTGTTGTACGTGCAGTTTAATGTTATTGTACATACGTGGGAACGCAACCCGTGCTGACCGGGGCTGCAGAATCGCGGAACCGATCGGGGCTGGCGCGGTATACATACGTCTGTACTGCCCCGGAGTCCGTCGATTGTAGACTGGACGCCGCGGTCATCGTCCACTAAACGCACGCTTGTGCAGAAGGGGAGGAGCTTGGCAAAGGAAGAAGGAATCGTGGTGGATGGGCACGTGACCGAGGTGCTCCCGGACCGCAAGTACCGCGTAGAGCTGGAGAATGGCCACGTGGTGCTGGCCTACGGTGCCGGAAAGATGACCAAGTTCAAGATCCGCGTGATGGTGGGCGACCGCGTGACCCTGTCGCTTTCGCCGTACGACCTTACGCGCGGCCGCATCACCTACCGTCACAAGAGAT
>DASUVG010000231.1:0-35305 GCA_036379135.1 Longimicrobium sp.
GACCATCGTCACCCGCTCACCCGCTCACCCGCTCACCCGCTCACCCGCTCACCCGCTCACCCGCTCACCCGCTCACCCGCTCACCCGCTCACCCGCTCACCCGTTCACCCGTTCACCCGTTCACCTCAAATCCCCTCCTCCGCCTCCCATCTTCCGAACGCGACGCCCTCCTCGTCGAGCGCGGCGGCGAGGAGATCGACCTCCTCGGGGAGCGTCTCCAGGGCGAGGTTGCACCGCGCCCGCGCCGCGGGCGGCGCGGGGATCACGTCGGCGGGAATGCCGCGCGCCTGTGCCACCTCTTCGGCCCACAGCGCGTGGTGCGTGGTGTCGAACGTAAAGATCGTGCGTCGCATCGATTCGCCGTCCATTGCATTCTGCCGGACCCCCCCCGCCGGGCACCCGGTATCCTTGCGGTAAGTAACCCTGGTGGTTACACTTCCGTCATTCGTGCAAATCCCCTCGCAAGCCGTTTGCGGGGATTGACGCAAGGTGCGTCGCCAGCCTCTCCGGGGCCAGTGCGGGAACGTCGGACCACCGTCCGGCCTTCCCTTGCTCCCGGAGAAAATGCCGTGTGCTTTTTCGCCCCTCGTCAGTATCGGGGCGGTCAAGACGTAGTATAACGGAGGACGGCAGCCGGCCGGCCTTCTTCCTTTCTCCCCCAACCCTCCGCCAACGCGGCGTTCCGAACGGACGCAGCCGGCGCGGGGGCAGGTTGGCCGCCTGTCCACGACGGGCGCCGCGTCGTTGCGGAGAACGCGCGCATCACGCCAGACAGGAGCGGGAAGCGAGCGGCACCCTGGCAGGCCCGGGCGCGAGGCCGGGGGTGCTCGATCCTCAACCACATGAAGTTGGCCGGGAGCGTTCGCCGGTTCACGGGGAACCGGCGCTCAACCAGGAGAAGAGCAGGATGACAAGACTTCGTACGCTGCTTGCCGTGGCCCTTACGCTGGCGCTTGCGCCCGCGGCGGCCTTCGCGCAAGGGGGAACCATCCGGGGCCGGGTGACCGAGCAGGGCTCGGGCCAGGCGCTCCAGGGGGTGCAGGTTGCCGTGGTGGGGACCAACCAGACCGTGGTCACCAACCAGCAGGGCGCCTACGTCCTGAACAACGTGGCGGCCGGCCAGCGCACCGTGCGCGCCGTCCGCATCGGCTTTTCGGCCCAGACGCGCACCGTCACCGTGGGCACCGGGGCCACCGAGGCCAACTTCACCCTCAGCCCCGACGTGCTGGGGCTGGACGAGGTGGTGGTCATCGGCTACGGGCAGGTGGAGCGCCGGCGCGCCGGCGGCGGCGCCATCTCGTCCATCCGTCCCAGCGACGTGACCGAGAGCGCCCCCACGGCCACCGTGGAGAACGTGCTGCAGGGCCGCGTGGCGGGCGTGCAGGTGGTGCAGAACTCCGGCGTGCCGGGGAGCGCCATCTCCGTCCGCGTGCGCGGCGCCTCGTCCATCACCGCCGGCAACGAGCCGCTGTACGTGATCGACGGCGTGCCCCTCATCCAGGGCAGCTTCAGCACCATCCAGGGCGCCATCGGGCAGACGCAGGGCATCGACGCCCTGTCGGACCTGAACCCCAGCGAGATCGAGTCCATCGAGGTGCTGAAGGACGCCTCGGCGGCGGCGATCTACGGCTCGCGCGCCAGCAACGGCGTGGTGCTCATCAGCACCAAGCGCGGCCGCGCGGGCGAGCGCCCCGACATCCGCTTCCAGAGCTACGTGGGCACGCAGGAGGCCTGGCGCCAGCCCGACTTCCTGAACGCCGCCGAGTACATCGAAGTCTACAACGAGGGCTTCGTCAACGACGGCGCGCCGGCGGACTACGGCGCGGCGCAGCTCTTCGGCTTCGAGGGCGACGACGCGCTCATCATCGTGGACCCCAGCGTGGACACGGACTGGATCGACGAGATCCTCGAGCCCGCGCCCATGAGCAACCTGTTCGGCTCCATCGCCGGCGGCACGGAGCGCGCCCGCTACTACGTGAGCGGCACCCGCTTCCTGCAGGACGGCATCGTGTCGGGCTACGGCTTCGAGCGCCTGAACGGCCGCGTGAACCTGGACTACACCGCCAGCGACCGCGTGACCCTGGGGACCAGCGTGGCCCTGAGCCGCGGCGTGATCGAGCGCTCGCGCGGCGACAACACCATCTACGGGCCCTTCGCCAACGCCATCGCCAGCGCGCCGGTGGACCCGGTGTTCGACGACGAGGGCGAGTACAACCTGAACACGCTGGCGTACGTCAACCCGGTCGCCCTGAACTTCGAGAACCGGGCCGAGGAGCGCAGCTTTCACGTGCTGGGCAACGCCTTTGCCGACTACCGGATCTTCGAGGGCGTGAACGCGCGCCTGAACGTGGGCCTGGACCAGTACAACCTGCGCGGCTTTCTGTACGACTCGCCCATGGTTCCGCCCGGCTCGGGGAGCAACGGCTTTGGCCAGGTGGGCAACTCGTTCGCCACCAAGGTGCTGGCCGAGGGCACGCTCAGCTGGCAGCGCGAGCTGAACGACGCCAACGCCTTCTCGGGCGTGGTGGGCAGCGCGTACGAGGACAACGACAGCGAGTTCAACTCGGTGTTCGGCACGCAGTTCCCGTCGGGGCTCAAGCAGCTGGCCTCGGCCGCCACCGTCACCGGCGGCAGCTCGTCGCTCACCGAGTACAACCTGCTCTCGTTCTTCGGGCGCCTGCAGCACACCTGGCGCGACCGCCTTACCACCACGCTGAACGTGCGCGCCGACGGCTCGTCGCGCTTTGGCGAGAACAACCGGTGGGGCGTGTTCCCGTCGGCGGCCATCCAGTACCGCCTGACCGAGGAGCCCTTCTTCCAGGGCCAGAACGTGCTGAGCGACCTGGCGTTCCGCGCCAGCTTCGGCCGCACCGGCAACCAGGAGGGGCTGGGCGACTTCTCGTCGCCGGCGCTGTTCACCGGCGGGCAGAACTACAACGACCGCCCGGGCATCGCGCCGCTGCAGCTGGCCAACACCGACCTGAGCTGGGAGAAGACCGACCAGCTGAACCTGGGCGCCGACCTGGGCTTTCTGGACGACCGGCTGGGCCTGACCTTCGACTGGTACCGCAAGAACACCACGGACCTGCTGCTCAACCGCCCCATCCCGCTGTCGACGGGCTTCGGGCTGATCACCGAGAACATCGGTGAGATGCGCAACACGGGCTTCGAGGTGGCGGCCCGGGCGCAGGTGGTGCGTGCCGGGCGCCGTGGCGGGTTCGAGTGGTCGACCGAGTTCAACGTGTCGCACAACGAGAACGAAGTCACCAAGCTGTACAACGAGCAGGCCATCAGCGGCAACTTCGTGGCGCGCGTGGAAGAGGGCGAGCCCCTGGGCTTCTTCCGCGGCTACGTGATGGACGGGATCTTCCAGTCCGAGGACGAGATCTGCTACGACAACACGGGCGCCACCTGCCCCGAGGGCACCGGCTACCAGTCGGCGTTCACGGTGCCGGGCGACGTGAAGTTCCACGACGTGAACAAGGACGGCGTCATCACCTCGGCCGACCAGGAGCGCATCGGCAGCCCCTGGCCCGAGTACACCGGCGGCTGGACCAACAACCTGTCGTTCGGCGGCTTTGACCTGACGGTGTTCACGCAGTTCTCGCAGGGCAACGACATCTACAACGGCAACCGCGAGTACACCGACGCGTTCGGCACGTACATCGACAACAACTCGGCGCACGCCCGCGACCGCTGGACGCCCGACAACCCCAGCACCACCGAGGCGCGCGCGACCTGGTACGACAGCAACAGCAACGCGCGCAGCAGCAGCCGCTTCGTCGAGGACGGCAGCTACGTGCGCATCAAGAACGCCGTGCTGGGCTACAACGTGCCGGTGGCCTTCGCCCGCGGCGCGGGGCTGGGCAGCCTGCGGCTGTACGTGCAGGCGCAGAACCTCAAGACGTGGACCGACTACAGCGGTTTCGACCCGGAGGTCAACTTCAACGGTGCCGCCGCCATCACCCGCGGGATCGACTTCTACACGCTTCCGCAGGCGCGCACGTACACCGTCGGCCTGAACGTCGGCTTCTAAGGAGATCACGAATGAAGCTCAGAGCACTGGGGATCTTCGCGGCGGCGGCCTTCGGGTCCGCCGCCTGCGACGGGGCGCTCGACCCCACCCCGCAGCAGACCATCCCCTTCGAGGAGGCGCTGGACACTCCCGAGGAGGTGCGCGTGGCGGTGAACGCCATGTACGACGCCCTGCAGACCTGCGACGGCGGGTACTGCCGCAACCTGATCATCTTCCCCGACCTGTACGCCGGCAACCTGGCGTTCACGGGCACGTACACCAGCGACCGCGAGGTCGCCCGCCGCAACGTCACGGCCGCCAACACGGCGCTGCCGGGGCTGTGGGGCTCGGCGTACCAGGGAATCGACCGCGCCAACAACGTGCTGGCGGCGCTTCCCGGCCTGGAGTCGGAGTTCGACGAGGACGAGTACGCTCAGCTGGCCGGCGAGGCGCACTTCGTCCGCGCGCTGAACTACTTCAACCTGGTCAACTTCTTCGGCGGCGTGCCGCTGGTCACCACGCCCATCGACGCGGTGCCCGACGACGTGCGTCAGGCCAGGAACAGCCAGGCCGAGATCTTCGCCTTCATCGAGGCGGAGCTGGCCCAGGCGCGCGCGGGGCTGCCGGAGCTGGGCTCCGACGCCGCGGGCCGCGCCAGCTACGAGGCGGCCACCGCGCTGCTGGCCCGGGCGCACACGTACCAGCGGGAGTGGGCGCAGGCGTACGCCCTGGCCGACGAGATCATCGAGAGCCACACGTTCTCGCTGGAGCCGCAGTACGAGAACGCGTTCGAGAAGGAGCAGACCGACGAGGCGATCTTCGAGATCCCCTTCACCGTGACGGACCCGGGCTCGCTGGCCTTCTGGTTCTTCCCGGGCTCCATGGGCGGCCGCTACGGCATCGCGCCCAGCAGCAACCTGGTGAACTCGTTCGAAGAGGGCGACGCGCGCTTCGACGTGGCCATCGCGCCGGACCCGGCCGGCGACCACTTCGGCAACAAGTACACGGACATCAGCACCACGGCCGACGACATCCCGGTGCTTCGGCTGGCCGAGATGTACCTGATCCGCGCCGAGGCGGCGGCCCGCATGGGCGACTTTGCCCAGGCGCTGGAGGACGTGAACGTGCTGCGCGAGCGCGCCGGCCTGGAGGGCTACGACGCCACCACCGGCGACCTGGACGAGGACGGCACGCTGGAGGCCGCCGAGGTCCTGGAGATCGTGCTGGTGGAGCGCCGCCACGAGCTGTTCTACGAGGGGCACTACTTCTTCGACCTCAAGCGCTTCGCCGACGTGGTCGCGGCGGCGCAGTCGCGGCTCACCACGCTGGGGATCACGACCAACAAGCTCATCTTCCCCATTCCGCAGCGTGAGATCGACGCCAACCCGGCGCTCATCCAGAACCCCGGGTACTGAGCCTTCTCGTTCCGGGAAGGATCCGGACGGGCTGGCGAGGTGAAGTGATGGAGCGGCGTCCCCGGGTTCGGGGGCGCCGCTTCGTCGTCGCGGCGGCTCGGCGAGGGCGCTTCCGCCCGCTCCCCCGCGCGTCGGCGGCCGGGCGATGCGCGGGGATGGAGACGGTTCGGCGTGGATCGAGCCGCGTCCGCGGGGCCCTTTCCCGCTCCGCGGGCGAGGGGGAGAATTCGATCGCGCTCCGGCAGGGTTTTCGTCTGCTCTGGGGTCCCGGCCTGCAGCCCGGTGGGGCGCTCGGGCCGCGGAGGAGGGCCCCCGCTGTTACCTTGTCCGCCGGCCGCTTGCTTCGATCCCCGCATCCATCCATCCATCCATCTATCCGATGAGCACGCACGACGACGGCGCGGGAGGCGAGGTGCTGCTGGGGCTGGGCGCCAACCAGGGCGATCCCGCGGCGCAGCTCGCCGGCGCCGTCCAGGCCCTGTCGCGCGTGGTGCGGATCGACGCCGTCTCGTCCCTCTACCGGTCGGAGCCGGTGGGGTTCAGGGAGCAGCCGGACTTCTACAACCTGGTGGTCCGCGGATGGACGGCGCTGGAGCCGCCGGCGCTGCTGCGGGCGGCGCAGGCGGTGGAGGAGGCGCTGGGGCGCAGGCGCACCTTCCGCGACGCTCCGCGCACCATCGACATCGACCTGCTGGCGTACGGGGCGCGGGTGATGCGGACGGCGGATCTGACCCTTCCGCATCCGCGTCTGCACCTGCGCGGCTTCGTGCTGCATCCGCTGGCGGAGGTGGCGCCGGAGTGGCTGCATCCTGTCCTCATCAGGACGGCGCGGGAGTTGCTTTCCACGGCCGCAGGGCTGGAGCGCGTCGAGCGGGTGGGCGCGCTTCCCGGGTCCGGGGCACCGCTTGCCCCCACGCGTCCGTCCGGCTAAGCTCCCCGCCGGGGTGGAACGCGCGTTCCTCTTCACGACGCAGCATGCCCCACCCCCACGACTTCACGGTCGGAGTAGAAGAAGAGTACCAGCTCGTCGACGCGCGCACCGGCGAGCTGCGGAGCCGTGCCCGCTACGTGATCGCCGGCGACTGGGCCGACGAGCTCAAGCCGGAGATGCAGGAGCACACGGTGGAGGTGGAGACCGGCGTGTGCCAGGGCACCGACTGCGTGCGCGAGGACCTGGCCCGGCTGCGCTTTACCGCGGCCGTGGCGGCGGAGGCGCAGGGGCTTCGCATCGTGGCGGCGGGGACGCACCCGTTCAGCCCCGCCGAAGGCCACGTGTTCAACCCCGCGCCCGTCTACCAGGAGCTGCGCGAGGAGTACCGGCGGCTGGCGGAGTCGCAGGCCATCTTCGGCATGCACGTGCACGTGGGGGTGCCCAAAGGCGTGGACCGCGCGCAGGCAAGCAATTGCGTACGCCTGCACCTGCCCCTGCTGCTGGCGCTCTCGGCCGCGTCGCCGTACTTCGGGGGGCAGGACACGGGGCACGCGTCGTACCGGTCCGTGCTCTGGCGCCGCTGGCCCCGCACGGGCGCCCCGCCGCGGTTCGCGGACGACGCGGAGTACGCGGCGCTGGTCAGGTGGCTGGTGGACTCGGAGCGCATCGACGCCCCGGGGCGGCTGTACTGGGAGATGCGCCCGCACCACGTGTATCCCACGATCGAGGCGCGCATCGCCGACTGCACGCCGCGACTGGAGGATGCCGTGGCCATCGCGGCGCTGCTGCGCGCCGTCGTGGCCGGGGCGGCGGAGGGGCTGCTGCGCGATTCTCCCCTCCCCGACTCGTTCGTGCAGACGCTGCTGAGCGACAACGGGTGGCGCGCAAGCCGCTACGGCGCGCGGGCGGTGTTCGCCGACGTGGAGTCGGCGGAGCCGCGGACGATCTCCGCCGCGGCGTGGGTGGAGCGCCTGGGCGAGAGGCTGGAGGGCGTGGCCGCGGCGCTGGGCGACGGTCACGAGCTGGCGGCGCTGCCGCGGCTACTGGAGCGCGGATGCGCGGCGGACGACATCCGCCGCCGCGCGGACGAGATGGACGGCGACCTGGGGCGGGTTGCCCTGTGGCTGGCCGACGAGACGATGGTGGGCACGGGAATGGACCGCCGCGCGGCGCAACGATTACAGGAACCGGTATGAGCACGCCCCACAGAGTCAAGGTCTCGCTTCCCGAAGGCAACTCCCGCAGCTACGAGGTGCTGGTGGGCGCGGGGCTGTTCACCAGCATCGCCTCCATCCTGTCGCGCTTCTGTCCCGCGCACCGCTACGCCGTGGTCACCGACGACCGCGTGGCCGAGCTGTACGCCGTGCGCCTGTCGCGCATGCTGCACGGCGCGGGGTACCGCACCGACGTATTCGCCTTCACCTCGGGCGAGGAGCAGAAGAACCGCGAGACGTGGTCGCTGGTGAGCGACGCCATGCTCGAGGCCGGCTGCGGGCGCGACACCGCGCTTCTGGCCTTTGGCGGCGGCGTTCCCGGTGACCTGGGCGGATTCGTCGCCGCCACGTACATGCGCGGCCTTCCCTTCGTGCAGGTGCCCACCTCGCTGCTGGCGATGATCGACGCCTCGGTGGGCGGCAAGACGGGGGTGGATACGCCCGCGGGCAAGAACCTGGTGGGCGCCTTTCACCAGCCGCACTGCGTGGTGATCGATCCCGAGCTGCTGCAGACGCTTCCCGAGGCGCACCTGCGCGCCGGCATGGCCGAGGCGGTAAAGCACGGCGCCATCGCCGACGCCGAGTACCTGCAGTGGATCGACGAGAACGCCGAAGCGCTGCTGGCGGGCGAGCCGCAGGCCCTGGCGCGGCTGATCGTCCGCTCGGTGGAGATCAAGGCCGAGATCGTTGCGCGCGACGAAAAGGAGAGCGGGCCCCGCAAGCTGCTCAACTTCGGCCACACCATCGCCCACGCGGTCGAGGCGGTGAGCGGCTACGCCATGCTGCACGGCGAGGCGGTGGCGGTGGGGATGGTGGAGGAGGCGCGCATCGGCGAGCGCTCCGGCGTGACGGTGACCGGAACGGCCGCGCGGCTGCGCAAGCTGCTGACGAAGCTGGGGCTGCCCACCTCGCTCCCCCTGGGGTACGCCGCGGACGAGGTGGTCGGCTGGACGCGCACGGACAAGAAGGCGCGCAACGGCCGCGTGGAGTACGCGCTCATCCAGGACATCGGCACGCCGCTGATGGGCAAGGAGGGACGCTGGGGGCACGCGGTCGCGGACGAGACGGTGGCGGAGGTGCTGGCGGGGGCGGGACGGTAGGGTGAACGGGTGAACGGGTGAACGGGTGAACGGGTGAACGGGTGATGGTGGGGCGGGGATAGAAGCTCGACGAACGACATCGAACTGCGCCCGACGGGGCCCCCTCCCCCCGGCCCCATAAGCGCTAGCTTAGCGGTCTTGTCGTAGGTGGAACAGCGAGTTAAGCTGTGCTGCATGGACACCGAGACCTTGCTTCGCGAGTGGAGCATCATCACCGGCTTTCTCCCGCCGGACTGGCGCGAACTGGCACGTACGACCGGGGCGCTTCGGCGAGAGCGCGAGATCCGCGATCCGGGCACGCTCCTGCTCCTGATCATGCTCCACGTCGGAGCCGGACTCTCGATGCGCCAGACCGCCGCCCGCGCGGAACGCGCCGGGCTGGCTCGCATCTCTGATGTCTCGTTGCGCAGCAGGGTGCGCAACGCGGGGCCGTGGCTTCGTACGCTGGCGCAACAGATCTTCGCGGCCAGCCCGTATCATGGGCCTGTCCCATCGACGTCGGAGGGCCGGCAGGTCCGGGTGGTGGACGCAACCACCGTTAGCGAGCCCGGAAGCACGGGCACCGACTGGCGGGTCCACTACTCGTTGAAGCTGTCGTCGCTGGAGTGCGACTTCTTCGAGGTCACGGACCCGTCCGGCGGCGAAACCTATACTCGCCTCCCGGTGCAGCCGGGAGACGTGATCCTGGGGGACCGCGGGTACTCGCACCGCGAGGGTGTTGCCCACGTGGTCGATGGAGGGGGTGACGTAGTCGTCCGGCTGAACACCGGCGCCTTTCCGCTCTGTGACAGCCAGGGCGCGGCTTTCGACTTGCTCGGCTCGCTGCGTACGCTCCCGGAGCATGAGCCTGGCGAGTGGCCGGTTTCCTTCACGGCATCGGGCAGGAGTTACGCCGCGCGAGTGGTCGCGATCCGCAAAAGCGCCGAGGCGGCAAGACAGAGCAGAGAGAAGCTCGCCCGCTTCGCGCGGAAGAAGCAAAAGCAGGTACGCCCCGAGACGTTGGAAGCGGCCGGGTACATCATCGTCCTGACGACACTCGGGCCCGGCGCTCCGGCTTCGGAAGTCTTGGAACTGTATCGGTTGCGATGGCAGGTGGAGCTGGCCTTCAAGCGGATCAAGTCGCTCCTTGGAGCCGGGCACGTGCCCAAGAAGGATCCGGAGTCGGCCCGGGCGTGGATCTACGGCAAGCTCCTGGCGGTGCTGTTGATCGAGAAGCTGGGCGAGGCGGCTCGGCTTTTTTCCCCCTGGGGGTACGAATTGCCCGCAGGGAAGCCGCTGGCGGGAGTTCATTGAGGCCCGGGACAGCCTGCTCGCCGTGGTTTCCCTGCCCTGCCTGCCCAGTGAGCTGCTGAGGCATGGAGAGCGACTCGCAACGAAGTTGCGGGAGCGAGTTCGCAAGCGAAAGGCGCAGCGATGTTGCATTCCGACTATAGCTTAGGCTTAAGCTAGCGCTTATGCCCCCCGGCCCCCTCCCCCGCTGCGCGGGAGAGGGGGAGAATTCGATCCCGCTCCGAAACTCTCCGACGCACTCCTCCACCCTGAGTGACGTTTATACCCTCTCCCGCGTGCGGGAGAGGGGGCGAGCCTGAGCGAGCAGGAGCGGGGTGTCCCCGCGGACGCAGCGGCTATCTTCCCGTTCACCCGTTCACCCGTTCACCCGTTCACCCGTTCACCCGTTCACCCGTTCACGCGCTCACGCGCTCACCGACCGAGCGGCGGACACGCGAACCTGCTATCTTCAACGGCCGGCCAGGGGACACGCCCCGGGCCGGCTTTCTCGCAATTGGGACGCTGTGGCGGAAGCAGACACGCGGCGGCACGCGCCGCGGCACCGGGTGGAGTACGCGCTGGCGCGCACGCTGGAAGGCGCCGTGGCCTCGCTGCCGGAGGGGATGGCCGACGCCTTCGGCCGCCGGCTGGGCGCGGCGGTGTACCGGCTGGGCATCCGCCGCGCGACGGTGGAGGGAAACCTTCGCCTGGCCTTTCCGGAGGCGACGGACGCGTGGCGGAATGACGTCGCCCGGCGCGCGTACGAGCACCTGGGACGCGAGGCGGCGGCCATGCTGCGGCTGGCCAAGCTGGACCCGCAGGCCGTCATCGACCGCACCGTCACCCGGGGCTGGGACGAGATGGAGGGCGCGCTGGCGGAGGGGAACGGCTGCATCCTGGTCACCGGCCACTACGGCAACTGGGAGATAGCGGCGGCCACCGTCGCATCCCGCGGCGTGCCCATCTCCGCCATCGTCCGCCGCCAGGGCAACCTGCTGGTGGACCAGCGGCTGGACGCCACCCGCCGCCGCCTGGGCGTGGAGACCATCTCCCAGCGCGAGGCGCCGCTCAAGGTGCCGCGCGCACTGCGGAAGAACGGCGTCGTCGGCATCGTCGGCGACCAGGACGCGCGCAGGGCGGGGGTCTTCGTTCCCTTCTTCGGCGTGCCGGCGTCCACGCACCGCGGGCCGGCGCTGTTCGCCATCCGCTTCGGCGCGCCGGTGTTCGCCTGCGTGGCGCGGCGGCTGCCGGGGCCCGGAGTGCGGTACGAGGTGTCCGGGACTCGCGTTCCCGTGCCCCGTACGGGCGACCTGGAGGCCGACGTCGCGGCGCTGACGGCGGAGCTGGCGGCGCGGCTGGAGGCGTCCGTGCGCCAGGCGCCGGAGCAGTACTTCTGGTTCCACCGGCGCTGGAAGAGCAAGCCCAGAGGGGAACCGGACGCGGCGGCACCGGGTATCCCCACGGCTGGCGGTGCGGGGGAGGACGACGCGGAACAGGACGGTCTGTGATCTACATCTGCATCCCGGCGCTGAACGAGGCGCCGACGGTTGGAGTCCTGCTCTGGCGGATTCGCCAGGTGATGACGGAGTTCCGCCGCGACTTTCACCTGATCGTGCTGGACGACGGCTCCTCGGACGCAACTTCCGAGGTGCTGGCGCCGTACGCCCGTGTGCTGCCCCTCACCCTGCTGCGCAACGACCGGCCGCAGGGGTACGCGGCGGCGCTGGAGCGGGTGCTGCGCGAGGCGGTGGCCCGCTCCACCCATCCCAAACGCGACACGGCCGTCGTCATGCAGGCCGACTTCACCGAACCGCCGGAAGAGATCCCCGCGCTGGTGAAGAAGCTGGAGGGCGGGGCGGACATCGTCGGATCGACGATGGCCACGGTGCAGGGCGAGGTGACGCGCGGGATGCGCTGGTCGCGCCGGGGGCTTCCCTGGCTCCTCGCCCGCACCGCGCTCCCCGCCGAGGTGGGGGATCCCTTCCTGGGCTTTCGTGCGTACCGCGTGCAGGTGATCAAGCGGGCGCTGGCCGACCGCGAGGGCGCGCCGCTGCTCACGCGGCAGGGGTGGGCCGCCAACGCCGAGCTGCTGCTGCGCGTGGCGCCGCATGCCCGGCGCGCCGACCAGGCGCCGGTGGAGATCCGCTACACGCGGCGCGAGCGCGAGACGCGCTTCGACGCGTGGGCCGCGCTGCGGGAGACGTGGGAGCTGGCCCGGCGCGCGCCCCGGCGGGGCAAGGTGCCGGCCCGGCCGCCCGAGCCCCAGCCGCAGGCGCCCGAGGCCGCGGCGGAGCCGTCGGATGAAGGACGCCCGCCGCGCAGACGACGAAAGCGAGGAAATCGTGAAGGGAATATCCAGGATCGTACGGAGGGCCCGGACGGCGCTGGCGATTAGCGCCGCGGCGCTGGTCGCGGGCACCGCCCAGGCGGAGGCCCCGCAGCAGCGCCTGCCGTTCCGGGCGGGCGAGTCGGCCACCTACCAGGTAAAGCTGGGCGCCATCTCGGTGGGGAGCGGAAGCATGGCCGTCACCGGGCTGCAGACGGTGCGCGGCCAGCAGGTGTACCACACGGTGATGACGCTGCGGGGCGGCAACGCCCTGGTGCGCGTGAACGACCGCTTCGAGTCGTGGATCGACACCGACGGGCTGTTCTCGCGCCGGTTTCACCAGAACCAGCACGAGGCGCGCTTTCGCCGCAACCGCACGTACGACTTCTTTCCCGAAGACCGCACCTTCCGGCGCGAGAACGGGCAGACCGGCACGCTGCCCACCAACCAGCCGCTGGACGACCTCTCGTTCATCTACTTCGCGCGCACGCTGCCGCTGGAGACGGGCGCCACGTACACGCTGCCGCGCTACTTCAAGGCCGACGGCAACCCGGTGGTGCTCCAGGTGCTGCGCCGCGAGACCATCTCGGTGCCGGCGGGCCGCTATCGCACCATCGTGGTCCGGCCGGTAATCCGCACGGACGGCATGTTCGGCGAGGGCGGCCGCGCGGAGGTGTACTTCAGCGACGACGAACACCGCATCCCCGTGCTCATCCGCAGCCGCGTGCCGGTGGTCGGGTCGCTCAGCATGCACCTGCGCACCTTTCGCCCCGGCACTTAAGGCGCCCGGCGGCGTACGACAGAACGGGAGGGCGCGGAGACTTCCGCGCCCTCTTCGTTTTTTTCATTCTCAAAGACGTGGAGCGGTCGCACCCCGGGCACGGTGGATGGCGTTCGCGGCGTGCGGCGTATCTTCGGAAGCAAGGCACGGACGATGAGATCGATGAAGATGCGCGCAGGCAGGCTCGCGCTGATGCTGACGGCCATGGTAGCGGCGGGCGGCGGGCGCGCGGCGGATGCGCAGCGCCTGCCGTTCGCGCCGGGCGAGCACGCCACCTACGAGGTAAAGCTCGGCTTTCTCCCCGCGGGAAGCGGCAGCCTCTCCGTTGCCGGCGTAGAGACGGTGCAGGGGGAGCAGACGTTCCACACGGTGATGACGCTGCGGGGCGGCAACGCCGTCTACCGGCTGAACAACCGCTACGAGTCGTGGATCGACACCGACGGGCTGTTCTCGCGCCGTTTTCACCAGAACGTGCACGAGGGGCGGTACCGGCGCACCCGCACGTACGACTTCAACCCGGAGCAGCGCACCTTTCGCCGCGAGAACCGGCAGACGGGCACCCTGCCCACCAGCGAGCCGCTGGACGACCTGTCGTTCCTGTACTTCGCGCGCACGCTGCCGCTGGAGGTGGGCGCGACCTACACCCTTCCGCGCTACTTCAAGGCGGATGGAAACCCGGTGGTGATCCAGGTGCTGCGCCGCGAGACCATCCGGGTGCCGGCCGGCCGGTTCCGCGCCATCGTCGTGCGGCCCGTCATCCAGACGGACGGCATGTTCAGCCGGGGCGGCCGTGCGGAGGTGTATTTTTCCGACGACCAGCACCGCATCCCGGTGTTCATCCGCACCGAGGCAGGCTGGCTCCCCGCGTCCATCACCATGCGCCTGCGCTCGTTCCGGCCCGGCAGCTGATCTGAACGCAGAGTTCGGGGAGCAGAAAAGAGGGTACGCAGAGGACGGATCGGGGCCTGTGCGTACTCTCTTTTCACGCTGCGAACTCTGCGTTCAGGTTCGGGATCGTCCCACATCTCGACGCTCGATGTGGCGCGCCGGGGCCGGACCGCACATCTTCGGGTGTTGATCTAAATCTACACTCCGGAAAGCGTGCGGATGCAAGACGGCATCGACAACCAGGGCGGGTCCGCGGCGGGAAAGATCCCCGAGGCGGACCTTTCGCATGTGCGCACGGTGCCGGTGGGCGGACGCCCCAACAAGGTGCTCGCCGAGCACTTTGCCGCGCCGCCGCCGGCGGACCCCGCGGAGCGGACGTTCGGCGCGTTCGTCCGCTCGCTGCCGCACGTGCTGCAGGCGGAGAGCTTTCTGGCGGTGGTGGACGCGATCGCCAGCGCCGTGGAGCGCCGGCGGACGGTGCTGTGGATGCTGGGGGGCCACGTGGTCAAGACCGGCCTCGCGCCGGTGCTGATCGACCTGATGCGGCGCGGCGCCATCACGCACCTGGCCTCCAACGGCTCCGCGGGGGTGCACGACTACGAGATGGCGCGCTGGGGCGGCACCAGCGAGGACGTGGAGGCGGGGCTGGCGGACGGGTCGTTCGGGATGGCGGACGAGACGGGGCGCGGCATGAACGGCGCCTTCGTCCGCGGGATGCGCGAGGGGTGGGGGATGGGCGAGTCGCTCGCCCGCGACCTGGAGGCGCGCGGCGACCTGGCGTATCCGGATCTCTCGCTCCTCCTCCAGTCGCACCGGCTGGGCGTGCAGTACACGCTGCACCCTGCCCTCGGCGCGGAGATCATCCACCAGCACCCCGCCGCCGACGGCGCCGCCATCGGCGAAACGGGCCACCGCGACTTTCGCCGCCTCTCCGCCGCGCTCGCGGGGCTGGACGACGGCGGCGTGGTGATGAACGTGGGCTCGGCGGTGGTGATGCCGGAGGTGTTCCTCAAGGCGCTGACCGTCGCGCGCAACCTGCACGGCGGCGCGCCGCAGGGATTCACGGCGTGCGACCTGGACATGAACCGCCACTACCGCCCGCGGGTGAACGTCGTCGAGCGCCCCACGCGCTCCGGCGGCGGCCGCGGCTTCTCCCTCACCGGCCACCACGAGATCATGGTGCCGCTGCTCGCCTGGGCCGTGGCGGAACGGCTGGGGTGAACGCGTGAACGGGTGAACGGGTGAACGGGTGAACGGGTGAACGGGTGAACGGGGGTGAGGGGCCGGCATCTCGTCCGGGGCGGATGAATCCGCGGCTGGAAAAGCGGAAAGCCCCGCAAGCTGCGCGGGGCTTTGACTGCCGATGATCGTTTGATCCTCTAGGCTGCTTTGGCGGAGGATGGGGGCTTGGGGGTGGATGCCTTGCGCGGGCGTCCGCCCTTCTTGCCGTTCGCGCGCGAGGCAGCGGCCTTCTTCGCGCTCGTCCGGCTGGCGATCCACCGCGCCCACCACGCCGGTGCGTCCAGAAGGTCGAAGATCAGACCGGGGACGGAGATGTCGACGTCCAGCTCCTCCCAGTGCAGCGCTTCGCCCCACGGCAGGACCTCGACGGCCGCAAGCTGCTCCGGCGTCGCATTCCGCAGGTCGATGTCCATCGCGGGTGGAAAGCCGAACCAGCAGCCGGACTTCAGCTGCACGAGGATGACGTTCTTCGCGGCATCGTACTCCGCGTGCACCGCGCGCGGCTCGGTCTTCTGCAGGTGTTCGCCGAGTTTTCGCGCCTGCCGGAACTCCTCCTCGAAATTATCGCTCATCGATCACCCTTTCTTCTCTCGAAGTCTTCCCACTCCACGAGCAGCAGATCCCTGTGTTCTGCAACCAGGGTTTTGGCACGTCTCATATCCTTGTCTCGAACACCCTCCACGCGTCGGACCCGTGCGGTTTCGATGTCGATCACCACCACGCCGTCTCCGTTGCGGACATGGACGTGAGCAGGTTCGTGGTCGCCGCCGTAGAAGTAGAACCGGAATCCACCTGCCCGCAGTACCGTCGGCATTATTATACCTAGCTGTTGGGTTGGGATCAAGAACGCAGCACGACGCCTTGCCTCCACGATGCAGCGGGGGCGCGGACGTGTTTTAAAGTTCGCAGAGTTTACAGACTCGCGACTATTATGTGGAATGCGGGCCGATCTGTCCAGCCCTACGTGATGGCGGATACGACGCGCGGCGTGGGGAGTGTGGCGGGCGAGTGCAGCGTGGCGAGGAACTGGAGCACGGAATGGTTGAAGCCGTCCGGCTCGTCATAGATCAGTGCGTGGGCGGCGCCTTCGATGATGCGCAGGCGCGCGCCCTTTACCGCGTAGGTGATGGCGCGGGCAAAGTGCACGGTGACCACCGGGTCCTGGTCGCCCACGAGCACCACGGCGGGCGCGCGCACGCGGGCGGCGGCGTCGAAGGCGTCGTGGCGCTTGCCGGCCAGCCAGGTACGGCCCCAGCGCAGCGGCCCGGCGCGCAGGTAGGCGTCGGCGATCAGCGGCACCAGCGACGGCGGCTCGCGCGGGATGTCGCGCAGAAAGCCGACGGCCTCGCGCAGCAGCCGCTTCTTGCGCCGGTCGCCCGTGGGCGCGGCCAGGATGATGCCCGCCACGCGGTCCGGCTCAGTGGCGGCCAGCTCCAGCACCGTCTGGCAGGAGAGCGAGTGCCCCAGGTAGGTGGCGCGCCCCAGCCCCAGGATGTCGGAAAAAAGGGAGACGGCGTACGCCTGCTGGATGATGGACAGCACGGGCGGCCCCTCCGTGCGCCCGAAGCCGGGAAGGTCCGGCGCCAGCACGCGGTACCCCGCCGCCGCCAGCCAGGGCCCGTTCTTTACCCAGTAGTCCGCCGAGCACCCCAGCCCGTGCACCAGCACCAGCGGCGGCCCTTCGCCGGCCTGGCGGTAGCGCAGGTTCCACCCGTCCGCCCGCACCCGGTGCGTCACCGCCCACTCGGCGGCGGCACGGCCCAGCCGCCTGCCGTCCGCCCTCACTCGCCCACCTCCTCGCCCGCCAGAAAGGCGAGCACGGCCCGGTTGAAGGCGTCGGGCGCATCCACCATGGGGTTGTGGTAGGTGCCGCGCAGCACCAGCAGCCGCGAGCCGGGGATCAGCCGCCGCATCTCTTCGCCGTGCAGCGGGGGGATGATGCTGTCGCGCTCGCCCCACAGAAGGAGCGTGGGCTGGCGGATGTCGGAAAGGAGCGGGCGCACGTCGTCGCGCAGGATGTGGCGCAGGGCGCGCATCACGTTCCACGGGCCGGCCGACAGCGCGTCGCCCAGCATCACGGGAAGAAAGGTGGGGTCGCCCCACTGCCGGGGCGGCGCCATCTCGTACGCGAAGCGCGTCACCATCCGCGGCGTGATGGGGCGGGGCAGGCCGGCCGCGTCCACCAGCACCAGCCGCTTGACGTGCTCGCCGAAGCGCGCGGCCAGGTGAATGGACAGCTGCCCGCCCATGGAGTGCCCCACCAGGTGCGCCGGCCCGTCGGCCGCAAAGCCCAGCCACTCGCCCAGCACCGCCGCCAGCGAGGGCATGTCGGGGAGCGGCGCCGCGGCCAGCCGGCTGCGCCCGAAGCCCACCACGTCGGGCACCAGCACGCGGTAGTGCGCCGAAAGCCCGCGGATGTTGCGCGCCCACCAGCGCGACGATCCGGACAGTCCGTGCACCAGCGCCACCGCGTCCTCGCCCGTGCCGGTCTCGGCCCAGTGGATGCGGTAGGCGCCGAAATCGGCCTGGTGCGTGCGCAGTTCCAGGTCGCGCCAGCGCACGTGGCGGCCGGGGGCGGCGCGGATCAGGCCGGAGAAGCTGGGAAGGGGCACGTTTTCCGTCTACGGGGTATCAGCAGTCACGCGCGAGCCGGGCCGCGCCGCCATCGTGGCGGCACACGAGCAATCCCCGGACCGGCGGTGTTCCGGACCCCCGTTTCGCGGGGCCCGGAAAGCTGCTATACTACCGCGTTTTTCGGACTGTACAACACATCTCCCGAGCCCTCCGCGGAGGGTCGGTTCTACCCGAAATGGAGGCCCTTTGAGCCGAAACAGAGACCGCAACAAGAGCAGCCGCCCGACCGCGATGGACGAGGCGCGCAACGAGCTGTTCGGCCACATCCACCGCTGCGGCGTCATGCAGGCGACGCGCGAGCAGCAGGAGGAGTGGATGAAGGATACGATCCAGTTCCTGGGCGAGCGCCATCCCGGCCTCACCGAGCGGGAGCTGAAGGAGCTGGCGACCATCGGCATGCGCTTCTGCAGCCCGGTGATCGCCAACACCGACGCGGCGTCCGCGTCGGAGGCCGTGGCGCAGCAGGAAACCGCCGCGGCCTGACGGGCGCTTTCGCGGCGGCGCGGGGGAGGCGGCGGAATCCTGTCGGTCCGCCTCCCGGAACCGCCCGCCGCGGGCCCGGTCCGCAGTCCGGAGCGCTCCCCGGACGCGGTACTTTCTACTGCCATCCATGGATCCCGACCCCGGTAGCTTCTCCCTCTTCACCATTCTGGGACTGATCGCGGCCAACGCCTTTCTGGTGGCGGCCGAGTTCGCCCTCATCGCGGTTCGCCGCATCCGCATCGAGCAGTCCATCCGCCTGGGCGACGTGCGGGCCGCGCGCGTGCTTCCCGCGCTGGACCGGCTGGAAGAGCTGGTGTTCGCCGCGCAGGTGGCGCGCAGCCTTGCATCGGTCGCCCTGGGCTACCAGGCCATCCTGCTGGCCCGCGCGTACCTGGTCCCGGTGGTCGGGCCCGGCCCCGTCCGCATCCTGGGCATGGACCTGGGCTCCGCGATGGCCGTCTCCGTCTTCATCGCCCTCTTCTTCGTCTCGCTGCTGCACGCCACCGTGGGGCAGCAGGTGCCCAAGCTCGTGGCCGTGCACCGCGCGGAGTGGATCACCGCGCACCTGGCCGTGCCGCCGCTGCAGGCGCTCACCTGGGTGCTCACGCCCATCACCTGGCCGCTCAACTTCGTCGTCCGCGGGGTGGTGCGGATGTTCGGCGTGCGTTCGACCGGCTTCCATCCCCTCATCCAGACGCCGGAAGAGCTGCGGCTGCTGGTGATGGAGCCGGGCGAGGGGACGCCGGGGGACATGGAGGACGACGAGCGCGAGATGCTGCGCGGCGTCTTCGAGATCAGCGAGACCGTGGTCCGCGAAGTGATGACGCCGCGGACGGAGATGGTGGCGGTGCCGGTGGAGGTCACGCTGGGCCGGCTGCTGGAGGTGGCCACCGAGGAGGGGCACTCGCGCATCCCCGTCTACCAGGGGACGATCGATTCCGTCCTGGGGGTGGTGCTCACCAAGGACCTGCTGCGCGTGCTGTATGAGCGCGGCGGCTCCATGGACGGTCCGTTCGACGTGAAGTCCATCCTGCGCCCCGCCCTCTTCGTCCCCGACACCAAGCCGGTGGACGAGCTGCTGTCGGAGCTGCGGCGGCAGGCGGTGCACGTGGCCATCGTGCTGGACGAGTTCGGCGGCACGTACGGGCTGGTGACGCTGGAGGACCTGCTGGAGGAGATCGTGGGCGAGATCAACGACGAGTTCGACGAGGTGGAGCCGGAGTTCGAGTCCACCCCCGAAGGCGACGTGCTGATCGACGCCGGCGTGCTGATCAGCGACGTCAACGAGCGCTTCGGCCTCCGCATCCCCGAGGAGGAGTTCGATACGGTGGGCGGATTCGTGTTCGGCAGCCTGGGGCGCGTTCCCGAGCTGGGGGACGCGGTGTCGGTGACGTCGCCGGACGGGGAGATGGAGCTGCGGGTGGAGGAGACGGACGAGCGGCGCGTCAGCCTCCTCCGCCTCACCCGCCCCGCGACGGTGCCGCCCGACGCGGAGGAGTGATTCCGCCCGCTCCCGGGTTCATCCATGCGTTCGTTAACGGCGCAGGGGTACAGAGGAACAGAAAAAAGCCAGAGGAACAGAGGACGACACGGTTCCTCTGTTCCTCTCTTTTGCCCTCTGTTCCTCTGTACCCAACCGCTGTTTTCAGGTGCCGGCCGTATATCCCGAGCCGATCGTCGCGCGCGGGGAGTCCACGGCGGCCGCCAGCTCCTCGATGAAGAGCACGGCGTCCTGGTTCAGCACGACGTAGCCGTACGCATGGCCGCTCTGCAGGCAACGCGCGTTGGTGACGGAGATGAAGCCCTTGAGCGTGGACAGGTGGTCCGCCAGGCGGCTGCCGGGGGAGCGGTGAAGGTCGCCCTCCAGCACGCGGCCGCCGGCAAGGTGAAAGCGATGGCCCTGCGCGCGCTTGTTGCCCACCAGCGCCGGAGTTCCGGGCGCGGCGGGGCGGGCGGGAAGGGTGGGGGTGGCACGTGCGATCATGGTAGGTTCTTGCCCTGCGGAAGAGTACGGGGAATGAGACACGGCTCTCCAGGCAACCCCGGGGCCAATCTCGCCCGTAGCTCTCATCTCCTTCCGGTGGAACGATTTAGGGTCGATCGGCGTATGGGGCGGCGGAACGGTGCCTCCGTCGCGCCGTGGGACGCGCGGCGCGTCCATCCCGGCTGGATGCGAGAGGTGGCGCCGCGCGGAAGTGGGGGTGTGCGGAATCCGTACGCTGCCCGGACGCAGGACGGCAAAGCCGCCGCGGGCCACGACTGCGGCCGCGGCGGCCGAAAGCCGTTCGGGAGGGCGTGGCGCGCCGGTGGACCGGCGCGTCAGCGGCCGCCGTCGCGGAACACGCCGCCGTAGCGGCCAGAGGCCGCCGCCGGGCGCACGCCGGGGGCGTCGTGGCGGGCCAGCACGCGGTTGGTGACGGTGGGGGCGATGTGCTCGTCCATCGGCAGCATCTCCATGTACAGCTCCAGCGCGCGGTCCACGTCCACCTCGTCGCGCAGGATCTCCAGCAGCTCCAGGATGTTGGCCACGTGGGTCTCCACGATCGCCTCTTCGGCGCGCGCGGCGGCGATCAGGAGCTTGCGCTTGGCCTCGTTGCTCAGGCGGCGGCGCCGCAGCCAGTCGAACATCGTTCCTTCGAGTACGTTGTAGCAGGGCCGTATGGGGACTCCAATCTGACCGCGAGCCCCGGCGGGCCGCAAGTCCAGAACAGGGGCTTGGATGCAGGGCGCGTTCTGGTGTATATTTGCGCGGGTGCCCCCCGCGCCGCATCTGCGCGCGGCCCCGCCGCCGAACCACCCGGCCCGCTCCCGGGCCGTGCCCCATCTCCCGCCTTTTTGAAGGGCCAAGGGAAAGGCTGAATGGGAACCTCATTTCTCAGCTCCGAAGAGTACGACGAGCTGGCACACCGGCACTACGACGCCGGCGAGTACGACGAAGCGCTGGGCGTCCTTCGCGAAGGGCTGGCGCAGTATCCCGAGTCCGTCCTGCTGCAGGTGGGGCTGGGCTACACGCGCGTGGCCCGCGAGGAGTACGCGTGGGCGCGGCAGTGCTTCGAGCGCGCGCTGGAGCTGGACCCCGAGTACGAGGACGCGTGGGTGGGCCTGGGCGAGTCGCTGCTCAAGTTCGGCAAGGTGGACGAGGCGCTGCAGTGCTTTGCCCGCATCGACGACATGGGGCTGGCCGACGACCTGGAGCTGGGGCTCACCGTGGGGCGCGCCCTGTACCGCGAGGGGCTGTTCACCGACGCGCGCGCCCGCTTCTCGGCGCTGTCCGCGTCGCACCCGGACTCGGCGGAGCTGGCGGCTGCGCGCGGCTACACGCTGCACGCGCTGGGCGACGACCTGGGCGCGAGGCGCGAGCTGCGGCGCGCGGTGCGGCTGGACGGCGAGCTGCACGAGGCCCGCATCTACCTGAGCCACCTGCTGCACGACCGCGGCGACCAGCGCGGCGCCCTGGCCGAGCTGGAGCAGGTGCCGCCCGACGAGCACTGGGACACCCTCTCGCTCTGGCGCTACATCGAGCTCAAGGCGCAGCTGGACGGGGTGGCGGAGGACGACGCCTGGTTCCTTCCGTGGCGCGAGCGGCTGGCCGAGCTGGACGCGGAGCCGGACGAGATCGACCACCTGCTGGCCGAGGTGGAGGCCAGCTTCGAGGGCGCGGTGGACGAAGGGGCGCAGGCGGCGCTGGAGCTTTCGGCGCAGATGGACTTCATCATGAAGATCCTGGGCGCCCCCCCGGCCGAGGCCGCCGCCGTCAAACAGGCGCCGCACCGGGTGCGGACGGCCGAGGGCTCGGTGTTCGAGGGGTCGTGGGACGAGATCGTGGCGGGGATGCGCGACTCGTGCGGCGAGCCCACCATCACGCTGAGCTCGTTCATGAAGCGCGCGGCGCGGCAGATCCGCGAGCGGACGGGGACGGACGTGCCCTGCCACAGCGCCGAGGCGTTCCTCAAGGCGGGGGCCCGCATGGGGCTGCTGCACATCGAGGAGTGACCCGCATTCCGGAGCCGGTGACGCATTCCACCCCGCTCGCGCCGCCACGGCCGTGAGCTTCGATCCCGAAAGCACCCTGCGCCCGCTGCGGCAGCGCGCCGCTGACGTGGACGCGCTGCGGGCGGGCGCACCCGCACCCGCGCTGGTGGTGCGCATCGCCCGCGCCAGCGAGGCCACCCTGCGCCGCATGCTGCGCGACGACCCCACCGCCCCGGTGGAGCTGCGGCTGCGGGCCCTTTCCGACGACGACCTTTCCACCCCCGACCTGCTGGCCGAGCTGCGCCGCCGCAACCGGCTCCCCATGGAGCTCGCGGCGGCGTTCCACGACCTGGACCTGGCGTGCGAGCGCATCTCCGGCGGCGCGGACCCCGGCCCCCGCGACGCGCAGCTGGCCGTGCAGGTGGCGGACGGGCTGCAGGCGCACATCCTTTCCTTTCCCGCGGACGGGCTGCTGGAAGACCCCGCCGCCCCCGACCCCGACGAGCCCGTGCTGGTGGGCGAGCACGAGGAGCGGGTGCACGCCGTTCCGCCCTCGCGCCGCCGCGTGCCGTGGGAGGCGCTGCTGGCCCTCGCCACGCTCGCCATCCTGCTGGTCCTCGCCATCCGCATGCGCGGCGGCGACGACGATGCCCTGCGCCGCGGCGAGGCCGCCCTGCGCGCGGGCCGGGTGGCGGAGGCGGAAGCCGCCTTTCGCGCCTACGCGGACGAGCACCCGCGTGAGGCGCAGCCGCGGGTCTACCTGGCCCGCATCTACCGCGAGGCGGGGCGGGTGCCCGACGCGGAGCGCGAGATCCAGGCGGGCCTTCTCGCCGCGCCGGAGGACGCGGGGCTGCACACGGAGCGCGGCTACCTGCTGCTGGACTCCAACCGCGCGCCGGACGCAGTGGAGGTGTTCCGCACCGCGCTGGAGCACGACAAGGAATCGCGCCGCGCCTGGGGCGGCCTGGTGCGCGCCCTGCGCGCCTCCGGCCGGCAGACGGACGCGGAGCAGGTGCTTCGCCTGGCGCCCGCGGACCTGCGCGCCCTGATGCGCACCGCGGACGCCGCGGCGGCGGATTCCGCCCCTGCCGCCGCTCCCTGACCGGCGGGAGCGTCGCGCCCGCTTCTCCGACGGCGCCGGCTTCCGCATGAGGCCAACACCCGGGCCCCGTTGAGCGGATGAAGCCGATCGCGGAGCTGATCCGGCTGCGTGCCGTCCGCCCGCAGGAGCGAATGAATTCGCCGCTGCAACATCGCAAAGTTCGCCTGCGCGCGCCTGCGCAGACTCGGCGGCCCGGCCGTGTGCGGCGTTCAAGGCAGATGCGCGTCCGCAGCCGGGGGATGATTCGATCGGATCCGCGATGCGCATCATCCGCTACTGGAACAGCGACAAGCCCCGTCTCCGCTCGCTGACGCTCGCGGAACGGGGCTTCAACCGCATGACGACACGACGGTTGTGAGTGCGGCGCCCGGCATCCATGTTGATGCGTACTTCCGCACTCACGCACTCACGCACTCACGCACTCACGCACTCTTCCGTGGACGCACTCGACCGGCTCTACCGGCGCGTATCCCTTGCCCTGGCGCGCGACCCCTCGCGGGCGTACACCGTGGGCGACCTGTACCAGGAGGTGGTGCCGTACCGGCTGATCCGCTCGGAGCTGGGCTTCGCGGAGCTGGCGGAGTACGAGCACGCCCTGCTGCGGCTGCTAAGCGGCGAGCGCGAGTACCTGGAGACGGAGCGGCCCGAGGTGGCCGAGGAGTTTCGCCGCGAGCTGCAGGCGCCCAACCCCATCCTGGGCATCTACCGCGACTACGCGGAGGTCGGCGTGCAGCCCAACCCCTTCGCCCCGCAGGCGGGGGACCTGACGGCGCCGCCCCCGGTGGTGGTCGCTGCGCCCGCGGCGGCGGCGTCCAGGGTGGAGCTGCCCGCGCCGGCGGAGCGCACCGACCCGGGCGGGCTCGCCACGGCCGAGCCGGCGGTCCCGGCGCGTCCGAGGCCCAGGCCGTGTCCCGGCTGCCGCTCGCCTCTGCCGATGGACCGGGAGGCGCGCTTCTGCCCGTTCTGCGGCAAGTGCCTGGTGCCCGTGCCGTGCGCGGACTGCAGCGCCATGATGCAGCCGGAGTGGAGCTTCTGCGCCACCTGCGGCGCCCCCCGCCACGCCGCCGCCGCCGCCCCCGCGCCGCGCCCGGAACAACGCTTGCGGTAGCGCCGCCCGTTCAGGCGGCCCCGCCCGGTGCATGGCTCGGCGGCGGTCGGGGAATCAGTTGTTTCGGACGGAGCCGATGCGGAACGTGCAGTGGATCACGGCGGCGGCGCTGCTGCTGGCCGTTTTTGTCTCGGGCTGCGACCGGGGCGGCCAGAGCGGTGGTGGGCGGCAGGCGGAAAAGGGTGCCGAGGCGCCGGGCGATTCAGGCCCGCCGCCGGGGCAGCTTCCGCAGGGCGTGAGCGCCGGCCAGGGAAACGAAGGCCGTACCCTGTATCGCGGCAGCTGCGTGATGTGCCACGGCGAGGGCGGCCAGGGCACGCAGCTGGGCCCCTCGCTGGTGGACAACGAGTGGACGCGCGGCACCGGCGCCTTCGAGGAGATCATCCAGGTGGTCACCGCCGGGGCGCCCGCCACCGAGCAGTTCGGCGTTCCCATGCCGCCCAAGGGCAACGGCACGTTCAACGACGCGCAGATCCGCGCCGTGTCCGCCTACGCCTACTCGCTCGCCCGCCGCGGCGCGCGGTAGGAGCGGTTCGGCGCGTTCGAGATGGTTGCCGGGCGGTAGACGGGCCCCGCGTTGGCGGTTGAAACCGCGGCTGGAAGGTCAGGAAGTCCGCCTGCGCGGACCGTGGCCGAACGTCCCCCCTTGCCGACATACACCAAAGCGTCCGAACGCTAAGCCCCCGCGCAGTTTGCGGGGCTTTCCGCTTTTCCAGCCGCGGATTCATCCGCCCGACTCATCCGCCCGGCTCATCCGCCCGGCTCATCCGCCCGGCTCATCCGCCCGGCTCATCCGCCCGACTCATCCGCCCGACTCATCCGCCCGGCTCATCCGCCCGGCTCATCCGCCCGACTTCTCCGCCCGACTTCTCCGCCCGACTTCTCCGCCCGGCTCCTCCGCCCGACTCATCCGGCAGGATCGCGATCCGGCATCATCCCCCCCTTCCTTGCCGGACCCGCCGCGCGCCGGGTACTTTCCGCGCCGCGAACCATCCATCCAATCCTCGATCTTTACGGAAGCGCGACAGGATGCCGAAAGTAGCGGTGGTCCCCGGCGACGGTGTGGGCAAGGAAGTCACGCGCGAGGCGGTAAAGGCGCTGCGCGCGGTGACCGCCGGGACGGACCTGGAGCTGGACCTGGTGGAGTGGCCGCACGGCGCCGACCGCTACCTGCAGACCGGCGAGGCCATCACCGACGCCGAGTTCGACGACCTGCGCTCCAACTACCAGGCCATCCTCCTGGGCGCGCTGGGCGACGCGCGGGTCGCGGGGAACGAGCACGCGCGGCAGATCCTGCTGGGGATGCGCTTCAAGCTCGATCTGTACGTCAACTTTCGCCCCGTGCGCCTGTTTCACGAGAGCCACACGCCCCTGCGCGACAAGACGGTGGACGACGTGGACATGGTCATCTTTCGCGAGAACACCGAGGGCGTGTACGTGGGGATGGGCGGGACCTTCAAGCAGGGCACGCCCGACGAGGTGGCCATCCAGGAGGACGTGAACACCCGCAAGGGCGTGGAGCGCATCATCCGCGCGGCGTTCGAGTGGGCGCGCGCCAACGGCAAGACGCGCGTGACGATGAGCGACAAGTCGAACGCGATGGAGTTCGCGGGCGGGCTGTGGCGGCGCGTGTTCAAGCTGGTGTCCGCCGAGTACCCGGAGATCGAGAGCGAGGCGCTGTACGTGGACATGCTGGCCATGGACATGGTGCGCCGCCCCGAGCGGTACCAGGTGATCGTGACCGGCAACCTGTTCGGCGACATCCTCTCGGACCTGGGGGCGCAGCTGGCGGGCGGGCTGGGGCTGTCGCCGTCCGGCAACATCCACCCGGGGCGCATCGGCCTGTTCGAGCCGGTGCACGGTTCCGCGCCGGACCTGGCGGGCCGTGACCTGGCCAACCCCTTCGCCGCCATCCTCACCTCGGGGCTGATGCTGGAGCACCTGGGCCGCCCGGACCTGGGCAAGCGCCTGGAGCACGCCGTCCGCGACTGCATCATCGCCGGCGAGACCACCGCCGACCTGGGCGGCACCCTGGGCACGGTGGCCGCGGGCGACGCCGTCGCGCGGCGTCTGGCGGCGGGGAGCTGATCGGGCGAATGCGGTCAGCGGCGGCGCGGACGAGGCGCCGCCGCGGCATGGGATGACCAGGCATCGATCTGCGCCAAGGCCGAATGGGATCATTCCCGTGGCGCTCACCCTTCATGAAGGGGAGGCTGAATGCAGCTGCGCGTAAAATTCGCCGTCCCGTCTCCGGTCATGGATCTCCGCCGACGGCTGGAGGCGGACTGGCCGTTCATCAGCGCCTCCCGCTCGGCGTCGGAGGCAATGAAGCAGCGCCTCGACCGGGAGCTTCGGCACCTGATCCCGCCCGAAACCACCCTCGTCGTGTACGGCTCGCTGGCGCGCGGCGAGTTCAGCCGGGGGAGCGACGTGGACTGGACGCTGCTGGTGGACGGCGCGGCGGACGCGTATCACCAGGACGCCGCCCAGCGCATCGGCGGCCGGATGCGGGAGATGGACCTGCCGCCGCCGGCACCCGGGGGTCCCTTCGGCAGCCTGACGTTCAGCCACGACCTGATCCACAACATCGGCGGCGACGACGACACCAACCAGAACACCACCCAGCGGCTGCTCCTGCTGCTGGAATCGGCGCCCGTCGGCAACTCCGCCGCGTATGACCGCGTCCTGCGCAACGTGCTGACGCGGTACGTGGAAGAAGACATCGTAAGCCCCGGCGACACGCCCAACCGCGTGCCGCGCTTTCTGCAGAACGACGTGTCGCGATATTGGCGGACGATGGCCGTGGACTTTGCGCACAAGCGGCGCATGCGCGGTCCGGCGGGATGGGCGCTGCGCAACGCGAAGCTCCGCACGTCCCGCAAGCTCATGTACGCGTCGGGGCTGCTGACGTGCTTCTCCTGTGACACCACCATCCGTCCCGCCACGGGAAGGCAGCCGTGGCACGATGCGCAGCAGGTGGTAGACCACCTGACGAGGATGGTGCGCATGACCCCTCTCGACATCGTGGCGGGGGGTGTATTATCATACTTCGGTGAACTTTCGGGTGCGGGGGGAAGGCTGTTCGGCGCGTACGACGAGTTTCTGGGGCTGCTGCAAAGCCGGCGCACGCATCTCAAGGCGCTCGTGCCGTCCAGCGCCGAGGGCGATCCGGTGTACCAGGAAGTGCGGCAGCTGGGCAGGCGCGTACAGGATGCGCTCACCGAGATCTTCTTCGAGCGCGATACTCCCCTGCGCGAGCTCACCATCCGGTACGGAGTTTTCTGATGAGCGGAATCGGGTTCTCCACGGGGTCCGTCGCGCGTTCCGACGTGCGTCGCGCGCTGCGGCTTCTGGAGCCGCATGCCACCGACGCGGTGGAGCTCTCGGCACTGCGCACGCACGAGCTGGCGCCGCTGCTGGGGCTGATCTCCGACCTCGTGCTCCACGAATACCGGCACGTCTCCGTGCACGCGCCCAGCGCGTTCACGGCTGCGGAGGAGCCCGGGATCGCGGCCGCGCTGCGGCCGGTGGCGGAGCTTGGATGGCTGGTGGTGGTGCACCCCGACACCCTCCACGACCACCGGCTCTGGGCAGGGTTCGGCGACCGGCTGTGCATCGAGAACATGGATCGCCGCAAGCCGGTGGGCCGCACGGTCCGGGAGCTGGCGCCCGTGTTCGCGCGGCTGCCCCAGGCGTCGTTCTGCTTCGACGTGGCGCACGCGCGGCAGTGCGATCCCTCCATGAGCGAGGCGTTCCGGCTGCTCGATGCCTTCCACGACCGGCTGGCCGAGGTGCACGTGAGCGAGCTCGACGCCCACAGCCGGCACGTGCGCCTGTCTCCCGCGGGGGTGTGGGCCTCCCAGCAGGTCGCCGACCTGATCCCGCTGGATATCCCCGTGATCATCGAGGCGCCCGTGAAGCCTGACGAAATCGACGCCGAGCTCGAGGCCAGCCTGGAGGCGCTGGGGCGGCTGGTGGGCGTTCCTTGCGCGGCCTGATGCGGGGGAAGCGGGCGTTCGCGGCCGCCGCGGTTGCTTCGCTCGCCGCCTGCGCGGCGCCCGCGGCGGGGCCGGCGCCCGCTGCGCCCGTGGCCGCGGCGGATGCGGAGCGGCTGGCGGAGCTGTACCGGCGGCAGGACTGCTTCGGGCTGCGCGACGCGCTGGCGGGGATGCGGGGCGGGGCGGTGGTGGACTTCTACCGCGCGGCGGCGGCGGTGGCGTTCAACCGGCCGGAGGAGGCGATCGCGGAGCTGCGGCGCTTTCTCCACACGCCCGAGGCGGCGGCGGACCCGGCGCGGCGGCAGGCCGCGTACGAGCTGCTGGGCGACGCGTACGTGCGCACCTTCCGCTACGCCGAGGCGGCGGAGGTGTACGCCGCGCTCGCCGACGACGCGTCCGCCGATTCCGCCGGGCGCGAGAACGCGGCGAACGTGCGGGGACTGTGGGGCGCGCTGGCCGGCACCCCCGCGCAGACGGTGGAGGCGCCGGGGCTGGTGCGGCTGGCCACGACGCGCGACCGGGCCAACCTGGTGAACGTGCGGGTCGAGTCCGGCGGGGAGTCGATCGACTTCGTCTACGACACGGGCGCCAACCTTTCCACCGTCACCGCGTCCACGGCGCGCGAGTTGGGGTTCCGCGTGCTGGACGACTCGGTGCGCGTGGGCTCCATCACCGGGGGGAACAGCTACGCGCGCGTGGCGGTGGCGCCGGAGCTCAGGATCGGCGGAGCGACGGTACGCAACGCCGCGTTCCTTGTGTTTCCGGACAACGCGCTCGCGTTTCCGCAGATCGGCTACCAGATCCGCGGAATCGTGGGCTTTCCTGTGATCGCCGGCTTCGGCGCGACGACGCTGACGCGCGGCGGCGAGCTGGTGCTGGGCGACACGGCGGACGCGGGCGCGGCGGGGGAGCAGAACCTCTGCCTGCGCGGGCTGATGCCGCTGGTGGCGGCGGAGCACGCGGGCGAGCGGCTGCACTTCGGCTTCGATACGGGGGCGCAGACCACGGCGCTGTATCCGCCGTTCCACGCGGCGCGCCGGGAAGCGGTGGAGGCCGGCGGCGAGCCGTCGACGGTCCAGGTGGGCGGCGCGGGCGGGATGCGGCAGGTGCGCGCGTACACGCTGTCGCCACTGGTGCTGCGCATCGGCGGGCGCGAGGCGACGGTGCCGCAGGTGCGCGTCTACGTGGAACCCACCTCCGGGGACAGCGACCGGCTCTTCGGCAACATCGGCCAGGACGTCATCCGCCAGTTCGAGTCGATGACGCTGGACTTTCGCCGCATGCAGCTGCGGTTCCGGTAGGGCCTGTCCGACCGATCTCCTGGCGGTTGAAGTTGAAGCCCCGTTCGGCGAGCATAAGCGAGCCGAGACGGGGCTTGTCGCTTTCCCAGTAGCGGGTTCACCCGCTCATCGGGGAGCGTCCGGCCACTCCCATTCTTTATCGTCCCAGGAATTCGTGCCGTTAGCCTCGTCCGGTGATTCATCGTTGCCCCGAACTGCTATGCGGGCGAACTCCTCGTCCCACCCCTCACGTGGATGCACGGGTTCTCTGGTGATCTGGTCGCCACGTGGTTCACCCCGCTTGCGGAGCGAAGGCCCGTCGGTTTCGGCATCGATCGCGCAGAGCTGGGCCAGCACGTCGGGGTGGAGTTCCGTGAGCTGCAGAAGCCGGCGCACGGGACCGCTCGGCTCTCGCCTTCCTTTCTCCCACGCGCGCACGGCGCTGGCGCTTACTCCGAGCATTTCACCGAACGTCGCCTGAGAGACAGAGAGTTTCTGGCGAATCTCGCGGATCAGGAACGGCGCGTACCACGGAGGTAGTTCAAGGTGCTCCTTGCGGGTAACTACCTCCACGCTATGTACACGCATGTTCGTGAGTTCACCGCGCTGGTACGCGATCGCCTCCTTGAGCCCCTGGATGACGAGTTCACCCCATGCACTGTGCTCTCCAGCCATCGCGTTTTCCTCTCAAGTTGCTTACCAGTTCCGCAGAGACGGAACAGGTGCGCAGAGTGGACGCGCGAATGTAAACAAAGTCTCCGGGAGGTGGAAGGGGGTGAGAAGGTCCGTTCTCTCGATCATCACCAAAGCCCGAGCTTCGTCAGGTCGGCGCGGAGCTTGAGGAGGGCCAGGTCCTTCATCTTGGCTTCGAGCATGACGTCGAAGGGGGCAGGGCCGACCTCACGGAGAAAGCTGGCGAACTCCCACGGGTGCACGTAGTCCGCGTGCTGGGAGAGAAGGGGCGGGGCGGGGACCTCCTTCTTGCCGCGGAGGACGGTGCGCGAGTCGAGCTTCGGGGAGGAGAAGTGCACCTTGGGCATCACGCCGTCGGGCCAGGTGGCGAGGGCGGCGCGGCAGGCGTCGCCCAGGGAGAAGGTGCCGGGATTCAGCAGGTGGTGCTGGTGGTCGAAGACGACGGGAATGCCGGTGGCCTGGTGCACGCGCAGGCAGTCCTGCACCGTGTACAGCGTCTCGTCGTTCTCGATCACCAGGCGGCGGCGGCCGGCTTCGGAGAGGCGCGGATAGTTGTCCACGAAGCGCTGCATGGCCGCGTCCTTGTTGCCGTACGCGCCGCCCAGGTGCAGGATGACGATGGCCTCCGGTCCCTGCTCCATGGCGTCCAGCAGCTCCGCCTGCGAGTTCACGTCCCAGATCCCCTTGTCGTTGATCCTGGGATCCAGCGCGGAGAGGAGCACGTACTGCGAGGGGTGCAGCGACAGGCGGATGCCGCACTCGCGCGCCGTGCGGCCCAGCTCCGCCAGGCCGCTCCGGCACTCGGCGATCTGGCCGTGGAACCGCGGCAGGTCCGGGTGCGTGCAGTAGGGGACAAAGTCGCTGGAGATGCGGTACATCCGCACGTCGATCTCGTCCAGGTAGTCCAGGATCTCGCGAAGCATGTCCATCGACACGGCGAGGTGAGGATCGGACTGCCACCGCCGCGCGTCGTTGCTCTTCAGCCCCTCGCGCCCCGCCACTTTTACGGCAAACCCCAGCCGCCGCGGCCATTCCCGCTTCGCCATCCTGGATCCGATCCTCTCCACCGTTCGTTTCGATCACCGACGAGCCGGGGGCGCGGCCGGATGCCCCGGCCGCGCCCCCGTTGCGCCCTTCACACCGCGTTCCGCCGCGCGGCTCAGGACTGCGGACGCTGCACCAGCACCCACACCGTCTCGGTGCTGCCGCTGTAGAACATGGAGATCACCACGTTCTTCTGGCGTCCGTCGCGAAAGCGGAACTGGTAGGGAAACACGGTGTGCAGGTTACGGTTCTGCACGCCCTCCACGAACTTGCCGTAGAACTCCTGCACCTTGGTGCACGGCGCCACCTCGTCGAAGAAGCTCTTTCCCAGCGCCTCGTCCTTCTCCACGTGCGCCAGGCTGCTCTCCGTCTGGTTGAACCTGAGCACGGTGCCGTCGCGGTCCAGCTGGATCATCCCCACCGGAAGGCTGTCGAGCTCGTCTTCGGTAAGAACGTCGGCGCGCTCGAGGACTTCGGTGGTGCCGCTGAGGGTGGCCTGCATGGTTCGGGCTCCTGGGATCGGTGAGGAATGCTGCTCCCCACCCGGGTAGCAGCGCCGCGGTGGCATCCGCCAGAATCGTACCCGAATGTACAAGGTTTGTCAATTGTTGATCCGCCCCGCTGGAGGGTGGGCCTGGGCGCTCGTCCGCATCCACCCGATCCACGTTGCTGGAACGCGGGTTGCACCGTCCACGGGGCTCCCGGTGACGCTTGCAGTTGTCACGTCCGCGCGCCGATGTTGTTGCGGCACCGGGACATCGGCCGCAGAGCCACGGAGAGCCCCTATGGCGAACGACGACATGGACCGGGTGGTGCCGCTTGGCCAGCTGGACGACTTCAGGGTGGCCGAGGGCGAGCCCGACGTGCGGGGCTGGGAGGTGCTGGCGTCCGACGGCCGCAAGATCGGCGAGGTGGACGAGCTGCTGGTGGATACGTCGGCGATGAAGGTGCGCTACCTGGACGTGGACGTGGACGGCGGCATGGTGGCCGGCGGCACCGACCGGCACGTGCTGATCCCCATCGGCTACGCGCGGCTGGACGAGGGCCGCGACCGCGTGCTGGTGGATGCGCTCGCCTCGGCCGACCTGGGCGGCGTGCCGTCGTACGACCAGGGGCCGCTGACGCGCGACTTCGAGACGTCGGTGCGCGAGAGCTTTTCCGCCCGCCGCGGCACCGGGACCACGGCGGGGTCGGCGGGCGGATCGGGGATGCTGGACACGGCCGGGATGGACAACACCCCGGGCACCGGCACGGCCCTGGGGATGACGGGGATGACGTCTGGCCAGACCGGTGCGCTTTCCGACACCGGCACCGGGATGCGCGCATCCGCTCCGGACGCCGGCTCCGTGCACTCCACCGGCTCGTCCGCGGGGATGATGGCGTCGGCGGACGACGGGCTGCGCGGCGGCGAGCGGACCGGCGCCGGCTCGCCGGGGCCGGCGGGCGGGGTGAACGCGGGCACCTCGTCCGGCGGGATGGGCGCGCTGAACGACCGAGCGGACGAGCCGGGGTACGACCGGAGCGCGGTGGAGATGCGGGGCGACGCCAGCCACCGCGCCGGCCTCTCCGGCGCCGACTACCAGCACAACGCCGACGAGGACTTCTACGCCAGCGACGCGTTCGACGACGCACGCTTCTACGGCTCGCGGCGGCCGGGCGGAACGTCGAACACCCCGGACCGCGGCGGCTCTGGCCCGAGCGGCGGAACCGGGGGCGCCGCGGACGTGGACCCGCTGAGCGGAAGCGGGCTGCAGCGCGGCACGCACGGCGCGTCGGAGGGAGACGTGGGCACCGGCCGCGACGAGACCAGCCGCCTGGCGCGCGAGGCCGGCGAGCGGCTGCGCGAGGACCGCGACAACCGCGGCGTGGGCGGCACGGGCGGCCTCTGACGCGCCGCGCGCTTCGAGGGCGCTCCCACCGACGGGGGCGCCCTTTCGCGCGCGTGGCATCCGCGCGCGCGAGTCGGTAGATTGTCCCTTCACATGACGCCTTTCCTGCCGCCCGCCCGCCGTGGTCCGTGGATCCTGGCCATCGACGTGGGCTCGTCGTCCGTGCGGGCGCAGTGGGTGGATGCGGACGGCGCGCCGCTCTCCGCCGGCGTGGCTGCCCGGGCGGAGTACGCGTGGCGCGCCACGCCGGACGGCGGGATGCAGGCGGACGCCGACGCGCTCGCCGACCTCTGCGTTCGGGTGATCGACACGGCGGTGGACGCGGGGCGCGCGGCGGGCGTGGAGCCGGCGGCGGTGGCCATGGCGGCGTTCTGGCACGGCCTGGCCGGCATCGGCGCGGAGGGGCGCGCGGTGACGCCGCTGTACGGCTGGGGCGACGGGCGCGCGCGGGCGGCGGCCGACGCGCTGCGGTCCCGGCTGGACGAGGGCGCGGTGCACCGGCGGACGGGGTGCTTTCTGCACGAGCTGTATCCGGCGGCCAGGCTGGTCTGGCTCCGCGGCCCCGCGGGCGATAGCTTGCCGCGCTCCGCCACCTGGGCCGGCATCGGCGAGCTGCTGGCGCTGCGCCTGTTTGGCGAGACGCGGTCGTCGGTGTCGATGGCGAGCGGCACGGGGCTGCTGGACCTGCACCGGCAGGCGTGGGACGGCGAGATGCTGGACGCCGCCGGCGTCGCCGCCGACGCGCTGCCTACGGTCGGGGACGCGCCGTTCGCCGGGCTGCGCCAGCCGTTCGCGGCGCGCTGGCCGGAGCTGGCGGACATCCCCTGGTTCCCGGCGCTGGGCGACGGCGCGTGCGCCAGCCTGGGGATGGGCGCGGCGGGGCGGCGCATCGGGTTGACGGTGGGAACCTCCGCGGCGGTGCGGGTGCTGCGCGAGGACGCGCAGCCCGCGGTGCCGGACGGGCTCTGGTGCTACCGGCTGGATGCGCGGCGGACGGTCTGCGGGCGCGCGCTGTCCAACGGGGGCAACGGCTTCGCCTGGCTGGCGCGGACGCTGCGGCTGCCCCCGCCGGCGGAGCTGGAGGCGGCGCTCGCGGCGATGGAGCCCGGCGCGCACGGGCTGACCGTGGTCCCGCGCCTGGTCGCCGAGCGCCCGCCGCGGCCCGCGGGGCCGGAGACGGCGGCGATCGGCGGGCTGACGGCGGCGACGGGGCCGGTGGAGATCGCGCGGGCGTGGCTGGAGGCGTCGGCGCGGGCGATAGCGGAGGCGGTGGACGCGGTGGAGGCGCCGTTCGGGGCGGCGGACGAGGTGGTGGCCGGCGGCGGCGCGCTGCACGCATCGCCCGCGTGGACCCGCATCATCGCCGATGCGCTCGGCCGCCCGATGCGCCTGTCGCCGCACCACGAGGCGACGCTGCGCGGGGCCGCGCTGCTGGCGCTGGAGCGGATCGGCCCTCACCCGCTCGCCTAGGCTCGCACCCTCTCCCGCAAGCGGGAGAGGGTATAAAGGGCACGGGCTCCGGTGTGCGTGGACAGCCGGGCGCGAAATGGTGGGCCGCCCCCCTCCCCGGCCCTCCCCCGCAAACGGCGTGGAGGAGGGAGGACGCGGCGAGCGATTTCGGAGCGCGATCGAATTCTCCTCTCCCCCATGCAGTTTATGGGGGAGAGGCCGGGAGAGGGGGGCGCCTGCCGCGCGCGACGAGCCCAGCCGAGGCGTGCCCGGACTTCACCTCGACAAATCAACAGCAGTTCCCGCACGAACCAGGAAGATAGATGCCCTCCGAAGCCCAGACGCTCGACCGGCTCTGCATCGACACCATCCGCACGCTGTCCATGGACGCGGTGCAGGCGGCCAACTCCGGCCACCCCGGCACCCCCATGGCGCTGGCGCCGCTGGCGTACGTCATCTTTACCCGTCACCT
>DASUVG010000232.1:0-24185 GCA_036379135.1 Longimicrobium sp.
CGGCGCGCTCCACCTGCACCCAGCGGGCGGCGTAGTCGTAGCGGGTCAGGATCAGGTTCAGCCCCGCGCTGGTGTAGGCGGTGCGGGCGTCGATGAGCTCGATCTGCGGCGCGATCCCCTCCTGGTAGCGCCGCTCCACCAGCTCGTAGGTGCGGCGCGCGGCGGCCAGCCGGTCCTCCGCCGTGGCGATGGCGCCGCGCGCGACCTCCGCCGAGCGCCAGGCGGTGCGCACCTGCAGCTCGATCTGCTGCTCCGCCTGCGCGCGGCCGGCGCGGGCCTGGTCCGCGGAGATGCGCGCCTGCTGCCGCCGGGCGCCCGTCTGCCCGCCGTTGAAGGCGTTCCACTGCACGACCAGGGAGGCGACGGCAAAGTCGTCGTCCGCGCTCAGCCGGTAGTCGCTCCCCTGGATTCCGTAATCCACCGCCAGCGCCACCGTCGGCAGGCGCGCGGCGCCGGCCAGGCGCACCTGGCTCTCCGCCGCCGCGATCCCCGCGTCCGACTGGAGCAGCTCCTCGCGGCCGGCGAGCGCGCGGCGCACCGCATCGTCCTCATCCACCGTCATCTCGAAGGCGAGCGCGCTGTCCGGCAGCACCTCCACCGGGGTGTCGAGACCGCGGTTGAGCAGGTGGTTGAAGCGGCGCAGGGCGGACTGGCTGCGCACCTCCGCCTCCGCCAGCGCCTGCTGCGTCTCGCCGCGCTCGGCGCGTGCGCGCAGCACGGCGTCGGGCGTCGCGGTGCCGCGCGCGACCAGGCGCTCGGCCACGCGAAGGTTCTCGTCCAGCAGCGGAAGGGTGGATCGATACAGCTCCACCACGCGGACGGAGCGCGCGTAGTCCAGGTAGGCGCTCTGCACGTCCGCGGCGAGCTGGCGGGTGGCGGCGTTCAGCGCGTGACCCTGCAGGTCGCGCAGGGTGCGGCGCAGGCGGTGGTTCTCGCCGATGGCGGGCTGATACAGCGGCTGGGCGATGCGGACGCGCGTCTCCTGCGCCAGCGGCAGTCGCGCGTCCACGTCCGTGGGAAAGCGGTTGGAGCCCGTGAGCTCGTTCAGCGCGCCGTACGCCGGGTTCACCAGGTCGCCGATGTTGATCCCCCCGCTCATCTCGCTGTACCGCGCGTCGAAGGCGACGCTGGGGAGGTAGAGGCCGCGCGCCTCACGCACCTCCGCCTGGGCGCGGTCGGCGGCCAGGCGCTCCTGCCGCAGCCCCAGGTTGCCTTCGATGGCCTGCCGCACGTAGCCGCCGAGCGGATCGCCCGCCTGCGCCCGGACCGGCCCGGACGCGAGGAGCAAAGAGGAGAGCAGCGCGAAAGCCAGCCGCGCGACCTGTGTCCGTCGTCCATCCAGGTACCGCATGGGGTCCACCTCCAGCCGGGGTGAAAGGTTTGCAAAACCGCGTGGAAACACTTGACCAGATACATACTTCTAACAACGTTAAGTCGATGGGCGAAAAGAACCTCCGCACGGATACCGCAGGGGGGTCAGCCCTGCTGTCCCTCGCGGAGGATTCCGCGGAGCATCGCCTCGCGCATCAGCGTGGTCGTCTCCTTCAGGTCAGCCCACTGGATCCAGGGATCGTCCGCCTTGGCGATGTGCAGCGACACCAGCCCGTGCACCGCGCTCCAGAACATCTGCCCCACCTGGTGGGCGTCCGTGAGCTCCGGGCGAAAGCGCCCGGTGTCGATGCACTCCTGGACCGTGTGCACCAGGAATGCGTACGCGTCCTCCTCGGGGTTGCCGCGGTCGTACGCCGGCTCCGCGTAGGGGGTGCGCGTCATGAACATGATCTGGTAGTGGTGCCGGTTCTCCATGGCGAACTGCACGTACGCGTCGCCGATCCGCCGCATGCGCTCCACCGGGTCGCCGATGCGCTCGATCCTCGAGAACTGGTGCGCCAGCTGCCGGAAGTCGCAGTGGCACAGCTCGATGATGAGCGAATCCTTGTCCTTGAAGTGGTGGTAGATGGCGGTGGGCGTGTACTCGATGCGGTCGGCGATGGCGCGCATGGTGGTGGCCTCGATGCCGCGCGTGGCGAACATCTCGCGCGCCGCCTCGAGGATCTTGTCGCGCGTCTCCAGACGCTCCCGCTCCCGCCGCTCTTTCGTTCCCATAACTCCGGTGTGTTACTTAACGATGTTAGGTGGATGATACCCGCGGGGTGGGTGGGTGTCAAGCGTGATGTCGGTGAGGACCCCTGGAGGAGCTTCGACGGGCATCGAACTGCGTCCGCGGGGTGCCCCGCCCCCGGCCCCTCCCCGCTCGTTCCTCGCGGAGAGGGGAGGATGATGCCGCTGGATCCGGGACTCGGCGACAACCATCGAACTGCGTCCGACAGGGCCCCCTCCCCCGCTGCGCGGGGCTGCGCGGGAGAGGGGGAGAATTCGATCGGGCTCCGGCAGGCTGGATCGCTACGGCAGCCCGCTCGGCAGCGTGTCGAAGCGCGTCACCTCTCCCCCAGGGGTTTTTGGGGAGAGGCCGGGAGAGGGGGCGCCCCGCGGACGCCAGCGTGGGCTACGTCGTCGACGCGAGTCTCTTTCGGCGAGCCTACGACCCGTTCGACTGCTTGACCAGCAGGTCGTACGAGGCGCGCTGGGCGGGCGTCAGCTTCGGGGGGATGCCGAGCACCAGGGCCGGGCGCGACGCGTTCTCGGGCAGGTGCAGCACCATCGATTCCAGCGGCACCGGGCGCGCGTAGTCGCGGGCGCGGCCGCCGGCGTCGATCTGCACCGTGCGGCCGGGGACGGCGAGCGCCGCCAGCATGCGCCCGTACTCCAGCCACTCCGCCACCGGGTCCGATCCCTCGTCCGCCACCGTGGGGATCAGCGTCTCCTCGAAGTAGCGCAGCGCGCGGCGAAACCCGTCCGGGCTGCCGGCCTTGAGCTCCTTGAGCTGGTCGCGGTAGAAGGTGCGCGGATCGCGCGCGCCCGTCTGCTCGAGGGCCTGCTCGAAGCGCGCGTCGGCGCGGGCGCGAAGGTCGTCGTCCATGACCGCCATTCTACGCCGCGCCCCGCCGCCCCGCCACCGGCCGGTCCGCCAGCCGGTAGACGAACTTGAGCCCCGACCACACCGCGTCGATCGCGCACACCTTCACATCCACCATCCCCTCCCGCAGCCCCACCGCGCGCACCACGTCTTCCGTGACGTCCGTCGCCACCTTCGCCGCCTTCTTGGGCCACGCGATCCACAGCGTCCCCGCCGGATGCACCCGCGGCCCGATCCGCTGAAACGCCACCGGCAGCGCATCCGCGCGCGCGGTGAAGAAGACGGCCAGATCCACCGCCCCCGCATCGTCATGGACCATCTCCACGCCCTCCGGAAGCGCGCCGAGCGTCGCCGCGAACCCGTCCGGCGCGTGGAAAAAGGCGAGGCGGTGGCCGGGCTTGATGCCGAGCTTGCCGGGCAGCGGAGTGCCGGAGTATCCGGCGGGGTGGGTGGACACGGAGAGGGCGTTCAGGGAGCAGGTGCGGCGATCCCGCAAATGTTTGCTGTCGCGGCCGGAATGCATCTTGTATCGTGCACCTCCCCCCGCGCAACCGCGCCGTCTGCCGCCAGGGAAGGGATCACCCACATGCCCGGATTGATGACTCATCATGCGTCGCCGCCGCTGGGCGCCACCGCCGGCACCTTCGAGCTGTCGTGGGAGCTGTTCGGCGAGTTCTGCCGCGCCCTGGCCGTCCGCGTGTCACGGGACTACCGGCCGGACCTGGTGATCGGGCTGGCGACGGCGGGGGTGATGCCGGCCGCCACCGTCGCCACCATGCTGCAGGCGGACTTCGAGGCGATGAAGGTCACGCGCCGCGAACGCGGGCAGGTGGTGCACGCCTTTCCGCGCGTGCTCTCGCCCACGCCGGTCTCCGCGCGCGGCCGCCGCGTGCTGATCGTGGACGAGATCACCACCAGCGGCGACACGCTGCGCCTGGCGCTGGCCGCCGTGCGCGAGGTAGGCCCGGCAGAGGTGCGCACCGCCACCAGCTTCGTGCGCCCCGGCGGCTACCGGCCGGACTACTTCGCCATGGAGACCGACGCGCTCATCGTCTTTCCCTGGGACCGCCAGGTCATCCAGGACCACGAGCTGGTCACGCCGCCCATCTACGCCTGAGGCCGAGGCCCGGCGCCCGCTCCGCGGCGGGCAGCCGGGAGCGCCGCGCGCAGGCGGCCGCGTGGTTCGGGTTCCGTGGGGCGCTCCCCCGGGAATCCACGCGGCGGATCGAGGTTCAGGGAACGACGAAGGCCGCCTCCGAGCATCGGGAGGCGGCCTTCGTTTTCTTGGATCGACCACGGCTACTGGATCATCTCGCCGCCATGGACGCCGGGGCTGATCTGGCGGTGGGCCGTGGTGTCCTCCTCCATCAGCCCGCCCAGGATGCGCAGGCCTGGGTCCGAGGGGCCCCCGCCGCCGCCGTCCACGTCCATGTCCGTACGCGCGTTGCGCGGACGCGGGGCCGGGGCCGCGGAGCCGGTGGGCACGCGGGGGCGCGGCTCGCACTCGCCGCCTTCGCACGGCCTGGCGGCCACGCGGGCGTTCCGGCGGTCGGCGTACTGGTCCAGCGCCATGGCGGCCGCGGTGCGCACCCGCGCGTCGGTGTCGTGCATCGACCGCACGAGCGAGCCCACCACCGGCCCGGCGTCCATCTGCCCCAGCGCGGCAACCGCGCTGCGGCGCACGTCGGGGTCGCGGTCCTGCGTGAGCCGGATGAGCGCCGTGAGCGCCTGCTCATCCGGCGGCCCGAAGTTGGGAAAGCGCTTGTCGGCCGGCGGGGTGGAGGCAGCCGGAGCGGGCGCATCCTGCGCGCGCGCGTCCAGGCTCATCTCGGCCGCCGGCGGCGCGGGCGTGCCGGGCTCCGCGGACGGCGCTGCCTCCACCGTCCACTCCCGGGGCGGAGGCGGCGTGGCGGACGCGGTCTGCACGACGGGCTCGGGCGCTTCGGCCGGCGCCTGGAAGCCGCCGGGCGATGCCGCGGCCAGCGGGAACAGCGCGACGGCCGCGATCCCGCACGCCACCAGCGCCGCGCGGCCGGGGACGGCGCCGCGGTCGCGGGCCGTGTCCAGCACCGCCAGCACGCGGCCCTCCAGCTGGGAGCGGCGCGCCATCGCCACTGCGGCGGCGGCGGTCAGCGGGCGCGGGCGGAAGGAGCGGGCGACCTCCAGCAGGTGCCCCGCGTACTCCGACGCGCGGGTCCCCGCGCGCAGCACGCGGTCGTCGCACGCCTGCTCGCGCTCGATGCGCATCTGCCGCGCGGCCCACCACACGCCGGGGTGGAACCAGTACGCCGCGCAGCACAGGCTGGCCAGCGTCTGCCACAGGCAGTCGCGCCGCGCCACGTGGGCAAGCTCGTGCAGCAGCACCACGCGCTTGCGCTCCGCCGTCCACCCGTCCGCGTCCGCGGGAATCAGGACGGCCGGCTGCAGGATCCCCCACGTCATCGGCATGGCGGCGCCGGGGGCGCGGAGCAGGTGCACCCGCTCGCGCAGCCCCAGCTCGCGCGCGGCGCCGTGCATTCGCTCCATCCACTCGCCGCCCGTCACCGGCCGCGCGCCGCGCGCCACCACCCGCACGGCCAGCATCGCCAGCCCGTAGCGGGCCAGCGTGGCCGCGGCGCCCGCCGCCCAGGCCAGCAGCACCAGCGTGCTCCAGGCGAGGCCCGCCGGGCCGGTGGCCGCCCGCGCCGGCGCGGCGCCGGACGGCCCGTCCAGCGAGACCACGTGGACGAACGACAGCTCCCACTCCGGGCTCAGCAGCGACGCCGCGGGAAGGGCCAGCATGGCGCCCAGCGCCAGCGCCCACACCATGTGCCGCGCCGCGGGCGATCCGCGCCGCAGCGCCAGCGCCGCCAGCGCGGCGGCGGCGAGCAGCAGCGTGCCGCGGGCCACCAGCCACAGGGCGGGGGCCAGCCAGGGCGCGGCCACGGACGAGGGAAGCGGCAGGTCCATCCTCTACCTCCCCTGGACGCGTGCCTGCTCGATGAGGTCGCTGATGCGGTCCAGCTCGGCGTCGGACATCCGGTGGTTGTCCGGGTCCAGCAGCGCGGCCACGGCGGCCTCGGTGCTTCCGCCAAAGAAGGTGCGCACCATGTGGGTGAGCGCGTTGGTGCGGGCGGACTCGCGCGGCACCATGGGCAGGTACAGGTAGCGCGGGCCGTCCTGCTCGTGCCGCAGGTGGCCCTTCTCCTCGAGAATGCGCATGAGCGCGCGCACGGCGCTGTAGCTGGGCGGATCCGGAATGCGCTCCAGCACGTCGCTCACACTGGCCTTTCCCAGACGGTAGACCACGTCCATGATCTGCCGTTCACGGCGGCTCAGGTCGGTTGCAGCGGGATTCGAGAGCATGAGAGGGGAGATGGGTCGCGTTTGCTAAGGATCTAGCACTGTCGAAGGTTCATACCGCGGGCCCGGCAAGTCAAGGCTGATGGGGTGGAATGATGATGAGGCGGGCTCGAGGCTCGGCGACGGAATCGGGCTGTCGCCCGCGAGCGCCTCCCCTCTCCCGGCCTTTCCCCCCATGAACTGCATGGGGGAGAGGAGAATTCGATCCCGCTTCGACTGCTGCTCTCGCGTTCTGGGCCCGGGAGGTGGACGAGTGGGGTTGGACTGGCGCGGAAGGGGGCTGCTCCGTGGCCGCCGCAGCGCTCGGGACGCTCGGCTCGCGTTCTCCCTGTGCAGCAGTTCCGGGAGATGCGGGCCCGCGGGCGCGTGAACGACCAGGCGGCGCAGGGATACGATCCACGGCCGCTCCCCGACGTGGTCGGGGGAGGGGGGCGGCCCGCCATCTCGCGCCACATCGTCCGGCGTGCCGCAGAGCCTCCCTCACGACAACCTCACCCGGCCGTTTCGGAGGGTGGGCGAGTGGTGCCCACCCGGAGCGGGCCTGCACCGGAACCGGTCGCAGCCGTCCCGACCCGCATCTGCAACCGCACCAGAAGCGTGCACCGGCGCCCCGTCCTGGGGCGCGCCGGAGGGCGCAACTCCTGAATCCATCAAGCATTTGCGCCGTTTTTCCACGCGTGGAAAACGGCACGCATTACGCCTGACACCATGGTGCGTTTTCCCCCTGCGCCGCGGCCTTCCAGGCTCCTGGCGCACTGTCGACGTACCCGCATCTCCCGGTCAGCATGAAGCAGCATCGCAGCAAACTCGCCGTCGCGGGGCTGGCCCTGCTGGCGGCCTGTACGGACTCCAGCATTGGACCCGCCGGGCCCTCGCTCAGCGTCTCGGCCGGTCCGCAGATCGTGATCAACGAGGTGATGGCCGACCCCACGAAGGTGACGGACGAGAACGGCGAGTGGGTGGAGATCCACAACTGGGGCCGCACGGCCATCCCCCTGCAGGGGTGGAAGATCGCCTCCGGCAACGACGCCGCGCACACCATCTCCACCGCGGTCACCGTCCCCGCCGGCGGTTACGTGGTCCTGGCGCGCAACGGGACGAAGAGCAAGAACGGCGGCGTGACGGTGCAGTACGCGTACGGTACCGCGCTCACCTTCGCCAACACCGGCGACTGGATCAGCCTCAGGGACGGCGCGGGCGTCACCGTCGACTCCGTGGCCTGGACCGTCACCACGGCCGGGACGGCGCGCGGGGTGAAGGATCCCTCCGCCGACAACCTGGCCGTCGGCGGCGCCAACTGGCAGGCCGCGGTCAGCGTCTACAACACCGTCGACAAGGGCACGCCGGGCCTGCGCAACGACGGCTACGTGGCGCCCGTCCTTCAGCCCGCGACGGTGACGGTCACGCCCGCGACGGCGACCGCCGCCGTCGGCGGGACGCAGACCTTCTCGGCGTCCGCGGCGGACGCGTGGGGCGGCCCGGTCGCGACCACCTTCACCTGGAGCACGTCGGACGCAGCGGTGGCCACGGTCAGCGCGGCGGGCGTGGCGACGGCGACCGGCACCGGCACCGTGCAGATCCGCGCGACGGCGTCCAACGGCGTCTTCGCGGAGGCCACGCTGACGGTCTCGGCGGCGGCGGTGGCGAAGCTGATCATCAACGAGCTGATGGCCAACCCCAACGCCGTCACCGACGACGTGGGCGAGTGGGTAGAGGTGCACAACTGGGGAAACGCGTCCGCCGACCTGCAGGGGTACGTGATCGCCAGCAACAACGACGCGGGGCACACCATCGCCTCCTCCGTCATCGTTCCCGCGGGTGGAACGGTGGTGCTGGCGCGCAGCGGGGCCAGCGCCACCAACGGCGGCGTGCTGGCGCACTACGCGTACGGTACCACCGTCACCCTGGCCAACAGCGCGGACTGGCTGGCGCTGCGCGCCTCGTCCGGCGCCACGGTAGACTCGGTGGCGTGGGCCTCCGTCCCCACCGGCGCCAGCCGCGGCGTGGCGAACCCCTCCGCCGACAACGCGGAGATGGGCGGCGCCAACTGGACGTCGCAGGTCTCGCTCTACGGGGCGGGCGACAAGGGAACGCCCGGCGCCCGCAACGACGGCTGGATCTCGCCCATCCCCCCCGGCCCGCCGGTGACGGTCACCGTGTCGCCGTCGGGGACGACGATCACGACGAGCGGGACGTACCTGTTCGCCGCGACGGCCACGGACTCCGCCGGCCGCTCCACGCCCACGACGTACGCGTGGAGCAGCTCCAGCCCCGGCGTGGCGACGGTGGATGCGCAGGGCCGCGCGACCGGCGTGGCGGTGGGGACGGCGACCATCCGCGCCACGGCGTCCAACGGCGTCTTTGGCGAGGCATCGCTCACGGTCGTCGTGGAGCCGCCCAGCGGGGGCGCGTCGGAGCTGGTGGTGCGGGTGCTGGACATCGGCCAGGGCGACGCCAACCTGATCACCAACGGCACCAGCAAGGTGATCATCGACGGCGGGCCGGACTCGCTGCGCTTCGGGGTGCTGCTGGACTCGCTGGGGCTCAACAACACCACCATCGACGTCGTCATCCTGTCCCACGAGCACTACGACCACCACTCCGGGCTGCGCGAGCTGTTCCGCAGCAGCCGCAACATCACCGTCCGCTACTTCTTCGAGAACAAGAACGCGTACACCAACGCGGCGCTGCAGCAGCTTCGCGACAGCGTGACCGCCCGCTCCGCGCGCGGCGAGCTCGTCTACCGCGACACCGACGACCCGTGCGCCAACGGGGCGGTGCTGTGCACCATCACCCTCAACGGCGGGGCCAGGCTGCACGTGATGCGCCCCAACCCGGGCGGCACCACGGCCAACAACCGCTCCGCGCCGGTCAAGCTGGTAGGGCCGGACAGCGCCTCGTTCAGCATGTGGTTCGCGGGCGACGCCGAGCACGAGGCCATCGACTGGTTCGATACGGGCGCCAACTACGACGTGGCGCCGGGAATGGACGTGAACGTGCTCAAGGCCGACCACCACGGAAGCTGCAACGGCGTGCGCAGCCGCTACGTGGAGATGCTCACGCCCGACTGGGTGACGTTCTCGCTGGAGGCCAACAACGACTACGGCCACGTGCACAACCAGACCAAGGATCTGTTCACGCAGTACGGGCGCCCCTGGTACCGCACGGACCAGAACGGCACCATCACCATCCGCACCCCCGGCACGCCGGGCGGCGGATACACCATCTCGGTGATCCGGGGAACGCAGAACGCCACCGGCCCCGTGGACCGCGCCAGCAGCCAGGTGGCCTGCGAGGCGTTGTAGGTGGATGACGACCGGGGCGCGGATGCAGCCGATCCGCGCCCCGTCGGCTTCCGCGGCGGGCAGATTGAAACAGGCCCCCGGGAAGCAGCGTTGACTTCCCGGGCGGTCCGCGGCGTCGCCGTCCCTGGTGATGACGAGCCGCGGCGCCCCGCCCACCGTCATTCCGAAGGAGGCGCCGCGCGATCCCCGGCCGGAATGGCGGATCGGGATTCGCGCGGCGGCCGGGGAGGCGCGGGAGCCGGGGGCCGGATCAGAGCACGATGTCTCCGCCGGGATCATGCGGGCGGCGGTCCAGCCGCTGGCGGGAGCGGCGCAGCGCATCGTCCGTGGCGGCGCGGTCGAGGGTGATGCGGAGCGCGGAGGTTTCCGCGGACGCGTCGTGCTCCACCGCCAGCACGTCGCCCTCGCGCGTGGCGGCGGGAAGGATCCAGGCGGGTACGCGCACCATCCGTCCGTCGTCCTGGTGAACGGCGGCAATCCCTTCTTCCACGGAGTCCACCACCCACCGGCGCACTGCATCGCTCATCGCCACTCCTCACATCCATTGCCCACCTGATCCCCGGAGGGGGAATGCGCATGGACCGCACGCCGCGAGAACCGGACCCGGACCCCGACCCGGACGGCCCCACCCGTGACCGAGAGGAAACAACGGCCCGTCTACGGTGTTCGATAGCGGATCGCAACGAAGGGGTTGCGCTAAACGGACTCTTGCGGAACATTCCACCGCTGGAACCGTTTACAGTCGTAAACCGTTGCGCCGTCTTCCGTTCGTTTGGCGACATGCCCTTGATCCCCCCGTCTCACTCTTCCCACCCCACGCCACGCCGGCGAATCCGCATCCCCCCCGCGCTCACCCGCGGCCCCGAAAGCATGCCCGCCATCGGCATCCTGGACGAGGTGCCGGGTGACCTGGGGGTGCTGCTCTGGCGTTCCGCGCGCAACGTCGCGCTCTGGGCCGCCACGCCGGCGGCCAGCCGCGGCGCCCTGTTTGCCGGGGGCGCCGCCGACGTTCGCGAGGCGGACCTGTCGCGGGTGGAGGTAGAGGCCGAGATCGCGGCGCCGCTGTCGGTGATGGTGCGGCTGCTGGAGTCGCCGGGGGGGATGGACGTGGGACGGGTGGTGAACGCCTGCCGCCGCATCAGCGTGTGGGCCGAGCAGCGGGGCGCGCTGGCCACGGCGCTGGAGTTCATGCAGGCCGGCGCGCTCTCCGCGCCGCAGGTGGCCCCGCTGGCGTACGCCGTGGGACGCCTGGCCCGCCGCCGCGCCGAGTACGACCGCGCCGAGAGCTGGTACGGCCGCGCCATCGTGCAGGCGCGGCGCTCCGGCGACTGGCGCACCTACGCGCTGGGCTACTCCGGGCTGGGAAACCTGAACACGCAGAAGGGCAACTTTCCCGTCGCCCGGCGCGCACAGATGCGCGGGCTGCGCGCGGCGCTGCGCTACAACCTCACCGACCTGCAGGGGATCGCGTTCCACGACCTGTTCGCCACGCACGTGGAGACGGGCGCGGGCGCCGAGGCCATCACGCTGGCGGCGCGCGCATTTCAGGCGTACGGACCCAACCACCCGTACGTGCCGCGGCTGGCCTTCGACGTGGCGTTCCACTGGATCCAGGAGGGATACTTCGGAGAGGCGCTGCGCGTGGCGCAGGCGCTGGAGCCCTGCTTCGAGGGCGCCACGGAGCGCGCGCTGGCGCTCAGCCTGATCTGCCGCTCCGGGGGCGGAGCGGGGGACCGCGAGGCGTTCGAAGACGCGCGCCGCCGCCTGACCGGGCTGCTGGCAGGCGGCGGGGGCGAGGACGCGGCTGCGCGCGCCCTGCTGGGCATCTCGTACGGCGCGGCCAGCCTGAACCAGTGGCAGCTGGCCGAGACCACCGCGGTGCAGGCGCTGGAGATCGCCAACCAGCGGCGCGAGGGAAAGATGGCGATAGCCGCGGAGTCGGCGCTGGAGTTCGCCCGCCGGCGGCCGCAGCCGGTGAGCGCCGCCCCCGCGCGCGAGACCGACGCGGCGCTGGCCGAAGACTTCGTCCGCGCGCTGCGCCAGCGGCCGGTGGGGGCGGGGGCCGCTTAGGTCCCCGTCCCCATGGTGCCGCCGCTCCGATTGGTGGTGGTGTCGGGCGGAGGCGGCGCATCGTCGAACGCGGCCGGAGCGGTGTGGATCTCGGGGGCGGTGGCGGAGCCGGTGCAGCCGGAAAGGGCGGCGGCGACCAGCAGGCCCGCGAGCAGGCCGCGAATCTTCATAGGGTGCTTCTCCAACAGGGGAACGTAAAAAAGGCGTGGAGATCACGCCTCGGCAGAAGCTAGGGCAATCGCCCCGCTTTCAACTCACGCCACCCGACTAATACCGCATCTTTCCCGACATATCGAGCCCCTTGCACCAGCCTGGTGCAGCTACGCAGAAAATGTCGTAAGTCGTTGCTACTGCCGAGGTTGCAAAGCGGACGCTCCCATGGGACCGTAACGGAATGAACGGTCCGGGGGCTTGCGGATCGGGAAAAACTGGCTTTGAAGCCGCGTGGGGGCGCGGCGGCGGGTGGAGTGATACGGAAGAAGGTAACAGTTGCAGACTCGGCGCGCGCCTGTCAAGGGTGTGCGCCGTTTTCGTCATGCCAGCCGCTCACCCCGCCGGAGCGCCGCTCGGCCCCGCCCACGCACCGCCTGTCACACGCGGGACGGGTCGCGACGTTGAATGACAGGCACCCGACGGCGGTGCATCCATCCACACCCAGCGGGAGAGGAGGCCCCCGGAGGTCCGGACACGACGGAATCCGCCAATCATCCCAAGACCCGGAAAAGGAGCCTGCCATGAAACGAGCTTTCGTCCGTGCGCTGTTCCCCCTGCTCGCCCTGCTGGCCACCCGCACCGCGGCGGCGCAGGAGGCCGCCACCGTAACCGGCCGCGTGACCAGCGCGCAGGGGCAGCCCGAGGCCGCCGTGCTGGTGCGCATCGAGTCGCTGAACGTGGGCGCCAGCACGGCCGCCGACGGCATGTACCGCCTGGTGATCCCCGGCGCGCGCATCCACGCCGGCCAGGCCGTGCAGATCACGGCGTCGCGCGCGGGGCTCTCGCCCGTGTCGCGCAGCATCACGCTCTCGCCCGGGGCGGTGGTCACCCAGAACTTTCAGATGGCCGCCCAGATCATCCTGCTGGAGGACGTGGTGGTCACGGGGACCGCGGGCGCCACGGAGGCGCGCAAGGTGCCCTTCGCCGTGGGGACGGTGAGCGGCTCGGCGCCGCCGTCGAGCGCGGTGCAGGGCAGGGTGGCCGGCGCCACGGTGGTGAGCGGCACGGGCCAGCCGGGGAACGCGCCCGCCATCCTGCTGCGCGGGCCCAAGTCGATCAACGCGCCCGGAAACACGGCTCCGAACGCGCCGCCGGCCGCGCATCCGGGCGGGTTCAACACGGAGGAGTACAACCTCATCCAGGAGAACCCGTTCCTGGCCGTGGCGAACAACCCGCTCTCCACCTTTGCCATCGACGTGGACCCGGCGTCGTACAGCAACGTCCGCCGCTTCATCCGCGACGGGCAGGCGCCGCCGCGCGACGCGGTGCGCATCGAGGAGATGGTGAACTACTTCTCCTACGACTATCCCGATCCGCGCGGGCCGCACCCGTTCGCGGTGGTGGCCGAGGTGGGCGCGGCGCCGTGGAACCCGCGCCACCGGCTGGTGCACGTGGGCATCCAGGGCCGGCGCATGCCCCAGGCGCAGCTTCCGCCCAGCAACCTGGTGTTCCTGGTGGACGTGTCGGGCTCCATGCAGTCGCCCGACAAGCTGCCGCTGGTAAAGGCGTCGCTGCGGCTGCTGGTGGAGGAGCTTTCGGCGCGCGACCGCGTGGCCATCGTGGTGTACGCGGGCGCGGCGGGGCTGGTGCTGCCTTCCACGCCGGGCGACCGTCGGGAGACGATCCTGGACGCCATCGAGCGGCTGGAGGCGGGCGGATCGACCGCCGGCGCGGAGGGGATCCGGCTGGCGTACCAGGTGGCGCGCCACCACTACGTCACCGGCGGCAACAACCGCGTGGTGCTGGCCACCGACGGCGACTTCAACGTGGGGGTGAGCAGCGAGGGCGAGCTGGTGCAACTCATTGAGCAGGAGCGCACGCAGGGCACCTTTCTCACCGTCCTGGGCTTCGGCACGGGGAACCTGGCCGACGCGCGGATGGAGCAGATCGCCGACCACGGCAACGGCAACTACGCGTACATCGACGGGCTGGCGGAGGCGCGCAAGGTGCTGGTGCAGGAGATGGGCGGCACGCTGTTCACCATCGCCAAGGACGTAAAGCTGCAGGTGGAGTTCAACCCCGCGCAGGTGCACGCGTACCGGCTGATCGGCTACGAGAACCGACTGCTGCGCGCGGAGGACTTCACGGACGACCGCAAGGACGCGGGCGAGCTGGGCGCCGGCCACTCCGTTACCGCGCTGTACGAGGTGGTGCCGGTGGGGGTGGAGAGCGACGTGCGCGTGGGCGACGTGGGCGCGCTGCGCTACCAGCGCCCCAGCGCCGAGCCGGTGACGGCGTTCGCGGGGGAGATGATGAACGTCAACATCCGCTACAAGCAGCCGGACGGGAACGAGAGCGTGCTGCTGTCGCACCCGGTGCGCGCGGAGCCCCGCGACGGGCCCAGCTCCGACGACTTCCGCTTCGCGGCGGCCGTGGCGGAGTTCGGGCTGCTGCTGCGTGATTCCGAGCACCGCGGCGGCGCCAGCCTGGCCGCCGTGCTGGCGCGCGCCCGCGGCGCCCTGGGCCGCGACCCCAACGAGCACCGCGCCGGCTTCGTGCGGATGGTGCAGGACTACGCCCGCCTCCCCCGCCCCGAGACGGAGGTCGCGTCGCGGCGGTGAGATGATTCGGTTCGGTAGATGAACGGAAGCGCGCGCCGGAGGATGCTCTCCGGCGCGCGGCTTCTACGGGATCCGCAGCGGCAGAACGATCAGACCAGCGTTACGGCGAGATGCCCCGCGGCCGCCGGGGCGGCGCGGGAGCGGATGGTGATCTCCACGTCGTTGCCCAGCGCGAGGACGCAGCGGGTCAGCCGGTCCTGGGTGAACCCCGCAAGCCGACCCCGGACGATCGCGGAGACCTTGGGTTGGTCCAGTCCCATGATCTTCGCCGCCTCCTCCTGTGTGAGCCCACGACGGTCGATGGTTTCCGCGATCGCCTGCGCGAGACGCGCCTTCGCGAGCGCCCCCTCAGGCTCAGGCAGCCCCAGATCCGCGAACACGTTACCCGACCCTCTCTCGAACCGGGTCGTCTCCTCCTCCGGATTTTTCCTGCTCATCGCTGCCTCTCTCGTTCCTGAGGGCAATCCCGCAGCGCATCCCTGCAGCGCTTAGCGATCAGATCTTCCTCGTGCTTCGGGATCGCGCTGCCGTGCCTCGATTTCTTCTTGTGACAGTACAGTACGTAGACGTAGCCCGGGCACTTGAGGGTGTAGTAGAGGCGATACGTATCGCCCTCCTCGTCAGACGCGAGCTCGACCACTCCGGCGAGGCGTCCCTTCATGGCCGACGCGCTCTTCGCCATCTTGCCCTGCTCGGCCAGGTAGAGCCCCTGGCCAAACTCCGATCTCACCTCTTCCGGACATTCGCGCAACGCTTCTCTCGTGCCCGGCTCCCACTCCAGCTTTCGGCCCTTTTCCATGTGCCTCCCAATATGCTAAAAATGGCATGTGAAATCAAGCCCGTCCCCGCTGAGGTGCTCGTCACGCCTCGAGATGAGATCGATGTGCTTCCGCGAGCTGCACCGCACGCTCGTAGACAGGCGACTGGCCTACCAGGATAAGGGGTGTGTGCATCGAGTGGAAGTGGACACAGTTAACGACACCGCGCGCACGGGTTGGACCGGGGAGCGGCGGCCGTCGTGATTCGGGGGATCAATGAAAAGCGTGCGCCGGGACACTGCCCCGGCGCACGCTTTCCACTTGACTCGCCTGATGCTTATCCCGCTTGCTCGAACAGCTTGCAGGCGCTGGCGAGGTCCACGTTGCCGCCGCTGATGATCACGCCGATGCGCATTCCCCTGAACGCGCCGGGGTCCGCCAGCAGGGCGGCGAGGGGGACGGCGCCGGAGGGCTCGACGATGATCTTCATCCGCGTCCACAGAAAGCGCATGGCGTCCACGATCCCCTGCTCGCTGACGGTGCGCATGTCGGCGACGTGGGCGCGGACCAGCGGAAAGGTGATGCGGCCCAGCGACGGCGTTCGGAGGCCGTCGGCGATGGTGGGCGGGTTGCGCACCGTCTGCACGGTGCCGGTGCGGAACGAGCGCGTGGCATCGTCCGCCAGCTCCGGCTCCACGCCGATCACGCGGCACGCGGGCGACATGGAGACGGCGGCCAGCGCGGTGCCGCTCAGCAGCCCGCCGCCGCCGCAGGGGGCCAGCAGCGCGTCCAGCGGACCCGTCTCCCGCAGCAGCTCCAGCGCGGCGGTCCCCTGCCCCGCGATCACGTCGGCGTAGTCGTACGGCGGGATCAGGCTCATCCCGCGCTCCTGCTTGAGCTGCGCGGCCAGCTCTTCGCGCGACTGCTTCTCCTTGTCGTACAGAATGACCTCGGCGCCGTAGCCGCGCGTGGCCTCTACCTTGGAGACCGGCGCGTCGTCGGGCATCACGATGGTGGTGCGGATGCCCAGCAGCCGGCCGGTGAGCGCCACCGCCTGCGCGTGGTTGCCCGACGAGTACGCCAGCACGCCCCGCGCGCGCTCCTCGTCGGACAGCAGCGACACGGCGTTGTAGGCGCCGCGGAACTTGAAGGCACCCATGCGCTGCAGGTTCTCGCACTTGAAGAACACCTGCGCGCCCAGCCGCTCGTCCAGCGTGCGCGACGTCATCACCGGCGTGCGGTGCGCAACGCCGCGCAGCCGCTGCGCCGCCGCGTGCACGTCGTCGGCCGTGGGGAGGGCGGGGGCCTGGATCACTTCGGTAGACATGGATTTCGATGACCTGGATCTCGCCGTGGTCTGCGTCCGCACCCGCTCCCGCAAGCGGGAAAGGGTGTAAACTTCGATCCCTCGCAACGAGCCTTCTGCCGTTCTCCCTCCCCCACGCAGTTTGTGGGGGAGGGCCGGGGAGGGGGGCGGGCCCACCATCCCGCGCGGATCGATCCGAAGCACTCCATATCCCGCTCCACACCCAACCTCCCCCGGCAGTTTCGGGGGAGGTGGGCCGGTGGTGCCGGCCCGGAGGGGGCCTGCGCCGGGCCGTCCGCAGCGGCTGGAAATCCCCCTCAGTACTTCGGGATCGACGGATCCACCTCGTCGGACCAGGCGAGGATGCCGCCCTCCAGGTTCAACAGGCGCTCGTAGCCGTGCTGGCGCAGATAGCCCAGCGCCTGCGCGCTGCGCCCGCCGCTGCGGCACTGCAGCACGATCTCCTCGGCGGGGTCGATCTCGCCCATCCGCGAGGGGATCTGCTTGAGCGGGATGAGCCGGGCGCCGTACGGCTCCAGGTTGCCGATGTCCCACTCGAACGGCTCGCGCACGTCGATGATGGTGAGCCTGTCGCCGCGGTCCAGCCGCTCCTTGAGCTCCGTGGGCGTGATCTCGGGCACTTCGTAGTTCATCCTCTTCTCCGTTGTGGCTTCCGCGGGCTCGTATCCACAGAAGCGCTCGTAATCGATCAGCTCGTGGATCGTGGGGTTGTCGCCGCACAGGGGGCAGGCGGGGTCGCGGCGCAGGCGCATCTCGCGAAACTGCAGCCGCAGCGCGTCGAACAGCAGCAGGCGGCCGATCAGCAGGTCGCCCACGCCCAGCAGCAGCTTTACGGCCTCCAGCGCCTGCACGCACCCGATGATCCCCGGCAGCACGCCCAGCACGCCGGCTTCGGCGCACGAGGGCACCATCCCCGGCGGCGGCGGCTCGGCGAACAGGCAGCGGTAGCACGGGCCCCGCCCCGCCCAGAACACCGACGCCTGCCCCTCCCAGCGCAGGATGGAGCCGTAGATGCACGGCTTTCCCTCCAGCACGCACGCGTCGTTGACCAGGTAGCGCGTGGGAAAGTTGTCGGTGCCGTCGATCACCACGTCGTAGCCGCGCACGATCTCGCGCGCGTTGGCGCTGGTCAGGCGCACGGGGTGGCCCTCGACGGCGACGTGCGGGTTGATCGCGGCGATGCGGTCGCGGGCGGAGTCCAGCTTGGGGCGGCCCACGTCCGGCGTACCGTGGATCACCTGGCGCTGCAGGTTGGTGGTGTCCACCACGTCGAAGTCCACGATCCCCAGCGTCCCCACGCCCGCGGCGGCCAGGTACATGGCCGCGGGCGATCCCAGCCCGCCCGCGCCCACCAGCAGCACGCGCCCCGCCTTGAGCCTGCGCTGCCCCTCCGGCCCCACTTCGGGCAGGATCAGGTGGCGGCTGTAGCGGATCGATTCGTCCTGCGTGAGCGGCGGCAGCGTGGCCGGGTCCCGGGTCTCCATGGGGTACAGGTTATAGGGCGATGGCGGGCGGCGAGCAACCTCCCGAATGCGGTGGAGGGATGTGATTCGCCGGCAGGTTCCCCGGTTCGGGCGATTGAAATCGCGGCTGGGAGAACGCGATGTCGGCCTGCGCCGACGGGTGTGGAGTGCGTGGAGGTGTTGGCGCGCGGGGGTGGGAACGACGGCCACGATCGGGTGGCGGGTCCGCCTCGGGCGATTGAAATCGCGGCTGGGACAACGCGATGTCGGCCTTCGCCGACGGGGTGTGGAGTGCGCGGAGGCGCTGGTGCGCAGTGGGTGGGAACGACGGGCGCGATCGGGTGGCGGGTCCGCCTCGGGCGCTTGAAATCGCGGCTGGGAGAACGCGATGTCGGCCTGCGCCGACGGGTGTGGAGTGCGCGGAGGTGTTGGCGCGGGGGGGTGGGAACGACGGGCGCGATCGGGCTGAGCGGCCGAACTGCCGGAAGCACGGCACACGCAGGCGGGGCGATTCTCGACTCGCGGCGGGCTAGGACCGATACGGCTCCAGCACGGCCTCCACCTCGCCGCGGAGCCAGTCGTCCAGGGTGCCGGAGCGGTAGACGGCCCAGGTACAGAGCGCGCCGGTGTACGCCGTCTGCACCGTGCGCGACAGGTCGTCGGGGTCGCACTGGGCCAGCTCGCCCGCCTGCACCGCCTCGTCCAGCAGCGCGCGGATCTCGGCCAGCGTGGTGCGCGCGTGCCGCAGGGCGCAGGCGTGGAACTCCGCGATGCCCAGGTGGACGTGCTGGAACGCGAGGTGGTTGGCCAGCGCCTGGGGGGTGTCGATCTCGCGCGCGACGGCGGCGAGCGCGTGCAGCAGCGCGTCGAGCGCGGAGGCGTGCAGCTCCCGCGCGGCGGCGAAGTGGCCCGGCGCCGTGGACGCGGTCTGCTCCGCCAGCGCCAGCAGCAGCCCGCGCTTGGAGCCGAACCGCTGCACCAGCCCCGCCGGCGACACGCCCGCCTCGTCGCCGACGTCCGCCAGCGTCAGCTCCGGGCCGGTGCGCTGGATGGCTCGCGCGGCGGCGGCCAGGATGGTTTCGTCCGAGGTGCCGCGTGGACGTGGAGACATCTCACCTCCCTATTGTAAATGTGCGTTCATTTACATGATGTAGATCTCCGCGTTCATCGTCAAGCCCGATCTTTCTCAGGTTGGATCGCGTAGCGCTGTCCGGTCCCGGCGACTGATGCGTTTCTCTGCTGGTGAGTGGATGACAACCCGCAACCCGGTGAGACCGCATGCCACGCTGCCTTCGTCTGCTCCTCTGTCTGCCCCTGCTCGCCACCACGGCGTGCGCAGCGGACGCCATCGCGGGTCCGCGGCTGACGCCCGAGCCGGAAGCCGTCGCCCAGGCCGCGCCCGAACCGCAGGCCGCGGAAGTGGCCGCGCCAGCCTCCGTCGTGATCTGCCGGGGCTGCGCCCGCGAGAGCTACCCGCGCGCGGCCGAGCCGCTGTACGTGATCGACGGCGTCCCCGCGTCCGCGGCCCAGGCGCTGGCGGCCCTGGACGCGAACGAAATCGCTTCCATCGAGGTGATCAAGGCCGAAGTGGCGGCATCACTCTACAGTAACCGCTCCATGAGCGGCCTGGTAATCCTCACGACGCGCGCGGCGGCCGGCCGCCCCAGGTGACGCGCGCCAGCCCCTCCCCGGACTGGCGAGCCAGATCCACTCGGCGGATGTCCATCCTCCGCTTCCGCCTGTACGATGCGCCGAACAGCGATTCGTAGCCGTCGAGGCGGCATCACGCGCCCCGCTCCCGGCGCAGCCAGTCGCCGGAGGCGACGCGCGGCAGGGCGCCGATGGGTCGATTGTAGAGGTAGACCCACGCATCGACGCGCATCCCGTCTTCCCGCTCCGCCGCCACGACAGACCTGCGAAAGAGCGAGAGGGCGGGATGCGCCGCGTCCACCCCCTCGTACGCGTCCAGCGCGGCGAGCAGCGCATCGGCCGCGTCCGCATCCACCGCGTACAGCTCGCCGGCGATGCGGTCGGCGGGATCGTCGGAGGGGACGGCGGCGGGATAGCGGCCTGCGTCGTACAGGCGGCCCGGGATGGAGGCGGGGCCCACGCGCCGCACGCCGCGCATCAACCGGCGGTGCATGGCCCCGCCCGCATCGGAGCGGAGGGTGCCGTAGACGAAGAGGTGGCTGGCGGCCGGTGGTTGCATCGGGACCGAAAACGGGGTGCGGGCGCCGCGGTACGCGAAGTGCTAACGGTGCGCGCGGCGGCCTCGGGGCCGTGGGGGACGGATGACCCGTGTGACGGAGGATGACGACGATGAGCAAGTCCGAGCGCAGCGCGCATACCACGACCGACCACGACTTCATCCGCCGGTGGGTGGAGGAGCGCGGCGGCAAGCCCAGCCGCGTAAAGCGTACCGGCACCGGCGAGGATCCGGGGATCCTGCGGATCGACTTTCCCGGATACTCCGGCGCGGACTCGCTGGAGGAGGTCGAGTGGGAGGAGTGGTTCGAGAAGTTCGACGAGAACGAGCTCGCCTTTCTGCACCGCGACATCAAGGGCGACGACGGCGAGCTGGACCGCTTCAACAAGCTGGTGAGCCGCAAGGGGCGCGAAGACGAGGACGGGGAGTAGCGGGAAAGAAGTGCGAGAGTGCGGGAGTGCGGGAGTGCGGGAGTGCGAACGTGCGAAAGTAGAAACGCGCACTCTCGCACTTCCGCACTTTCGCACTCTCGCACTTCTGTGGATGGCACGGGCGTTGCGCTCCGCGCACTGACCTTTGGATCTCCCCTGAATCGAACCGCGCCGCCGGCCGCCGTCGCTACGGCACCCCGGCAGCGCTCACGGAAAAGCGGCCAAGCGATGTCCCTGCACCTGTTCAGCACGCCCGTACAGTGCACCCGGTGCGGCACCGTGGTGGACGACCCCACCGTCGACAAGTGCCCCACCTGCGGCAACCTGCTCAAGGAGCGGCGCGCCCCCCGGCGCCTGGCCGGCGTGGAGACGCGCTACGGCAGCCTGCGCGCCCTGCTGGCGGCGCTGCGCTTTCTGGGCATCATGGTGCTGCTGCTGGGGTCGCTGGTCTTCTTCTCCACGCTGGGCGAGGACGGGCTGAGCGGCACCAACGGCGCCATTGTCTTCGTGGCCAGCATCGTGGTGGCGGTGGGGCTGTTCGCGCTGGCGGGGATCTTCGTGCTGATGATGGACATCGAAGAGAACACCCGCTCGTCGTTCCGCATGCAGCAGCGGATGCTGGAGCTGACGGAGCCCAAGCGCCCCGCGCCCGACGCCGCGGCGGCCGTGGACGCGGCCGCGGTGGACACCGCCCCCGTTCCGCCCGCCGCCGCGCACTGACCCTGGAAGCACGCTGATGAAGTTCACCGCACGCACCGCCGCCCTGCCCGCCGCCCTGCCCGCCGCGCTGACCCTGGCGCTGGCGGGCGGCGGCGTTCTGGCCGCCCGCGCCGTCACGCAGACGGCGGGCGGCCCGCTGCAGGCCCAGGCCAGCGCCATGGTCCCCAACCAGAGCGAATGGAGCGTCTTCGCCTGGTCGCTGGACCGCAACCAGCCGCTGTTCGACATCAACGGCGACCGGGCCATGATCCCGGCCAGCAACAACAAGGTGTACAGCGCCATCTGGGCGCTGGCCGTGCTGGGGCCGGACTACCGCTTTCCCACGGACGTGCTGATCACGGGCCCGGTGGAGAACGGCGTGCTGCGCGGCGACGTGGTGGTGCGCGGCTCCGGCGACCCGGCGTTCGGCTACTACGAGTACGACAAGGACCCGCTCACCAGCCCGCGCGCCATGGCCGCGGGGCTCAAGCGGCTGGGGGTGCGCGTGGTGGAGGGCGGGGTGATCGCCGACCCGTACATCCACGACCGGCAGAACTACGGCCCGGACTGGCCGCGCGACACGGGGAACGGCGCCTCGCGCTACGCGCCGACGGTCAGCGGGCTCCCGTTCAACCGCAACATGCTGTGGGTAAAGATGACGCCCGGGGTGGCGCCCGGCTTCGTGCGCGAGCCGGACGTGCCGGAGATCCCGGTGATCAACACCTCGCGCGGCGGCCCGCGCGCCTACGCGGTGCGCAAGCCGGACGAGGACACCATCCGCATCCGCGGCGGCGGGATCGGCCGCTTTGGCGTGGGCGCGTACGAGCCGGCGTACCTGGCGGGCGGCGCCGTGCGCCAGGCGCTGCGCGAGGCGGGGATCGAGGTGCGGGGCGCGCTGCGCATCGCCCAGACGCCGCAGGGGTCCGTTCTCGTGCACCGGCACCTCTCCATCCCGCTGATGGAGATGGTGTTCCAGCTGGGCCGGCACAGCGACAACTTCTTCGCCGAGCACCTGTGGAAGGCGGCGGTAGCGAAGAGCACGGGGCGCGGCACCTACCCGGCGGGCGGCAGCGCGTCGGCGGTGTTCTTTCACGACGCGGCGGGGGTGCCCTGGGGGGAGATGTGGCAGGCGGACGGCTCCGGCCTCTCGGCGCAGAACCGCACCAGCGCGCAGGGGCTGGTGCGAGCGCTGGTCTACGCGCACCGGCAGCCGTGGTCCGCGCGCTTTCACGAGTCGCTCGCCGTCGCGGGCGACCGCGAGGGGACGATGGCGCGCATGTTCGTGGGCACGCCGGCGGCGGGAAACCTGCACGCAAAGACGGGCTACATCAACGACGTGCGCACGCTGAGCGGATACGTGAAGACGGCGGGGGGCGAGACGGTGGTCTTCTCCTTCCTGTACAACGGCCGCAACACCAGCGGCGCGCGCGGCGTGCAGCAGAACCTGGGCACCCTGCTGGCGACCTATACGCGGTAGGGAAGCAGGGCCAGGGGTTCAGGACCGAGGGTTGGAGTGGGCAGGAATCGAGTGCGCAGGATGAGGTGCCCGGTGCCGCGAGGTGCCGGGCATTTTGTGTGTGGGGATGCTTTCTGGATGTGGATGGTGGATGTGTGGTTTCGGCTGAGTGAGGGATGTGGGCCGGCAAGGGCGAATAAATTCGCGGCAACAACTACACAAAGTCCGCCTTCGCGGACTCGGCGGCCGGAACGTGTACGGCGTCCCGGGCTCCTGCGCGCCCGCAACAGGCGCACGACCGGCTCGCTCTGCCGCGTGAGGGCACCCCGCGGCCGCGGTTACAATCCGCGCAGGCGGATTTTGCGATTTTCCAGCGGCGAATTCATTCGCTCCTGGGCCGGACTCGGCGGCCGGGGCGCGTGCTTCCCTCACGCACCGACATGTCCGCAGGTGGCACACGCGGGTGTCTCGATCCGCCGCCCTCGCCCGCCATCCGTTCCCGCTTACCTTGTCCGCGGCGATACTGACGTGTACGCACGCGCGAATGGTGATCCTTTCGTACTTTCGTACTTTCGTACCCTCGTACCCTCGTACCCTCGTACCTTCGTACCCTTCTCCCGGGAGACTTTCGATGACGACGACCGAACCCGCCACCGACCCGCGGTACCCCGTCGGCAAGTTCCAGCGGAACGTGGAGGTTACGCCCGAGCGGCGGCGCGAGTGGATCGACGCGATCGCGGAAACGCCGGCGCGCCTCCGGGCCGCGGTGCAGGGGCTGTCGGACGAGCAGCTGGATACGCCGTACCGCGACGGCGGATGGACGGTGCGGCAGCTGGCGCACCACATCCCCGACAGCCACATGAACGCCTACGTGCGCTTCAAGCTTGGACTTACGGAGGACAATCCACTCATCAAGACGTACGAAGAGGCGCGCTGGGCGGAGCTCGATGACACCCGCGCCACGCCCGTGGAAACCTCGCTCGCGATGCTCGAGTTGCTGCACGAGCGCTGGGTGAACGTGCTGCGCTCCATCACCGACGAGCAGTGGGCGCGCACCATCCAGCACCCGGACTGGGGACCCATGCCCCTGGGAACGCTGCTGGCCATGTACGCCTGGCACGGCCGGCACCACGTGGCGCACGTCACCAGCCTGCGCGAGCGGATGGGGTGGTGACCCGCGATCCAGCCGCTGCGCTACCGAAGCTGCGGCTTTCCCACGCCTCCGGCGCCACGGCGGAGGTGTACCTGCACGGCGCCCACGTCGCGTCGTGGGTGCCGGCGGGCGGCACCGAGGCGCTGTTCGTGAGCCGCGCCGCCACCTTCGCGCCGGGAAAGGCCATCCGCGGCGGCGTGCCCGTCATCTTTCCCCAGTTCGCG
>DASUVG010000233.1:0-11484 GCA_036379135.1 Longimicrobium sp.
GCGGTGATCCGCACCTACGTGGAGACCGCCGAGCCGGCCGGCAGCCGCAACGTTGCGCGCCGGTTCCGTCTGGGCATCTCTCCGGCGACGGTGCGCAACACCATGAGCGACCTGGAGGAGAAGGGATACCTGTACCATCCCCACACCTCCGCCGGGCGCGTGCCCACGGACCTGGCGTACCGGCTGTACGTGGACGCGCTGATGGACCGCCAGTCGCTCACCAGCGCGGAGCAGGCGGCGCTGCGCACGGAGCTGGTGCAGGGCGGCGAGGGCGCGGCCATCGAGCGGCTGCTGCGGCGCGCCGCGCAGGTGCTGGGGCTGCTGACGCAGGAGCTGGGGATCGCGGTGGCGCCGCGGATGGAAGAGGCCATGCTGGAGCGGCTGGACCTGATCCCCATCCACGAGTCGCGGGTGCTGCTGGTGATGTCGCTGCGCGCGGCGGGCGTGCGCACCGTGTACGTCGACGTTCCCGCGGCGATCCCGGCGACGGCGCTCTCGTCGGTGGCGGCGCTGCTGAACGAGCGGCTGGCCGGGCACACCCTTCGCGAGATCCGCGCGACCCTGCCCATCCGCCTGCGCGACAGCGTGCCGTCCGACGATCCCGGCGCGGGGCTGCTGAACGTGTTCCTGCAGTCGGGGGAGGAGTGGTTCGCGCCGGTGACGGCGGGGCAGGACGAGGTGCTGCTGGGGAGCGCGGCGGTGCTGGCGGAGCAGCCGGAGTTCAGCTCCGGCGAGCGGCTGCGGTCGCTGATCTCGCTGACCGAGCAGCGCGACCTGCTGAAGAACGCGGTGGCCAACCGCGGGGCGGCGGACGGCCTGCGGATCACCATCGGCGGGGAGCACGCGGACCCCGCGCTCGCCGGGTTCACACTGGTGACGTCGGAGTACCGGCTGGGCGAGCTGAAGGGCGTGGTGGGGGTGATCGGGCCCACGCGCATGCCGTACGAGCGGGTGATCGCCATGGTGGAGGGCGCGTCGGCGATGGTGTCGGAGCTGCTGGTGTAGGACTGCAGGGAACAGGGGACAGGGAACAGGGAATAGCCTGCAGTTCGAGGTGGTTCGAAGGTCGGCGGGCTGCGTCCGCGGGGCCCCTCCCCCGGCCCCTCCCCGCTCGTTCCTCGCGGAGAGGGGAGAAAAGCGCCGAAGGCGCATCGCGTGAGGGATGCGCGCCCGCAGGGCCGAGAACCCGGCGCGCGTGCACGGGCGCGGAGGAAACGCGTCGACGAGGGTGAGCGCCGGGGGCTCGGCGCCGTTGGCAACGGTCGTATCGTTGCCTACGGCGCGCGCAGCCCGACCCGGAGCGCAGCGGAGGGGCACGCCCAGCCCGTGCAGTTGCAGTTGCCGGTCGGTGAGCCGTCCAGACAGAAGAAGATCGTACACATGCGGAAAGCGCCATGATGAGCACCGTGCGAGACTACTACGAAGTCCTCGGGGTCGAGAAGACCGCCGACGGCGAGACCATAAAGAAGGCGTACCGCAAGCTTGCCCTGCAGTACCACCCCGACCGCAACAGCGGCGACAAGGAGGCGGAGGACAAGTTCAAGGAAGCCACCGAGGCGTACGAGATCCTGCGCGACGCGGACAAGCGCGCGGCGTACGACCGCTACGGCCACGCCGGCGTAAAGCGCGGCGGCGCGGGCGCGGGGGCGGGCGGCGGCTTCGGGGGCTTCGGCTTCGAGGACGCGCTGAACATCTTCATGCGCGACTTCGGCGGGTTCTCGGGGTTCGAGGGCGTGTTCGGCCAGCGCGGCGGCCGCGGGGGCGTGCAGAAGGGGAAGGACCTGCAGATCCGCGTGCCCATCACCCTGCAGGAGGTGGCGGAGGGGGTGCGCAAGCGGGTGATGATCCGCGCGCTGGACCCGTGCGCCACCTGCAACGGCGCGGGGAGCACGGACGACGGCGGCGCCACCACCTGCAACACCTGCCAGGGCGCCGGCCAGGTGCGCACGGTGCAGCGCAGCGTGTTCGGCCAGTTCGTCAGCGCGTCGGTGTGCCCCACCTGCCGCGGCGAGGGCAAGATCATCAAGAACCCGTGCAAGACGTGCAACGGCGACGGGCGCCAGCGCGGCGAGCACACGCTGGACGTGGACATCCCGGCGGGCGTAAGCAGCGACAACTACCTCACCATGCGCGGCGCCGGCAACGCGGGCCCGCGCGGCGGCCCCCGCGGCGACGTGATCGTGGTGATCGAGGTGGAGGACGACGCCCGCTTCATCCGCGAGGGAAGCGACCTGATCTACGACCTGCCCGTCTCGTTCAGCCACGCGGCGCTGGGGGGCGAGGTGGTGGTGCCCACGGTGTACGGCGACGAGAAGGTGCGCATTCCCTCGGGCGTGCAGAGCGGCGAGACGTTCACGCTGCGCGGCAAGGGGCTGCCACACCTGGGCGGCGGCGGGCGCGGCGACCAGCAGGTGCGCGTGCACGTGTGGACGCCCACGGAGCTTTCGCCCGAGCAGGAGGCGCTGTTCCGGCAGCTGGCGGAGCTGGAGGACCCGGTTCCGCAGGCGGGGACGCGGCGCGGCAAGGGCTTCTGGAGCCGCGTGCGCGACGCGTTCGCCGCGTGAGCGCGCAGCCGGAGCGCTGGCTGGTCCTGACCATCCGCATGGCGGACCCGGAGCTGCTTCCGCTTGCGGCGGAGGTGCTGGTGGGGCGGGGAAGCTGGGCGGTGCAGGAGGCCGACGGCGGCGTGGTGACCTACGTTCCCGAGCCGCGCGACCCCGAGGCGTACGTGGCGGAGCTGCGCGATGCGCTGGCGGAGGAGCTGCCGTCCGCGGCGGCGCCGGAGGTCCACTGGCGCTGGCAGGCCAACGAGGACTGGGCGGCCAAATGGCGCGAGGGGCTGGCGCCGCGCCAGGTGACGGAGCGCATCGTGGTGAAGCCCACCTGGACGGAGTGGGAGGCGCGGCGCGGGCAGGTGGTGGTGGACATCGACCCGCAGATGGCGTTCGGCACGGGGGAGCACGCCACCACGCGCGGGTGCCTGCGCCTGCTGGACGACGCGCTGCGCCCCGGCGACCGGGTGCTGGACGTGGGGAGCGGCAGCGCGATCCTGGCCATCACGGCGGCCATGCTGGGCGCCGCGGAGGCGGTCGCGGTGGAGTACGATCCCGACGCCAACCTGAACGCCCGCGAGAACCTGGAGCGCAACGGCGTGGAGGACCGCGTGGAGATCGTGGAGGAGATGGCGGACCCCGCGCTCCTGGCCGGCCTGGGCCGCTTCGACCTGCTGCTGGCGAACATCCTGAGCGGCATCATCCGCCCGCTCCTTCCGTCGTTCCGCGATGCGCTGGGCGGGTCGCCACAGGGGCGGCTGATCGTCAGCGGCATTCTGCGCACGGAGGCGCCGGCGGTGATGCACGACGCCGAGGCCGCCGGCTTCCGCATCGTCCGCATCGACGAGGAAGAGGAGTGGTGGAGCGCGCTGCTCTGTCCCGCAGGGTGACGATCGCGTCCTGATCGAGGAACAGCAGCTTCACGCGGAGGACGCGGAGACGAAAAGAGAGGACGGGGAGAAAAGGCGATTTTCTCCGCGTCCTTTTGTTTTTTCTGCGGCACCGACTCCGGATGATCGCAAACATACTGCGTCCGGAAAATCACTGTCCGTCTGATGAGGGAGGCGCCGCGCAGAACCGTCTTCATCCTTGAAGGCGGTTCATCGCGGATTCCGTTGCACGCCACGCCTGGGCCGGAAGCGGTGGCGGGTTCACCATGCGCGACCACCGTGTCCTGCGCGTCGGCAGGGGCGGGGCACACCGGGCTTCCCTGAGGACGTCGGGAACTGCAGGCAGATGGACGCCCGGCAGGGAGCCATCCGCATTTCTTCTGGAACACCTTTCCCGCCGCAGCGCCCCGCAGCCCACCATTCCGGCTTCACCCGATGCGCGATCCCGCGAACCGACCCCCTCGCGCGAACTTCTTGCGGGAACGCCCCCGGCCTTCTCGCGGACCCAGGCTTCGCCAGATCGCGCATCGGGTGTTCGTGGAGGCCGGCTCCGCTGCGCTTGCGGCAGGAGGTCGGCGCCAGGCTGGGGACGAGGATGGCGGGATAGGTATCTCCCGGAAAAATTCTCATGGCCCCCTGCCGCGCTTCCCTCCCTCTCCCGTTCCCGACGCGTCCACACACGCGTGGAGCAACCCCCACCCGCCGCCGTGCCCTGACACCCTTCCACTGCATCGCGGGCCAGTCGCTGCAGCGGTGCCGCGCAGGCGTCGGCCGCCTGGGAAGCCGCCGTCTGCCGCGACGACGAGCACGCGGTCAAGCGGCTCGCCGAAGTTCGAGCGGTCGGAGCAGCGGCGGCTGGCTATATCGCGACACCGCACCTGATGCCGGGATCTGGGTCCCGCGGCCATCGTCCCTGCTTTCGTCGACGGCAGGCTTGCGCGCCGGCCCCGCACCCTGACCCCTGTGTCTCCAGCCGCTGGGGCGAGCATCGCGGCAGCCGCAGGTGTTTCGCTCGTTGCCCCACTCCCTTCACGACCTTAAACTGGTCAGAACCGACTCGTCTGCCTCCCGCCATCTCTACTGGAAATCCGCGCGACTGCTCCTGGGGCGAGACGGCAGACCTGGGATGTGCCATCCCCCCCTGACGGCACCGCACGGGGCAGGTGCCTTCCCTTTTTTCTTACTCCACCTGATTCAGAGGCCCAGATGCGAAAGCTCCACCTGAACACCGAAGACCTGCGCGTCGAGTCGTTCACCACGACGAACGCGGAGACCGTGAGGCGCGGCACCGTGCACGCGCAGAGCGGGACCTTCTCGAACGCGGGCCTGGAGAGCTGCGGTACCAACGGATGCGTCGGCAACAGCTCGGGATCGCCGGTCTGCGCGTGCGACACGACGTACACGCAGCGCGCACCCGAGTGCGACCCGTCGGCGCAAACGCTGTGCGTCGGAGACACGCTCTGCGAGTGAGCTCCGCGCGCTCGCGGCTCCGCCGCCTCCCGGCGGGGCGGGGAAGGCGGCGACCCCCAGCGCCGCGCTGAAAACCTTTTCCTTGCTGGGTCCAGCGCGGACGCACGCCTGCCTGCACGCACAGGCGCGTAGAGCGTTGCGGTCCAGCAAGCGGCTGCAGGGGATGCGGGGCCTGTTCACAGACGAAAGTCTTGCGCGCGGGCTCCGCACCGTTAACCCTTGTGTCATCAGGCTGCTGGCAGACATCGCGGCAGCCGCAGGTACTCTCCGGTAGCTCCTAACTCCTGCACGTGATCAAACCGCCCCGCGGGGGTGCGTGCGCGACAAGCGTCGCTTGCGAGAAACACAGCCGGTCATCGAAGGTAATCCGCAGCAATCCGTTCGCGCCCGCCCCGCCGTATCGATACCCGTGTGGTTTCTATCATGTCTCTCAACCCTTGCGAATCGGAGGGCATATGGGCCTGGTCAAGGTATCGCTGGTCCTCGACAGCATCGCCTATTCGGGCGACTCGGTGGGCCGTGACTGGACGTTCCAGATCAAGGGCAGCGCCGGCGGCGATGGATTCCAGACCGAATACCGCAGCGCGGTAGGTCCGGGCCAGACCGTCATGCCGGGAACCGTCATCAAGGAGTTCTACGTCGACGAGACCGACCCGATGACGGTCGGCCTGGACGTCGCGGCAACGGAGCGGGACAAGAAATACAGCGACTCGGGCAGCGGCAGCGTCGGGCTCGGGGGAACCACGGGAGGCACCGTCTCCATCTCCGTGAAAGAGAACGAGGGCCCCAATGTGAAGTCGACGCGGGTGGCCAACCTGGGTCTGCATTTCCGGATGGCTACCTCGCCCGACCAGAGCTTCTGCCCGCCGAACATCCCGGCCGATCTACCCCGCATAGACGTGGTGAAGGATCTGCCCGATCAAGCTGGGAACAGCACCCGCGCGGGGGGAACCTACATCGCCACCGAGGCGTTCGACCTCAGGCTCTGCCCGTACCAGGAGAACCGCGAGTGGAAGGCGAAGGTTTCCGCCGCGACCGCCAGGATCCGCTGGAACGTGTACCCCAACCGCTTCCAGGAGCCGGTCTTTCCCCCTGCCGCTGGCGCGAACGTGTCCTGCGGCAACATCAACAGCGTACTGACGTACCTGTACCTGGCGTACCAGAGCGGATGCCCGACGGTGGACGAGTCCAACCCGGGCGTCCGCCCGTTCTACACCCTCGCGGCCGCCGAGGCCCACGAGATGAGTCACATCGCTGACGGCAAGACATACATCACAAACGTGTTCGCCGCCGTCCAGGACCGGCTCTCCAGGGAAGTACTGGGCACGGCGCTTGGAACGTCGCTCGACGAGGTGAAGGCCAGGCTGCAGACCCTTGCCAATCAAGCGTTGGCGGATTGGAAGTCCGGCACCGAGAAGCTCAGGGAAATCAACGAATCCGCCAACGAACAGAAGGCGAGCGACGCAGGGAAGCCGTTCATCAAGCCAGCCCTGGACCTGGCCGTCGCGTACGCCAGTCAGAAGTGCGGCCTGAACGTGAACCTGCCTACGTGACCCCTGCGGGGGATGCGGAGCCGTCCATGCTTTTGCCCGACCATAGGCTCGGGCGCCGCCCCGCATCCCTGACCCTCGTGTCGTGACCCGCCGGACAAACATCGCGGCAGCCGCAGACCTTCCTGCGGCTGCCGTGCAGTTCTCACGCAAGCCGCCCGCGGCCATAATTACCGAATCCGGAAAAAGAACGTCGATTTCCTGAGAGTGTGTTTGAGGTTTTGACTTTCAGAAATACCGAGGATTGATTTCCTGAGGGAGCGCGCCTCCGGAACTTGAAGTTATACCAGATCCTGAAAACGACTAAGCGTACAGAGGAACAGAGTCAGACAGAGAACGCGAGCAGAAACACCATCTCATTCCCTCTGTCTAACTCTGTTCCTCTGTACCCCTGAAGGTGTTGTTTTAGCGGATTTGGTATCACTCAAGCGGTTGTGCGCGACCGAAGGATCTCGTCTCGGCTATCGCGGGGCTGGCTACGCGGCAATGATTCAGCCCCCAGGTTCTGCCGGCGAGATCCTTCGGTCGGCGCCAAACTGGTTGCGCAGCAGCGGGTCAGGAGCGGCGCCTTCCTCAGGAAATCAACCAGGCCGGTACGCCTGCACCGCGTTGCGGGATCGCCTGGTGTCCGCCCTGTCTGCCGTCTCCGCCCTTCGGGTTACGATCGCCCTTGCCCTACCTGGCCAGCGGATCCGGCCGGAGCTGGAACCGGATCGCCTTGCTGGTCTGCCCCTTTCCGCCCTCCATGTGGAAGGGGGTGCGGGTGCTGATGGAGGCCCAGAGGCCGCGCCCCTTCCAGCCGGCGTTCGGATCGTCGATGCGGCCGTCCAGCCACTTGGTGTAGAACCCCATGGGGTAGGGGACGCGCAGGACGACCCACTTGCCGTCCTTGAGGACGAGGAGCCCCTCGGACTGGTTCCCGGTGTTGATCGGCACGTTCTCGCCCAGGCCGAGCGTGTTGAACTGGTCCACCCAGGTGTAGTAGCTCCCTTCGCCGCTCCCCGCGCTGGCGACGTTGCCCAGCTGCGGCAGGGGCTCGGCGTAGAAGGTCCACCCCTCCGGGCAGTGCTGGCCGGTGGCGGTGGGGCCGTTGAGCGGACCGCGGCACTTGCGCCGGTCGAAGCTGGCCAGGTGCCCGCTCCCCATGGCGGCCCAGTACACGCCGTTGCGGTCCACGTCGCCGCCGCGCGGGGAGAAGCCCACGTTGGCCACGGCCGGGTTGTTCCACGGCACCTCAAAGATCTCGGTGAGCGCGGTGTGCGGCGGGTTGGGGCCGGGGCTCAGCCGGATGATGGCGCCGGGGAACCCGAACGTCGTCCCCCACACCGATCCGTCCGGCGCCGGCGCCAGCGCGTACACCGAGCCGTACTGCCCGGTGTTGATGCGCCTGTCCCTGGCGGGATCCAGGGGCGCGTTCGGCTCCACGTACTCGTCGCGGCGGCCGTTCCCGTTGGTGTCCAGGATCAGCGCGGTCCATCCCTGCGCCCGCTCCTCGTCCCCCGTCTCGTCCCACAGCCTGGTGTTCACCCACCCCACCACCGGCCCGCCGCCGCTCAGCCAGAGGGTGCGGTCGGCGTCCTCGGCGAACATCAGGTGGTGCGTGCCGAAGCAGGTGGAGATGTGCTTCATCTCCTTCGTCCGCAGGTCGTACACCGCCACGTGGCGCCCCGAGGCGTTGAGCGGGAACAGGCGGGCGGACGGATGGCTCGACCCCTCCTTGCAGAAGTCCGGGTTGGGCGGCGGACGCACCCGGGAGGTGATCCAGACGCGCCCCTGCTCGTCGAGCATCGGGTTGTGCACGTTGGCCCGGCTGTTCCAGATCGGCTCGGCTCCCCAGTGCGGCGAGGGGACCGCGACCTGCTGCGGCGGCACGGGCCCGGCGCTGGAGTCGCGGAGCGTGACCGGGACGCGGGTCGCCGTGTGGGTCTTCGGGTCCAGCACCGGCATGTAGTCGGCGCTCGCCTCGAGCACGGCGTAGACCGGGCCGCCGGCGTTGACCGTCGGGTTGCGCCGGTCGGTGGAGACCAGGTCGTGCAGGTACACCTTCGGGTCCGCCCAGTCCCACAGGGTGATGACGACGTTGCGCTCGAGCCCCTGCGGGCGGGGCGGCGCGGGCGGCACCTCGCCGGCGGCGATCCGGTCGGTCCAGTCGGCGAACATCTGCAGCGCGCGCGGACCCATCTGCTGCACCGCCCCGGTCATTGCCCCTCCGGCCTGGCCCACCTGCAGCCGCCGCTGCCACGCCTGCACGGAGGACTCGAAGGTGCCGAGCGCGGGGTGCAGCTCGCGCGTCCCCTTGCTTCCCATCTGGTGGCAGCCCAGGCAGGAGTTGTTCTTCACCAGCCGGACGTACTCCTCCTGGCTCTTGAAGTTCGGGTTGATCCCGTTCCCCTCCGGGCCGGTGCCGGGGAACTCGCTCGCGGCCGGGAGACGGAGCAGCGAGTACCAGTACCCGGCCGGGTAGTACTCCGCCGCGGCGCGCGGATCCGGCGCGGGGGTCGCCCGCAGGTTCAGCCTCGTCCCGGGCTCCGCCCGCTGCCTGGGCGAGTCGACCAGCCCGTACCCGCGCACCCAGACGTCGTAGCCCGCCTGCGGCAGGTCGGGGAGCAGGTAGCGCCCCTGGTCGTCGGTCACCACGATCCTGGCGAACTTCGTGGGGAGGTCTGAGGTCTCGGCGATCACCCACACCCCCGCCTCGGGGCCGCTCGCCCCCGTCACCACCCCCGCGATGTCGTCGCCATCGATGGGAATCCCGCCGCCGGAGGCGAGCTGCGCGCCGTGCGTGCACGCCGCCCAGAGCAGCGCGGAGGCCGCCGCCGTCGCCGCCGCGAAGAGTGCCTTCCTCGTCTTCATCCGCCAGCTCCGTTGATTTTGGTGATTTCCCGCCGCTTTCCAGACGACAGCTCGATGTACGAGACCGTTGGGCTTCGATACGATCAGTATTTCACGTCGCAGCCGTAGGGCTGCGTCTGCGTGACCGCGATGGCGTTCCCCGCCAGGCCGGCGTCGAGCGCGGCGCGGACGTAGTTCGTCGCCCCCGCGATGGTGTTGGCGCTGAACGAGGGGTTGCTGTCGATGGCGCCCGCGTAACGAAGCACCCCCTGCGGGTCGATGATCGCGTACTGCGGCGTGTTGCGCGCGCCGTAGAGCCGCCCGAGCGCCCCGTTGGTGTCGCGGATGACGGCGGTCGGCGCCGCGCCCTTCTCGCGCGTCAGCTCATCCGCTTTCTCCGCCGTCGTGAAGCCCTGCTTTCCGGGCGCCGAGGAGACCACCGAGAGCCACACGACGCGATTGGCGTAGTCGCGCTGCATCGCCTGCGTGTTGCCGGGATCGCCGTCGATGGGCTTGTAGTGCTTCTTCGTGGCCGGGCAGGCGTGGTTGAACCACTCGAGCACCACCCACCGGCCGCGGTACGCCGCGAGCGAGTGCGAGGCGCCGCGCGTGTCGACGGCGGTGAACGCCGGAGCGGCTGTGCCGACCTCCGGCGCCGCGCTCAGCTCAGCGGCCGTCAGCTTGACTTCGGGTTGCAGGTGCGGGGCGACGAACACAGCCCCGGCGAGTGCGGCGACGATGACGACGAGGCCGGCGACGAGAAGCGTGAGCTTGCGACGATTCGAGAGAGACATGGTCTGGCGTCCAGGGATGGAGGATGAAGGGGTGGAGTTCGGCTTGGGCGGCGGCGCTCAGCGTGCGGGCGCCGCGGAAAGAGCCGGCGCCGGGCCGGCCGCCGCGGCGGCCTCCAGCGCGCGCGTCACGACCCCCGGTGTGAGGAGCGTGGGGAGAACGACCGGCGCCGCACCGCGGCCGCGGCCGTAGAGCACGACGAACGGCACGCTGTTGCGATTGAACCCCGCGAGGGCGCGCGTGACGAGCGGGTCGCGCGTCGTCCAGTCGGCGCGGAGAAGCGCGACGTCGTGCGCGCGCAGCGACGCGCGGACCGCGTCCGAGCCGAAGGCGACGCGCTCGTTCACCTTGCAGGTGAGGCACCAGTCCGCCGTGAAGTCCAGCAGCACGACGCGCCCGCTGTCGCGCAGCGCCTGGAGCGACGCCGCGCTGTACGGCCGCCAGGGGAGCGCACCCGCCGCCTGGCCCGGCGGGCTGGTTGCGTCCACCGCGAGCGCCGGTGCCGAGCCCGCGCCGGCGATCACGAGCGCCAGCGCTCCCGCGCCGGCCGCGAGGGCGACCCCCCGGGCGGCGCGGCGCCGGCCGGCCGGCGCGACGAGCGTCCCGAAGCGGCCCAGCGCCCAGAGGCCGAACGCCAGAAGGGTGAGCGCGGCCAGCAGCGCCGTCACCGCGTCCGTCCCGGCCTGCCGGCCGAGCACCCACGCCAGCCAGACGACCGTCGCCAGCAGCGGAAAGGCGAGCGCCTGCCGCAGCGTCACCATCCACGCACCGGGCCTGGGCAGCCACCGGCGCACGCGCGGCGCCGCGGCGACCAGCGCGAGCGGCCACACCAGGCCCAGGCCGAGCGCGGTAAAGACGACGATCGCGCTCGCCGCCCCGCCGGCGATCCCGTACGCGACCGCGGCGGCGAGGAACGGCGCGGAGCACGGCGTCGCCAGCGCGGTGACGAGGACCCCGCTCAGGAACGCCTCGGCGGCCGGTGGCGTGCGCCCCGCGGCGACCGAGAGCGTTCCGCCAAGCGGCGCGAGCTCGAAGACGCCGGCCATGTTGAGCGCGGCGGCGAAGACGAGCAGCGCGAGCGCGCCGACCATGGCGGGGCTCTGGAGCTGGTAGCCCCACCCGACCTCGGCGCCGGCCGCGCGCAGGGCGAGCAGCATCCCCACCAGCGCCCACATCGACACGAGCACGCCAGCGGCGAAGAGCAGTGTGTGGCGCCGTGCGGTCCGCCCGTCGTGCGCCGCCGCCTCGGCGACGCCGAGCGCCTTGATCGACAGCACGGGGAGGACGCACGGCATCAGGTTGAGCAGCGTGCCGCCGAGCAGCGCGAGCAGGCCCGCCGTCGCGAGCGCGCCCCACCCGCCCGCGGCGGCGCCGGCGACGCCGTCGGCCGCGGCGAGT
>DASUVG010000234.1:0-12590 GCA_036379135.1 Longimicrobium sp.
TCGCCAGCGCGCGGGTGATCGGCGTGCGGCGGATGGGGAAGCGGATCGTGATCGAGCTGGACGACGAGCGCTTCATCGTCATCCACCTGATGGTCGCGGGGCGGTTCCGCTGGCTGCAACCGGGGGCGAACGTGCCGGGGAAGATCGGCCTCGCTGCGTTCGACTTCGAGCACGGCACGCTGGCGCTCACCGAGGCGGGGAGCAAGCGGCGCGCGTCCATCCACCTGCTGCGCGGGGCGGATGGGCTCGGCGCGTTCGACCGTGGCGGGCTGGAGGTGTTCGATGCCACGCCGGAGCAGTTCCGCGCAGCGCTGGTCAGGGAGCGGCACACCGTGAAGCGCGCGCTCACCGATCCGCGGCTGTTCAGCGGCATCGGCAACGCGTACTCCGACGAGATCCTGCACGCCGCGAAGCTCTCGCCGCTCAAGCTGACGGACAAGCTGGACGACGACGAGCACGCGCGCCTCTACGCCGCCACGCGCGACACGCTGCGGCTGTGGACCGAGCGGCTGCGGCACGAGGCTTCGGACGGGTTTCCGGAGAAGGTGAAGGCGTTCCATCCCGGGATGGCGGTGCACGGGCGATACGGCCAGCCATGCCCCGTCTGCGGCGCGCCCGTGCAGCGCATCGTCTACGCCGAGAACGAGACCAACTACTGCGCCCGCTGCCAGACCGGCGGGCGGCGCCTGGCCGATCGCGCGATGTCACGGCTCCTCAAGGAGGACTGGCCGCGCTCGATCGACGAGGTGGAGTAGGGGAGGGTCCTCGCGAAACCCCCGCAACGCCACGGGTTAAAGCCCGTGGCCAGGACGGCCATAAGCCCCGCCCTGGGCTCGCGGAGCTCGCCCGGCGGGGCTTCACCTGCCCGGGTCGGCAGAGGCCGGCGTGTCCCGTACCGGTCGGCGCGAAGGACCATCCACGGCGCGCGGGGCTGGCCACGCGAGCGGTTGAAGCCCGGTTTGGCGAGCTCCGCGAGCCAGGACCGGGCTTATGGCATTTCCAGCCCCGGGTTTCAACCGGGTTTCAACCCGGGGTTTACGGGGCATGCCGACGCCGAGATCATTCGTCGCGTGGGACGAGGCGCCCAACGCCACCCGATCCTACCCCGGCCGCGGCCGCACGCGCGACGTCGCCTGGGCCTGGAGCGGGTCGTCGGGCCAGTAGTGTTTGGGATAGCGGCCCTTGAGATCCTTCTTGACCTCGAAGTAGCCGCTGCGCCAGAAGCTGGCCAGGTCGCGCGTCACCTGCACGGGGCGGTGCGCGGGCGAGAGCAGGTGGATGGTGAGCGGCACGCGCCCGCCCGCGACGCGCGGCGTCTCCGTCATCCCGAACAGCTCCTGCAGCCGCGCCGCCAGCACGGGCGCCTCCGGGTCCGCGTAGTCGATGGGGATGCGCGAGCCGCTGGGCACCTCCAGGTGCGACGGCGCCAGATCGTCCACCGCCGTCCGCCGCTCCCAGCCGAGCATCCCCAGCAGGATCTCCGTCAGGTCGATGCGCTGCACCTCGTCCAGTCGGGTCATCCCGTAGACGTACGGCCCCAGCCACTCCTCCAGGCTCGCCGCCAGCGCCGCATCCGACACGTCCGGCCACGAGGGATCGTGATGATGCACGAACGCGATCCGTTCCCGCAGCTGCGCGGCGCCCCTGCTCCACCCCAGCGCGCCGATCCCTTCGGCGGCGATCCCCTCCAGCAGCGCGGCGGTGACGAGGTCCGCGCCGGGGTTCGGCAGCATCGCCTCGCGCAGCACTAGCGCGCCCAGCCGCTCCCGCCGCCGCGCGCGCACCGCCTTTGCCTCCGCGTCCCAGGCGACGGCCTCCTCGCGCTCGATCTGCTCAGCAAAGTGCCGCTCGACATCGTCCTGCTCCACGGGCGCGGCCAGGTAGACGCGGCTCTCGCGGCCCTGTCCGTCCAGCTCCGCCGCGACAAGGTAGGGCGACGACGCCAGCGGATCGGATTCCGCCAGCGCGGCGCCACGGCCGTTGCGCAGGAGAAAGCGGCCCGGCTTTCCCGGCCGCCGCTGGCCGATGCGGTCCGGGTACGCCAGCGCGAGCAGCAGCCCCGCCGCGGACGGATCGCCCTCATCGCCGCGAATGCCGACGCGGCGGCGCCACTCGCGCGACTCCGCCTGCACGCGCCGCAGCGCGCCGGCGTCGGCGGGGCCGCGGATACGCCGGTTGGCGGCAAGGTCCCGAAGCGCTTCCAGCCGCAGCCGCAGGTCTGCATCCGGCGGCGCGTCGCCGCGGCGGAAGACGTCGCGTTCGCCCAGGAGCGCGGCCAGGTCGCACGCCAATCCACCGAGACCCAGCTCCCGCCCGCGCAGGAGCATGTGGGCGAGGCGGGGATGCAGCGGAAGCTCCGCCATCCGCCGCCCGTGCGCGGTAACGGCGCCCGCCGCGTCCAGCGCGCCCAGCTCGGATAGAAGCTCCCGCGCCTGCGCGAAGGCGGCGGCGGGTGGCGCGTCCAGCCACGCCAGCTCCGCGGGATCGGCCACGCCCCACGCGGCCAGCTCCAGCGCCAGCGGGGCCAGGTCCGCGTCCAGGATCTCCGGCGTGCCGTGCGGGACGAGCCCCGCCTGGGCGTGCTCGGGCCACATCCGCCAGCACACGCCCGGCGCCACGCGTCCCGCGCGCCCGCACCGCTGCTCCGACGAGGCGCGCGACACCGTCACCGTCTCCAGCCGCGTCATCCCCGTGCGCGGCGAGAAGCGGGGGACGCGCATCATCCCCGAATCCACCACCACGCGCACGCCCTCGATGGTCAGGCTGGTCTCGGCGATGGACGTGGAGAGCACGACCTTGCGGCGGCCGGGCGGGCTGGGCGCGATGGCCTCGTCCTGCGCCTGCTGCGGCAGGTTGCCGTAGAGCGGCATCACCCGCACGTCCGGCGGAAGGCCGCCGTCGCGCAGCATCTCTTCCACGCGGTGAATCTCCCCCGCGCCGGGGAGAAAGACCAGCACGTCGCCTTCGGACGATTCCACCGCCTGGCGAACGACCCGCGCCACCGCCGGCTCCATCCGCCCCTCGATGCGGTTCGGCTGATAGCGGACGTCGATCGGAAAGCCGCGGCCCTGGCTGGTGACGATCGGCGCGTCCCCCAGCAGCGCGGCGACGGGGGCGCCGTCCAGCGTGGCGCTCATCACCAGCAGGCGCAGGTCTTCGCGGAGGACTGCGCGCGACTGAAGCGTCAGCGCGAGGCCCAGGTCCGCGTGCAGGCTGCGCTCGTGGAACTCGTCGAAGATCACGATCCCCACGCCGTCCAGTGCCGGGTCGCTCTGCAGCATGCGCGTCAGCACGCCCTCGGTCACCACCTCGACGCGCGTCGTCGGCCCGACGCGCGTCTCCATCCGCACGCGGTAGCCGACCGTGCCGCCCACCTCCTCGCCGCGGAGGCGGGCCATGTGCCGTGCCGCCGCGCGCGCCGCCAGCCGCCGCGGCTCCAGCATCACGATGCGCCGCCCCGCCAGCCAGAGCTCGTCCAGCAGCGCCAGCGGCACGCGCGTGGTCTTGCCCGCGCCCGGCGGCGCCTGCAGCACGGCCGCGCCGTCGTTCGCCAGCGCCGCCTTCAGCTCCGGGAGCGCGCTTTCGATGGGGAGGGTGGGCATGCGGGGAAGATAGACCGGCGAGGGGAGTGGTTACAGGGGGGTGAACGGGTGAACGGGTGAACGGGTGAACGGGTGAACGGGTGGGGCGCTCCGACGGGCCCTCTCCCCCGACCGGCCTTTCGCTCGTTCCTCGCGACGGCGGTCGACCCCTCCCCCAAACTGCGGGGGAGGGGTTGTCCAATGCACGGTCGTAGAGGTAACGGAACACCCCTCACCCAAACTGCGGGGGGAGGGGTTGTCCAATGCACGGTCGTAGAGGTAACGGAACACCCCTCCCCCAAACTGCGGGGGATGGGTTGTCCAATGCACGGTCATCGCGGTAACGGAACACCCCTCCCCCGGGGTTGGGGGAGGGGTCGCCGCGAGCCGCGAGGAACGAGCGGCGAAGTCGGCGGGGGAGAGGGCCCCCGCGGAAACGCACCGGAGTTTCTCCTCCCTCCCGCTCACCCGTTCACCCCCTCACCCGTTCACCCCCCTTCACCCCTTCACCCGCTCACCCGTTCACCGTCAGAACGACATCCCGAACCCCGCGTGCACGCTCGTCCGCTCGCCGGACGCAACGGTGACGGTGACCGTCTGGCCGGCGAAGTGGTAGAAGACGCCGCCGCCGATGCCGGTGTGCAGCTCGCCGTCGGAATCGCCGTCGTACCACACGCGGCCCGCATCCATCAGCCCCATCACGCCGAAGATGCCCCGCGCGATGAAGTTCATCCGGAACAGCGGCATCCGCAGCTCCGCCCCGCCGAACGCCATCATGTCCCCCGCGAAGCGCTGGCCCGTGTAGCCGCGCAGCGTGCTGCCGCCGCCCAGGAACGCGCTCTCGTAGAAGGGAAAATCGCCCCACACCCGCTTGCCCCCGGCGCGCACCGCCAGGATCGGCCCCGCGCCGAACGACAGGTAGGTGGCCGCCATCACGTGCGCCTCGCCGAAGGCGCCGCCAGCGTCCCACACGGCGGGGTAGCCCGATCCGCCCGTCTCCAGCCGCCAGCCGCGGCGCGGGAAGTTGGCCGCGTCGCGGGCGTCCAGCTCCAGCTCCGCGCGAAAGCCCAGCTGGCCGAAGGCGTCATCGCCGGTGGGCCGCTCCACGTCCACCGGGCTGCCTGGCTCCACCTCGGGCTCCGTCCACTGCAGCACGGGGCCCAGCTCCAGCACGGTGCTCTCGCCGAAGGGAAGGTGCAGCGACGGCTCCACCCGCACCTGCCGCAGCCAGGTGTCGCGCAGCTCGCGCGGCAGGTCCTCTTCCTCCGTGGCGTTGCCAAAGCCGAAGAAGCGCACGTTCTCCAGGTTGCTGGCGTACGAATCCAGCGAGTACCAGTGCCGCGCGTTCTCCGGGTGCAGGTCGCCCGCGGCGGAGATCAGAAAGCGGTTCTCCGTGGGCGCCCAGCCGAAGCGCGCGTGCGCCTTCCACGCGTGCGGCGCGCGGCGAAAGGCGTACTTGGTCTCCTGCGGCCCGCCGCCGATCACCGGGCCTGCGCCGCGCTTCCAGTCCACGTACGGGCGGAACACCGAACTGCTGGACCCCCACTCGCGGTAGGTGCGGTGGCCGGTGATGGCGGAGCTGTCCACCGGCGCCTCCCACTCGCGCTCGTCCACGCGCGTCGCCGGGCCGCGGACGAAGCGGTTGTCGCCGCGGTGGTCGTAAAAGGTCACGCCGGACGCGCGCGACGAGTCCTCCATCACGTCGTCGCCCCCGCCGCCGATCACGCGAATGCCCACGCCGTGGCCCGCGCCCCGCACCACGGCGCGGTCGTCGCCGCCCTGCAGGTACAGGCGCACGTCGTCCGTCTCGTGCGGAAGAAAGCGGCGGCGGTAGGTCACCCAGCGCTGCTCGTCGTCGCCCGCGCCGGTGACGGTGACCTCCACGGAGCCGTCGGGGTGGCGGTCGATGACGGCCACCTCGTCCACGTCCGTGGCGTACACGTCCACGTTCTGCGAAAGGCGCTTGTAGAAGAGCTCCGCCTGCCCGGGAAGCGCCTCGCGCCGGGCGCGGAGGATCTGCACCAGCCGCGCGCGGTCGCCCTGCTGGTACTCGGCGGGAAGGGCGGAGACGGCGCGGTCGATGGCGCCGTCGGTGAGGCGCGCCCGCAGCTGCGCGACGACGGAGTCCCACGCGGTCTTCGGCAGATCCGAGAGAAGGCGCCGGTCCAGCGGCTCGGCCTGCACGGTAAGGCCGGAGAGGCTGGGGAACTCCGAGTCGAAGCGCACGTTGCGGATGAACGCGGCGCGGCCGATGGAAAGGAGCAGCCCCTCGTGGTTCACGAACGCGTTGTCGCGGTCGCGGGGAACGGGCTGCCACACGCGCAGGTCGCCGCGGTCGTAGCGCGCCCACCGCCACTGGTCTTCGTGGCGGTCCCAGTCGCCCATGTAGATGTCCATCAGCCGCGCGGCCAGGTACGCGCGGCTGTCCAGCCGGTTCACGGGGCTGTCTTCCAGATCGTCCAGGAACTCTTCCGTGCCCTTGACCTTCTCGGCGCCGGCGAAGGCCGGCCCGTCGATCTCCCCTTCGCGCGTGGGGACGCCGCAGCTTTCGTCCAGCGGGTCCGCTTCCGCGGCCTCGTCTTCGCCGCCGGTCTGTGCGGGCTCGTCGCCGGCCACGTCCACGTCCTGCTCGTCGTCCTCGTCCTGCGGATCGTTCTCGTCCGCGCGCTCCTCGATGTGGCCCACCAGGTTGGCGAAGCGCTGGCGGCACTGGCCCAGCGACGCGCGGTCGCGCATCACCACCATGCGCGGGGTGGCGTGCAGCACGCCCACGGCCTCCAGCAGCGGCGCGGCCAGGCGCGGCGAGCCGGGGTGCGACGCGCTCACCTGGTCCTGCACCACCCATTCGACCAGGGTACCCTCCAGGTCCGGCCCCAGCCCCTTGGAAACGTTCTTGTTGATGGAGCGAAAGACGTAGCGCCGGCCGTCCGCGCCCAGCAGGTGCAGGGTGTTGGAGGCAAAGTCGCCGCCCGCGCGCAGCGGGGTAAGGCCGCCGGCGAAGGTGTCGGGGTCCATCACCTCCACGCGCACGGGGCGCGTCCACAGGTGGCGCCAGTTGGGGCCCCACAGCCACCGCTGAAGCCCGCCCGCCCGGTACTCCGGCCCCACCACCACCGTCACCGAATCCTGCGCGCGCGCCGGCGGCGCCAGCGCCCCCGCCGCGGCGGCGATCAGCAGGAAAACACGAAGGGTCCGCGCCATGGGCTCAAAAATGGTAAGTCCGGCCGCGCGAAAATCCCCGGATCAGCTGCGGGCTCGCGTCGGCCGGTGACTCGTCAGGCTGTAGCACCGGGTGCAGGTATGATGCCGTGGAGCACGTCCGCGCAAGGGTGATGTACATCCACCGAATCCCGAAAAGAACGCATCACGCGGAGGACGCGCAGGAACGAAGAGAGGATGTGGAAGACGACTTCCTCCGTGTCCCCTCTCGCTTCCTTCCGGTGACGGTTGTCGCGGATCAGGGGCAGAATGGTGTAAGCGGTTGTGGATGAACGATATCCGTCGAACGTTCACTTTCGGTTGCACCTCCGGCGCCCCACGTCCTGCGCGCGCCTAATCCGCGGCTAATCGACCGGCGTAAACTTTTTTGCTCCGGATTACGTCATACGCTCCGAGTCGGGCAGGGACGGACCTTCAATCGCCATGAGAGGCAACCATGACCAGCAGCATCCTGCGCTCCGTGCGCTCCGTGCGCTCCGCCTTCGTGACCCTTCTGCTGGGTCTGACCGTGTACACCCTGGCCGAGTCCGCGCTGGGCGGACGCCTCGCCGGGTCCCAGGCTTCTGCCGAGGGGCTTTCCAGCTGCGGCACGGAGGAGCAGCCGTGCGCGCTGCAGCCCGTGTCGGTGGTGGTGGAGCCCGCGCCCGGCGCCGTGATGCTCGCCGCGGACCAGGGCCTGGCCGGGTGCGGCAGCGAGGAGGCGCCGTGCGTGCTGGCGCCCGTCTCCGTGCAGGCGGAGCGTGAGACGGCGCGGCTGGCCTCGGCCGAGCGGCTGCCGCGGATGATGGTGCGCGCCGGCTCCTGACGGCCGGACGCACATCCAGCTTCTCTCATGCGAAGAGCCCCGGCGCCGCCACGGCGCCGGGGCTCTCGTGCGTGCTACGGCCAGCGGCGGGGCGGGTACGCCGGCGGCCGTCCCGCGCCGAAGATCCGCCGCATCAGCTCGTCGCCGTGAAAGGTGAAGGAGGGGACGATGATCCAGTCGCGGTCGCGCAGCCCCAGCGCCGAGCGGTCGTGGAACACGGCCAGCTCCGGGCTGATGGCGAACGCCGCCGTCCCGATGCGCAGCCCCGCGAACGCGCCGACGGTGGGATCGTCCGACACCGCCTCGTCGATCAGGGGAAACACGTGCATCGCCTTGACCCCGCCGTACGGCGTGACGGCGGCGCCCTCACCGGCGGCCGGGCGCCCGGAGGCCAGCAGCGAAACCTCCACGTGCGCGTGCTCGCCCGCGTTCACCACGCCCGCGCCCACCATGTACGCCAGCGCCGGCCCGGCCGCGTCCGGGCGCCTGTCGATGCGGCGCTTGTAGTTGATCACCAGCCCCGTCCATCCGGGCGTGCGGATCCCCAGGTCCGACCGGTCGTCCAGCCCGATGCGCATCTCCGAATCGATCCCGAAGTACGAGCCGCCGCCGGTGGAATCCACCGTAAGCCGCTCCATCCCGCCGGGGATGAAGTAGACGGACACGCTCGGCAGCATCTCTCCGCGCGGCGTGGGGAGCGCGGTGGTGCCGGTCGCGTAGGGGATGCAGGCGCCCGCAGACAGCAGCGCGGCGAGGGCGGGGAAGCGGCGGAGGATGCGCATTCGGTGGACTGGATTCGGTGGACTGGATTCGGTGGATGGATTCGGTGGATGGATTCGGTGGATGGATCCGGTGCGGTGACGGGCATCGGCCGCGGCGTGGAGCGCGCGGCCCGGTGATCGTTCCGGACGCGTCAGGCCGCGGCGGCGCGGCGGGCGTACGCGTCGCGGATGAGCGCGGAGACGCCGCGGTTCAGCCGCATCCCCGCCACCAGGAGCACGCCCAGGTGCAGCGCGACGGCGGCGAACACGTAGACCGGCATGCGCGGCACGGGGGATACGGATGCGTGGTAGACGGAGGCCTGGACCACGCACATCAGCGCCGTGGACGCCACGCCGACCATCGCGGCGAAGGCGCGCAGCCGCCGGGCGATGGGCTCGCGCTCCTCGCGGGTGAGCGCCAGAAAGCGCGGCTTGTCGGGGACGTTCCACAGCTGCGGGGCACTCTGCGCGGTGTGCGCGACCAGCTCCATGAGCGCGGCGATGCCGGCGGCGACGGCCGGGAGCAGGAGCCACCCGACCAGGCTGCGCTCCTCCCACGCGTCCGGCCGCCCGGACAGGTCGAAGTGCCGCGGAAAGCGCTCCGGGAGCCGCGGATACACCATCACGGACCCGGCGAACAGCGCGCCGAGCAGGAGCAGGTTCAGCAGGCGGTACGTCTGGGCGGACATCGATCGTGGTTTGGCAACTCTGGTGGCTCGGAGACGGGCATCGAGCTGGCGCCCGACTGGGCCCCCTCTCCCCCGGCCCCTCTCCCCCGCTGCGCGGGAGAAAGGGGAGAACTTCATCGCGTCACCCCGCACTGTCATCCCCGGGCGGAAGGTGTTGCTCGCCTCCCACGCGATCCGTCATCCTGAGGGAGGCGCCGCGCTGTTCCCGCTCGTACGAAATTCTCTGGCGCCGACCGGAAGGATCTGGCCGGCAGAACGAATGGGCTGAATCGCAACTCGGGATCTGGCCCCGTCGTGCCCGAGAGTAGATCCTTCGGTCGCGCGCAAGCTGTTGTGTACCTTCAGGTTCGCCGTGTGCGCTCCCTCGGGAAGTCAAGCACTTGCGTCAGGAACTCGGAAACTTGAACACACTCTCAGGATGACACTCCATCGCGTGGTGCGCCGAGATGCTCAGTCCTGACGGACGAGGCGGCCGTGGAGCATGACCAGGCGCACGGCGCGGGCGGCGGCGATGTCGCGCGCGGGGTCGCCGGTGACGGCGACCAGGTCGGCGAGCAGGCCGGGGGCCACGCGCCCGCGGTCCGGCAGGCGCAGCACGCGCGCGTTCACCGAGGTGGCCGAGCGCAGCGCGTCCAGCGGCGACATCCCGTACTCCACCATCATCTCCAGCTCGCGCGCGTTGTCGCCGTGCGCGAACACGCCCACGTCGCTGCCGAAGCAGATGGTGACGCCCGCGTCCAGCGCGGCCCGAAAGCTGGCGCGCTTGGCCACCACGCGGTCCGGCTCCGGCTCCACGCCCGGGCGCCAGCCGCGGTACCGCGAGACCGCGTGGCCGGCCGCCAGCGTGGGGCAGAGGGCCACGCCGCGCTCGCGCATCAGCCGGAACACCTCCGCCGTGCCGCCGTCGCCGTGCTCGATGGTCACCACGCCGGCCAGCACCGAGCGCCGCATCCCCTCCGCCGTGGACGCGTGCGTCGCCACCGGGGCCCCCGCGCTCGCCGCGACCTCCACCGCCAGGCGCAGCTCGTCCAGCGTGAAGGTGGGATGCGCGGTGCCTTCGGGGCCCCAGCGGTAGTCCGCGTACAGCTTGACCCAGTCCGCGCCCCCGCCGATCTGCTCGCGGACGACCCGCGCGAGATCCGGCCCGTCCGCCTCCTGCGCGCCGCGCGGCGAGGGGTGCTCCGCCGCCAGCACGCGCGGCCCGTAGCTCCCCGTCGCCACGATGGCGGGACCGGCGGCGAGCATCCGCGGGCCGGGGATGATTCCCTCCTCGATCGCCTGCTTCAGCCCCACGTCCGCGTATCCCGCTCCCTCGCTCCCCAGGTCGCGCACGGTGGTGAAGCCGGCCATCAGCGTGGCGCGGGCGTGCGCGGTGCCGCGGGCCACGCGCAGGGCCTGCGACTCCCGCAGCACCTGGTCGTCCCACGACGTCTCGTTGTAGGGGTGCAGCAGCAGGTGCGAGTGCCCCTCGATCATCCCCGGCATCAGCGTGGCGCCGGGAAGCTCGATCACCCGCGCGTCCGCGGGCACGGCGAGCGAGGCGGCGGGCCCGACGGCGGCGATCAGCGAGTCGCGGACGAGCACGGCCCATCCCTGGTGCACCCGCTCGCCGTCGAAGACACGGTCCGGGCGCAGGACAATGGCGGTGGACTGCGCGGCGAGCGCGGGCGCGCAGAGGAGCGCGAGGAGGAGGGCGGCGATACGCATGGACGTCCGGATCGGGCGGGGGTCGGGGGACGCGAACGGACAGGATAGTGGATGGCGGGACGATCCGCACGGGGATTCCGCGGGCCGATTCGCACTCCGTCGACGCCCTGATCGGGGCGGCGCGCTGCATCCGTGTGCAGCGCAAAACGCGACGTTTCGGCGGATGAACGGATGAAGTCGTTGCGCGGCAGGTGTTTGCGCAGGCGCATAATCCGCCTCAATTCGGGCGCGCGGTTTGCCTCGATCAGGCGCATTCCCGCTGCATCTCTCAGTCAACCGCTCCAGGAGGACCCGTGCGTCAGCTACGCCCGTTCGTCGCGCTCGCCGCGCTCGCCATCGCCGCCGCCTGCCAGGACTCCGGCACCGCCGCGCGTCCCGAGCAGGCCACCATCAAGGCCCAGCCCGAAGGCTTCGCCAACCGCGCGCCCGTGCACACCGGCTGGATCATCGGCCGCGACGGCGAGCCGATGGAGATCACCTACGAGATCCAGAACGGCATGGCCATCTGGGAGGGCGACATCGACCTCGGCCCCGCCGAGTGGGTGTTCAAGACCGCCGACGCGGCCCGCGCCCGCAAGAAGGACGGCCCGCGCCTGGGCGTGGCCATCGACGGCACCAGCTACCGCTGGCCGGGCGGCGTGGTGCCGTACGTGATCCCGTCGGGCTTCCCCAGCCCCAGCCGCATCACCAACGCCATCGCGCACATCGAGGCCAACACCAGCGGCGTCGACTTCGTCGCGCGCACCACGCAGACCAACTACATCCAGTTCCAGACGTCCACGGGGTGCTCGTCCTACGTGGGGCGCATCGGCGGGCGGCAGTACGTGAACCTGGCCAGCGGCTGCAGCACGGGGAACACCATCCACGAGCTGCTGCACGCGCTGGGGATGTTCCACGAGCACACCCGCTGCGACCGCGACACGTACGTCACCATCAACAGCGCCAACATCCAGTCCGGGTACTCGGGCAACTTCACCAAGCAGTGCACCAACGCCTCGGACTACAGCACGTACGCCGAGGGCAGCATCATGCACTACGGGGCCTACGCGTTCAGCAGCAACGGCCTGCCCACGATCGTCTCCAAGCGCGGACTGGACAGCCAGATGGGTCAGCGCTCCGGGATGAACAGCACGGACATCAGCACCATCGAAACGCTGTACTGATCGGTGCGGCGCACCGGTTCGCCGGTCGATGCACGACGGAGCGGGCGGGGGACTCGGGGTCCTCCGCCCGCTCGGCGTTTGCCCCTCCCCCGGCCCCTCCCCCCTCGTTCCTCGCGGAGAGGGGAGAATTCGATCGCGCTTCGGCTGGTCGGGCGATCGGACGGAGGGTGGACCTTGCCGGGGGATGGGGAGGCGCGCAATCTGAGGGGGTCCGCGCAGGACCCCGTTTCCCGCATCAGGAGGCTGATGATGACGAGCGCCGCACCGGCCGAAGGCTCCGCCCCGTCCTCGAGCCCCCGCGACACGTTTCTGCGGGCGCTGGAGCGCGAGCACGCGACGACGGTGCGCGTGCTGCGCGCCTATCCGCCGGACAAGCTGGACCTCAAGCCGCATCCCAGGAGCAAGTCGGCGCGCGAGCTGGCGTTTCTGTTCATCATGGAGCAGGTGCTGGCGCAGAAGGCGATGACCACCGGCTTCGACTGGTCCACGCCGCCGGCCGGCCCGCCCCCCGCGCCGGAGATGATGGACGAGATCATCGCCGCGTTCGAGCAGGGGCACGCGAAGATGGTGGAGCGGGTGCGCGAGATGACCGAGGAGGAGTTGGGCGGGACGGCGCGCTTCTTCGTCGCCCCCAAGACGCTGGGCGACATTCCGATGATGGAGTT
>DASUVG010000235.1:0-25735 GCA_036379135.1 Longimicrobium sp.
AGCATCGTCGTGCAGAAGGTGCGCGAGTCCAAGGACACCAACTACGGCTACAACGCGCGCACCGACGAGTACGAGGACCTGGTTGCCGCCGGCGTGATCGACCCCACCAAGGTCACGCGCACGGCGCTGCAGAACGCCAGCTCCATCGCCGGCCTGCTGCTGACCACCGAGGCGGTGGTCACCGAGAAGCCGGAGCCCAAGGGCGGCGCCCCCGCCATGCCGGGCGGCGGCGGCGGCATGGGCGACATGTACTGAAGCCGTTGCCGGTGAGGGGTTTACAAACTCTCACCGGGAAGTTTTACCGGATAACTCCGGATTCCGTACCCACCGCCCGCAGGGACCTCCCTGCGGGCGGTGGTGCGTTCAGGCAGCTCTGGCGGGCTCCGACTCCTCCCCCCTGCCGAGCGATCTCAGCGCGCATGGCCGCCACCCTCGTCGGCGGGAAACGGAGGAGCGAGGGATGATGGAGACACGCCGGCCGGCTCGCGCGCGGCGACCCCATCGCGTCGATGGTGTCCCGCGCCCGACCCCGTCTCGCGCAGAAAGCGCCGCACGGCGCGAAGGGCCTCGGCACGACCGTCGAAGGGCCGCCGGCTGCGCATATGTCTCTCGATGTTCGCCCGGAAGGCCGTCTCCCTGGCCTCGAAGCGGTCCCAGGTTTCCGCCGAGAATCGCTTGATATCGAAGCTTTCCCCCAGGCCGCTGCGGTCCAGCGCCAGCGCGTTCAGTTCCTGCTCCAGCTGACCGGGCTCGGGAAACGCAAGTACGGGCTTTCCCAGAAAAATCGCCTCGCCGATCGCCTGGTTGCCGGCCGTGGTGACCAGAGCACGGCAACGGGCGAGTTCCCACAGGAAACGTTCCCGGTCGATGGGGGCCAGCCGCACATGGCCTGGCAGATTCTCTGGAGGGTCTCCGCGCCAGTCCGAGAAGATGAGGAACCGCCGGTGCGGCCTGGCCGCCAAATGCGGCACCAGGTAGCGGGCTAAGCCGGGCTGTTTCAGGTACACGACCACCGAATCTCCACGGCGTACCTCCAGCCGCCCGAGGCGGTCGGGGATGAACGTGCCCACGAAAACGGCGCGGCTGTTGGACTTTCTGGGAAAATGGAAGAAGGAGCTGGTGATGATGCGATCGGGCTGGCCCACCAGCAATGAAATGCCGAGTTGATGAAGCTTCAGTGAGAGCTTCTTCCGCCAGCCAGTCAGCGGGGGAAGTACGCTCTCGATAAGGAAATGCTGATGGTTGATGGCCAGCAGCGGAATGCCACGCATACCGGCCAGGCGCGAAAGGTACGGCTCGAAATCGGAGATGAGCAGGTCGGGCCGGAACTCGTCGACCAGCTCCGCGACTTGCCGGAAGGATGCGCCGATCCCGAAGAGCAGCCCCAGGGCCCGGGGGCCGTACCCGCGGATCGTTCTCCAGCGGGCGAGCGTCCCGTCCGCCCGGTAGCAGCAGCGCAGTTGTGGGATCTCGAAGATATCGAACCCCCGGTCTCGCAGCACCTGCATGGCGTCCCCGCCCGTCAACACGCGGACCTGATGGCCATGGTCGGCCAGCCATTGGATGACTTGCATGCTGCGGGCGGCATGACCCCGGCCTTCTCCCTGAACCCCATAAAGGATGCGCTCGGGCACGGCGATAATCCCCTGGACGCTGAATCGCCCCGTGTCGCACGCCAACACCGGACTGCCGGTGAAGGGCGGAGAACCGAAGTTTTCGCCACAACGGCCAGTCCCATGAACCCATCGACGGGAAGCAACCGCATCAGAGGCGTTCGAATCCTGGTTGCAACATGGATGGATCGGCTAGCGGAGGCAATCGTTTTCTTTGCTGTTTTCGCACTATGGTGCGCCCGCGACATGTTCGCGGGGCGAGACGTGCGCGAACTACGGCTGCACCAAGTAGCCGGCCCTGCATCTACCGGCCGCGGAGCCTCACGCGGAGACGCCGGGACGCGGAGACGCGGCGGGAACCAGTCTTCGCGCCCTCCGCCAGCTCCATCGCCGGCCTGCTGCTGACCACCAGGGTGTTGGTCGCGCAGAAGCCGGAGCCCAACGGCGTTGCCCCCGCGATGCCGGGCGGCGGCGGGATGGGTGACATGGACTGAACCCCGTCGGCCTCGCGGCTGAACGAATTCGGTGGACGAAAAAGACCGGCGGAGGGCTCACGCTCTCCGCCGAGTCCGTTCGTCGCAACCTTTGCCGCCGCAACGTGCGCACGAATGTTGCGACGGGGTTCCGCTCCCGTGACGGGAAAGGGCGGCGCGCGGACAGGTGCGCGCGTGGTGCCGCTCGTCCGGAAAATTGCACGACGTCCAGTGCCTGCGCCTTACCGGGACCGCACCCGTTCTTCTTTCCTCTCATGCCGGAGGACAGTCATGAAGAAGCTGTCGCTGAGCCTGGAAGAGCTGCGCGTGGATTCGTTCGACACCACGCCCGCGGAGCAGAAGCCGAGAGGTACGGTCATCGCGGAGCAGTGCACCTGCCCCACCCAGTGCACCTGCCCGGGCTGCCCCACCTGCGACCATACCAACTGCAACCAGAACACCTGCGTTACCTGTGTGAACACCTGCGCCAACTCCGGGTGCACGCGGTACCAGCCGTGCTGGGAGTAGCGCGCTGACCGGCCCTGCCGGACGGTAGCGCCCCGGGTGCGGTCCCGGCGGGCGTCGCCGGGCAGGGCCTCGGCAGAAGATCGTGGAACGCGGGCGGAGGGCGCGGAGAAATTCTCTCCGCGCCCTCCGCGTTCTCCGAGATCAGCCGCGTCCGGCTACGCCGCGCGCAGCCAGCGGCCCAGCTCGCGCAGCGAGGGCCTGGTGCCCGTGCTCAGGATTCCCACCCGGTAGATCTTGCCGGCCAGCCACGCCACCACGAACACCGTCACCAGCACGCCAGCGAGCGACGCGGCGATCTGCCAGCCCGGCACCGAGGTGGCCGTCAGGCGCATGGGCATGGCCACCGGCGCGGTAAAGGGGATCAGCCCCAGCACCGTGGCCGTTGTCCCCAGCGGGTCGCTGATGATCTGCGCGATGAAGATCAGCGGCGCGATCAGGGGCAGGAACACCACCGTCTGCCACTGCTGCGCCTCCTGCTCGCTGTTCACCGCCGCGCCCAGCGCCGCGAAGAGCGCCGCGTACAGAAAGAAGCCCAGCACGAAGAAGCCCAGCAGCGGCACCGCCACCTTCCACCCCAGCCCCAGCGAGCTCATCGCACCCGCCGGCATGCCGAAGCGCGGCCCCAGCTTCGCCATCGCAAAGCCAAGGGCGATCCAGATGGCCACCTGCAGCATGGCCACGGCGCCTACGCCCAGGATCTTGCCCAGCATCAGGTGGCTGGCCTTCATGGAGCTTACGATCACCTCCACGATGCGGTTGGTCTTCTCTTCCAGCACGCTCCGCATGACGTTGAAGCCGTACAGGAACACCAGAAAGTAGACCACGAAGCCCACCAGGTAGCTCAGGAAGAAGGCCGACTCCGCGTCGCCCGCCTTTTCCCCCTCGGCGGTGATGCGCGCGGCGTTCACGTCCACCGGCCGCAGCAGCGCCGCCACCTCGCCCACGTTCAGCCCCTGCCCCTGCAGCCGCGCGGCCTGCACCGCCTGGCTCACCGCGCGGCGCACGTCGCCCGCCACCCGGAAGTTGGAGACGTTGCGGGCCCGGTACTGCACGGCGTTGCTCTGCACCACGTCGGCGGGAAGGTACACGTACCCGTCGATCTCCTTTTCCAGCACGCGCCGGTTGAGCTCCGCGCGCTGCGCCGCGAACGGCCCCGGCACCTTCTGCACCGTGTAGTTGCTCTTTTCCTCGCCCTCCGGCACCCGGGTCAGGCCCGCCACCACCTGGTCGGCCACCCCCGCGGGCGCCTCGTCCACCACCACCAGCTCGCGCGCTTCGCCGCGGCCTCCCAGCATGGTGGGCAGAATGGTCATGCCGCCCATGAACAGGGGCAGGATCAGCGTGCCGATCCAGAAGCCCCTGGCGCGCAGGCGCTCCATCACCTCGCGCTTCAGAACGATCATGGTCTCAGACATGGGCCACCTCGGGACGGCGGTGCGGGGTCGCGGCGTCGCCCACGCGGGAGACGAAGATCTCGTGCAGCGAAGGCTGCTCGTGCTCGAAGCGCGAGAGCGGCACGTCCAGGCGGTTCAGCTCGTCCAGCAGCGCCCGCGGGTCGGCGGTGGGCAGCTCGATGCGCCACCCCTCGCCGTGCCGCTCCGCGCGGCCGTGGCGCGACGTGGTCATGAAGCGGTCCGCGGACTCCGACGCCCCCTCGAACTCCACGCGGTAGCGGGTGCCGCGGTTGGCGCGCCGGATGTCGCGCAGCCGTCCGTCCAGCACCTTGCTGCCCCCGGCGATGATGCAGACGTGTTCGCACAGCTCCTCGGCCGCGGCCATGTTGTGCGTGCTGAACAGCACCGTGCGGCCGCGGCGCCCCCAGTCCAGGATGGTGTCGCGCAGCACCTCCTGGTTCACGGGGTCCAGCCCGGAGTGCGGCTCGTCCAGGATCAGCAGCTCCGGGTCGTGCACCACCGTGGTGATGAACTGCACCTTCTGCTGCATTCCCTTGGACAGCATCTCCACCTTGGCGTTGCGCCACTCGCACAGCCCCATCCGCTCGATCCAGCGGTCGCCCTCGCGGCGGGCGTCGCGCGCCTGCATCCCCTTGAGCTCGCCGAAGAAGACGATCACGTCCGTGACCTTCATCTTGCGGTACAGCCCCCGCTCCTCGGGAAGAAAGCCGATGCGGCGAAGCACGCCGCGGTCGCGCTCGGGGTCCGCGCCCAGCAGCGAGATCTTTCCGGCGTCGCGGATGATGATGTTCATCACCATGCGCAGGGTGGTGCTCTTGCCGGCGCCGTTGGGGCCAAGGATGCCGTAGATGGTGCCCGTGGGCACCGAAAGGCTCAGGTTCGTTACCGCGTTGTGGCTGGCGTAGCTCTTGGAGACGCCGTCCAGCAGGAGTGCGTTGCTCATTCGGGTTCCGGGGGGAATGACGACGGCGGATGCGCCGGTTCCGGCGTCCGCCCGATCACGCGCGCCGTGGTACGGGCACACCGCGGGCAAGGTTTCGGCTGGGGATGGGGATGATGATGCCATGCTACACCCTCGTGCCGCACGAAGCAACGCCGCCGGGGGGCGTTGAGGCGGAGGGGGCGCGGCGGTAGATTGCGCGCTCCGACTCAACCGCCCGATCCAGAACGGATGCCACCATGCCGGAACCGTCGCTCATCGAACAGCTTCGCGCCGACCTCACCACGGCGCGCAAGGACCGCGACAAGCTGCGCACCACCACGCTCAGCACCTTTCTCTCCGACGTCAAGAACAGGGAGATCGAGCTGGGCCGCGGGCTGGCGGACGATGACGTGCGCGGCCTGCTGACCACCGCCATCAAGCGCCGCCGCGAGGCCGCCGAGCAGATGCGCGCCGGCAGCCGGGTGGAGCTGGCGGAGAAGGAGGAGCAGGAGGGCGCGCTTCTGCAGGCCTACCTTCCCCCCGCGCTGGGCGAGGACGAGGTGCGCGCCCTGATCCGCGACGCCATCTCCGCCGGCGCCACGGACGTGGGCGGCGTGATGAAGTCGGTGATGCCCCACACGAAGGGCCGCTTCGACGGCAAGGAGCTCAACCGCCTGGTCCGCGAGGCCCTGGCGGGTTGATGATGGAGAGTGCTGCGCATCTTGCGCAACACTCCGTCCACTTGTAAGCTCCTTTCGTATTCTTACGTAATCCGCTATGTGGACGATCATCGACACACCACCCGCCGATGCCTTCCCGCTCGCTCCGAACCTGGCAGGTAGATGGCCGCAGGGCGCTCGACGAGATCGAGGCGGCGCATCGTGCCGTCGGTGGTGCGGGCCGTGGGCGTCGCTTCGCGGTGCAGCAGATCAATCAGGCGTACGTGGTCCTGCTCTCGTCACACTTTCAGAGGTTTTGCCGGGCCCTGCACACGGAATGCGTGGAGCACCTGATCGCCGCACCTCACTACGCCCCGATCCGGCGGATCGTCTACAGCAGTCTGGTCGAGGGACGGAAGCTGAACTGGGGAAACGCCAACGCGGGAAACATCGGTTCGGACTACGCGAGGCTGGGGCTGGACATCTGGTTGAGGATGCACGCCGCCAATCCCCGCACCGAGCAGCGGCAGCGCAGGCTGGAGCAGCTGAACGTGTGGCGCAACGCCGTCGCGCATTACGACTTCGACAAACCGCGACTGGGCGGGCGCTCGAGTTCACGCTGTCGGAGATCCGCGAGTGGCGCCGCACCTGCAACGCGCTCGCGCTGGACTTCGACCGCGTCGCGCGTGCATATTTGACGGAGATCAACGGTATGGCACCCTGGTGAGCGCGGTGATGAGGAAAAAATCCACCAAGCCACGCGGCCTGCCTCTCGGCAGTCGGGTGCGGGTACGCTTCCCGGGCGCGGTCCTCGATGCCGAAGTCGTCGAGGATCGCGGCTTCATCGGCATCGGCGGACGGCAGATTGTCGTCGTCCGCACCCTTGAGGAGACGTACTTCCCTCGAGAGATGGAGTTTCCGGTCGCGGAGCTCGAGATCCTGTCCGTTCCGGGTCAGGAGCAGGCTGCGTAGGGCGGATACCGTCGCCAGGACACGCGCGGCACACAAACGCTGAAGCCGTCCACCCCGCGCGGGGTGGACGGCCTCTTTCGTTCAAGGCGGCGCGGCGGCTCAGTCCAGCATGTCCTCGACGGCATCGAGGACGGGGCCGCGGGCCTCGTTGGCACTCTCGTACGCCTGGATGCGCAGCAGGGTGCCACGGTCCAGTTCTGCGTCGCGCAGCCAGTCCAGCAGGGTGTCCCGGTCCATCCCGTCGTACCCCAGCACCGGCTCCTGCCCGCCCGGCGCAAGCTCGCCCTCGTCGTCATCGCCGCCAAAGGGGATCGCGGGGCGCAGCCACCGCTGGCGGCCGGAGTCGCGAAAAGCGGCCACCACCACGCCCACCGCCGCCACGCCCACCAGCAACTTCAGAATCTGCCGCATCGTCTGCTTTCCGGTCTTGGGAAGGTTCCTGCCTTCGCCGCGGGGCGGAGCAAAAGGCCGGCCAGCAGGGAAAGGGGACAGGGATGCGTTTACAGGCTGCGGGATGTTCCGAGCGCGACCCTGTCCCCCGCCTCAGTTCGTCTCTTCCTGCCGCACCCGGATGCGCTGCGCCAGCGAGTGCGAGATCACCGCGGGCGCTCCGTTGATGGAGAGCGAGATGGGCCCCTCGAACGGAAACTTCTCCACCACCTCCACCTGCGCGCCGGGCCGCAGGTTCAGCGAGCCCAGGTAGCGAAGCTGCTCCGGCTCCTGCACCTGCACCTCCAGGATGCGCCGCCGCTCGCCGGGCGACAGGTCGCCCAGGGCGGGGTAGGCACCGCGGTCCACCTCGCCGGTGGCGGTGGGGATGGCGCTGCCGTGCGGGTCGCGCTCCGGCTCGCCCATCAGCCGCGCCAGCCGCTCGATCAGCTCGTCGCTGGCCGCGTGCTCCAGGCGCTCGGCCTCGTCGTGCACGCGGTCCCACTCGTAGCCCAGCTTTTCCACCAGGAACAGCTCCAGCACCCGGTGCCGCCGGATGATGCGCAGCGCCTCCAGCTCGCCCGCGGCCGTCAGCCGCACGCCGTAGTACGGCTCGTGGCGCAGCAGGTCGTGCTCGGCAAGACGCTTGACCATGGCGGTGACGGCCGCGGCGGTCAGCCCCAGCCGCTCCGCGATGCGCGAGGTGGAAACGGGCGACTCCACCTGCTGCAGCATCCACACGGCCTTGAGGTAGTCTTCTACGACCGGCGTGTACGGGCGTTCGGATGTGTGTGGCATGAGGCGTAGACTAGGCCATTGCGGCGCCGTGTCAAGACGGCGGGCGTGTCGGTCGTGCGCTGCGGGTACGGTACGGATGGGATGAAGGGCGGTATTCGGCGTGTCCCTCCGCCGCGCTTCGGGCCGGCCTGCGCGCGCAGCCGGCAATCGATACAGCCTTTGCCAGCGGCGCCGGGCCCCGGGCGCCCGACACCTTCGGCGCGTTTCCGAAGCCTCCGCCACCCGTTCACCCGTTCACCCGTTCACCCGTTCACATCACGCCCCAGCCGCCATTTCCCTTGCGCTCCGCGCCCCGCCGCATCCAACTTGCGACATCAGCCTCCCGGTGCCGTTCTCCCGCACCCATGCCGGTCCGCCCGACATGTCCACCGACCCCGCCGACCTGCTGCACCACCCCGCCCGGCTGGCCGCGCTGGGCGCAACGTCCCTTGCCGGCACCCCGTCCGAAGAAGCGTTCGACCGCCTGACGCGCCTTGCCGTGCACCTGCTGCGCGCGCCCATCTCGCTGCTGTCGCTGATCGATGGCGAGACGCAGTGGCTCAAGAGCGTCGCGGGGGTCAGCGCGGGCCAGGGGCTGCCGCGCGCCATCCCGCTGGACCGCTCCATCTGCGGCCACGTGATCGCTGGCGGCGAGTCGCTGGTCATCCGCGACGTCCGCCATGAGCCGCGGGTGGCGGTGGACGCGGCCATGCGCGCCTGGGGCGTGCGGGCGTACGCCGGCGTGCCGCTGGTGACGGCGGACGGCCACGCGGTGGGCGTTCTCTGCGTGGCCGATACGGAGCCGCACGACTGGTCGCGCGAGGCCCTCGCAGGGCTGCGCGACCTGGCCGCCCTGGCGGTGACGGAGATCGAGTGGCGCCGCTCGCAGGCGGAGCGCGACCACACCTCGTCCGCGCTGCGGCGGGCCGAGCAGCTGTTCCGCGGGGTGGTGGAGCAGTCGCTGGTGGGGATCTACGTGATCCAGGACGGCGTGTTCCGCTACGTGAACCCGCGCTTCCGGCAGGTATTCGGGCTGGCGGACGACTGGATGGACCGCCCGCGCGACCTGCTGGAGGTGGTCGCCCCCGAGGACCAGGCCCTCGTGCTCGAGAACATCCGCCGCCGCATGGAGGGCGAGGTGGACGCCATCCACTACTGCTTTCGCGGCGTCCGCGCGGACGGGGCCACCATCCATCTGGAGGTGCACGGGAACCGCACCGTGCTGGACGGCCGCCCCGCCGTCATCGGCGTGGGGATCGACGTCACCGAGCGCATCCGGGCGGAGCGCGACCGCGAGCAGGCCATCATGGCGCGCGACCGCTTCTACGCCATGGTGAGCCACGAGCTGCGCACGCCGGTGAGCGCCGTGATGCTGTACAACGACCTGCTCCTCTCCGGCGTCTACGACGCGCTGACGGCGGCGCAGCGCGAGGCGGTGGACCGCTCGCAGAGCTCCGCGCGCCACCTGCTGGACCTGATCAACGACCTGCTGGACCTGTCGCGCCTGGAGGCCGGCCGCCTGGAGACGCGGGTGGAGGACGTGGAGACGGCGGAGCTGGTGGAGAGTGTGGTGGACGGCCTGGCGCCCCTGGCGCTGGAGCACGGCTGCACCCTTTCCGTGCACGTGGCCGAGCGCCCGCTGGTGGTGACGGGCGACGCGCGGCGGGTGCGGCAGATCCTGCTCAACCTCCTTTCCAACGCCGTCAAGTTCGGCCACGGGCAGCCGGTGGAGGTGCGGCTGGGCCCGGCGGAGGGCGGGGTGCGGGTGGAGGTGTCGGACCACGGCCCGGGCATCCCCCCGGCCGACCTGGACCGCATCTTCGAGGAGTTCGTGCAGCTGGGCGAGCCCGGCGTGGGCACGGGGCTGGGCCTGCCGATCGCGCGGCGGCTGGCGGAGCTGCAGGGGGGCTCGCTGGACGTGGCCTCGCGCCCGGGCGAGGGAAGCACCTTTCGCCTCTTTCTCCCGGCCGGCGCACCGCGAGCGGTACATTCGGCCGGCTTCCCATCCTTCCTTTCTTCGGCTATTCTTCGGTAGCGGTCGCGGGCCGAACCGGCGGCGGGGGCCGGGGTACGGGGCGCGGCGCGGGGAGGTTATCTTTCCCGGTTCCGCGCGAGAAAGACCCGAGCAGCCGCTGGCCCGACCGGATGAACCCGCACGCCCTGAACGTCCTGGAGTACCGCGAGGCGCTGGACCTCGTGGCGCGATTCGCCTCGTCCGGCCTGGGCGCCGACGCGGTGCGCGCGCTCTCGCCCAGCGCCGACCTGGGGTTCATCGAGCCCGAGCTGGCGCGCGTGGAGGAGATGCGCGCCTTTCTGCGCGGCGACAGCGGCTGGTCCGTCCCCGCCATCCCCGACGTGCGCGAGGGGCTGCGCAAGCTGCGGGTGGAGGGCTCGGTGCTGGACGGCCCGCAGCTGCGCGACGTGGGCGTGCTGCTGGCCTCGGCGCGCACCACCCGGCGCGCGGTGGCGCAGAACGCCGGATCGCTGCCGTACCTGGCGCTGATCTCCGGCGGGCTGGTGGAGCGGGAGAAGGACGAGACGGAGATCGCCCGCACCCTGGACGACGCCGGGCTGGTGCGCGACGAGGCCTCGCCCGCGCTGTACCGCCTGCGGCGCGAGATCAAGGGCGCACGCAACCGCCTGGTGGAGCGGCTGGCGTCGTACATGGCCTCGCTGCCGTCGCACTACCAGGTGTCGGACGCGTCGGTGACGGTGCGCGAGGGGCGCTACGTGATCCCCGTGCGCCGCGAGGGGCGGGGCGAGGTGGGCGGCATCGTACACGACGAGTCGGCGACCGGCGCCACCCTGTTCGTGGAGCCCCCGGCCGCGGTGGAGATGATGAACCGCCTGCGCACGCTGGAGGCGGAAGAGGCGCGCGAGGTCACCCGCATCCTTCGCGAGCTCACGGCCCGCCTGCGCCCGCTGCAGCCGGAGCTGCTGGCGGCGCTGGACGCGCTGGTGGCGCTGGACTCGCTCTACGCCCGTGCCCGCTACGCGCTGCGCACGGACGGCCGCGCGCCCAGGATCCTGGAGGCGGGGACGGAGGAGTACGAGGTCGTCCGTGCATATCACCCGATCCTGCAGGCGAAGTCGGCGGAGGTGGTGCCCTTCGACCTGCGCATGGACCGCGGTGAGCGCACGCTGCTGATCTCCGGCCCCAACACGGGCGGCAAGACCGTGCTGCTCAAGGCGATCGGCCTGATCTCGCTGCTGGCGCAGAGCGGGGTGGTGCCGCCGGTGGGGCCGGGGACGAAGCTGCCGGTGTTCCGCGACGTGTTCGCGGACGTGGGCGACGAGCAGAGCATCGAGGCGTCGCTGTCCACGTTCTCGGCGCACCTCAAGAACCTGCGCGAGGTGCTGGACGGAGCCGACTGGCAGTCGCTGGTGCTGACCGACGAGATCGGCAGCGGCACGGACCCGCAGGAGGGGGCCGCGCTCGCCCGCGCGGTGCTGGTGGAGCTTACGCGCCGCTCCTGCTTCACCGTCGCGACCACGCACCTGGGGCAGCTCAAGCTGCTGGCGACGGAGGAGCGGGGGATCATCAACGCCTCGCTGCAGTTCGACGCGGAGCGGCTGCAGCCGACGTACCGGCTGTTGAAGGGGATCCCCGGCCGTTCGTACGGCCTGGCGATCGCGCGGCGGCTGGGGCTGGAGCCGCGGCTGCTGGAGGAGGCGGAGTCCACGCTTCCCGCGGGCGAGCGCGACGTGGCCAGGCTGCTGCTGGATCTGGAGGCCAAGGAGCAGCGCTTCGCCGACCAGACGGACGAGCTGGCGCGGCAGCTGGCGAAGACGCAGCTGCTGCGCGAGACGCTGGAGCGCCGCGAGCGGGAGCTCAAGGAGCGGGAGAAGGATGCCGAGCGCCGCGCCCGGCAGCAGGCGCGCGACCTGCTCCTGCAGTCCCGCGCCGAGGTGGAGGCCGCCATCCGCGAGGTGCGCGACGCGGCGGACGCCGACAAGCTGGAGGAGGCCGCCCGCGCCGCCCGCCGCCGCGTGGAGGAGGCCGCCACCCGCCAGCGCGAAAAGCAGCCCGCGGAGCGTGCCGCGCGTCCGGGAAAGGGCCGCGCCCGCGCGCCGCTGGCGCTGGAGCCGGGGCTGAGGGTGCGCATCGAGTCGCTGGGGCGCACGGGGACCATCGTGGACGTGCGCGACGGCAAGGCGATGGTGGAGGCGGGGGCGATGCGGATGCTGCTGCCGCGCGAGGACCTTACGCCGCTGGCCCCGGGCGACCAGCAGTCGGAGCCGCGGCCGCGCCCCTCCGCCGGCTACCTGAACGCGAGCTCCGACGCGCGGCCGGAGGTGGACCTGCGCGGAATGCGTCCGGACGAGGTGGACGTGATCCTGGGTCGCGCGCTGGACAGCGCCATCATGGCCGGGCTGCCGTCGTTCCGCATCATCCACGGCAAGGGGACGGGCGCGCTGCGGGCGCACGTGCGCAAGCTGCTGGAAAGCGACCGGCGCATCTCCGTGCAGCGCGCGGGCGAGCTGTTCGAGGGCGGGACGGGCGTGACGGTGGTGGAGTTCGCATGAAGAAGTGCGTGAGTGCGTCAGTGCGTGAGTGCGGAAGTCCGTTCCCTCGCGCGCTTTTCCACTCACGCACTAACGCACTAACGCACTAACGCACTTTCGTACTTTCGCACTCTCGCACTTTCGTACTTTCGTACTTTCGCACTCTCGCACTCAATCCCTTGCCCATCCCGGACCACCTCGTCGAAGAGATCCGGCAGCGCGCCGACCTCGTGGAGATCCTCTCGGAGCACACGCGCCTCAAGCGCACCGGGAAGACCTGGCGCGGTCCGTGTCCGCTGCACGGCGGCGAGGGGCCCAACTTCTCCGTCGATCCCGCCAAGGGCTTCTACAAGTGCTTCGTCTGCGGCGAGGCGGGGACGGTCTACAACTTCATGATGAAGCACCTCGGGATGACATTTCCCGAGGCGGTGCGGTGGACGGCGGCCCGCGTGGGCGTGGAAGTCCCCGACGAGCGCGAGGCGCAGCGCGACCGCGAAGAGGACCCCAACCGCGTCCTGTATGAGGTCAACGGCTTCGCGGCGCAGTGGTTCCGCGAGCAGCTGGCCTCGCCCGCCGGGGAGCGCGCCCGCGACTACCTGGCGCGGCGCGGCATCACGCCCGAGAGCATCGAGCGCTTCGGGCTGGGGTGGGCGCCGGAGGAGTGGGACTCGTTCGGCACCGCGGCGCGCAAGGCGGGCTTCCACACGGCGGACCTGCTGACGGTCGGCCTGGTGAAGGAGGCCAGGAAGACGGGGCGCGAGCCGTACGACGCCTTCCGCGGCCGCGTGATCTTTCCCATCGAGGACCTGGGCGGCCGGGTGCTGGCGTTTGGCGGGCGGGTGCTGGAGCAGGTGGAAGAGCACGTCCCCAAGTACCTCAACTCCCCCGAGTCGCCCGTCTATTCCAAGGGGCGCACGCTGTACGGGCTGGGGTGGAGCCGCGGCGCCATCCGCAGGGAAGAGGTGGCGCTGGTGGTGGAAGGCTACATGGACTACGTGTCGCTGGCGGCGCACGGCGTGGCCAACGTGGTGGCGCCGCTGGGGACGGCGATGACGGACGAGCAGGCGTCGCTCATCGCCAACTACGCCCCACGCGCCATCCTGCTGTACGACAGCGACAAGGCGGGGCTCAAGGCCACCTTCCGCAACGGCGACCAGCTGCTGCGCGCGGGGGTGGAAGTCCTCGTCGCCACGCTCCCGGAGGGCGAGGACCCCGACTCGCTGGTGCGCGCGCAGGGGGCCGACGCGCTGCGCCGCTACCTGGGCGACGCCCTGGACGTGATGGAGCGCAAGCTCCAGCTGCTGGACCGCAAGGGGCTGTTCACCAGCATCAAAGGCACCCGCCGCGCCATCGACGTGCTCCTGCCCACCATCCGCGCCGCCAAGAGCGCCGTGGTGCGCGGGCTGTACATCAAGCAGGTCAGCGACCGCACGGGCGTCCCGGTGGAGACGCTGGAGGCCGAGGTGGCCGAGGTGCAGGAGGGGCAGCCGCTCACCTTTGCCGAGGTCCACGCCGAGCGGCGCCGCCGGGACGGGTACGGCCGGCGCGAGAGCGACCAGCGGACAGACCGCGGACCGCGCTACCAGGCGGACCTGTCGCGCTACGAGACGCGGCCGGACGAGCGGCGCGAGGAGCGCTCCAGCCCGCAGAAGCGCCTGCGCATGGGCGCCGAGCGCGACCTGCTGATGATGATGTTCCACTCCGAGCGCTGGGTGGAAGAGTGCGCCAAGTTCGTGGGGCCCGACGAGTTCGAGGATCCCGACTACCGGCGGCTCTTTCGCGTGCTGATCGAGACGGAGGGGCAGCGCGACCCCGAAGGGCTGTGGCTGCTGAATTTTCCCGAGGACCTGGCCGGCGACGTGGAGGCCATCCGCCAGCGCGTGGAGCACCACGACTGGAGCGGCGAGCAGCGCTTCTTTGCCGAGAACATGGACAAGATCCTGGCGCGCCCGGCGGAAAAGGAGGGGCGCGACATCAAGCAGGACGCGCCCACGGACGACACCGTGGACCAGGACATCCTGGAGCGCATGCGGGACCAGCTGGCGTTCCGGCGCGAGAACAAGCACCTCAAGTTCAAGCACGGCATCCTGGACCCCAACGACCCCATCCTGCGGGGCGAGCGGCGGTACTGAGTGCGTGAGTGCGTGAGTGCGGAAGTGCGTTAGCTCAAAGCACCTATTCGCACTAACGCACTAACGCACTAACGCACTAACGCCCTGCTCTTTGGGCGTGCCCCTCCGCTGCGCTCCGGGTCGGGCTGCGCGCGCCGTAGGCAACGATACAACTGTTGCCAACGGCGCCGAGCCCCCGGCGCTCACCAGAAATCGCGCGTTCCCACCGCGCTCGTGCATGCGCGCCGGTGTCTCGGCCCTGCGGGCGCGCATCCCTCACGCGACGGCAGAGGTGCTTAGCACCTCCCTCCCCCCACGCAGTTTGTGGGGGAGGGACGGGGAGGTGGGCGGCCTACCATCCCGCCCCACGACCGCCGAAGCGCTCTATAACCCGTCGTGACGTTTATCCCCCCTCCCGCGCCGTTTGCGGAAGGGGGTGGCGCGCTCTCAGGCGCCGCCGGGGGAGGGTCCCGTCGCGTATCCCGCCTTCGCGTCGTACCTTCCGGAATCCAGCGCACACACCGGATTCCGACGCACATGCCGCAGACTCCCCGCACCATCCACGACCTCGACACACCCGTCCCGCTGGTGGACGTGGACCGCATGCACGCCAACCTGCGCCGCGCGTCCGAGTACTGCCGCGCGCACGGGCTGGCGTGGCGGCCGCACGCCAAGACGCACAAGAGCCCTGCCCTCGCCGCCGAGCAGGTGCGCGCGGGCGCCGTGGGCGTCACCGTCGCCACGCCGCGCGAGGCGGAGGTGATGGCGCAGACGGTGGACGACCTGCTGCTTGCCTATCCGCCCATCGGCCCGGCGAAGCTGCGGCGGCTGATGGCGCTGCCGGAGCGCGTGCGGCTTACGGTGGGGCTGGACTCGGTGGATGCGCTGCGCGGGCTGGCGCAGGCGGCGCGCGAGGCGGGGCGCCGCGTGGGCGTGCTGGTGGAAGTCGATGCGGGGATGGGGCGCGTGGGCGTGCAGTCCGCCGCGGACGCGGTGGCGCTGGCCCGCGCGGCGGCGGATGAGGAGGGAGTCGAGTACCGGGGCGTGATGTTCTACCCCGGCCACGTCCGCGACCGCGTGGAGCGCCAGGACGACGCCATCCACGCGCTGTCCGACCGCGTCGGCAGGGTGCTGGAGGCGCTGGAGGCCGGCGGCGTGCCGCCCGAGGTGGTGAGCGGCGGATCGACGCCCACCATCTGGCGCTCGCACGACGTGGCGGGGATCACGGAGATCCGGCCGGGCACCAGCATCTTCAACGACCGCACCACCGCCGAGATCGGCGCCTGCGGCTGGGACGAGAACGCGTACTCCATCCTGGCCACCGTCGTCTCCGTCGCCGTGCCGGGTCAGGCCGTGGTGGACGCGGGCTCCAAGGCGCTGTCGAAAGAGGAGATCCGCGCCGACACCGTGGGCTACGGCGCGCTGCTGGACCGCCCGGAGATCGTGGTCAAGTCCGTTTCCGAGGAGCACGGGATCCTCGACCTTTCCCGCACCGACTGGCGCCCGCGTATCGGCGAGCGGGTGCGCATCGTCCCCAACCACGTCTGCGTCTCCGTCAACCTGCACGAGCGCCTGTACGGCGTCCGCGGCGACGACGTGGTGGAGGTGTGGGAGGTGGAGGCGCGCGGCCGCTGACGCCTCGCGCTCAGGGTCGGCCGTGGATGGGCACCGGGACCGTACGCCACCGGTCGCCGCCCCCGCCGCCGAACAGATTGCCCAGCAGCATTCCCACCGCCGCGCCGCCCACGATGCCCGCCGTGCGGTCGTCGTCGCACCCCGATCCGTCGGTACATTGGGTCGACCCGAGGGCGTAGCCGGCCGCCGCACCCAGCAGCAGGCCCCACAGGCCGGCCTGGCGGCGTCGGTGCGCCGGGTCCTGCGCCACCTCCAGGCGCCGGATCGCGGAGAGCGGCACGTGCACCCCCGCCGTGTCGAAATCCGCGGCCAGCAGCAGCGAGGCGGAGTCGATGGCGACGACGGTGCCGGTGATCAGCGTGTCCGCCGCGGAAGGGGCCAGGATTCGCACGCGCCCCCCGGCGCCCACCGGCGTCTGCGCGGACGCGGCGACGGGTGCCGCCAGGAGCGCGGCACAGGCCAGGATCGCGGCCATTCGTGCCACGAAGCGCGTAGCCATCATGATGATTCCGGGAGAAGGTGAATGCGGGCGGGCGCGGCTATCGCCGCGGCACGGCCGCGGGCTCCCATCGGTCGGCGGCGCGGAACCCGCTGCCGAACTTTGCGCCCGCCACCATCCCCGCCATTCCCCCCAGGATGGCGCCGCCCGCTTCGGCTGCGCCACAGATGTAATCGCACGAATTGCTGACGTACGCGGTCGTGATGAAGTACCCCGCCGCCGCACCCGCGACGGTTCCGATCAACGCCCCGGCAAGCGTCTTCCGCCCGCCCCGCCGCAGGACCTCGATCCGCTCGATCTGCTCCAGTCGCACGGTACGCGCCGCGGACGGAGCGGGCGGGGCCAGCAGGAGCCCGGCGGAGTCGATGGCCACCACGCGCGCGACGATCAGGCTGTCGGCCGCGGAGGGAGCAAGCACGCGCACCTGCGACCCGGGCCGGACCTCCGCCTGCGCCCGCAGCAGGGCCGGGGCCACCGGGACGGCGCACGCAATGATCAACGACAGGCGGCGAAGGAGACGGTTGGTGAGCGGGGGCATGGCTGGTCGCGGGTGCGGAGGATAAAGAGATCGGCCAGGGAAGATATCACCCGTTCGGCCGGTCCGCCCGCCCGCCGATCCGCATCGCCTGCCCCATCCTCCCTCCGCGGGCTATATTTCCCGGGCACCATCCCCATCCACTTCTCCGCCGCACGCATGAACCTGATCTTCCGGCTGCTGCTCGTCATCCTGCGCGCGCGGCGTGCGCCGCGGCTGGGGCCGCTGGATGAATCCGTCATCCACTCCCGCGTGCTTCCCACCGACCTGGACCTCAACCTCCACCTGAACAACGGCCGCGCCCTGACCCTGATGGACCTGGGACGCGTGGACCTGATGCTCCGGATGGGCGTCGTCGGAGAGCTGCGGCGGCGCAGGTGGAACCCGGTCATCGCGTCGCTGACGGTCCGCTTCCGGCGCTCCCTGCGCCTGGGGCAGCGCTTCGATCTCCACACCCGGACGCTCTGCTGGGACGAGCGGTGGTTCTACATGGAGCAGCGCTTTACGCGCGGCGGCGACGAGATGGCGCGCGCCATCGTGAGGGCGGCGTTCATCGGCCCCGAGGGGCGCGTGCTGCCGCAGCAGCTGGTAGACGCGTCGCCCTGGCGGCTGGAGTCGCCGCCGATGCCGGAGGGCGTGCGCAGGTGGGTGGAGGCGGAAGCGGCGATCCGGTCCGACACACCGAGCAGGATGTATGAGCCCATTGGATGACGCCTCGCTGAACGACCGACTGGAGCGGCTGGAGCGGCTGGTCGAGGAGCTGAGCCGCCGCGTTCCGCCCCTCCCGGCGGATGCGGCCGCGGTTCCGCGCCCCGCTGCCGCCGTGGCGGCGGAGCCGGCACCGGAGCGCAGCCGCCTGCGCCAGTCCGTCGCGGACCGCGCGCGGGAGTGGATGCCGGACGACGGCGCCAGCCCCTTCGCGTGGGACGGGCAGACGTGGCTGAACCGGCTCGGCATCGTGCTGCTGCTGCTGGGGGTGGCGCTGCTCTTTCGCTACTCCATCGACATGGGGTGGCTCACGCCGGGGGTGCGGGTGGGGTTCGGCGCGGCGGTGGGCGCGGTGCTCACCGCGCTGGGGCTGCGGATGGACGAGCGGCGGCGCTTCGGCTCCGTGCTGCTCGGCGGCGGGATCGCGACGTTCTACCTGACCGGCTGGGCCGCCTTCAACCTGTACTCGCTCATCGGCTACGCGGCCGCGTTCGCGGGGATGGTGGCCATCACGGCGGGCGCCTTCGTCCTGGCGCTGTGGCGCAGCCAGCCGGCGCTGGCCATCGTGGGTGCCTTCGGCGGGCTGGGGACGCCGCTCATCCTGGGGATCTCGTACGCCTCGCCCCGCGGGCTGGCGCTGTATACCTCCGCCGTGCTGGCGTGGACGGTGGTGCCGTACCTGCGCCGCGGCTGGCGTTCGGTGCTTTGGACGTCGATGGCGTTCGGCTGGGCGCTCCTCGCCTCGTACGCCAACGCGTTCTCCACCGCGCTCGCCGCCTCGGCCGGCGCGCGCGCGTGGATGCAGGGCGCGGCGCTCTTTGCGTGGATCGTGCTGGGCGTGCTGCCGCTGGCGCGCCGCGTGGCCACCACCGCCGCGGCGCGCCGGGCCTCGGCGGACGGGCAGACGCACGAACGCCGCTGGCGGGACTGGGACGCGCTGCACTGGTACGGCGTCTCCATCGTCCCGCCCGCCATGTTCACGGCCACCACGGCGCTGGTCTGGCGGATGGACCCGGACGCGTGGGGGCTGCTGACCGCGGGCGCCGCGGCCGTGTACGCCGCCGCCGCGGCGGCGTTGTGGCGCGTGGACGCCCGGCTGGCGCGCGTCCTCCTCTTCGCCGCGGCGGTGCTGCTGCCGGCCGGCTGCTTCGGCGCGCTGAACGGCGAGGCGCTGCTGGTGGCGCTGGCCGCGCAGGCGCTGGCGCTGCACCTGCTGGCCGTGTACGGCGCCGGCCCGGCCATCCGCTGGCTGGCACACCGCGGCTTTACCGCTGTCGCCATCTGGGTGCTCTTTCGCCTGGTGGAGAATGACGACGTCGGCGCGCGGCGGGTGGCGGCGGACCTGGCGGCGATCGCGGCGGGGTTCGCCATCTCGTACGTCGTCCGCACCCGCACGGCGATGCTGGCGTACCGCATCTGGGCGCACGTGGCGGTGCTGGGGTGGGCGTGGCGGCAGCTGGCGCAGCTGGAAGGGGGCCAGGGGTACGCCACCATCGTCTGGGGCGCGTACGCGCTGGGGCTGCTGCTGCTGGCCGTGCGACAGGGGTGGCCCACGGCCGAGAAGGTGGCCATCTGGACCCTGCTGGCCACCGTCGCCAAGCTGTTCCTGGTGGACCTGGAGCGGCTGGACCCGCTCTTCCGGGTTCTGCTCTTCCTGGGATTCGGAGCCGTGTTCCTGTACTTCAGCTACTCCGGCGCGTGGAAGCCGCGCGCCGGGCCGGAGCCCGCGCCCCGGCCCGCGGGGCGCGACGCGTGAGGCAGCCATACGCCCCGCCCGCCGGCCTGTGCGAGTCGTGCGCGAACGTCCGCATCGTCGACACGCGCCGCGGCTCGCGCTTCTTCCTCTGCCAGCTCTCCGACGTGGATCCGCGCTTTCCGAAGTATCCGCGCATCCCCGTGCTGCAGTGCATGGGCTACGCCCCCGCCGCCGCGCCGCAGCGGGTCGCGGCGGAGCCGGGCGACGTGGGCTGACGGCCTGCGCCCGCAACGGGTCCCTTGCCCGAAGTGAACGGAGTGAGTATGTATGGTCGGCATTCGGCCGGACCAAAGACGACTTCGCGAACGGGCTTTCGGGGGATGGGGAGGCTTGGGTGGCGGTCTATCTCTTCTTTGATGAATCAGGCAACCTGGATTTTTCCGAGAACGGCTCCCGCTGGTTCTGTTTCGGCGCGCTCACGCTGCGCGATCCCGGGCCGCTGAGCGCGGCGCTGACGCGGCTGCGGTATGCGCTGCTGGAACAGGGGCTGGAGCTGGAGCACTTTCACGCGGCGGAGGACCGGCAGGCGGTGCGCAATCAGGTCTTCGCGCAGCTCGCCGGCGTTGGCGGGTTCGACTTCGACGTGCTGGTGGCGGAAAAGAGCCTCACCCCCGCCGAGTTGCGTGACCCGTTCGAGTTCTATGCGCACCTGGGCTACGTGCTGGTGGACAGCGTGCTGGACCGCTTTCGGGATGCCGACGAGCCGGTGGTGGTGATCACGGACTGCCTGCCGCTGCAGCGCAAGAACAAGGCGCTGGCTAAGGCGTTTCGCAATGCGATCCGTGATTCGCTGGGGAGCCGGCCGTTCTCCATCGTCCACCACAACTCCGCAACGCATGCGGGGCTGCAGGCGGTGGATTACTGCACGTGGGCGGTGCAGCGCAGGCTTCGGGGGGATGAGCGGCCGTACGAACTGATCCGGCAGTGGATCAGGAGCGAATGGAGGGCGTTCGCGGTAGGGGTATAAAAAGCGACCTCCCCAGCTACCCTTGCGAACAAGGGAGAGCCCCATGGGCTCTTGTCACCGGGGAGGTACCTTTACGCTTTCCTGCTGCCCGGCAATATACCGAAGACCACGCCGCGGCGCAAGAGGCCCGTTTCCCCCCGCTCAGCGCCCGTGCTTGTCCGCCATCCGTGCGTTGAACTGCTGCGACTGCCGGCGCGGAATGCTGAGGGTGCGCCAGCTGGTGCCGGCAAAGTGCCTGGCCAGCAGCACGATCTGCCCCACGTGGTAGCATGCGTGCGCCACGCCGCGGTCCACCGCGCGGATCACCGTGTGCGGCTCGCCGCGAATCTGCACCGTACGTGCGAGGTCGTCCGGTGACAGCGACTGCAGCGTACCCAGGAACGTCGCCCAGCCCCGCTCCCACGCTTCCATCAGCGCCGCGCGCGCGTCGCCGGACTCCATCTCGAACTCCGAATCGCGGTCGCGGTCCGGCTTCTCGCCGTCGGTGGTGAGGAAGTCCGTCCAGCGCGAGCGGAGGTTTCCCGCCATGTGCTTTACGATGAGCGCGATGCTGTTCTCCTCGTCGCCCAGCGGCGCGGCGAACCGGGCATCGTCCACCTGCGCCATCGCTTCGTCCGCCAGCTTCTTGTAGTGGGCGGCGGTGGCGCGGACGTCGTCCAGGTACGCGGCTGCGAAATCCACGGCGATCCTCCTGACCGGCTTGGCTACCCGCCGAAGCCGCGGTTTTCCTCGACGGCGGTGCGGTACGCCTCCACCTGCGCCGCCACCTCCCCCTCGCTCCAGCCGATGCCCGGCTCGGCGGCCATGCGGCGGGCCACCTGCCCGGCGACGGCCAGGCCGCCGTCCGCGGCTTCGTAGAACAGGTGCAGGCGGCGCGTCATGACGTCGTCCAGCGTCATCGCCATCTCGGCGCGGACGGCGTGCGCGACCTCGGCCCAGACGTACGGGTGGCCCTCCATCAGCCGCGCGGCGAGCGCCGCGTCGGCGCGCACGGCGGCCAGGACCGACGCCGCGTCCTCGCCGTAGGCGCGGGCCAGGTGCTCGCCGGTGTCGGCGCCCAGGCCGGCGGCCACGGCGTCGACGACCACGCGGTCCCGGAACGGCTCCCACGGCTCGTGCGGGTCGCCGGGGAGGGGAAGGTCGGCGGTGGGGCTGTGGCCGCTCTGCACACGGTGCTCGTCCTTGAGCGCGCGCGCGGCCACGTCCACCGCCTGCCTGGCCATCACCCGGTACGTGGTCAGCTTGCCGCCCGCGATGTTCAGCAGGCCGCCGCGGTCGCGCCAGATCTCGTGCTCGCGGCTGGTGGCGCTGGCGGCCAGCCCGCCGTCCGGCCGGCTGGGCGCCAGCAGCGGGCGGATCCCCGCCCAGGTGCTCACCACGTCGTCCGCCGTCAGCTTCGCGTCCGGAAAGATGGAGTTGGCGGAGTCCAGCAGGTACCGCACGTCGTCGGCGTCCGCGCGCACCTCGGCCGGGGAGCCGGCGTAGTCCGTGTCCGTCGTCCCCACGTAGGAGAAGTCGCCCCAGGGAAGGACGAACATCACCCGCCCGTCCACCGGCGACTGGAAGGTGATGGCGTTGCGGTTCCCCAGCCGGTCGCGGCGCACCAGAATGTGCACGCCCTTGGTGGGCCGCAGGCGCGGGCGGATGCCGGCGTCCGCCAGCCGGCGCACCGCGTCGCTCCAGGGGCCGGTGGCGTTCAGCACCACGCGGGCGCGCACCTCCACCGAATCCACCCCCTCGATCAGGCAGTCGCGCACCCGCGCGCCGGACAGGCCGCTGCCGTCCTTCAGAAACCCGACGACCTCCGCGTACGGCACCACCGCCGCGCCCGCCTCGTGCGCGCCGCGGGCGTTGGCCAGCGTCAGGCGCGCGTCGTCCACCGAGGCGTCGTAGTACACGGCCGCGCCCACCAGGCCGTCCGTGCGCAGGTGCGGCTCCTCCTGGCGCGCGGCGTCGCGGGCCAGCATGCGGTGGCGGGCGATGTTGCGAAAGAGGGAGAGGCCGTCGTACAGCCACATCCCCGCCTGCAGCTTGCGAAAGCCGACGGGGCCCCTGCGAAAGACGGGAAAGAGGAAGGGAAGGGGATGGACCAGGTGCGAGGCAAGGTCCAGCAGCCGGCGCCGCTCCGCGCTGGCCTCGAAGACGAGCCTGAGGTTTCCCGTCTCCAGGTAGCGCAGCCCGCCGTGGATCAGGCGGGACGAGCGGCTGCTGGTGCCGCGGGCCAGGTCACCGGAGTCCACCAGCGCCACCCGCAGCCCGCGCCCCGCCGCGTCGCGCGCCGCCGCCGCGCCGGTGATCCCCCCGCCGATGACGAGCAGGTCCCACGTCTCCCCGCCCAGCGCGCGCAGGTGCTCGTGGCGCGCCGCCGCGGAGAACGCGGGAAAGTCGGTCATCGATGGCGGTGGGTGCGGCGCGTCAGGCGGCGGCCGCGCCGCCGGGGTGCTTCACGTCGCGAAAGCCCAGCGCCGTGAGCAGCGAGGCGAACGACACGTCGCTGTGGCTCAGGACGAAGACGCCCTCGAAGGTGGTGGCCAGGAAGGTGAAGTCCGTCTCGATCACCAGCCCGTGCGCCGTGGGGTCCTCCAGCTCCTCGCGGGGGCCCACGCTCATCTCCGGCGTGCCGATCATCACGCCCTTGTGCAGAAAGGTGCCCAGGACGCCCACGTACGCCGCGCAGACGATGTTCCCCATCTCCATCAGCGCGGAGCGCTCGAAGTCGCCCACCTCCTGGTGCTGGGCCGGGTCGCGGCGCAGCATGAGCGCCACCATCCGCAGCGCCGTCTCGGTGGCCAGGATGAGCGACGCTCGCTCGCCCCCCGCCTCGCTCACGCCCGTGATGGGCACGGTGATCAGCACCAGGTCGCCCGTGCCGGGAAGCGCCGGCGGCACGTCGGGGTCGGCCCACTGGATGCGCGGCACCGAGATCATCACGGTCAGCCCCGTGAGGGCGGACAGGTTGGTTGCCGCGTGGCCGGCGCCGATGTTCACCACCTCGCGGATGGCATCCATCTGCTCGGGGGTGACGGGGCTCTGCGTCATGGGTAGTGCGGGTATGTGCTGGGCAGCCTGGGCTGCGTCGGTTCTTTGAAGGGCTTCTGGAACTGCAACGACGTCAACTGCATGATTCGGGCGTGCCCCTCCGCTGCGGGGCGAATTCGTCACGCGGCGGCCGCGGGATCGGGGCGCTTCGAAGCATTTCGAGCTGGCGCCCGCCAGGCCCCCTCTCCCCCGCTGCGCGGGAGAAAAGGGGAGAATTCGATCGCGCTCCGGCACTTCTGCGGGATGCTGGAGGAGGTGCGTCGGAGGCGCTCGGCATCCGGCCGATCGACCACTCACGCACTCACGCACTCACGCACTCCCGCACTTCTCTTACAGCCGCGGCGTGGTGACCCCGGTCTGGCCCTGGTACTTGCCCTTGCGGTCGGCGTAGCTCACCTCGGGGCCCTCGGGGTCGCCCTCGAAGAACAGGACCTGCGCGATCCCCTCGTTGGCGTAGATCTTGGCCGGGAGCGGCGTGGTGTTGCTGATCTCCAGCGTCACGTACCCCTCCCACTCCGGCTCGAAGGGCGTGACGTTGGTGATGATGCCGCAGCGCGCGTACGTAGACTTGCCCACGCAGAGGGTGATCACGTTGCGCGGGATGCGGAAGTACTCCACCGAGCGCGCCAGGGCAAAGCTGTTGGGCGGCACGATGCAGACGTCGCCCTCGAAGGGGACGAAGCTCTTGTCGCTGAACGCCTTGGGGTCGACGATGGCGTTGTTGACGTTGGTGAAGATCTTGAACTCGTCGGCCACACGCATGTCGTAGCCGTAGCTGCTCACGCCGTAGCTGATGGTGCCCTGGCGCACCTGCGCGTCCTCGAACGGCTCGATCATCCCGTGCTCGCGGGCCATGCGTCTGATCCACCGGTCGGAACGTATGCTCATGGCGCGGAACGGAGCTTGAAGGGGCGCTCGGGGCTTCGGCGCGCGGGCCCTGAACGCACCCGGTAAAACGGGTGTACTGGCCGCCGCCGATCGCCTGGACAGGAGCGCCAAGCTACCCCCGCGCGCGGGGGGCGGCAAGGGGCCGCGAACGCGGCGCCGTGTCTGCTTGACCGGGGTTTCGCGGGGCAGTATCTTGGCCCGGCTCCGAGCAAGTGAACGTTTTCACAAACTACCGTTCTGGAACAGGGCCAAGGACGCATGCTCCGCCCCTACATTCCGGTCCTGATTCTCCTGGGGCTCTCGGTGGCCCAGGCCATCGGCATGGTGGTGCTTTCCCAGGTGCTCAGCCCGGGGCGCGCCACCAAGAACAAGAGCGCCCCGTACGAGTCGGGGATGACGCCGCTGGGCGGCACCCGCGAGCGCTTTTCGGTCAAGTTCTACGTGGTGGCCATCCTGTTCATCGTCTTCGACGTGGAGACGGTGTTCCTGCTTCCCTGGGCCGTCGAGGCCCGGGTGCTGGGATGGGGCGGCTTCGCGGCGGCGATGATCTTCGTGTTCATCCTTACCGTGGGCCTGATCTACGAATGGAAGAAAGGAGCCCTCGAATGGGACTGAACGAACGCCCGTCGAGCAGCGATCCGACCCGGGGCCAGCCGCGCGACGCGGAGGGCCTTGCCGTGCACCAGGGGCTGCCGGGCGACATTCAGCCGGCCACCCAGGGCATCTTCGACGGCCAGCCCGGGTTTCTGACCACGCGGCTGGACGCCGTGGTCAACTGGGCGCGCAAGAACTCGCTGTGGCCCATGCCGTTCGGCACGGCGTGCTGCGCCATCGAGATGATGGCCACCGCCGCCACGCGCTACGACCTGGCGCGCTTCGGCATGGAGCGCATGAGCTTCAGCCCCCGGCAGGCGGACCTGCTGATCTGCGCGGGGCGGGTGAGCTACAAGATGGCGCCGGTGCTCAAGAAGATCTGGGAGCAGATGCCGTCGCCCAAGTGGAGCATCAGCATGGGCGCCTGCGCGAGCAGCGGCGGCGTGTTCGACGTGTACAGCATGGTGCAGGGCATCGACACCATCATCCCGGTCGATGTCTACGTTCCCGGCTGTCCGCCGCGCCCCGAGGGGCTGATGTACGGCATCCTGATGATCCAGGAAAAGATCCGCCGCAGCGCCGCCACGTCCGAGGACGAGTGGAACGCGGTGGACCAGCTTCCCGAGACGGGGAGCTACCTGCCGCAGGAGGTGGTGGACCGCATCACCCTGCCGTTCGGCAACAGCACCAACCAGAACCGCGCGAGCGG
>DASUVG010000236.1:0-33560 GCA_036379135.1 Longimicrobium sp.
TTCGCGCGAGGGGGACGGTTCGCGGGATCGCGCATCGGGTGAAGCCGGAATGGTGGGCTGCGGGGCGCTGCGGCGGGAAAGGTGTTCCAGAAAAAATGCGGATGGCTCCCTGCCGGGCGTCCATCTGCCTGCAGTTCCCGAGGTCCTCAGGGAAGCCCGGTGTGCCCCGCCACGGCCGACGCGCAGGACACGGTGGTCGCGCATGGTGAACCCGCCACCGCTTCCCGCCAGGCGTGGCGTGCAACCCAATCCGCGATGAACCCGAAAAAGAGAGAGCGCGGAGGAAAGCATCCTCTGCGTCCCCGTTCTTTCTCGACTGAAACGTTCGTCGACGGGCTAGAAGCGGAGCGAGTGCCGGTCGCGGGTGGCGGCGCGGGTCTGCGCCAGCTCGTTCAGGAACACGCGCGACGCGGCGGGGAATGCTCCCTGGCGGCGCAGCGCCGACGGCCCGGTGCCCAGAAAGTCCTGCATGGCCCGCCGCAGGCTGCTGTCCGACGCGTACCCGCACGCGTGCGCCACCGACAGCACCGAGCGCCCCGGATCGTCCAGTAGCGACGACGCCAGCAGAATGCGCATCCACGCCAGCAGGCGCCGCGGCGGCGGCAGTCCCGCGCGCTCCGCCCAGCGCAGCACCGTCCGCTCGGACAGGTGCAGCCGCCGCGCCAGGTCCCGCCCTTTGCCGCCCACCGCCACCACCTCCGCCGCCGTCATCATCAGCATCCGCGTGCGCCCCGAGAGCATGGGGGGCAGCGTGCGCTCCAGCAGCCGCTGCAGCGAGCGTCCCTCAATGGAGCGCAGGCGTCGGTAGATGGCCTCGTGCGTGTCGTCTTCCGCCAGGGAGATGATGTCGGTGACCCCCCACTCCCCCAGCGTTCGCAGGTCGCGCGAGCGGCCGGGACGCAGCTCCACCGCGGCCAGCACCGTGGCGGACGGGAACTCCCAGAGCAGCGTGCGCAGGTCACTGGCCAGCTGAGGGTCCTCGGGCGCGGAGCCGGCGTAGGGGTCCACTACCAGGATGGCCGCGGGGGGCGAGGCGATGACCCCGGCGCGCAGCTGCTCCCAGGTGGGGATAAAGGTGCAGACGTATCCGCGCCCTCCCAGCCTCCGCACACGTTCCCGGAACGCACCGTTTGTGTGCATCACCAGCAGGGGGCGAGGGGGTGGGGGCATGACCTGTCCGGAAATATTCGGTAGGAGAGCGCAAGAGAATGGGCGCACCGCCACGCCCGGGTACATCTTACGGTATCCTCTCGGGCATCACCATCCTTGGCCGCCCCGCGGTATACCACAACATCCCACACCTTCTGGAGCGACGATGAAACTCGCCCGGCTTTTCCTGGCCGTACTCACCATCTCCACCCTCGCTGCCTGCAGCGATTCCGTCACCGGCCCCCAGGCCGCGCCCGCTGCCAAGCCCTCCGCTGAGGAAAGCTGCACGCTGGAGCGCCAGGCGGACGGCACGCTCCTTTGTCGCACTGGTCAGACGGGTTCGGGCGGCTGATCCAAGCCCGACTGCTGGATATGATAAGAAAGAAGACCCCGCCATCGCTGGCGGGGTCTTCTTCGTGCCGCCTCAGGCTCCGGCCGGAACCAGCGTCAGGCTGCGGACCAGATCGTTCGCCAGCGTCTCCACCTTGGCGGGGGCGCGGCGGCTCTCGCTGACCTTGGTCTGCGCGGAACGCCCACGGGCCACCGACTCCAGCAGCGACTCCGCGCGGAAGCGCACCTTCGCCTGACCGAGCTTGACGGCCTGGTCCAGCGACTCCTGCGCGGCCTGCTCCGCCCGGTCCCACTCGCCCAGCGACGCGGCGCCCAGGGCAAGCTCCAGGGTGGCGTTCGCCATGATCCCCTGCTGTTCCGGATCCTTGATCATCCGGTAGACCTGCGTCCACGCCTTCCGGAAGAGTTCGCGGTTGCCGGTGCCGGCCGCCGCGCGCGCGATGTTCGACGCGAGAAGCAGGCGCGTGCGGGGGTCCTCCACGTGGCCTTCGAGCCGCTGGAACACTTCCAGCGCCTGGCCAAAGTAGCCGCGCTGCATCCAGAAGTACGCGATGTCGTGGCCCAGCAGCGGCAGCGACGGGTGGCTCTGCCCGTACGCGCGGAACGCCTGCCGTGCGTACTCCTCGGCCTGCTCGTCGCGCCCAAGCTCGTCGGCGATGACGAACAGGTCGTGCAGCGCCATGCCCTGGATCTGCTGCAGCCCCTTGCGGCGGGCGGCGCGCAGCGCCTTGATGTGCATCTTGGCGGCCGCGGGCAGGTTGCCACGCGCGATGAGCATGTTGCCCAGCGCGATGTAGGCGCGCGAGTACGACTCCCAGTCACCCGTCTGCCGTGAAACCATCACGGTGTGGCGGAACCAGGTCTCGGCGCGCGCGACCTCGTTGCGCCGGCGGGCCAGCTTGCCCACCGCCAGCGCCAGCCGCGCGTTGCGCTGCGAGGCCACCGACGCCGCCTGCGTGTAGGCCAGGGCCGTGTGCAGGTGCCCCTCGTCCTCCGCCCAGCGGGCGATGCCGGTGCAGGCCTGCGCCATCGCTTCGCCGCTGGTGCTGTCGGGGGCCGACAGCATGTCGCCGAACGCGGACAGCGGGCCCGCCACCTCGTCGGGGATGCGCGCCTCGGCCAGCTCGGCCGCGCGCTTGCGCCCGGCCTCGGGTGAGAACAGCCGCCCGCGCTCGCCCTGGTCGGTGCTGGCCCAGAACATCACGTTGCGGTACGCCTGCCACAGCAGGACGCCGACCTCGCCTCCCACCTCGCGCAGGATCTCCATCCCCTCCAGGGACTCGGACCCGCGCGTAAGCGGGGGAGGAGTGCGCCACCGCCGGGGAAGACGCGGCGCGGCCGCCTTGGACCGGGTGCTCTTCATCCCCTTTATCTCCTTTTGCAAGATGTGCCTTGTTATGCGTTGTGAGGCCTACCTGTATACTATATGCAGGTTAGGGCCGGAACGCCACAAATTTGTTTGCTTTGGGGGCCGGTTCGGTGGAGCAGAGATGGCCGCCGAATCTCTTTCTGCTACGCTGCGTTTCGCTCCTGAAGGAGCTGTCGCGTTCTGGTCTGTCCTCGCAGCAAACATTCCGTATACACCAAGTATGTGGACAACGGTCCAGAACTGCAACACTCTTGTTACAAGTCGCAAAACGTGCGCCACACTTCTGCCTAACAGTCGGCCGCGAGCCGCGAAACGACCGACAGAGGGCCAAATCTCCAGTGACGACAAGTGTTTCTTCGCCGTCGCCGTCGATTTCGGGAGCGGTGCTGCCCAGGCAGATGGATAACCCTGTCCGCATTGGAGCCGCTAACAAGTTAGCACCCCGCGCAAGTCCCCTTCCAATCCGGAGTTCCATCCGCCTCCGTCCGACCGGAGTGCACACGCCGCGCGCCACGTGGTACGGCCGTTGCTCGGAGCCCGCGGCGGCCCGCGCCTTCGCGGGGCCGGCGGAATGGTGACGGACGTGCGGAGCAGATGACGGATACCCGGGGTGCGGTCCACGCCCCGCCGGAAGACCGGCGGGAGCAGGAGGACCGCTTTGCGCACGAGCTGCGCGTTCAACGATTCCTTCAGCCCGATGACGTGACCTGCGGGCCCACCTGCCTGCGCAAGGTCTACGACTTCTTCGGCCTGAGCGTGGGGGCCGACGAGGTGCTGGGCGAGATCGACCGCAACGAGGACGGCGGCACGCTGGCCGTCTTTCTGGGCATCTCGGGGCTGCGGCGCGGGTTCGCGGCCCGCATCTACTCGTACGACCTGCGCATTTTCGATCCCACCTGGTACGGGCTGCCGCGCGACCAGCTGGCCGAGAAGATCCACGCGCGCTTTCCCTATCTGCCCGACTCCAAGCGGCTGCGCGCGGCGCGGGCGTACCTGGACTTTCTGGAGATGGGGGGCGAGCTGGCGTTCGACGAGCTTACCCCGGCGCTGCTCAAGTCCATCATCGACCGCGAGCACCCGGTGCTGGCCGGGCTCAGCGCCACCTACCTCTACCGCTTCGCGCGCGAGCGGCAGCTGGACGACGACCGGATGGTGGAGGACGACGTGGCCGGCGAGCCCACGGGCCACTTCGTGGTGATCTGCGGATACGAGCACTGGGGACGCCACTTCTCCGTGCGCGACCCGTCGGAGCACGTGCCGCTGGCCGAGGACGGGCGGCAGGTGGTGGACGGGCAGCGGCTCATCAACGCCATCCTGCTGGGCGACGTGACGTACGACGCGGTGCTGCTGGAGCTGTGGCCCCGGGAGGCGTCCGCGTGAGCCGCACCCGCGTGATCGCCGTCGTGAGCTACGCCACGGACGGCAGGGGGCTGCCCGAGGGGATGCACGCCACGGCCGACCAGTACCTGGAAGGCGGCGAGGCGTTCACCGAGCCGGGCGCCGTGGTCGTCAACCTCTGCCGCTCGTGGAAGTACGGCAGCAAGGGCTACTACGTTTCGCTTCTCGCGGACGCGCGCGGGCAGCTGCCCATCCCCGGCGTGGACGTGAGCGAGGCCTTCGGCGACGCGTACGCGCTCTTTCGCGCGCTGCAGGAAGCCGGCGTCGCCACGGTGGATCCCGAGGAGATGCGCGCCCGCCGGCGCGCGGTCAGGGCGTCGGCCACGGAGGACGGCGAGCCGGACGCGGACGAGGCCCCCCGCGCGTTCCCCGTCCCCCTGGTCCGCGTGCAGGCGGAGGGCGGGTGGAGCTGCCGCCCCGCGGCGGAGGACGAGGCGGCGGAGACGCTCGTCTTTCTGGGGAGCGCGGCGGACGGGCGCTTTCGCAACACCGCGCTGGCCGTCTACCGCGAGTGGCCGGCGCCGGTGCTGCGCCTGCAGCTGGTGCGCGAGGAGGGCGAGTGGAAGGTCACCGCCATTGCCCCCGTGCCGCCGCACCGGCTGCGGGAAGAGGACCGCCGGCAGCTGTGCGAGGCGCTGGCCGACCAGAAGCGCGTGGTGCGGCGTGGAAAGGAGGCGCCACGCGAGGAGCGGCGCGCGTCCATCGCCGTCCTGGTGGATCCCGACGACGTGTTCAGCCCCTCCAGCCCCGAAACGCTGGACCGGCTGGAGCGCATCGCGCAGCGGATGAACGTGCACGTGCGGCGCATCGGGCTGGACGAGCTGCACAAGCTGCCGGAGTACGACGCGCTCTTCATCCGCGCGCTCACCGGCGTCAGCGAGCCGGCCTTCCAGTTCGCGCTGCGGGCCGAGGCGCTGGGGATGCCGGTGGTGGACGACTCCCAGTCCATCATCCGCTGCGGCAACAAGGTCTTCCTGGACGAGCTCCTGCGCCGCGAGGGGATCCCCATGCCGCGCACGCGCATCGTCACCCGCCACACGCCGTGGGAGGAGGTGAAGGGGCTGGGGCTGCCGCTGGTCATCAAGCTCCCCGACGGCTCCTTCTCCAGCGCCGTCCACAAGGTGGGCTCGCGCGACGAGTTCCGCCGCTACGCGGACGACATGTTCCGCCGCTCGCCCCTGATCATCGCCCAGGAGTTCCTTCCCACGGACTACGACTGGCGCATCACCGTGCTGGACGGGCGGCTGCTCTTTGCCTGCCGCTACCACATGGCACGCGGGCACTGGCAGATCCGCGCGGAGTCCAGCGCGGGAAAGGAGCGCTACGGGCGCGTGGAGGCCGTTCCGCGCGAGGCGGCGCCGGAGGCGGTGGTGCAGGCGGCGCTGCGGGCCGCGCGGCTCATCGGCGACGGGCTGTACGGGGTGGACCTCAAGGAGACGCCGGACGGGCCTGTCGTCATCGAAGTGAACGACAATCCCAACCTGGACGTGGGCTACGACGACGCCGCGGACGGGGCGACGATCTACGAGGACCTGGTGGAGTTCTTCGTGAGGCGCATCGAGCAGGGCCCGGCGGAGGAGGCGCCGGCGGCGGAGGCGGCGGCGGAAACGCGGCTGCTGGAGCGCGCCCGCAGGCCGATCGTGGCGGGAAGCGCGGCGCGGGGGGACCACAGGCACTACAAGCCGTTCGAGGTGGCGGGGATGGAGCTGGAGTACCCCACCGTGGACCGCGACCTGAACGTGGTTTCTCTGGTGGAGCCGGCGTTCCGCGTCCTGGCGGGGCGGGGAACGTCGGACGTGGACCTGGGCGCGGTGGGGTTCAGCAACGAGATCGCGGACCACGTCTTCGAGATCAAGACGCAGCAGCCGGTGCGCAGCCTGGCGGACGCGGAGCGGATGCTGGCGGAGGGGATCCAGCGCTTCAGCGCCGTGCTGCACGCGGAGTTCGGCGCGCGGCTGATGCCCACGGGGATGCACCCGTGGTTCGATCCGCGGAAGGGAAGGCTGTGGACGCGCTCGGGGCTGCGCATCTACACCACCTACGCGCGGCTCTTCGACGTCCGCACGCACGGGTGGATGAACGTCCACGCCGCGCACCTCAACCTGCCGCTGGGGCGCGAGGTGGACGCGATGGCCATGCACACCGCCGCCGCGCTCCTCATCCCCTACCTTCCCGCCCTGGCCGCCAGCTCGCCGATGTACGACGGCGACCTGCAGCCGGCGGTGGACGGGCGCCTGGCGTGGATCCTGGAGCACCAGGCGCGCATCCCGGAATCGTGCGGCGTGCTGGTGCCGGAGTACGTGGACAGCTTCGGGGACTACCGGAAGAAGATCCTTGCGCCGATGTACCGCGCGCTGGACCGGCTGCCGGACACCGGCGCCATCCGCCACGAGTTCTTCAACACCCGCGGCGCCATCCTGCGCTTTGCCCGGCGGGCGATGGAGGTGCGGGTGCTGGATACGCAGGAGTGCGTAAAGATGGACGTGGCCGTCGCCGTCTTCGTCCGCGCCGCGCTCAAGCACCTCACGGCGCGGGTGGCGGCGGGGCGGGTGGAGCTGCCGGACCACACGGTGCTGGTGGAGGACTTTCGCGCCTGCATCCGCGACGGCAGCGCGGCGCGCGTGCGGGCGCCGCACCTGGACGTGGACCGGGATGCGGACGGTGGCGCCGACGCGCGGACGGTGCTGCGCCACCTGCTGGCCGGCGCGCGGCGCACGGTGCGCAGGGACGAGGCGGCGTACCTGGACCTGGTGGGACGGATGATCGAGACGGGTACGCTCTCCGAGCGCATCCGCGCGGAGATGGCGCCCTTCGCGCAGGCGGACGACGAGACGTTCACCGAGGCCGCGCGCCGCATCTACATCGAGCTCATCGACTGCCTGGAAGCCAACGAGCCGTGGGCCCGGCGCGGCCTCTGAGCGTGGAACACATGTTGTAAGTCGTTGCCGCGGGGCCGGTTGGGGTGGCGCTGGCACACTCCCTGCGTGGGCCGCGCGATCCAGGCTAATGACCCGAGGACCAGGCACATGGCACTTCGCAACTTCACCGATTCGCAGGGACACACATGGCGGGTGTGGAACGTGGTTCCGCAGTACGCCAATGACCGCGATGAGGAGCAGATGACGCCGGGGCTCCAGGGCGGCTGGCTGTGCTTCGAGAACTCCGGAGAAAAGCGCCGCCTGTCGCCGATCCCGTCGGACTGGGAGAACGCGGCCAGCGATGCGCTGGAGCAGTACTGCCGGCAGGCCTCCGCCGTACAGCAGCGGGTGACCGTCAGCTGAGGGCACGGCCGGCACGGATGGGTGGGGATGGGGAAGTGGGTGGATGGACCGGGGTGGTGTGGGGATGGGTGAGCGGGGTGCTGGCTTCGGCCGGCACCCCGTTCTTTTGTGATGGAGTGCGGGAGTGCGGGAGTGCGGGAGTGCGGGAGCGCGAGAGTGCGGGAGTGCGGGAGTGCGAGAGTGCGAGAGTGCGAGAGTGCGAGAGTGCGAGAGCAGCCGGACTGCGCGGTTTTGTAGCGGCGAATTCATCATTCGCTTCCGCAGGCGGACCGCACATCGTCGAGGGACTCCCAATCCGCATCATTCGACCCCGTATCCCGCCATCTTCGCGGGGAGAAGGGAAGGAGGGCGGCGGCTGGTGCCGTCGCCCTCCTTGATCGCCCGCGGAGCTGGCCGGATCAGTAGTACGGATTCGCGCCTGCGTCGTGGTCGGTAAGGTCCACGATGTCGCGCACCTCGGGGATCTCCTCGCGCACCATGCGGTCGATCCCCTGCCGCAGCGTGAGCGCCGACGCCGCGCACCCCTGGCAGCCGCCCGTCATCCGCACGTAGATCACGTCGTCGGCCACGTCCACCAGCTCCACCGCGCCGCCGTGCGCCGCGATGCGCGGGTTCACCAGCTCGTCGAACACCGCCTGCACGCGCTCCGCCAGCGGCCCTGAGAGGCCGGCCCCGCCCGTGGACGTCACCGTGGTGGGCGGACGGTTGGGACGCGGCGTCTCCACGCGAAAGCCGCCGTCTTCGTCGGACCACGAGATGGTGGCGCCGCTCAGCAGGGTGCTGGTGTCCAGGTTCAGCAGCACGCGGATGCCGTCCAGGTTGATGGCGATCTCCGTCTTCTGCTTGTCCTCGCGCTCCACCAGCGAGATGGCGTACTCGCGGTTCATGGGGCTGAGGACGGCGCCGTCCTCCCCCGTCGCCAGCGTAATGCGCAGTGCGGGGTCGCGCACCGCCCCGCCATCTACCAGGGCCTGGATCCTGGCGCGGGCCTCGTCGGTCAGCTGGATCATCTTCGTGGATTCGTGTTCCGTCGGGCGGAGCGGCGGTCGCTCCGCGTGCGGATACACTCTGCCGCCGCTGCGGTTCGCGCAATGGCCGCGGCCACGGAAAAGGTTTGCTCCAGCAACCGGGACGGCTACCTTGCGACGGCGCCTCCGTCTCACCCCTCCCCCGAGCGCATGTCCGGCCCCGAAGACTTCTACGACGCGCTCGCGCCGTTCTACCACCTGATCTTTCCGGACTGGGACGCCAGCATCGCGCGGCAGGCGGCGGCGCTGGACGAGGTGATCCGCGCGGAGGCGGACGCGGCCGCGGAGCGGACGGTGCTGGACGCGGCGTGCGGGATCGGCACGCAGGCGCTGGGGCTGGCGGCGCTGGGCTACGGCGTCACCGCGTCCGACCTTTCCGCCGGCGCCGTGGCGCGCCTGCGCGGCGAGGCCGCCCGCAGAGGGCTGGCGATCGACGCGGCGGTGGCGGACATGCGGGATGCGTGGGAAGCGCACGGCCGCACGTTCGGCGTGGTGCTCTGCGCCGACAACGCGCTCGCCCACCTGCTGACGGACGGGGAGATACTGGACGCGCTGCGCGGATTCCGCCGGTGCACCGCGCCCGGCGGCATCTGCCTGGTCTCCATCCGCGACTACGCGTCCATCGACCCGCACACCACGCAGATGCATCCCTACGGCGTGCGCGAGGAGGATGGTGCGCGCTGGGTGCTGTTCCAGGTGTGGGATCCGCGCCCGCCGCTGTACGAAACCAGCATGTACGTCGTCGAGGACCGCCGCGAGGCCGGGGTGCAGACGCGGGTGATGCGCACCACCTCCTACGCCCTTCCCGTCGCGCGGCTGATGGAGCTGATGCGCCAGGCGGAGTTCGCGGACGTGCGGCGGCTGGACGGCGCCTTCTACCAGCCGCTCGTCATCGGCCGCCGCCCAGCGGACTAAGCCTCGAGTCCCGTCCCTTGTCCCCTTGTCCCCTTGTCCCCTTGTCCCCCGTTCCCCCGTTCACCGTGATCCGCCACGACATCCACGAGGCCAACCGCCTCTCGTGGAACGCCGCCACGCAGGCGCACAACAGCCACAAGGGCGACCAGGCGGCGTTCCTTCGCGCCGGCGGCAGCACGCTCTTTCCCGAAGAGCGGGAGCTGCTGGGCGACGTAGCCGGAAAGACGCTCGTCCACCTGCAGTGCAACTCCGGGCAGGACACACTCAGCCTGGCCCGGCTCGGCGCGCGCGCCACCGGCGTGGACATCAGCGACGAGGCGGTGGACTTCGCGCGGCGGCTGGCGGCGGAGTCGGGGATCCAGGCGGAGTTCGAGCGCGCGGACGTGTACGCGTGGATGGATGCGGCCGCGCGCGCGGGGCGCCGGTTCGATCGCGCGTTCTCGTCGTACGGCGCCGTCGCGTGGATCTCGGACCTGCGGGCGTGGGCGCGGGGGATTGCCGGCATCCTGGCGCCGGGCGGCCGCTTCGTCCTCGTGGAGTTCCACCCCGCCGCGACCATGTTCGACGAGGAGATGCGCCTGGCGTATCCCTACTCCAGCGGCGGCGAGCCGATCGTGACGGAGACGGGCGTGGGCGACTACGTGCGCGACTCCCCCGCCGGGCTGGCGCCCTCCGGCTTCCATGAGGGAACGGCGGATTTCACCAATCCGCACCGCTCCTTCGACTTTCAGTGGGGCGTGTACGAGGTGGCGCAGTCGCTGATCGATGCCGGGCTGCGGATCGAGCGGCTGCGGGAATGGCCGTATTCCAACGGCTGGGCCCCGTTCCGCGGCATGCGCGCCGAGCCCGGCCGCCGCTTCCGCCCGCCCCAGGGCGTCCCCGGCCTGCCGCTGATGTACGGCATCGCCGCGGCCCGGGCAGACTGAAGCCGCCACAGGCGTTACGGCCGAGCCCACCTGTGTCACCATCGGCGCGGAACCAACGGGCGATGCAGGGTACCAAGCAGAACGTGTCCACGAGTTGCGGATCCACCGGACCGGCCGGGCCGGCGCCATCGTAAGGGAGCCTCAGGAAACAAGATGCACGTTTACCTTCGGGACGAGCCGGTCGACCTGGAGATGCGCGAGGTGGAACCCGAAGGACTGCTGTCCGACGATTCCGCCCTGATCCCGGTCGCGTTTTACGCGGATGGCAACGAGAGCCCGTCGTTCCGGGCCTTTCTGCCGCCCGAGACCATCGTCATCCTGCACCAGGTCATCCGCGGCCCCGTGCGCCTGGGCCTGATGGCCGAGGAGCCCGACGAGCCGGACAAGGAGATCCAGGCCATGGTGGGCCTTACGATCCCGGTCGAGGCGCTCCCCCCCGGCATGGTGGCCGAGGCGGAGGAGTCGGAGCACGAGCTGGAGCCCTGGCAGACCGGGGGCGGCGCCGAGCCCTGGAAGGGCGAGGACGGGGAGGACGACGAAGACCGCCCGCGCACGGTGATGCTGGCGTTCGCGCCGCTGGTGCGCATCAAGCGCCGCCACCCCGCCGATTTTTCGGAGGAGCTGGCCGACCTGCTGGAGAGCGCCCTTTCCGGGGCCACCAAGCCCTCGCTGGAGGCGCGCGTGGAGCGCATGCTCGGCCTGTAAAGCGGTACGAGAGTACGAGAGTACGGGAGTACGAACGCGAAAGCCCGCCCCCTGCGAGAGGGAGGCGGGCTTCGTCGTTCTCCCGCGATGCACGCGGCCGGCGTCCACGCGTGCGGACTTTGACGCGGGAGGTGTCCTCCAGAGTGGTCGGCGCGGATCGGGGGATTCCCTGCGTCCGTGCGTAACTCTTTTTGCCACATCTGCTTGCATTTTCGGTCGCAGGGGCACCGGCATTGCTCTTCCCTCCTTTCGCCGGACAGCCTTCACCGGCCCCGAACCACGCCCCCCCAATCCTCATCCCGAGGTGAACGATGCGATACACGATTGCCCTTCTTGCCGCCGCGGCGCTCGTTGCCGCGCCCGCCGCGCTCCGCGCGCAGGACGACTGCGACTGCGACTACGAGGAAGACGAGTACTACGAAGAGCGGCCCACCGGCGGCTTTTTCGGCGGCAGCTTTACCATCGCGCAGCCGCAGGGCGAGTTCCACGACTACGTGGACAGCGGCCTGGGCGGCAACCTGCACTACATCCATGCGCTGGACCGCGACGGCTGGGTGGCCGTGCGCGTGGACGGCGGCTTTGCCATCTACGGATACGAGCGCCAGCGCGTGCCGCTGAGCCCCACCCTGGGCGGCCGCATCGTGGTGGACCTCACCACCAGCAACAACATCGCCTGGATCGGGGTGGGACCGCAGATCGGGGTGCCCGACGGCACGCTCAGGCCGTACGTGAACGGCTACGCCGGCTACAGCTACCTGGCGACCACGTCCAGCGTGGAGAGCAGCCGCTACTACGACGACGAGGACTACTTCAGCACCACCAACTTCGACGACTGGAGCTTCTCGTACGGCGGCGGGGCCGGGCTGTACATCCCCGTGCGCGGCGGGCCGCAGCCGGTCTCCATCGACCTGGGCGTGCGCTACCACAACAACGGCCAGGCCGAGTACCTGCGCGAGGGCGACATCCAGGACAACGAGGACGGCACCATCACGCTGTTCCCCGTGCGCAGCGACACCGACCTGCTCACCTTCCACATCGGCTTCAGCGTCGGCATCGCCCGCTGAGCCATGCGGCGCGGGCCGGGACCTACGGGGTCCCGGCCCGCGCGTCTGCATCCACCCATCCCCTGGTCCACCTTTACCGCCCGCCCCCCCTCATGCGCACACCGCCGCCCCGGGAGCCAGCCGGCTCCTTCGGCTCCGGCTTCGGCCGCCTGCTTTGCGCCCTGCTGCTGCTGGCCCTCGCCGCGCCGGCGGCCGCGCAGCGAAGGAGCGCGGTGAGCACGGAGGTGAGCGTGGGCGCGGTGGCGGCGCGCCCCGGCGGGGAGTTCCGCAGGACGATGGGCGACGGATACGGCGCCAGCCTGCGTTCGGTGCAGCGGCTGCACGCGCTGCCGTGGCTGGCGCTGCGCATGGAGGGCGGGCTTCTGCTGCAGGACCTTCGGCGCGACTCGGTACCCGGCTCCGCGGGGGAAAGCCAGCGGGTGGACCAGGTGACCAGCAACACGCTGCTGTTCGTGGGCGTGGGCCCGCAGGTGGGGGTGACGCGCGGGCCGGTGCGGCCGTACGCACACGCCTTTGCGGGGGCGCACTACCTGGTGACGGACGCGGCGTACGAGGGATATGTGGGGGGCGGCCGCCTGGAGTACGGCGGCAGGAGCTTCGAGGACGCGGCCTGGTCCTGGGGCGGCGGGGCCGGGGTGTACGTGCCGCTGGGCCGGGGACGGCGGGCGGTGGCGCTGGACCTGGGCGCCACCTACCGGTTCGGCGGCGAGGCGACCTTTCTGACGGACGAGATCGTCACCATCGGCCCGAACGTCCTTGCCGGCGAGATGGTGAGCGGGCGCACGGACATGCTGGTGGTGCAGCTGGGCGTGGCCTTCGGCGCCGGCCGCTAGCGCGTCAGGCCACCCGCGCGATGAACGACTTGAGGTACGCCGTCTCCGGGATGGCCGGGTGCACGGGGTGGTCCGGGCCCTGGTGCCCCTCTTCCAGCACCTGAAGGTCGCGGCCCAGGCGGCGGCTGGCGCGCAGCATGGCGTCCTGAAGCCCCTCGCGCGGCATGTGATACGAGCACGACGCGCTCACCAGGATGCCGTCCGGCTCCAGCAGCTCCATGGCCAGCTGGTTGGCGCGCCGATACGCCTCCTCCCCCGCTTTGATGTCCTTCTTCCGCTTGATGAAGGCGGGCGGGTCCAGCACCACCACCCCGAAGCGCTCCCCGTCGGCGCCCAGGCGCATCAGCGCGTCGAAGGCGTCGGCGCGGCGCGTCAGAACCCGGTCGGCGACGCCGTTCAACCCGGCGCTGCGGGCCGCGAACTCCAGCGCGGGGGCGGACGCGTCCACGCACGTCACCTGCGCGGCGCCGGCGGCGGCGGCCTGCAAGCCCCATCCGCCCACGTAGCTGAAGACGTCCAGCACCCGGCGGCCGCGCACGTAGGCGGCCATGCGCGCGCGGTTCATCCGGTGGTCGTAGAACCACCCCGTCTTCTGACCGGTGACCGGGACGTGGAACCGGACGCCGTTCTCCTCCACCTCCAGCACGTCGGGGACGTCGCCGTGGGGCTGCACGTAGCTCTCCAGCCCCTCCAGCGCCCGCCCGGAGGTGTCGTTGCGGAGCAGAATGCCGGTGGGGCTGACGATCTCCTGCAGCGCCTCCAGGACCTCCGAGACCACGCGCTCCATCCCCGCGGTGGTCACCTGGGCGACCAGGACGGAGCCGAAGCGGTCGACGATCAGCCCCGGGAGCCCGTCGCCCTCGCCGTACACCAGGCGGTAGAAGGGGCGGTCGAAGAGGGTGTCGCGCAGCGCCAGCGCCCGCGCGATACGGCGCCGCAGCAGGTCGCCGTCCAGCCTGCGGTGGCGCTGCCGGCTCACCAGCCGCGCGGCGATGAGCGAGCGCGGGTTTACGTACGCGGTGCCCAGGGGCGCGCCGCGGGCGTCCTGCACCTCGGCCATGGCGCCGGGCTCGAAGGCGGTCAGCGGCGTGGCGGACACGTCCACCTCGTTGCTGAACACCCACAGGTGCCCGGCACGCAGCCTGCGGTCCTCGTTCTTCTTCAAGCGGAGCGGCGGAAGGCTCATCTGCGTGTTTCCGGTGGCGGTGATGGACGGCCCAACATAGCCGTCCCGCCCGCCGCGCGCACGCGCCCCGTCCGGCCCGCCGCGGTTCACACGTCTTCCTTTTCGGGAAAGGCCCGTCCATGCCCCACGGCGAAGCGCCCACCATCCTGCCCGCACCCGGCGCCGAGAGCGCGGAACGGGCGCGGCTGGTGCGCCGGCTGGAGCTGCTGTGCGGGCTGGCCGAGGAGACGGCCGGGGTGGTGGATGCGGACGAGGTGTGGCGCATTCTGCAGACGCGCGCCGCGGAGGTGCTGGACGCCGACGCGGTGGCGCTGTACGCCCCCACCCTGCCGCAGCCGCGCGCCTGGACGGCGGACGGCGGCGAGGATGAGCGGGCGGCGCTGATGGCGCTGGCGGAGGAGGACGGCGACCACCTGCGCCCGGTGCAGCTTCCCGGCGGCGGGGCGGGGCTGCTGGTGCCGCTGCGCTACCGCGGCGAGACGCTGGGCGCGCTGGTGGCCGGCTGGCGCGGCGGCGGCGCGGAAGAGGAGACGCGGCGGCTGGCGGTGATGGTGGGAACGCAGGCGGCGGCGGTGCTGGCCAACCTGCGCACCTATGCCCAGCTGACGGAGGCCGCCTTCCGGCGCGAGCGATTCTTCAGCGCCATGAGCCACGACCTGCGGACGCCCATCACCGCCATCGTGGGCTACAGCGAACTGCTGGCCGACGGCATCGTGGGCGACCTGAACGGCCAGCAGCTGGAGATGATCGAGCGCATCAGCCAGGTGAGCGGCCACCTGTCGCAGCTGGTGAACGACATCCTGGACCTGGCCAAGCTGGACGCGGGGCGGATGGAGTTCCACCGCGAAGAGGTGCGCCTGGGCGACCTGGTGGACGAGGCGCTGGTGGCGGTGGAGCCGCAGGCGCGCAGCAAGAAGCTGGAGCTGCGGATGGAGATCGACGCGCACCGCGACGCCCTGCTGCGCGTGGACCCGCCGCGGGTGCGGCAGATCCTGGTGAACCTGCTCTCCAACGCCGTCAAGTTCACCGAGCACGGCGAGGTGGCGGTGGTGGCGGGGAGCGGCGGCGGGCGCACCTGGCTGGAGGTGCGCGACACCGGGCCCGGGCTGCCGGCCGGGAGCGAAGAGGCCGTGTTCGAGGAGTTTCTGCAGATCGCGGCGGGCAACAAGAGCAAGCGCGAGCCGGGTAGCGGGCTGGGGCTCGCCATCTCGCGGCGGCTGGCCCGCGCGATGGGCGGCGACCTGGTGGCCCGCAACGGCCCCGGCAGCGGCGCCGCGTTCACCCTGGTGCTTCCGGTGCACGCCGGCTGAGCACGCAATCGTTCCTCCTGAGCAGGATCTTCCATGTTTCGCATCCAACGCGCCGCCCTGACCCTGGCCGCCGTGGTGGCGCTGGCCGGCTGCGGCGACGACCCCTTTGCGCCCGACCTGGCGCCGGAGGGCGTGGCGCGCTTCAGCTACACCGGCGACCTGACGGGCGAGTTCGAGGCCGTGGGCCGCATGAACCGCCGCAACCCCAACGCGGGCACCTGGGCCATCGGCCAGCTGGAAGGGACGGCGGAGAACCGCATCCTGGGCGTGTTCGCGCAGGAGCGCGAGGGCACGCTGGTGAGCGGGATCGTGCTGGAGTGGCGGGGCGCGCACATCGGCACCGTGACCTGCGACGAGACCACGGTGAACTGCCCGTTCGTGGTGAACGTGCTGATCGGCTTTCAGAACACCACGGGCGTGAGCGAGGGCGCGTACGAGGGGGAGATCGGCACCATCACCGTGACGGCGCTTTCGGAGGACCGCGCGGTGGGCACCTTTACGCTCGACCTGCCGGAAGACGTCGCCGCCCGGCCGGACGACGGCCCCACGCTCCAGGTGTCCGGCAGCTTCGACGTCTCGCTGGAGCTCACGAGCTGAATCGTACCCGCCGGCGCCGGTGTGCGGGCACGGAAAAGAATCACGCGGAGGACGCGGAGGAAAAGAGAGGCTCTGCGTGAGGTTCGTTTTCTGATCCTATCCCAGCACTCCCTGCAGCGCGCCGGCGATGGGGCCGGTGACGATGGGCGCGAGGATGGCGGCGACCGTCTTGATGTGCTGCGACGGGTTGGACGAGGACAGCCCCTGCGCCTGCATCCATTCCTCGCGCGCCGGCAGCGACGCGTCGGGAAGCGCGCGCGCCGCCAGGCGGTTCGCCATCATCCGCAGGGTGAGGACGGTGGGGCCGTAGATGGCGACCAGCAGCCCGCTGGCGATCAGGCTGCGGGCGGTCACCGCGCTCTGCGTGAGCGCCTCCACGCCCTGCAGCAGCGCGGGGCGACCCGCGTCCACGTAGGCCAGCGTCCACTGGAACACGGCGCTGACGGTGGCCACGTAGACGACCACCATGGCCGCGCCCACGTACAGCACGCACCGAGCAATGCGCAGCGCCTCGGCCACCAGCCGGGCGTCGCGCGCGGCGGCGGCCGGGGTGGGCGGGTGGCCGTCCGCCGGGTGCGACGCCAGCAGCCGGGGCACGGCCAGCAGCATCACGCAGCCGGCGACCAGCAGGGTGCAGGTGCCCACGTGCAGCCCGTCGTCGAAGCGCACCATCCGCAGCACGCTCTCCCCGGCCGCGGCGCCCACGAGCTGAAACGGCTCCGTGCGGTAGTCGTACCACACCCGCACGAAGAACGCGGCCACCGCCACGCCCAGCGCGCCGTCCACCGCCAGCACCCCCGCCGCCAGGCCGCCCGAGACAACCCGCTCGCGCCGCAGCCGGACGAGCGCCCTCACCACCAGCCCGAGCGCGACCAGCGCCGCCGCGGCGCAGACGATCAGGTCCAGCGTGAGGCTGTAGATCCACAGGATGCGCCGGGCCTCGCGCGTGGCGGCCGCCGTCTCGGCCGCGTGCGCCCGCGCGTCCAGCTGGGCGGCCCACTCGCCGTACAGCTCCGCCTGCTCGCGCGCGGCCTTGACGCCGTCCGCCGGAAGGGCTCCGGCGAGCGCGGCGGCCTCGATGCTGTCGCCGCGGCGGACGAGCACGGCGGCGCGGGCACGCAGCGCGGACGGCGCCGCCGGCTCCAGCGGCGCCGCGATCACCTGCTCGGGCCGCAGCCCGCCCGGCATGCGGACGTCGTACGCGGTGCCGATGAACCACGCGGTCACCAGCACCGCCGCCGCCGCCACGCCGGTGGACAGGCCGGGGATCATCGCCCGCCACAGAGGCTCGCGCCGCGCCGGGGCCGGCGGCGGCGGTGCGGGAATCTGGTGAACCGCGGCGGGCGGCGATTCAAGGGTACGAGACATGGAGGGGTCCTGCGTATAAAGGAATGTGGTTCCTCGCATCCCTCCGCGTTGCAGGAGGCACACCATCGACCGTCGTTCTCGCAACTCTATGAGGAATCAGCGGATGCGCTATCCGACGACGATCGGTTGCCGGAGAAGGAGCATCACGCTGGGACATCGATGCGTCACACGATGGGACATCCGTAAAAAAGCAGACTCTTTCATTCTCCGCGTGCTCCCCGCAATCGTCGCGGACCGGGCCGCCACCGCGGTCAGGCCAGGCGTTCGGCGAGGCGGATGGCGTCGAAAGGGGCGTGCACCTTGGCGTCGTTGTCGAAGTACACGTACACGTCGCGGCCGGCGCGGCGCTTCGGCGCGGGGGGGAGCACGCAGGTGGCGTCGCCCGGGGCACAACCGCGGCGCCACTCGCGGATGCGCGCGGCCCACCAGTCCAGCTGCGGGTCGGTGTAGCCGCTGGCGTACAGCTGCTCGGCGCCGTGCAGGCGCACGTACACGAAGTCGGCGGTCAGGTCTTCGGCGTAGGGCCAGCGGCCGGCGGTGTCGGCAAAGACCAGCGCGGCGCCGTGGGCGCGCAGCAGGTCGATGAAGCACCGGGAGAGAAAGCCGGGGTGGCGGATCTCGAAGGCGTGGCGGATGGGCCCCTGGTGCTCCGCGTCCGTCCAGGCGCGCCCCAGCAGGCGGTCGTCGTGGCCGAGGGCGATCCGCGCGGCGTCCTCGTGCGTCCTGGGCAGGATCTCCAGGAAGTGCGCGAACTTCTCTTCGTTGAACTGCATCCGCTCCGGGAACTGCCAGAGGATGGGGCCCAGCTTGTCCGCCAGCCGCAGCACGCCGGAGGCGAAGAAGTTGGCGAGCGCCGTATCCACCTCCTTGAGCTTCTTCATGTGCGTGATGAACCGGCTCCCCTTGACGGCGAAGACGAAGCCGGGCGGCGTCTGCTCGTACCAGGTGCGGTAGCTGGTGGGGCGCTGCAGGGAGTAGAAGGAGCCGTTGATCTCCACGGTGGCCATCCGCGAGGCCACGTACTCCAGCTCGCGGCGGCGCGGCAGCCCTTCCGGATAGAAGACGCGCCGCCATCCGGCGTACGTCCATCCCGAGATCCCCACGTGCGTGCGGCCGGCCATCGCTCGAAAGTGCGGGAGTGCGTCAGTGCGTGAGTGCGTGAGTGCGTGAGTGGGCACATCAGCAAAGACGAAACCGCGGCGGATCACAGGTGTGGTCCGCCGCGGCTCGTCATCCGCATCCATCCAATCCCCTGGTCCCATCCTCATCCCGAATCCAGAAAAAGACTTCTTCTCCGTGTGAGGCAAGCGGTTCTGCGTACACCGGGTGTTCAGCCGGATCCGGTACGAGAGATCAGAGGGTGCTGGGGATGAGGAGGATGGGGCCCTCGGTGCCGTCTTCCAGGCTTCTGCCGGTGCCGACGATGCGGCCGTCGTCGTCGGAGGCCAGCGCGGAGCTGATGTGCCAGCGGGTGGTCCCCGCCAGGCGTTCGGAAAGGTCGTACTGCCGGTCTGCGCCCCAGACGATGCCGTAGCTGGTCTGGCGGCCGGTGGTCTCCGGGCGGATGCCGGTGCCGATCACCTGGCCGCGCGCGTTGGCCGACATCAGCACCACGCGCGTGCCGGGGATCACGGGAAGCGCGTCCAGATCGCGGCCCTGGATGTCGTACAGGAGCACCTGGTCCGTCTCGCCGAACGCGTAGACGGCCACGTGCCCCTCCGGGCTAACGGCGCCCGCCACCACCCGCGCGGCGCCGCGGGGAACGCGCACCTCCGTCCAGACGCCGGCCGTCCACACCTTCACACGGCTGGAGACGCAGTCCTCCGACTCCTCCGGATCTTCCGGGCAGGCGTACCACGCGGTCACCACCACCTGGCCGGCGTCGGTGATGCCGGCGGCCTCGCTGGCGATGGCGGAGTCCGGCATCAGCACGTTCACCCCCGCGGCCGTGCGGCGGAACGCGCGGTGCTGCGCCTGCGGAAACTGCGTGCTGGGGTTTACGGTGCCCGCGATCTCGCCGTCCGCGTTCACCCCGACGAAGGTGTACGGCTCCGCGAACAGCCGCGGGGTGGATGCGCCCGCGGCCCAGCCGTACGCGTCCACGGGGCGGCCGGCGGGATCGCCCGACGCGGTGCAGGTGACCTGGCCCACGGTGAACGCGCCGCGCGCCGCCAGCGGCTCGCTGTGGCACCCCGCGGGCGCGGCGGGGAGCAGCCGGCGAAAGGTGCCGGCCTGCCATTCCACCGCCCAGGTGCTCGCGCCGTCCGATGCCGCGCCCACCACGCGGCCGTCGGCGATCGCCCGCGGGATGAAGGTCTCCGCGCCCGCCGGCACGCCGATGAACGCCACCGTGAACGTCCCCGGCTTGCTGGTGTCCGTCGGCGAGCGGTCGCAGGCCGACGCCAGCAGGGCCAGCGCGCAGAGGGGGAGAACGGAGCGGCGGGTCATGAAATCGCGTGGATCGGGATCTGGGACGCCACGGGCCCGTGGTACGGCGCCGGGGGGTGCGTGTTCCCGGTGCACGCCCGCGGATGCGGCAATGTCCGTGCGCGGAGGGCGGCGGCATCGGTCGATGGACACGATACCCCGGGCTCCACCACGACGGAAGCCCTCCCCCGGCACACCGGATGAGGGCTTCATATCGCCGGAGAAACGCGGCTTCCCGCGATTCCCCGTTCCCTGCCCCTACCGGCGGACCCGCTGCTGCGCCAGCTGGATGGCGGCGTACAGGTTCACCACGCCGCCGGTGTCGGAAAGCTCGGCGAAGCTCACCTGCTCGCCGTCGCTGCCGGGGCGGGCGACCTGCGACTCGTTGCGCACGGCGCTCTCCAGGATGATCTGGCGCACCTGCACGGCGGTAAGCTCCGGGAAGTACGCCAGCAGCGTGGCGGCGATGCCCGACACCACCGGCGCGGCCATGCTGGTGCCGTCGTTGCGGCCGTACCCGGCGTCCGGCACAGTGGAGAGGATGGAGACGCCCGGCGCGAACACGTCTACCCGCCCGCGGCCGTAGTTACTGAACTCGGCCGCCAGCGCGTCGCCGTGCCAGGACGAGGCGCCCACCTCAATCCAGTTGGACGCGCGGCCGCCCGCGGCGTAGTCCTGGTTGGGGAAGTTGCCCTCCTCGTTCAGGTCGGCGCCGTCGTTGCCGGCGGCGTGGACGATCAGCACGCCCTTGCTCTCGGCGTAGCGCACGGCATCGTCCACCACCGTCTTCTGCGGCGAGTGGCTCTTGCCGAAGCTCATGTTGATGACGCGCGCGCCGTTGTCGGCGGCGTAGCGAATGGCGTTGGCCACGTCCTTGTCGCGCTCGTCCCCGTCCGGTACGGCGCGCAGGGGCATGATGCGCACGGCCGGCGCCACGCCATCCACGCCGCTGCCGTTGCGCAGCGCCGCCACGATGCCGGCCACGTGCGTGCCGTGCGCGGCGTCGGGCCCCTCGACCTCGGCGTTGCCGTAGCCGCGCTCGGTGGCGTTGGCGTAGTCGTCGCCCACGATGTTGCGCGGGTCGAAGTCGGGGTTCATTCCGAACTGCACCTGCCCCTCGAGCGACTTGCGCTGCTCGACGACGTCATCCAGCGTAAAGCCCTGGCTGGCGATCTCCAGGTAGATGGAGCGCGCCTGCTGCAGCCGCGGGTCGGTGGTCTGCATCCCCTGCACGGCCGCGGTGGTGAGCTCCTGCGTGCCCAGGTGCTCGCGGAGCGCCGCGTACACGGAGGTGACCACCGTCTCGATCTGCCGGATCTGCTGCAGGTTGGCCTCGGCCTCGCCGCGGCGCGCCTCGAAGTCGCGCTGGATCTCGCTGCACGGCTCGCCGGCGGCCTCGGTGGCGCCGGCGCGGCAGACGGCGTACAGGCGCGCGACCTCGTAGGTGTCGCTGCTCACGTCGCGGCCGTCGCGCCCGCCCAGAAAGTCCCAGCCGTGCACGTCGTCCACGTAGCCGTTGCCGTCGTCGTCGCGGCCGTTGCCGGCGCGCTCGCGCGGGTTGGTCCAGATGATGGAGGCCAGGTCCGGGTGGTCGATCTCGATGCCGCTGTCGATGATGGCCACCACCACGGTGTCGCGCGGCTGGCGGCCGGCCAGCAGCTCGCGGTAGGCGCGCTCGGCGCTGATGCCGGGAAAGCGGTCGGCGCCGGCGTCCAGCAGGTGCCAGTTGGCCGGCGCGGTATCGGGCACGGCCGCCTGGGCGCCCAGCGACGCCCCGGGGAGCGCGGTGCCAAGGGCCAGGGCCGCGAACAGCAGTGAACGGATGGGCTTCATCTCACGCTTCCCAGAAGGTTCTGAATGATCGGGTGGGCAGAGTTACCCCGCCCGCCGGGGAAAGAGCCCCCGGATGCTAATATTTTAACGCTCGCCTCACGCCGCCGCTCGCCATCCCGCAGGGCGAGCGGCGGGCGGGGTCAGGCCGGTGCGTCGCCGTACGCCCGCAGGGCGTCGGCCACGCGGCGCACCAGCTCGGTGTGGGCAAAGAGCACGGCGGGGTCGCGGTCGCGCACCTGCCCGTAGCGAACGTTCTCCGCCGATCCGCCGTCGCCGTCGGCGGGCCCGGTGATCAGGGCGTGCGCCTGGTTCACGTAGTCCCGCGCGCCCTGCGCCGTCAGCGGCTCATCCCCGAACATGGCCTCGTCCATGGCGGCGATGAGCTGCGAGAACGGGCGCATCCACTGAAAGAACGGCTCCTGCAGCAGCGCGGTCAGGAACTCGGCGTTGTTCAGGGCGCCGTTGCGCGCCTCGTACACGGCGCGCTCGGAGTCGATGAGCGCCTTGTGCAGGCGCAGCAGCCCGCGGCGGACTTCCGCGAGGTGTTCGCGCGCGGGGTTCGGCGGGCCTGCACGGCGGGCCTGGAACGATGACATCGGGTCGGTGGCGGACGTTTGGGTGTAATGGAACGGTCAGCGTGGTATGCCGAAAGAACCGCGCCGTTCCAATCCGCCGTCCTCCCCGAGGAAATCCGCGGTCGTCGCTGATCCCGATTCCGCACGAGACCAACGGCGCGCACCTCGATGGTGGAGTGGTTGGATGGTTCTCGAGATCGCGCATCAGGTGGTGCGAACGGCCTGTCCCGCGCGCGTCGGACCATCTGCCGATCCGCATCCCTCCTCAAAAAATGCGGATGGCCCTCTACCGCATTCTACCTTTCATCCCGTTCCCGAGACACCCCCAGGGATCGTGCCTCGTCGACCGCCGCGCCATGCTTCCGCTCACTACGGAACCCGTCATCGGACGGTGAGCGCATGAGGCAACGGCACGAGAAACTCCGTTGACCCCGTTGACTCCGTGTGAGGCCCTCATCCGTTTGCGGGTCCGCGATGATCGGCGGGCGACGATACCGCCGCATGGATACGTCGCCCGGACTCGGCGTCGAGCCCGGGCGTTCCGCCCATCCCGCGTCAGCCGTCATCAGCCGATCCGGCGTTTACGGGACGTACGGCAGCACGTACGGCGTGGTGCGCCAGGGGGTGTAGTCCACGTAGTCGGAGACGCCGTCGCCGTTGGGTCCGGTGGGTCCGGCCGCGTCGCCCCACCAGTTGTCCTCCGCGATTACGCCGTTGAAGTTGAGGGCCTGGATGCCGACGCCGCCGTTGTTCACCAGGTTGCAGTTTTGCACCACGCTGCCGACGCCATAGGTCACGATCCCTTCCGCCGCGCTCTCACGGATCTCGCAGGAGAGGATCTGCGCGGTACCCGCATAGAGGCGCAACCCCACGCCGGCGGAACCGCGGATCAGCGTGCTTTCCATCACGCTGTTCGAAGAAAGCCCCACCGCGTGGCCGAAGGACATCAGGGTCGTGTCCACCCGCGAGCGGCTCAGCCGGGAGGGGCCCTCCAGCGACACGGCGATCCCGTTCTGCCGGAACACCGCGCTGTCGATGACGACGGGGTGCGGGGAGAGCGCCCGCACGGCATAGAACGAGGCGCCCTCCACGCGCACGTTGGTCAGGTAGCTGGTGGGGGTGCTCTGCCCCTGCACGGGAGCGTGGAAGTGAAGTCCCTCCCAGTTGCCGCCGGTAAAGAGCACCGGAGCCGCCTGCGTCCCCCGGGCGATCACCCGCCCGGGGCTGGTCGCCGTCACCTGGCCGAACGGACCGAAGAAGATCGTGGCGCCCGGGTGCGCGCGCAGGATTCCGTTCCCCTCCACGGCCACCTCCCCCGTGACGCGCCACGGCAGCGTCGGACTGGCATGCGCCGTCTCGGTCAGTGCGCCGCCGGTGATCACCACGGTGTCGCGTGCGTTGCCCAGCAGGCTGTCGGCGTGCGAGATCGCCCAGTAGATGCGGGCGAAGGCGCTCACGTCCATCTCCGCGGGGTAGGTAGCTCCGCCCGTCACGCGCACTTGCGCGATGCCCAGAAGGCCTGACCCAGGAGTGGTCACGTGCAGCCCCACGCGGCCGCTCCCCTCCACCAGGCCGCTCCCCAGCAGCACACTGTCGGTGCCCAGCACCGACAGTCCCACACCGGCCGCGCCCCGGACGACGTTCTGCCGGAAGCTGGTCTTTCTGCCAAGCGTGACCGCCGGCCACACCCAGTCGGTGACGGTGTCTACCTGCGAACGGCGCATCCGGGTGTCGTACCCCCACAGGTACAGCCCCATCTCGTTCTGCCGGAACAGGGAGCTGTCGATGGACGCAGTGTGGTCGTCGTAGGTCGCGAATGCGAACGCGCCGCGGGTGTGCTCCAGGCGCAGGTGGTCGATGACGCTGCTGGCCGCGGGGGTGCCCGCCAGGTGTACGCCCAGCCACCCGTTGGCCGGGTCCGTGGCCGTGAGCACCACAGGGGCCGCGGCGCTCCCCAGCACCCGCACGCGTCCACCGTTGTGTGCGCGCAGGCCGCCGCCGCTGCCGAAGCACACCAGCGTGCCCGGGTCCAGCCGCAGCCAGGCCGCGCCCTCGATGTGGATCAGCTGGTCCACGCGGTGCGGGTTTCCCGCCGGGCCCCACGTGGTGGACACCAGGATGGAGTCCGTGTGCGTCTGCCCGCCCAGCCCTGGGTCGCAAGCCGGGTTCAGCGCCAGGGACGGCCGCTCCGGCGCCGCGCGGTCCGGGCCCGTCGGCTGGCCGCGCTCACACGCGCTTGCCGCCGCAGTCGTGGCCAGCAGCGCCGCGATGAGGATTCTGCCGCTCAGCGGGCTGCGAGGGGTGCGGCGAGGGTCGTTTTCGGTGGATTGGGACATGGGATACTCCTTTCCATGAAGGCGCACCGCCCGTCGAAGGTGGAGGATGGGACGGGGATGCGGCTCCGCGGCGGGGAAGAGGCCGCGTCCGAGAGCGGCGGGAGGCGCCGCGGGAGGCCGGAAGACGAACCGCCGGCATCGCCACGATGCGCATGGCGATGCCCGCAGGTCAATCATATTGTCGCAAAAAGGAATTCGATTCCGCCGGAGACGGCGGCCTCGACAGGCGCGCAGGACGATCAGCGGCCCACGAAGGAGGCCGCGATACCGTTCTACCGGCGGGGGAAAGATTGGGCGTCACGCAGAGTCAGCAGAGCCAGCAGAGTCAGCAGAGTCAGCAGAGTTTTCTCGTGCCGCGTCGGCTGGCTGCGCGAGAGGCCGGGTCGGGAATGGAAGAGGCGGTGCTCAGTCGAACGGCTGGGGGAGCGGCTGCCAGCGGGGAAACTGGCCGATCCCCGTGTAGGAAAGGCGCTGCAGGTCCGAACCGTCCGGACGGATGATCCAGAACCCGGCGGGCGCCGGCTGCGCGGCGGAAAAGACGATCCACTGCCCGTCCGACGACCAGTCCGCCGCGCCGGTGAAGTACGTGGGCGGCGTGAGCGGCTCGCTTCCGGAGCCGTCGGCGCGGAGCACCCACAGGCGAGCACCCGGCACCGGGCCGCCCAGCACGACCATCCGCGTGCCGTCGGGCGACCATGACGGCCAGTCGCTTTCCCAGGTGGTCAGGCGCACCACGTCCGTTCCGTCCGAGCGTATGGTGTACACGCCTCGCTCGGTGCCGCTCCGCGCGAACGCGATGCGGCCGCCCACCGGCGACCAGGCGGGTGAGGTCTCGTGCCCGGAGAGCGCGGTGAGCGGCCAGATGCTGGCGTCCGCCGCGCGAACCGCCAGGTTCAGGTCCTGTCCGGTGGTCACGAAGGCGAGGCGCTGCCCGTCCGGCGCCGGTGCGGGAGTGGCCGCCGCAGTGGGTCCACTGGTAAGCTGCACGATGTTGCTTCCGTCCGCGTTCATGCGGTTCAGATACGGCACGCCTCCCAGCACCACGTGGAAGTAGATCCACTTCCCGTCCGGAGACCACGCCGGGTTGTCCTCCGGGGCGGGGCTGCTGGTCAGCCGGACAACGCCGGTGCCGTCGCCGTTCATCCGCCAGATGTCACCGTCAAAAGAGAACGCGATCACCCGCTCGGAGAGCGGCACTTCGCGCTCGGACTCGTTGGGGTTCTCGCACGCGGCGGCGGAGAGCAGGGCGGCGAGCACGGCGGTGGTTCGCTTGATCAGCACAGGTACGTCCGAAGGATTCAGGTAACGCACGATTGGAAAAAAAAACGGCCTCACGCGGAGTCAGCGCAGTCGACGGAGTTAGCTCGTGCCGCGTCCGCCGCCGCCGGGCGAGAAGGCCGGGTCAGGACTGGAAGAACTCGGCGATGCGGGCGATGCCGGTGCGCAGCGCGTCCGGCTCGGCGACCCAGGAGAGGCGCATCCACCCCTCGCCGCTGTCGCCGAAGGCGATGCCGGGGGTGGCCAGGACGCGGTGGCGCTCCAGCAGCGCCTCCGCCGCGCCGAGGGAATCCCCCGCCCAGCGCTCCGGGAGGCGCACCATGCAGTAGAAGGCGCCCTCGATCGGCGCGTGCGCCAGCCCGTGCTCGCGCATCCACCCCTCCAGCATCGCCCGCCGCTCGGCGTAGTGCGGGCGGTGCGCGGCCAGGCTGGCGGCGTCGGCGAAGACCTCCATCGCCACCACCTGGCTGAAGGTGCTGGCGGCGGTGTTCACCAGCTGGTGCACCTTTGTGGCGGCGGCGATCGTCGTGGCGTCACCGATCAGCCAGCCCAGGCGCAGGCCGGTGAGCGCGTTGCTCTTGGAGAGCGACCCCGCGACCAGCGAGTGCGGCCACAGCGCGGCGATGGAGACGGGCGCCCGCGCGCCGAAGTACAGCTCGCGGTATACCTCGTCCGACAGCACCCACACGGGCTCGCCCGGGCGCGCGGCCAGGCCGGCCGCCAGCGCGCGCAGCTCCGATTCCGGCCAGACGCGGCCAGTGGGGTTGTTGGGGGAGTTGAGGATGACCATCCGCGTGTCCCGGCGCAGCGCGTCCAGCACCCGCCCGGCGTCGGGGCGGAATCCATCGCTGGAATCCAGCGCGACCATCCGGTGGCGGATGCCTTCCAGCGCGCAGAGCTTGGGATACGCCAGGTAGCAGGGCTCGACGATCAGCACCTCGTCGCGCGCGGGATCGATCGCGGCCTTGATCGCCAGGTAGAGCGCCTCTTCGGAGCCGACGGTGACGCAGACGTTCTCCGCCGCCCCGCGGTCCGGAAATGCGTGGTACGCGGCGATCCGGGCACGGAGCTTCGCATCCCCCGCGTTGGCGGTGTAGGGGCAGCCGTTCTCCCGCACCCATTCGGTCGCGGCCTGGAACGGGCGCGGATCCGGACGCAGGGTGGGCTCGCCCAGCCCCAGGTCGATGTCGCCGGGGCGCTTGCGGGCGTTGATGGCGCGGATGATCGACGGCGCGATGCCGTCCAGCACGGGATTCATCGACGGGCGAACCAGCGGCGCAGGGCGCCGTAGCAGTGCTCCAGCGAGTCGATGCTGGCCCACTCGTTGGCCTGGTGCGCCTGCCCGGTCTCGCCCGGGCCGAAGTTGACGGCGGGGATGCCGCTGGTGGTGAAGCGCGCCACGTCCGTCCACGCCTGCTTGGGAAGCACCTGCAGCCCCTCGGCGCGGCACCAGTCCACGATGAGCGGATGGTCCGCGTGCACGTCGCCGGCGGGGGCGGTGTCGATGATGCGCACCTCGCCGTCGCCGCCCACCAGCGCGCGCAGCTCGGCCTCCGCGCGCTCGGCCGTGTTGCCGGGGGCAAAGCGGAAGTTGACGTTCAGGTCTAAGACGTCCGGCACCACGTTGCGCGAGTTGTACGTGGCCGCGGTGGTCGCCACCATCACCTCGTAGAACACCAGGTCGCCGAAGCGCACCTCGCGCCGCCCGAAGCCGGCCAGCCGCTGCAGGAGCGGGATGGCTCTGTACAGCGCGTTCTCGCCCTGCCAGGGGCGGGCGCTGTGGGCGCGGGTGCCCGCAATGGTGACGGTGGCGTGCAGCAGCCCCATGCACCCCGGCTGCAGCCCGCGGTCGGTGGGCTCCAGGATGAAGGCGAAGTCGAGCGGGGGAAGGATGCCGCTGGCCAGCACGGGGCCCAGGCCGTTCCCCTCCGCCGGACCCTCCTCGCCGTCGTAGAAGATCCAGACGGGGCGGCCCCGCTCCAGCTCGCGCCAGCGGTCCAGCAGCGACAGCATCACCGCGAGCCCCGCCTTCATGTCGCTGGCGCCGCAGCCGTAGATGCGCCCGTCGCGGATTTCGTACGCCTGGTCGTCCGCGCACTTCACCGTGTCACTGTGGCCCACGAGCGCGATCGTCGGCTCGCCGGGCCGCCCGTCGCGCGGAAAGGGCTCGCAGATCACGGAGTGGCCGATGCGTTTTACGGCGCCCGCGCCGGCGGCCTGTACGCAGCGGTGCTGGATCCAGGTGGCGATCTCCGCCTCGCTGCACGTCTCGCTGGGGATGCTGCAGAGCGCCAGCGTAAGCTCCGCCAGCTCGTCGCGGATGGACTGGGTCACGTTGTCTGGAAGTCAGCTGTTCGTCAGATGTGCGCGGCGCGGCGAACGGCGCGCCGAACGGCATCGAGCTGCGTCCGAGGGGGCCCCCTCCCCCCGGCCCCCTCCCCCGCTGTCGCGGGAGAGGGGGAGAATTCGATCCCGCTTCGATGAGCATCACGGCGCGCCCCACCGCGTGCTCCTTGCACGTGCCGGGCTCGCGGCTACGATGCACCATGCGCGCCGACCGAAGGCGCTCGCCGGCAAAAACGCGGGGCCGGCTCCTTGTCGCAAGAGCCAGCCCACACCCGTTCACCCGTTCACCCGTTCACCCGCTCACCCGCTCACCCGCTCACTCCCTCACGCCGTCCGGCGGCAGGATCACCGCGTCCACCAGTGCGTCGCCCACCATGCTCATCTCGCGCGCCGCGCGCCGCACCGCCTCCAGGGTGTGGTCGGGGTGCAGGATCACGCCGCCGCCGGCCGGAATGCCGATCCCCTGCGCGCCGGGCCCGCGGGCGCGGACGGCGGCCTTGAGCGACGCCCATTCCTCGGTCTCCGCGTGCGCATCCACCACGAACGGAGCCAGGCCGAAGGTGGGGAACGCGCCGTCCGGATCACCCTCCGGCCACCCCGCCGTCCCCAGCTGCACCGCGCCCGCGGAGACGCCGATGAGCACGGCGCCCGCGTGGTAGCGCCGCTCGATCGGGTCCGTCAGGCCGCTCGCCTGGAACGCGCGCCAGCCGCGGTCCACCTCGCCGCCGGCCAGGAGGATGACGTCGGCGATGTCGAGGAACGCGCGGTCGGCGGCGGAGGGATCGGCGGGGATCAGCCGGGACTCGGCGGGGCCGAGGGCCTCCATCGCGGCCAGGAAGATGGAGTAGAAGTCGGGGTTGTCGCCGTTGCTGGCGCCCAGGTACGCGGCCCGCGGCGCACCCGGCCCGGTGCAGGCGGCGATGCGGTCGATGAAGGGTCCGTCCTCGTCCGCCCAGAACAGCAGCTGGCTGTCGGCGAGCAGAAAGAGCGGCGCCGGCCGGGACGGCCCCTCCTCCGCCTGGCGCGGATCCGCCAGGACGGGAACGGGGCCCGTGTAGACGCGCTCCGGGCTCACTTCAGAAAGTTGACGATGGCGGTGATCATCACGGCGTTGATCAGGTCGATGAAGAACGCCCCTACCATGGGCACCACCAGGAACGCGCGCGGCGCCGGACCGTAGCGCTCCACCAGCGAGCGCATGTTGGCCATCGCGTTCGCCGTGGTGCCCAGCATGAAGCCGCAGAACCCGCCGCTCATCACCGCGCTGTCGTAGTCACGCCCCATCAGCCGGAACATGGGCCAGACGCAGATCAGGGCGATCATCACCACCTGCGCAACCAGGATCACCAGCATGGGCCCCGCCAGGTTGGCGATCTCCCACAGCTTGAGCGTCATCAGCGCCATCACGATGAACAGCGCCAGCGCCACGTTGCCGATGTCGTCGATCACCCGCTGCTGGATGCGGAACACGCCCGCGACGTCGTCCAGGTTGCGGATGACCGCCGCGACCAGCATGGCGCCGATGTAGGCGGGGAGGGTGAAGTTCAGCTGCGCGAACCAGGCGCTGACGAACGAGCCCAGCCACATCGCCACCAGGATCAGCACCACGCTCTGCAGCAGGGAGAACGACTCCTCGTCCTCGCCCTGGGGCGCCTTGAGCGGCTCGTCGGCCAGCTGCTCCTCCATCACCTGCGTGGCCAGCGGCGTTTCCACCGGCTGGGGCGCGTGGCGCGTGCGCAGGTTGTTGCGCTCGATGAGCCGCGTGGCGATGGGCGCGCCGATCACGCCGCCCATCACGATCCCGAACATCGCCGCCGCCACCGCGACCGTCGCGGCGCCGGGAACGCCGTTCGCCTCGAAGAGCGGCGCGAACGCCAGCCCCGTCGCGGGTCCGCCCGTCAGCGTAACCGAGCCCGTCAGCACGCCAAAGAGCGGGTGCAGCCCCATCGCCACGGCCAGCCCCGCGCCCAGCACGTTCTGCGCGACGGCGAACAGCGAGGCCGCGGCGAGAAAGATGAGCACCTGCGGCCCGCCCACCTTCAGCAGCCGGAGCGACGCGGCGAAGCCGATGCTGGTGAAGAACGCCACCATCAGCGGGCTCTGCAGCGTGGTGTCGAACTCGATGAGGGTCGTCCCCGTCGACCGCGCCCAGGTGAGGATACCCGCCACGATCAGCCCGCCGATCACGGGCGCGGGGATGTTGTAGCGCGCCAGCGGCGGCACCAGCCGGCGGATGCCGTAGCCCAGAAAGAGGACGATGCCCGCGAAGGCGACGGTCTGGATCAGGTCGAGCTTCATTCGTTCATCAGCTGGCCTGGAGGGAGAAGGGAGTGAAGTCGGTCGTGCGATCGAAATAGTCCTCGTGCTCCACCCGCTTCAGGGCGCGTACCACGCGGTACGTCATGGGAAGGGCGATCACCTCCCACAGCACCTTGAGCACGTAGTTGGTGCCCATCACCACCAGCACGTCGCGGGTGGACCAGACGCCCAGAAAGGCGACGGGGTAGAAGATGGCGCTGTCCACCGCGGCGCCCACGGCCGTGGAGCCGATGGCGCGCTGCCACAGGTGCCGCCCCTCCGTACGCAGCTTCATCTTGGCCAGCGCGAACGAGTTGGCGAACTCGCCCACCCAGAACGCCGCCAGCGAGGCAAGGACGATGCGCGGCGTCTGCCCGAAGACGGACTGCAGCGCCTCTTGCCCGGCGTACCCCGGCGCCGGCGGCAGCCGCAGGACCACGACGCTCATCAGCGACGCGAACGCCAGCGCGCCGAACCCCATCCACACCACCCGCCGCGCCCGCGCGTACCCGTAGACCTCCGTCAGGATGTCGCCGAACAGGTACGAGATGGGAAAGAACAGGATCCCCGCCCCGAAGGTGAAGCCGCCGATCTCGCAGATCTTGCCGGGACCGATGAGGTTGGAGCACAGCAGCACCGTCACGAAGGTGGCGGTGATGAAGTCGTAGTACCGGTACTGCCGGACGGGCGCGACGGCGGGGGCCTGGGCCATTGAGCGGCGGCGGATGAGGGGAGGATGCGGCGCGGCGGACAGTGTAACGCGCCCGCCGGAGATCTGTCGAGAGACGCCGAACTTCGACGGGAACGGATCTTCGCCGACGGGGTCGGGTCGGAGGCTCGCCGAAGGACATCGAACTGGCGTCCGACGCGGCCCCCTCTCCCCCGGCCCCTCTCCCCCGCTGCGCGGGAGAAAGGGGAGAATTCGATCCCGCTACGACACACGAACCGGTGACTTCCGGGCTGAGGGAGGTGCGGCACGATTGTATCCTGCACACCAGCCGAGGGGCGCCGGCCAAAGGATCTTTCCCCGTGACGCGGACACCGCGGCAACGCTCCGCGCCTGCCGACGCACAGCCCCGCGCAGTTTGCGGGGCTTCCCGCTGTTCCAGCCGCGGATTCATCCGCCCAAGGACGGGCCCGGAAACAGCACACCCTCCCCCGCGCACGGGCGAGAGGAGGGTGTGGGAATCGATCGGTCGCGAGATCCCTACCGCGCGAAGTCCATCCGCGCGGATCGGCGGCGGTGCTCCAGGGCGGCATCGACGCTGTAGGGACCGGCGCCGCGGGCGGAGAGAAAGAAGAAGACGAAGCAGTACAGGGCCGCCAGCTCGCCGCGGTTCACGATGGGCCAGAAGCCGTCCGGCGCGTGGGACTGGAAGTAGGCCACGGCCATCATCCCCGACAGCAGGAACGCGACGGGGCGAGTGAACAGGCCCAGCACGATCAGCAGCCCGCCGAACACCTCCAGCACGCCCGCCAGCCCCGACTGCGAGAGCAGCGGCGCCGTGGCGCCGGGCTCGCCGCGCCAGCCGCCCAGCAGGCCGAACATCTTCTGCGCGCCGTGCTGCATGAACATCAGCCCGGCCATCACCCGCAGCAGCGCCAGGGTCGCGTTCTCGAACCGCGCCATGAAGAACGTCCGCGCCTTCGCCATCCCCTCCCCTCCCGTTCCCGCGTGGTCGTTTCGTGAGCCTCAGCTCCCCGTGGCGCCGGCCGGAACCCTGGCGCCGCCCTCGCGGGCCTCGCGCTCGCGGCGCTTTCTGTCCTCGTGCTCCTGGCGCAGGCGGTCGTACTCCACGGCCTGGTCGGGCGTGAGCACGGCGCGGATCTCGGCGCGCGTGGAGTCGACGGCGGCGCGGATGCGGGTGCCGTCGGTCTTCCACAGCGAGTCGGTGCGCTCGCGGCGGCGGGCCATGATGCCGTCGATGCGCGTGCGCTGCTCCGGCGTCAGCTCCAACTCGTCGAAGATGTGGTGCGGGCCGCGCTTCTGCTCGCACTCGGCGGCGGCGGTGCGGGCGTTGGGCTCGCGCGCGCTGAGCACGCGGCCGAAGGCGGTGCCGGCCAGCATCCCCACGGCGAAGGTGACGGCCAGCAGCGCCATCCCGGCCATGCGCATGCGGCTGGGGTTACGTGCGTTCATGGACGGCCTCCGCGGCCGGTGTGGAGAAGGATCGTCATCAACAGGTGCCTCAGGGGTCCCACGATTCCAGCAGGTCCGCCTCGGTGGGCGAACGGTTCTCGGCGATCCAGTCGGCGGCGGGCTCCGGCAGCCGCAGCCCGTCGGCGATGGTGAGCGGTTCGGGCTGCGCCTGCCGCGCCCCCGGCCACGCCAGCGCGCCGATGGAGACGGCGGCCACCACGGCGGCGGCGGCCAGCGTGGGGCGCGCCCAGCCGGCCAGCACGCCCAGCGGGCTGCGGACGGGCGGGGAAACCCTCGCGCGGGCCAGCACGGCGCGCACCATGCGCTCGCGGCGCAGGTCGTTCAGCCCCAGCGGGGACAGGTCGATCGGATCAGGTTCCATCTAGTCCTCCTCGCCTACGAGCGCCCGAAGGCGGCCTCGAACGGCGCGCCGGGCGTTGAACAGGTGGTAGCGTACGGTGCCTTCGGGCATGCCCAGCGACTCGCCGATCTCGCGGTGCTTCCACCCCTCCAGATCGTGCAGCAGCAGCACTTCGCGCTGGGTCTGCGGAAGCTCGCCCACGGCGTCGTTCAGGCGGTCGCGCAGCTCCGAGCGCTCGGCCTCGTCCAGCGGCGAGGCGCCGCCGGGCGCGGCGTCGACGTTGTCCAGCGGCTCGGCGGCGCGAATGCCCAGGTAGCGGCGGTGGTTGAAGGCGCGGTTGCGGACGATGCGGACCAGCCATCCGCCGAACTTGCGCGGGTCGCGGCACTCGGCCAGCCGCTCCAGCGCCAGCACCAGCGCGTCCTGCGCCACGTCCTCGGCCTCGTGCGGGTTGCGGGTCACGGCCAACGCCACGGCGTATGCGGC
>DASUVG010000237.1:0-16986 GCA_036379135.1 Longimicrobium sp.
AGGTCGTGCAGCCACTGCGCCTGCGTGCCTTCCTCGAAGGCGACGTGCACCGCGCCGCGCATCCCGGCGAAGAACTCCAGCAGCGCCGCCTCTTCGGTCGGCAGGATGCTGCGCGCGATGATCTTGCCGGCCGAGTCCCGCGCCGTCGCCACCGTGGTTGCCTGGTGGACGTCCAGACCCACATACTTCGTCGAGCTTCTCATGAGGGCCGCTCCCTGTTGCGGTTCACGCCTGGTTCGCAACCGCGTTTCTGCAGCAGGGGGCGTGCTCTCAATATGCGTTAGGCACCAGCCCGTCCACGCTTGATCGGTACCGTACCGCTTTCCCCGTAATTTTTCGCACCGTAGAGTACAGCGGTGCGCCAGGGCTACGGGTTGATCTCGTTCCAATGCCAATGATTACCTTCCGTACGAATTTCCCTCTCCGCGACCTCAACGCTCATTTTTGAGTGCCTCCAATGAAACGAGACTGGATTCTCCAAACAAAGGAAACCCGACGATCCTTCGCAAACGCTACATGGGTGCCTCTGCGCGCAAGCCAGACTGATGAACAAGGGCAAGCACGGGTTACTGAAGTTGGATATGTCAGTGAGTTCTTCGGCTGCGGTTCTGTCGCATTTCCACCACAACACCGAGAAGTCGCGGAGCAGTTGAGCTGGATCGACATAGGTATTCGCCATAGCGCGCGGCCGTACGCCTACGAGGATGGTTCCTACTCGCCCATAGATCAGTACCAATACAACGACAAGGAACCCATTGGGGTCGAACTCGTATTTGAACACGACCAACCTGTTGTTGGCGGAACGAAATGGATACTGAATCCAGACTTGGTTGTTGCGCTCCGCCTAATCAAGGAGGGGAACAACTGGGTCAGGCCCGAAGAGGATTTTGTGGTCGTGGCTCGCCAGGTTATTGACGAGCATGGCGAGTACAGGCTACTTGAGATAAGGCGGGCGTTTCTCATTGATTATTTGGCGGCCAGAGGTCTTGCACTTCGCCTCTCGTACTATCGGCAACGAGTTGAGAATGTCGCCACAATCGAAGGCACTGAGTACGATGGTTTGGAGAACCAGCAGGACCAGCGCGATCACGGTCGCTTCGAACTACGTATTCGCAGCCTGGATGATGTCTATGGTGGAAGTTGGGCGTCATTCCGCGTCTGGAGAACTGATGTTGATGAGGAGGAAGACGCTCCCGTCATGGGCCCAGAGAGTAACGAAAACACAGAATTTGAGGAGTCACAAGGAATTCGGAGCGGCCCCAGCGGAATGCGTATAGAAGGCGAGTTCTGGAGGGACGAATGGATCGAGCACCAAGGGCAAAGCGTACGGGTGCGGGGAGACATCGATCAGACATTACCACCGTTCATTGTTGAAACAGACGGAACAAGAGCGGCGTCCTCAAAGCTGAACGACGAAGATGTCGGTCGCTGGCTCTGGTTCCGTTCAAGCGTGGTGAATGAACTTTTAGCACATCGCGGCTTCGCCCTGAAGTGGTACACGGCGGAAACAGGCGGCATTCGCTCCACTTCCGGGTATGCCACGCACTTCGGCATCAATTCCGCCGATTTGATAACAGTTTACGCCTACGACATTGCACGCCTGGCGGCTTGGGAACAGCACATTTGGGCAGCTCACAATGTTGCCCCGGACGGGAAGGTTTCAGCTGAATTGTTAGCGGCGCAAGTCAAGGCTCAACCGGCGTCTACACATGCCGTTGAAGAGCTACTCTTCGTGAGTATGCGAATGCTCGAGCAAGGCTTTAGCGATAGGTTTGGGGTTACCTTGTTCACTCACGATATCGATGACGAAACAGCTATGCAGCACGTGACTCGCTTCCTGAGCAGAGATCAAGCTTCGTTGCTGAGGCTCGCGAAGGAGATCATCCGCGTCTTTTCGGATCGTCTCAACATTCGCGAGCTACGCAGAGTCTCAACCCATGCGGACAGGGACAAGCTTGGCTCGAACAAGCTCCTTCAGGACGTATTGGCCAAAGAGGTTGGGGAAGAAAGAGCTCGCGATGTACTTGGTCCCGTCGTCGGCGCTTATGACTTGCGAGTGGGTGACGCACACCCGACCGGATCAAAAATCGGGGAGGCCCTCAAGCTCGCTGGAATCGACGAGAGTCACTCTTACTTGCGGCAGGGGGAGCAACTCATTCACAACGTCGGGCGATCAGTTTGGTGGATCGGGAAGCTGCTCTTCGAGAAGAGCGCGAGTCCATGAGGGCATCGCCAAATACCGCTCGGCCCAGTCCTCGGTAACTCGCCAGCGTCCGCGTGACCGATCTCGCGCAGGATGCAGCCAGCTACGCGCCCACCCGTTGACTGGCAGAAGGTACTGGCTCACCTTGCGCGGGAGCGCGGCAGTGAGTTGAAGTTGAAGGCACTCGCGGATCATCGGGGAGGAAAGGGTCGTCGCGTGAGCCCCACAGCCGAACAAGGTGTTGCAGGCGACGTGCGGCCAGGCATTATTTTCTGAGGCAAGGATGGTCAGGCCGCACGCGCCTGAACTTGGTCGTTAGGCTCCGACGCTGCTCCGGCTCAGATTCCCACCGCTTGTTCCAGTCGCTCCCGGTAGGTGCGGCTGGAGGTGAGCCGGGTCCCGTCCTTGAGCGTTACGACGTATTCTCCCTGAAAGACCGACTCCAGCTGGCGAACCCGGTCCACGGCGATGATGTGCGACCGGTGAATGCGCACGAACACGGCCGGATCAAGCTGCTCTTCGAGGCGTGAGAGGGCCTCGCGCAGCAGATGAACCTGCTTGCCGACGTGAATGGCCGCGTAGTTCCCGTCCGCTTCAATCCGGTCGACTTCCGCAGCATCGACAAAGACGATCCGGCGTCCGTACCGCACGGTGAAGCGATCCAGGTATCGCCGGGTACGGTTCAGCCCCCCCAGCATGGACGTAAGCCTGGCTTCGAGCTCCTCCCGGTTCTGATTGCGCAGAAAGCGCCGCGCCCGATCGAGCGCGCGTGCAAACCGGTCGGGATCGAACGGCTTCAGCAGGTAGTCCAGGGCACTGGTATCGAATGCCTGAAGCGCGTGCTCGTCGAAAGCAGTCGCGAAGATCGTCGCCGGCATCGCCTGCGGACCCACCTGTTCGACCACGCCAAACCCGTCCAGACCCGGCATCTGCACGTCCAGAAACACGAGATCGGGGGCCTGATTACGAATGGCCGCTACGGCTTCCTCTCCGTTGCTGCACTCGGCTACGACCTGGATGTCGGGTTCTCCTGCCAGCAGACGCCTCATCCGCTCGATCGCGAGCGGCTCATCATCCACGATGGCAACCCTGATCGTCACGTCGGGCCTCCATTCGATGCCGGCGATTCGTTCTCCGTCCACATCGGCTTGTACGGGATCTCGACCTCGACCTCTGCCCCGCTGCTGGGACCATCGCGCATGGCGAACCGGTGGGTGCCTGGATAGAGATGCTGCAGGCGCTGCTGCGTGTTCCGAAGGCCCACGCCGGTGGGGTTCGGGTCGCTCGGCAGGCCGGGGCCATCGTCCCTGACCACGAGCTGCAGCCGATCGCCACGTCGTTTCGCCAGGATGGTGACGCGGCCGCCCTCGACGCGGGGGGCGATGGCGTGGCGGATTGCGTTCTCGACCAGCGGCTGCAGGATCAGGTGAGGAACAAGCGCCACGCGGGCTCCCTCATCGACATCCAGGCAGATTTCGAGACGGTCGCGCAGCCGGGCTCGCTCGATGTCGAGGTACAGGGTGAGGAAGTTCATCTCTTCCTGCAGCGTGACCTCCTGCGTATCCAGCGTCCGCAGCGTCTGCCTCAGGAAGTCCGCGAGGCGGGCAACCATGCGGTCCGCCGCGCCCACGTCGGCGTACATCAGGGACGAGATGGAGTTCAGCGTGTTGAAGAGGAAGTGTGGCTGCAGCTGCATCTTCAGCACGTTCAGGTGCGCCGAGAGCAGCTCGGTCTCCAGTTGGGCCTCCCGAAGCTCTCGCTCGTGGAGCTGGCGCGCGTAGACCAGGGCATAGCCCACACCCAGGAGCAGAGAGTAGATCAACGCTTTGAGGGCGGCTCCCAGCACGATCCCCTGCCAGAACGTGAGCTCGCCCAGGCCGGTTATGCCGGAGATGAGGACTCGCCACGATGCCAGGAGGACGAAAGCACCGATCATGCTGGCGAGATATACCAGGACGAACCGGATGATCCGGCCTCGCTGGATGGGCACGCGACGGGCGACGGCAAACGCGACGAGTGCCATGAGCATCCAGCCGGTAATCTCGATGAACCCGATTGTGATCGCCTCCGTCCAGTACAAGGGTCTCCCGCCCGGTGCCCCCGGCCGTGTGGAAGCCTGGATGCTGAACAGAATTCCGAAGACCGCCCACAATCCTGCGAAGATCCCCCACCCGTACCAGCCGCGGGACCAGATTCCTGGTTGATTTTCAGTATGGTTCAAATCGAGACCTCGATCCCCTCGTGGACGGCAGAAGCACCACCTCCCGGTGCAGCACGCAGCCCGATGCCGCGGTCAGCCTCCGGATAGTTGGCTGTGGACAGCGGGAATGGCAACCCGCGAGGGCCGAGGTCCATAGAAAATGCCGTCGATCCCCCCCGTACCAGTTCTGACCAGGAGGCATCGCCTAGACAGACGAACAGCGACAATGCTCATCTCTGTTGCTCCGTGTGCTGCCGTATCCTGAAAAAACAACAGGGAGAGTACAGAGGAACAGAGACCAGCCAGAGATACAGAGGAATGCCGATTTCCTCTGTATCTCTGGCTTTTGTCTGTCCCTCTGTACCCCCCCGCTTTTCCTGGATTTGCATGGCGGCGATCCGGCGAGGGTGCGATGAGATTCACATGGTGATCCTGGGGCACTGAAACCACCGATTCACCAATCGGGCCCACACACGTGGAGATCGCCATCGCCCGCTCATACACTTCGATCGCGTAGCACCCGGCGCTCACTCCGGAGCCGCTCCCAGCCCCGAGCGCTCAACCTCCACGAGAAAACCGTATGATCAACCGCCGTGAATTTCTCGGAATGGCCGCCAGCGCCGGCGCTACGCTGGCGGTCACTCCGGAGCTGCTCCGCGCGTTCCAGCAGCCGGGCGCAACGCTCATTCAGCGGGCCATTCCGTCGTCCGGTGAGATGCTCCCGGTCGTCGGACTCTCGTTCTCGAACCACCCGCTGTGCGCGGATCCCGCCGCACTCAGGGAGGTCCTGAAGACGTTTGCCGACAACGGCGGCAGAGTCTACGACGCGCAGCATGGCAACGTGGAGGCGGAGCAGTTCCACGCCACGGTCGCGAACGAGCTCGGGATTCAGAACAGGCTCTTCTGGTCGACGCGGGGTACGCCCCCCGGCGGCCCCGGCGGCCCGGCGCAGCTTGGCCCCGACTCCGTGAGAGCCCACGTCGAGACGCTGCGGGCGAGGCTCCAGGCGCCCAGGCTAGACCTGGTCATGCTGCCCCCCCAGGGCGACCCGATGCACCTGGCCGCGCTGAAGGAGGAGAAGGCGGCGGGGCGCGTCCGGTACATCGGCGTGCAGGTGATCGGCGACCCAGTGTATCCCCAGCTCGAGTCGGTCATGCGCAACGAGCCGATCGACTTCATCGGCGTCGACTACGACGTGGGAAATCGCGAGCGCGTCGAGGACACGATCCTGCCGCTCGCCCAGGAGCGCAGGATCGGCGTGATGGCGTTCTTCCCCTTCGGCAACGCCGGGGGAGCCAGCTGCACCGCCAGCGGCACCAGCCTCTTCTCGCGCGTCGCCAACCGCCCTCTTCCCGCGTGGGCCGCCGACTTCGACGCCGCGACCTGGGCGCAGTTCTTCATCAAGTACGTCATCAGCCACCCGGCCGTCACCGTGGCCCGTGTGGGGACGACCAAGGCGACGCACATGCTCGACAACATCGGCGGCGGCATCGGCCGCCTGCCGGACGAGGCGACGCGCAGGCGCATGGCGGAGCTGATCGACTCGTTTCCGCAGGTTACGCTCGCGCCTCCGACGCAGGCGGGTCCGCTCGTGCTGTCCGCGGCTGTCCTGGACCGCTACGTGGGCGAGTACAGGACGTCGGGCGGGACCCTCCTGAACTTCCGCCGCTACGGGACGATGCTGGTCGCGAAGGTGGGTCCCAATCCGGACACCGTCATCCACGCGCGCTCGGAGACCCGCTTTCAGCTGGGCCCGGATTTCATCGAGTTCCAGCTCGACGGCACCGGAAGGGCCACCGGTCTCATCCATGAGCAGGGCAGCCAGAGGGTCCAGGCATCACGCATCCGCTGAGAAGAGGAAGATCCAATGATCAATCGTCGATACGTCGGGATGGCGGCAGGCGTGCTCGCTCTCGCCATTGCGGCTGCGCCCATGGAGGCGCAGGCACCCGTGCGCGTTCCCGCGTCGGTGCTCGAGCGGTACGTGGGCGAGTATGACCAGAACGGGAGCACCATCAGGATCCTTCTCGCGGGAGACACGCTGGTCCGGGAGACATCGGGACAGCGGATTGCCTTCACGCCCATCTCCGAGACCGTGTTCAGGATCGGCCCCGTATTCACGGTGGAGTTCGTGATCGACCCGGGGGGTGGGGTGACGCAAGTCATCAGCGACGGCGTGGGCACGGAGTTTCGGCTCCCCCGCAAGGGGTCTCCCGCGGCGCCGCCACCGGCGCCGCCGGTCGCCGCGGTGCGTGTTCCCAGGCCGGTGCTGGAGCGGTACGTGGGCACATACGAATTCATCCCGGGGCTGATGAACCGATACGATCTCACCGTCGTGGTCCGCCTGGAGGGAGACACGCTGATCCGGGAGGGAGCGGGACCGACGGCGATCCTCACGCCGATCTCCGAGACCCGGTTCAGGGTGGGTAACACGTCGCTGGTGACGGAGTTCGTGGTCGACGAGGCCGGGGTGACGCAGGTGATGGGCTCCGGCTTCCAGCAACTGCTGGCCCGCCTCAGGCCGCAACGCTGATCGAAGCCCTCCGGCTGCTGCTGAGAGCGTGCTCAAGAATCACATCGGCGGATGTGATTTCCTGAGGGAGGCGCCGCTCGAAACCTGCTGCCATCGAGGTACTCTGGCGCCGACCGAAGGATCTCGCCGGCAGTACCCAGGAGCTGGACCCGTGCCGCAAGGCCAGCCCCGCAATGGCCGAAGCGAGATCCTTCGGTCGGCGCGCAAACGGTTGCGCAGGTTGCAGCTCCACGCGTGCGCTCCCTTGAGGGAGGCGCCACCAGGGCCTGGCAGAGATCCGGAGCTCTGGCGCCGACCGAAGGATCTGCTCGCGGCTGCTGGTGGTAAGCTGGAACTGCGTGCGTTCGGACACTCCTCTTGCATTCAGGATTCGCCAATGAAATCGATCCATCCTCTCCTTCGTGCCGCCGTTCTCGTTCTCGCCCTTCTGGCCGGGATGGGCGGCTCGCCGGCCGCGGCGCAGGTGTTCCAGGGCCGGGTGACGGACGCGGCGGACGGAAGCCCCGTGGCGGCGGCGTCCGTGTCCGCCCTGGACGGCGCGGGCGCCGCGGTCGCCAGCACGGCCAGCGGGCGCGACGGACGGTTCGAGCTGGCGCTCCCCGCGGCGGGCGCCTACCGGCTGCGGGTGAGCCGGGTGGGCTACCGCACGGGGACCTCGCCCGAGATCACCATTGCCGGGGGCGACCGGATGGACGTGGACCTGAGCCTGCGGGCGGACGCGGTGCAGATGGAGGCGGTGGAGGCGACGGGGCGGGTGACGCCTCCGTTCCGCGACCAGCGCGCGCGCGGCTTCTTCGAGCGGATGGACCGCGGGCGGGGCCGGTACATCAGCCCGGAGCAGGTGCAGGAGATGGATGCCGCCCGCACGTCGGACATGCTGCGCACCATCCCCGGCCTGAGCTTCAGCACGGGGCTGGGCAGCGCGGGGCTGCGGCTGGGCGGGCCCCGGCTAGGGTGCCACCCCATGCTGTACATCGACGGCCATCGTTTTACCCCGTACCCGGGGTGGCGCCTGGACGACCACGTGGCCTCGGCGGACGTGTGGGCCATCGAGGTCTACCCGTACGCCACCGACATCCCGCCCGATCTTCCGCGCGAAGCCGGCCGCTGCGGCATCGTCATGATCTGGCGCCACGGCTCCTGAGAGGGTGCTGCCACACCTCACTGCCTCCAGGGCAGGAGTTGTCATCCTGAGGGAGCGCACACCCGTAACCATCAACAGCACAAAAGCCTGCGCGCGACCGAAGGATCTTCTCCGCTGCACCGAGGGGCTGGCTTCCGCGTGCTCGACCCGCCCCTCGGTCCTGCCGGCAAGATCCTTCGGTCGGCGCGAAAGCCCTGTGGAGCCTTACGGTTGCGCGCGGCGCCTCCCTCAGGAAGACAATCGCTGTCGCGAGGTTTCTCAACACCCTCTCAGGATGACAGGTCCGGCTCGAGGTTCAGCAACACCCTCTCAGGAAATCAAACCTCGGTTATCCGAAACACCAGATCCGTAAACACACTGAGGGAGACAAGCTCGAGATGACCGCCATCCTCCACCGCTTCACGCAGATCCGCCGGGAGGAGGTCGCGCCGGTGCTCGCATCGGCGCTCTCCTTCTTCTTCATCCTCACCGCCCTGATGGTGCTGCGGCCCGCCCGGGAGGCGCTGGGGATGCAGCGGGGGATCGAGGCCGTCCGCTGGCTCTTCGTGGGCACGGCGGTGGTCACCCTCGCGGTGAACCCGGTGTTCGGGATGCTGGTGAGCCGCACCCGCCGCCTGGTCTTCATCAGCGCCACCTACCTCTTCTTTGCCGCCAGCCTGCTGGTCTTCCATGCCCTGCTGGTGATGGCGCCCGCGACCATCGGCGAGACCAGCGGGATGATCTTCTTCGTCTGGTACAGCGTCTTCAACCTGTTCGCCACCATGGTCTTCTGGGGCCTGATGGCGGACCGTTTCTCGCTGGAGCAGAGCAAGCGGCTCTTCGGGGTGATCGCGGTGGGAGGCACGCTGGGCGCCATCGCCGGCCCCTGGCTCGCCTCGCAGCTGGCGAAGCCGCTGGGGACCGCCGGGCTCCTGCTGGTGGCGGCGGGTTCGCTGGGGCTGGCGGTGCTCTCGGTGCGGGCGGTGGCGCACCTGCAGCCGGAGCGCGCCCGCCCCGCGGCCCTGGGCGACCCCGAGGCGCCCCCCGCGGTGGACGAGCGCGCGGTGATCGGCGGGAGCGCGTGGGACGGGATGCGGGCGGTGTTCCGCTCGCCGTACCTGGCCGGCATCGCGCTGTACATCCTGATCCTGGCGGTGGTCGCCACCTTCATCTACTTCACCCGCCTGCAGATGGTGGCCGCGGTGGGCGAGGACCTGGATCTGCGCACCACCGTCTTCGCGCAAATCGACCTCTACACGCAGATCGCCACCCTGGTGCTGCAAGCACTGGTGGCGGGGAAGCTGATGAAGCACGTGGGCGTCCCGGTGACGCTGGCGCTGCTGCCGATCACCGTGGCGCTGGGCTTTCTGGGGCTGGCGCTGGTGGCCTCGCTGGCAACGCTGGTGGTCTTCCAGGCAGCCTTCAACGCAGTGCAGCGCGCCATCATGCGCCCCGCGCGCGAGACGCTCTTCACCGTGGTGAGCCGCGCCGACAAGTACAAGTCCAAGGCCTTCATCGACACCTTCGTCTACCGTGGCGGTGACGTGCTGGGCGCGCAGGTGGAGGGGGTGCTGGGGCGCCTGGGGACGGGGCTCGCGGCGCTGATCTCGGTCTCGGTGCCGCTTGCCGTGGCCTGGGCCGCCCTTGGCGTCTGGCTCGGCTGGCGGCAGGAGCGGCAGGCGGAGCACCGCCCCGCGACGGCCCCGGCCGAGACGCCCGTGCGGGCCGTGGTGGACGCGCTCTAGCTCGCTCGCTGGACATTTTGAACGACCGCGAAGGCGTGTGGCGCTGCCGCACCATCTTCAACTGCACCGAGGCGTGCCCCCGCGAGATCCGCATCACCAAGGCCATCGGCGAGGTGAAGAAGGCGATCCTCAAGGGTTCCGCCCGCGCCGAACCCATACGCCACGCGGCCACGTCGTCGGCCTGACGCGCGATTGGCGGCTGATGGTGATACAGAACCGGCCCCGCGGCGAAGATGCTGCGGGGCCGGTTGTTTATCATCTCATCAACAATCATTTCGAGGGAGCCGTGCAGGCCGTCCATGGTTTCGCCGCGCGTTATCCGCTCAGAGCCACTGCGGCATGCGAGGCATCGGATTGCATGGGCGCGATTTATTGGCGCTTGACGTTCGCCTAGCCGAGTATTATCTGGATTGGAGCGGATTCGGCCTAAGTGCTCCGGCCCTGCTGTTGGCTGGAATTTCTCCATTGACAACCAGTTATGTGACACCGGAGGCACCCGATGGGGGATGTGATCGATGAACTCCTCGCTCGCGACGACGTCGGAACGAATGATCCGGCCTCGCTTTCCGACATCGATGCCGTGCTGCGCTACTTCGACGCCCCGTTACCGGAACTGCTCGTCAAGTTCTGGCGTGCGTCGGACGGTGTGACACTGGAGCAACTGGACGCGCACCTGCTCGGGCCGACGGAGGTTCGTCAGCTCCTGGCAGACGGTACCTGGAATGAGGAGTTGGTCGAGCGGGGGTTTGTGCCCGTGCTGGACGACCATCAATCGAACTACCTCGTCGTGATCGTCCGCGACCCGCTTGCCTTCCGTGTCGCCCACGTGTCGCACGAGGGTGATAGCCGGCTGCTGTATCGCGACTTCGAGTCGTGCGCTTCCGATCTCCTCCGGGTGGTGGACTTGGAAGACTCGGCGGACATGTACCTGCACGACGCGGAAGGTGACTACGCGCCGGACGCGCCGCGCCTGGAAGAAGATCAGTACGCGGCTCGTGAACTCTTGCGTACGCCGGGCGAACAGGAAGAGTGGGATTACGCCGTCCAGCTAATGGACGCATCGAATCTGCCGGAATGGGCAAAGCTCCTGGAGACGGATCATTTCATACGCCAGGTTGCGCGCGCGCGCATGCAGAAGATGAGTTCGCCGGCCATTCGCGAGTTGCTGCGCAACCAAGAGGCGGCGTTCGAGGAGTTCGCCACGTTAGCGGCTGACGCAGCGCGTCAGGCCCGCCTCGAAGTTAGACGTCGAGAAGGAGACATGCTGCTGGTAGGCAGCGCGTGGATGAATCTGAGGACCTTCTTTCATCGGCGTAACATCCCGAACGCCGTGCCGCGGATGATCGCGTGGCTCGAAGACAATGATGCGGGTCGCAACCCACGCCACCGGCCCGGGCACTTCATGGCCGATTGAATGATGCGGCTGTCCGGCGTGCCACATAATGCGCCGATGCAGTGGACCGAGCCGGCGGGTGAGCTTCTTGTGAATCGAGAGTTGCGCCGCCGGCTCCACCACTGGTCGGACTCGTGTTAGGCGGCTGAACAAACACCACGGCAACCGCAGACCTTCCTGCGGCTGCTGTGAATCCCTCACGCAAGCGGTGCGACGCCCCGCGCCCTCGCCCACTGCATGGCTCCATCCCTCGCCTCGCGCAAGCTGCTGCCGAACTCCAGCACCGATTCCGCGACGAGCAGATCCATCGCCAACTCGTGCTCCGGTGCGTAGCGGGCGAGCTTGATTGAGGAGTTTGCCACCGCTTCGAGTGCGCCGAACCTGTCTTGCAGGATCTCCAGGAGCCGCATCGGCGAGGGCGGGTGCTGCTGCTGTTCCGTGCTCACCTCCATGCCGCCGTGCAGGGCTACTGTTCAGTGCGGGCGGCCTTGGGGTCGTTTCACTTGTGAGGCTGGCCGGTACTTCTTCGCGGGAGAACGGCCAGCCTTGCTTTTTTTGCCCTGCTGGATAGAATAGTATGTCCAATAGGTGCGTTTTGTCAAGAGCATTCTATCCAAAAGGTGCTGTGGACTTCAAAACCGCAACCGATGTGCTGACGCAGCGAATCACCGCGGAAGAGATCGCCGCGGCAGCTGGTGTATCAGTCAGTTCGATCGCACGAGCTCGTCTGGATCCGTCGAGTTCCGCGTATCGCTCACCCCCTGCGGACTGGGAAACTGTCCTGGCGCAACTGGCGAGAGAACGTAGCGAGGAGTTCAGGGAACTCGCGGAAGTATTGGAGCAGCAGAAGAAAGCCCAGCGGGGGATGCTTGACTCGCGCGAAGTAGCGGCCTAACAATCGGCTGCAGGGGATGCGGGGCCGTCCATGCTGTCGCCGACGACAGGCTTGCGCGCCGGCCCGCTCCACGCGGAGACGCGGAGAGAAGCGCGGCTGCCTTGTGTCGTTCGGCGACCGAGAAACTTATCTACCATGGCAATTAAGCACGCCCGAGGAATCGCAGGTCGTCTCATACATCAAAAGCAGGCCGTGCTGCGACTTCGCGACACTGTCAAGAAACGTGTATTTCCGGCATTCGACAGCGCCATGGATGAGGCGATCGCCATCGCGGACGAGGAGTTGCTGCGCCTTCGAGAAAAGTACAAGGACGACCCGGACGCAATCATTACTTGGGAAGAGGCCTGGGAAGAGGGCAGAGTCTATCTTCAGGACATAGATCGGCTTCGGAACGCACTTAAGAACATGATGACTGCAGCACTACACCATATGTTCGAGCAACAGCTCTGCGAGCTTTGGAGTGATCTCACGTATGAGACCACCAAGGACCGTGAAACCGCACCAACCCTTCGTGAAGTTGTCGCAACATTCCGCGATTACGGACTTAATTGTGAGTCGTTTGAAACTTGGGGAACGCTGGAAGAGCTGAGACTTGTCGCCAATGTCGTGAAACATGGCAAGGGTCGCGCTAGTCGCGAGCTTACTGCGCATAATCAGAAGCTGTTTCCCGTCGATTGGTCTTTTAAGCCGTTCATCGGTCGTCCCCTAGAAGGGTACGGCTTTGTCGTATGGCAATGGGAGAAGTATTTTGAGGCAGTTGCCGAGTTCTGGGACGAGATGGCTGAGGCTTTCCTCAACTGCGCTGATAACGGAGCGTCCTGAGTTCTGCTGGCGGCCTGACAATCGGCTGCAGGGGATGCGGGGCCGGGCATGCTTTCGCCGACGACAGGCTTCCGCGCCGGCCCCGCACCCCTGACCCTTGTGTCGTTAGGTCAATCCCTCCGCGGGCCCGTCCATGCTTCCAGCGGACGATAGCCTTGCGCGCCGGCCCCGCACTCCTGACCCTTGTGTCGTTAGGCTGCTTGGCAAACACCGCGGTCGTAGTTGATGATCGGATCATTCTCCCTCGGCCCTCGCCGCAAGACTCGAAGACTATCCTCAGCCTTTTAGTAACCGGATTGGGCCACAACCTCGTCGCATGATATGAGGACATATGAACTTATCTCAGCGAGTTCCGCTCATTGCTGGCATCATCGGCTTTGTGGCCGACGTAATCGGGATTGGAACATTTCTCGTTGCCATGCAGCCCTCCCAAGCGGCATCCCCCGTGAAGGACGCCGTCCCAATCATTATTCTCGTGATCATTGGTTATTCCTGGCTTCTACTCGGATGGACTATCTCGCACATCGCAATCGTGCGCGAGATCAATCGCTGTAAAGGCAAGGCATTTCGTCCGTCTCATCGGGACGATTATCGCCTCGGTTCGTCCATCGCTGTCGGCGTTCTTGCATCACCCCTTGTCTTGCTGACAGCGAAAGGGATTGATTCAGCACAGGGGATCGCTTGGGGAGTTGCCGGGCTCCTGATTGCTGCGATTGTGATCTATATACTTCTTAGCACGCTCATGCCTTTGGTGCACGACGAAAGTGACTATGAGTAAAGAACGAGGCGGCGCCCCAGTTGAGACGCGTGTACCCTCCAGCGTGGCGGATCGGGAAGCCGGGGCAGTAGGCGCAGCCTAACAATTGGCTGCAGGGGATGCGGGGCGTCCATGCTTTCGCCGACGACAGGCTTGCGCTCCGGCCCCGCACCCTGACCCTTGTGTCGTTAGGCCGCTGGGCAAGCATCGCGGCAGCCGCACGGTGATCCTCCTGCGGCTGCCGTGTTTTTCATAATCCGTCTAACCCGCCAGGTGAGCCGTATATAGCAGGACTTTACCGAAGAGACGCCGCAGGTGCAAATTGTACAATGAGGAGCGACGCATGGGCCGTGCTGCGCTTCTCGATCTCACCCTTTCTCCAAGAGGACCAACCCATGATTGCAACCGCGCAAGCCACTGATCTGGTGATGAACGACCTCATGGAGCTTGACCTCTCCATGATTCGGCGCAAGCTCCAAGATCCCGAAGAAGGTATGGGCTGGAGTGAGGAAGAGTGCCTGGAGGTTGAACTTGACTACAAGCGGTATCTCGCTTTGAAGCGGGCGTATCCAGACCGGGAGATTGTGCCCAATCAGCCTGTCGACAAGTTTTGGCACTACCACATTCTCGACACTCAGAAGTATGCGGAGGACTGCCAAGCGGTTTTCGGCTATTTCCTTCATCATTACCCCTACTTTGGGATGAACGGGCCCGAGGACGAGCAGGCGCTTGTAAATGCGTTCGATGATACATGCGAACTCTACCAGCACCACTTCGGGGAGCCCTACGCGGATGGCCGGGCGAAGTGCCGAACGGCTTGCAAGCCCCAGAAGTGTAAGTAAGCAACGGTTTCCGCGGCCTAACAATCGGCTGCAGGGGATGCGGGGCCTTGCATACTTTCGGCGCGATGAAAGACTTGCGCGACGGCCCCGCACCCCTGACCCTTGTGTCGTTAGGCCGCTCCGCACATCGTCGCACGCAATACTGAGGTGTTTCAACATGCTTCTCGGCTTACGAACGGTGATCTACAATGCGTCGGATCTCGCAGGAGCGAAGGCGTGGTACTCGGACGTTTTCGGAATCACACCCTACTTCGACGAGCCATTCTACGTAGGCTTCAACATCGGCGGCTACGAGCTTGGGCTGGACCCGGATACGGATACGCCGCCCGGCCCCGGTGGTGCGACCGCCTACTAGGGGGTTGCGGACCTGGACGCCGTCCTGGCACACGTGGCACTCCGCGGGGTCGAACTCGTCACGCCGGCACAAGACGTCGGTGGCGGCATTCGTGTGGCAACAATCGCGGATCCTTCCGGTAATGTGATTGGCCTGATCGAGAACCCACACTTTCGGCTACCGCCGGCCGACGCGGGGTGAGTTCGCGACCGAGCAGCCAGCCTAACGTGGCATTGCAGCGGATAAGGCGCGCGGTGCCCGAGTGGGCGCGCAACGCTGGCTGACACCGCCCAGTTCAGGCGCAAATCGCGGCCTGACAATCGGCTGCAGGGGATGCGGGGCCGGGCATGTTTTCGGGCGGACGACAGGCTTGCGCGCTGGCCCGCACCCCTGACCCTTGTGCCGTTGGGCCGGCAAGGAACAACACGAATGGCAGACGCATTCTCTCCGCCGAAATTGTTCGTTTCCTATGCTTGGGAGAACCGGGAGCACAGGCTCTGGGTGAAGGAGATTGCTGTCCGGCTTCGCCTAGATGGTGTGGAGGTTCTTCTTGACCAATGGGAACTGGCTCCGGGCGACGAACTGACCGCCTTCATGGAAAAGGCGGTACGAGACAGCGACGCAGTGCTCGTGGTGTGTACACCCGTCTACAAGGCTAAGGCAGACACTCGGGCTGGGGGCGTCGGATACGAAGGGAGCGTGATGACCGCAGAGCTAGCCACAGGGGCGCCTCGGCGGAAGTTTATACCCGTGCTCCGAAGAGGAGAATGGAAGGACTCAGCACCATCCTGGTTGCTCGGATCGGTGTACGTCGATTTACGTGCAACGGGGCTCGAGTTGGAGGAAGCCTACTCTGATCTGCTCAACACCCTACACGGGCGCCGAGAGGCGGCACCGCCTGTGGGCTCTCCCCCCTTTCCGATGAGCCAACCCAGCGAAGACCTATTCGAAGAGAGCGACACGCGGAGCACGGGCACCCCGGATCCACCAGAAGAGTATCCGTTCATCCTCGTGCGGATGCTCAGAACCGTGGCCTATGATCCTGAGACTATCGAACTCGCAAGGGGGTGGCTTCTTCGCAGCGATCCAGAGACTCCCTCTTGGAGTCACGTCTGGAATGCGCTGATTCATGTGTCGCCCGGCGATCATGAGATTCTAGAACTTGGACGCCACTGGTTGCTGCAGACAGAACCAGGGAACCCAGCGTGGACCTACGTCTGGAATGCTCTAATGGAGGTCGTACCGAATGATCCGGAACTGCAGGAACTGGGTCGGCGCTGGCTTCTTCGGGGATGAAGGCGCAGCGGCCCAACAACTAGCATGCAGCCGACGGCGCTGCGCTCCGCGGCTGATGCTCAGCGTTAGGCCCATTCGAGAGCATCGATGCCCATGGAAACTGATTCCATCGAGGAGATCGCTCAAGCTACTCCGGCGGTTCAAGAGAAAGCCCAATCGCTGTGCAACACCACGCAAGTTGAGATTGCTTTGCGCCACTCCGTTCTAGAAAGTAAGCCAAGGTGCTGACACCCTTGTGTCGTCAGGCTCGCCGGAGGGGTGCATCGGATCGCGCAAGCACCCTCCCTTATTGCGCCGGAAACAATTCGTGCATATAACATGTCGTTGACAGCGCGGCAGATACGCGGATTCACATCCGTGCCCCGGCCCGTGCATGATCAACAGTCGCCTCACGTCAGCGAGGCGTCCGCCACTCCGGGGGATTCACCCCGCCCCGTCCACCGTCCCATCCACGAGACGCAACGAGTCACTCCTCAACGGATCGGGCCTGGCGCGTAACGTGGCGCTGCCCCAGTGTCTGTTTCGATAGCCGCGGCCGAACAATCGGCTGCAGGGGATGCGGGGCCGGGCATGCTTTCGGGTCGATGAAAACCTTGCTGAGGGGAACCCCTCAAGAGCAGCTCCCCTTCTCGAAAGTTCAGAACCCTGCGCAGACATCCCTTCCGCCTCAGGACGCTTGGTTCCATCGAGCTTCACGACGCAGACGGCGAGCCCGTCGCGTCGCTGCTCGCTCAACCCAAGCGCCTGGCGCTGCTCATCTATCTCGCCGGCCTGCCGGCGGGCGGCTACTGCCGGCGAGATACCCTGCTCGCGCTGTTCTGGCCGGAGGCCGACGAGGAGCGG
>DASUVG010000238.1:0-69559 GCA_036379135.1 Longimicrobium sp.
AACACCTCGCTCGCGAAGCGGTTGGCCAGCTTCACGAACTCGGCCGCGGGACGCGCGTGCAGGCCGTACTTGTTGACGATGGTCACTTCGCTCGCGTGTTCCATCCCATCCAGGTTCTTACGGGTTGTTCGCCAGCGCCACGCCGGCCGCCAGGATGGCGGTGAGCGCCACGGCCGCCACCCAGCGGACGCGGGGCCCCAGCATGATGCCCGCGGCCAGCGCAAGCGCGCCGACCGCGGCGTACGGAATGCCCCGCTCGCCCCCCCACCCCAGGGCCAGCACGGCCGCGAATCCGGAAAGCACCGCCCCCGCGTCGCCCGCACGGTCGCCCAGCCGCTCGAACGGGGCCTCGCGCAGGGCGCGCGCCACCTGCAGGCCGTCGCGCCAGCCGGCGTTCAGCCCCCAGGCGCGCATCCACAGGTGCAGCGCGTTGTACGAAAGCAGGAACGCCAGCACGGCGGCCCACCACCCGGCGCCGGCCAGCAGCAGCGCCACCATCAGCAGGGCGCAGGCGGGGCGCCAGGTAAGCCACACCAGCCGGTCGCCCATGGAGCCCAGCGAGCCGCGCACCGCGCTCTTGAAGCGGTCGATGGTCTCCGGCGGCACCCCGTCGGCCTCCAGCCGCGCCAGCGCCCCCGCGGCCAGCGCCGCCAGGTACGGGTGCGCGTTGAACAGCGCCGCGTGCCGCGCCACCGCCTCGCGCAGCCGGGCGGGATCGTCCGCGTACAGGTGGCGCAGCGCCGGGGCCAGCACGAACGCCAGGCCGGTGCCGATCAGCGTCTGGTAGTTCCACGACCCCTGCACCGCCAGGGAGCGCAGCAGCATGGCCCGGCGCACGCCGGCGGGGAGCGCGCTCACGGCCGCAGCCACAGCAGCACCGCCCCGGCGGCCGCCCCCACCGCGAACAGCGGCAGCCGGCGGCGCCCGAACAGGCGCAGCGAACTGGCCAGCGCCGCGGCGGCGCTCAGCGCCAGCGCGGGGCGCGTCCACTGCTGGCGGAACGGGATCCACCCCAGCGTCTCCAGCAGCGTTCCCAGCACCAGCAGCCCCACTAGCGTCACCCCCACCCCGCGGGCAAAGTCCAGCGCCAGCGCGCGCAGGTGCAGCGCCTCTACCGTCCCCGCGTCCACCGGCCCCGGCGGCGGCACGGCGATGCGCACGTTGATGCGCCGCATCCACTCCACGCTGCGCCCCCCCAGCCACCCCCACCCCAGCATGAAGACCACGGAGGCCAGCAGCGCCACCTGCGAGGTGGCCGGCGCGCCCGCGAAGGCGCCCGCGGCGGCCACGGACGCCGGGCCCGCCTCGGGGGTGCGCGCCGCGCCCACGGGGAGCACGGCCAGGTGAATGGCCTCCATCAGCACCCCGCAGACGATGCCGCCTTCGGGGTTTCCCGCGATCATCCCCGCCAGCCCCGCCGCGATCAGCGGGCGGCTGAGCATGAACTGGCCGGCGCTGGTGGCGTCCAGCCCCAGCAGTCCGCCCAGCAGGCTCAGCAGCAGGAGGGTCGCGGGGTCCGGGATCATCCGCCCAGCAGCTCGTCCAGGGTCACCGCGCGCGTGGCCGGCAGGTCGCGGGCGGAGACCACGGCCCCCGTGGCGGCCAGCCGCCGCAGCGTCTCGCGGTCGGCGTCGTCCAGGTGCAGCCAGGGGAGCACGCGGTCGCGCCCCTCGGCGTGGTGAATGCCGCCCAGGTTCACCTCCTCGCCGGCCAGGATGCCGCCCTCCGCCAGCCGCAGCGCGGTGGGGATGTCGCGGACCAGGGCGATCACGCGTTTGGGGCCCTCGCGCCACCCGGCCACCTGGGCGCGCGCGTCGTCCACCGTGGCGAACGACGCCTCCATCTCCGGCGGCACGCCCAGGCAGTACAGCTCCTGCTCCCAGGTGCTGGCGGCGATGGCGTCGTCCACCACGACGATGCGGTCGGCGTGGAGGGGGCCGCCCCACCCCACCACCACCTGGCCGTGGATCAGCCGCTCGTCAACGCGAAGCAGCACGATCGGCATGCGCCGCCACCTCCCGGCAGGAGCCGGTGATCGACGCCCTTCCCTTGCTCACCAGCCGGTCCACCAGCTCGGGAAGGGAAAGGTCCCGGTGAAAGACGAAGTCCAGCAGCATGGGCAGGTTCACCCCGCAGATGACCGCCGTGTCGGGGCGGTCGATCGTCAGCCTTCGCGCGGCGAAGGCGCAGCTGCCGGAGGGCATGTCGGTAAACACGATTCCGGGCCCCGTCCCCAGGGCGTCGGAAACGGCGGCCTGCAGCGCCTCGGGGCCGCATCCGTCGTTGCTCACGGCGCGCAGCGCGCCGCCGTCCACGCCGGCGATCTGCCGCACCGACTGCACCAGCCCCTCGGCCAGCGAGGCATGGCTCACCACCAGCCCGACCACGGGCTCACTCATAATCCTCCTCCAGGTACTCCGACGTGCCCGTCATCCGGTTCTGCAGCCGCTGGTTGAACAGGCGGGCAGTATCCACGCCGGCATACTTCAGCAGGTGGTTCATCGCCACCACCTCGCACACCACGGTGATGTTCTTTCCCGGCACCAGCGGCACCGTCACCATGGGGATGGGCACGCCCAGGATGTCCATCGACTTCGTGTCCAGCCCCGTGCGGTCGTAGGTGGCGTCCTGGTCCCAGATCTCCAGCTGCACCACCACCTCGATGCGCTTCTGCTGGCGGATGGCGCGAACGCCGAACATGGTGCGCACGTCGATGATCCCTACCCCGCGGATCTCCATGTGGTGCTTCTGCAGGTCGTGCCCCTTGCCGATCAGCACCTCGTTCCCCCGCCGCGTGATCATCACCAGGTCGTCGGCGACCAGCCGGTGGCCGCGCTCCACCAGGTCCAGGACCGTCTCGCTCTTGCCCACGCCGCTCTTGCCGGTGAAGAGAAGGCCCACGCCGTACACGTCGGCCAGCGAGCCGTGCAGGGTGGTGCGCGGGGCGAACCGCTCTTCCAGGAACGGCTTGATGCGGGTGTAGAACTCGGCGGTCTTGAGGGCGCTGCGGATGACGGGGGTGCCGCACTGGTTGCACAGCTCCAGCAGCGGCTCCGGCGCCTCCTGCCCCTTGGTGATGAAGACGACGGGGATGTCGAAGTCCAGGAACGTGGTCAGGGCGGCGCGGCGGCGGTCCTCGTCCAGCGACTCCAGGAAGGCGACCTCCGTCTCGCCCAGCACCTGCATGCGGTCGGAGGGAAAGCGCTCGGTGTAGCCGGTGAGCACCAGCCCGGGGGAGCTGATGTCGGGGTTGGTGACGGTGCGCGACAGGCCGCGCTCGTCCGTCAGCAGCTCCAGCACCAGCGATTCCCGCTTTGCGCGCAGCAGCTCGTCGACCGTCAATCGTCCTCGCCTGGTGATTGGCGTTGCGCCCGTCGTTCGTGGTACGGGCGATAGCATAACCCTGATCTTCGCACTCCGACAGACTTCGTGCCGTCGGCTTGCCACCCGGTACGCGGTGCCGTCCACCTGGACATCCATCGCCCCGTGCCGTCCGCCTGCAGGAGCGAATGAATTCGCCGCTACAGCCGGGGAGCCGCGAGGTCCGAGGCGCGATGACGGGCATCGAGCTGCGCCCGATGGGGCCCCTCTCCCCCGGCTCCGTCCCGGGCGGTTGAAACCGCGGCTACGACGGCACGAAGTCCGCCTGCGCGGACTCGGCGGCCCGGGCGTGTGCGGCGTCCCATGCACCTGCGGGTCCGCAGCCGGGGAGCCGCGGGGTCCGAGGCGTGACGAAGGGCATCAGACTGGCGCCCGACGCGGCCCCCTCTCCCCCGCTGCGCGGGAGAAAGGGGAGAATTCGATCCCGCTTCGAGGGACCTTTCTGCAGTCCTCCCTCCCCACGCAGTTTGGCGCAGTCCGTGGGGGAGGGCCGGGGAGGGGGGCGGCCACCGTCTCGCGCCCGGCCTCAGGAAACACCCCACCGCCCGTGGCGTGTATCCCCCTCCCGCGCAGTTTGCGGGAGGGGGTGGCGCGCTCTCAGGCGCCGCCGGGGGAGGGCCCCGCCACCTCCGCCAGGTGCGCCTCCGTCCGCTCCGCGGCGCGCTCCCAGGAAAAGCCCTCCGCGAACAGGCGGGCGGCGGCGCCGAGGGCGTCGACGCGGGGAAGATCGGCCGCCAGGGAGCCGAGCGCATCCGCCAGCTTCGCCGTGTCGCCGTAGGGGACGAGGAGGCCCGTCTTCTCGTGGACCACGGACTCGCGCAGGCCGGGCGAGTCCGCGGCGACGGCGGGAGTGCCGCAGGCGGCGGCCTCGACGTTGGTGATCCCCCACCCCTCCTTGGGCGACGGAAGCACCGTGCCCCAGCAGGCGCGCAGCAGCTCGCGCTTGCGTTCTTCCGTCACGAACCCCTCGAACGTCACCCGGTCGCCCACCCCCAGCCGCTCCACCTGCGCCCGCAGCCGCGGCTCCTCGTCGCCCCGGCCCGCGATCCGCAGGCGCACGTTCGCCCCGCGGCCGCGCAGCAGGGCGACGGCGTCGATGGCCAGGTTGATGCGCTTGTAGCGCTTCAGCCGGCCTACGTACAGGAACGTGGGATCGGGAAAGCGGGCGAGGCGCGGGTCCGGTGCAAAGAACTTCAGATCCACCCCGTTGTGGATGACGCGGATGTCCTCGCGGCGCAGGCCGCGCGCCACCAGGTCGTCCGCGGTGCTCTCGCTGACGGCCTGCGCGGGAAGGCCGCGGTAGGCCAGGGGGATGGGGCGCTCCAGCAGCCAGGTGGCCGCCGCGAAGGGCGCGCTGGCCTCGCGGAACGCCGTGGCGCCGAAGAGGTGGTGAACGAGGAGGACCAGCGGCCGCTTGATCCAGTACGGCGCGAAGAGGGGAACCTTGTTCAGGTCCTCCACCACCACGTCCCACGGCTCGGCGGCGAGGTGGCGGCGGTAGTAGGCGGGCGCGGCCAGGGAGAAGGTGTTGCGGCCCCCCGCGCGGTGAATCTCCATCCCGCCGCTCTCGGCGCGCGGGCGCGCGCCGGGCCAGCCGGAGCAGAGGAGGGTGACCTCGTGCCCGCGTCCGGCCAGGCGGCCAAAGATCTCGTGCAGGTGGATCTCGGCGCCGCCGGACTGGGGGTTGGCGAGGTCCTGCCAGTTGAGGACCAGGATCTTCAAGCCCCGGTCGCCTCCCCGGGGGCCACGCGCCGCATCACCGCGTCCAGCACGCCGTTGACGAAGCGCGGGCTGTCGGCCGTGCCGTACTTCTCCGCCAGCTGCACCATCTCGCGAATGCACATGCGCGGCGGCACGTCGTCCACGAACATCATCTCCGCCGTGCCCAGCCGCAGGATGGCCCGGTCCACGACGGCCAGCCGCTCCAGCCGCCAGTTGGTGAGCGCCTCGGTGATGGTGCGGTCGATCTTCTCCAGGTTCTGCCCCACCAGGCGCACCAGGATCTCCGCGTAGGGCCGGTTGGCGGGCGACACGCGCAGCGAGGCGAACAGGTCCTGCAGCACCGGCATCCCCATCTCCGCCGCGGCCCCGCGCTGCTCCCAGGCGTACAGGGCCTGCAGCGCCCATCCGCGGGCGCGGCTCCGGTTCTTCACCGCGCCTCCCGGCCGCCCAGGCGGGCGTAAAGGTCCGACATCTCCATAGCCACCATCGCCGCGTCCCATCCCTTGTTGCCGGCCTTGGTCCCCGCCCGCTCGATCGCCTGCTCGATGGTCTCCGTCGTCAGCACGCCAAAGACCACGGGGACGTCGACGGACGCGCCCACCGCCGCCACGCCGTTGGCCGCCGCGCCCGCCACGTACTCGAAATGCGGCGTGGCGCCGCGGATCACGCAGCCCAGCGCGATCACCGCGTCGAAGCGCCCGCTCTCCGCCAGCATGCGCAGCGGCCCCGCGATCTCCCACGCGCCGGGGACCCAGACGGCCTCGATGGCGTCGTCGGCCACGCCGTGCTGCAGCAGGCAGTCGCGCGCGCCGGCCAGCAGCTGGCGGGTGATCAGGTCGTTGAAGCGCGCGACGACGATGCCGAACCGCCTGCCCTCGCCGCGAATCTGTCCGTGATGTTCAGTCAAGAGAGTTTCCAGTGCCCAGTTCCCAGTGCCCAGGTCCCGCGGCACCGACGATCAAATCTTTCACTCCCGCACTTACGCACTCACGCACTCCCGCACTCACGCACTTCCGCTCGGCAGCAGGTGCCCCATCCGCTCCCGCTTGGTCCGCAGGTAGCCGGTGTTGTGCGGGTTGGGCTCCACCGTGAGCGGGATCTGCTCCGCCACGGACAGGCCGTATCCGTCCATCCCCACGATCTTCTTGGGGTTGTTCGTCAGGATGCGCACGGACGAGAGCCCCAGGTCGAGCAGGATCTGCGCCCCGATGCCGTACTCGCGCAGGTCGGGGAGAAAGCCCAGCGCCTCGTTGGCCTCGACCGTATCCATCCCCTGATCCTGCAGGTTGTAGGCGCGCAGCTTGTGCACCAGCCCGATCCCCCGCCCCTCCTGCCGCAGGTAGACGATCACGCCGCGCCCCTCGCGCTCGATCTGCGCCATGGCCGAGTCCAGCTGCTCGCCGCAGTCGCAGCGCAGGGAGTGGAACACGTCGCCGGTCAGACACTCGGAGTGCATGCGCACCATCACGTCGGGCACGCCCTCCACCTCGCCCTTGATCATGGCGACGTGCTCGTGCGGGTCCACGTCGTTCCTGTAGGCGATGATGCGCCACTCGCCGAACGGCGTGGGGATGCTCGCCTCCGCCTCGCGGTGCACCAGCCGCTCGCGCTGCAGCCGGTACGCGACGATCTGCGCCACGGTGATGAACTTCAGCCCGTGCCTGGCCGCGAACTCCTCCAGCTGCGGCCGGCGCGCCATGGTCCCGTCGTCGTTCAGGATCTCGCAGATCACGCCGGCCGGCGGGAGCCCGGCCAGGCGCGCCAGATCGACCGACGCCTCCGTCTGCCCCACGCGGCGCAGCACGCCGCCCGCGCGGGCGCGGAGGGGAAAGACGTGGCCCGGGCGGCGCAGGTCCGACGGCTTCGACGCCGGGTCAAGGCACACCTGGATGGTCTTGGCGCGGTCCCAGGCGCTGATCCCCGTGGTCACGCCGAAGCGCGCGGCGGCGTCTACCGAGACGGTGAACGCGGTGCTCAGCGCCTCGGTGTTGTTCTCGCTCATGGGGCGCAGGTCCAGCTCGTCCGCGCGCTCGGCGGTGATGGCCAGGCAGATGAGCCCGCGGCCTTCCCGCGCCATGAAGTTGATGATCTCGGGGGTGACGGCGGACGCCGCGCACACCAGGTCGCCCTCGTTCTCGCGGTCCTCGTCGTCGGCGACGATGACCATTCTGCCCGCGCGGATGTCCGCGATTGCGTCTTCTATCCTGTCGAACGGCATCGTGTCCCCTCGCTCGCCGTTGATGTCGATCAATGGAATCCTGCCCGTAAGGATCACCGTCCGCTCCTTCTCCATCGCTCCGAAAGGCTCCCCTCACCTCCGGCCCCCCTCTCCGGGCGGTCGAAACCGCGGGGGCACGCCGCCGGGGTTCGAGGCGCGACGACCGGCATCACGCTCGCGCCCGACAGGCCCGCTCTCCCCCTGCCCCTCTCCGGGCGGTTGAAACCGCGGCTACAACGTCACAAAGTCCGCCTGCGCGGACTCGGCGGCCCAACCGTGTGCGGCGTCCCACGCACCTGCGCGGCCGCAGCCGGGCGCGCAGCGGGGTTTGGAGGCGCTTCGAACCGGATCGAACTGCGCCCGACGCGGCCCCCTCTCCCCCGGCCCCTCTCCCCCGCTGCGCGGGAGAAAGGGGAGAATTCGATCGCGCTCCCGCAGGGGCCAGATCGCTCGCTGCACCGCTCGGGCGGCTAAGGCACCGTCGTATCCCGTGCCTGCGGTGTCGTGTCCGCCGGGACGCTGTCGCGCGCGGCGGCGGCACCGCTGCGCGTTCCCGCAAAGTGCTCGTAGACGGCCCGCGCGGCGGCGGCGATGGCCGGCTCCACCTGCTCGTTGGTCCGGGACGAGTTGCGGACGAACACCGCCAGCGCCACGTGCGTGCCGTCCGGCAGCGTCACCAGCCCCACGTCGTTCGTCGTGCGGCCGATGGTGCCCGTCTTGTCCGCCACCTCCGTCCCCCGCGGCACCCCCGCGCGGATGCGCCGCGTGCCCGTGGGCGAGCGCCGCATGGCGTCCAGCAGAAAGCCGCGGCTCGCCGCCGAGATCCCCTCGCCGCGCTGCAGCTGCGCCAGCAGCGCCGCGAACGCGTCCGGCGTGCTGGTGTCGCGCACGTCCGCGAAGAACCGCTCGCGCGCCGCCTGCCTTTGCGGCTGCGGCACGGAGTCGATCAGCGCCTGCACCCGCTCCGGCGTCCACTCCGCCGCTGGCGGCGCCTGCGCCACGCCGTTGTAGTCGAGGTAGACCTGCCCCTCGTACCGGTCGATGCGCAGCCCCTCCACGCCCCGCGTGCGCAGGTGCGCCATCACCCCCTGCGGACCGCCCACCAGCCGCATCAGCGCGTCGGTGGCGGTGTTGTCGCTGAACATCATCATCGACTCGATCATCCGCCGCACCGTCACCGGTCCGCCGCCCGCGGGCAGGCCTTCGGTGACGGGGCTGGGGCCCAGCCGGTAGTCCGCCGGCGTGAGCGGAATCGAATCGTCCAGCGCGATCCGCCCGCTGTCCACCCCCGCCAGCACCGCAAGGGCGATGGGGAGCTTGTAGGTGCTCGCCATCGGGAACGCCTCGCCGTCACGGTGGCCCACCGTGCGCCCGTTCTCCACCACGACGGCCGCCACGCCCAGCTGGCCGCCGGATTCGACCTCGATCGCGGTGAAGGCGCTGTCCAGCGCGCCGCTGTCGGCCGCGGCGGAGTCGACGGCCATCCCCTCCACGGGGACGGTGTTCTGGCCGCGGTAGTCCGGGTCCGGCCCGGGCTCGCAGGCGGCCAGCGCCAGGACCATCAAGCCGGCGCGGAACCTCACTGGTACCCCCACGCCCGCAGAACGTGCTCGGCGCCCGCGTTCGCGCCGCCGCCCTGCGCGGGCGCGCCCAGCAGGTTGCGCACGAACTTGCCGATCATGTCGCCTTCCACGTTCACCTCGTCCCCCTCGCGCAGGTCGCCGATGGCCGTGTGCTGCCAGGTAAAGGGGATGATGGAGACCTGGCAGACGCCGGGCCGCGGCAGGTCGTTCACCGTCAGGCTGATGCCGTTGAGGGTGATGGACCCGTGCAGCACGGTGACGCCGCCGACCTCGTCCGGGAGCGAGAAGTCGATGAGGGTAAGCTCCTCGCGCGGCTCGATACGCAGCACCCTGCCCACGCCGTCCACGTGCCCGGCCACCAGGTGCCCGCCCAGCCGCGCGCCGAACGCCAGCGCGCGCTCCAGGTTCACCCGCCGCCCGGGCGTAAATCCGCCGAACGTCGTCCGCCCCAGCGTGGTGGCGATGGCCTGCACGGCGAAGCCGTCGGGGAGGATGGCGGTCACCGTCTGGCACGCGCCGTCGATGGAGATGCTGTCGCCCAGCCCCAGCCCCTGCAGCACCAGCCGGGCGGAGAGGGTGATGGCGACGCCGTTCCCCAGCGGCTCCACGGCCGCGATGGTGCCGACTTCTTCTACGATCCCGGTGAACACGATGCCGATCTGCTGAATGCCGCGCGCCCGCGTCCATGCGGCGCGGGCGCAAAGTTACGGCGATGGACGGGGGATGCGCAAAGGCGGGGCGTGATCCGGCACCTTGCACGGGCGGCCGAAGCCGATTGCGATTCCAGCGAAGCAACGTGCCGTCCGCTGCTGGAGCCTGCGCGTCCGCAGCCGGTGCGTTGCCGATGGCCTCTCCCCGGGCGGTTGAAACCGCGGCTACAACATCACGAAGTCCGCCTCCGCGGACTCGGCGGGCCGACGGTGTGCGGCGTCCCATGCGCCTGCGCGTCCGCAGCCACGCGATCACCCGATCGAGGCAGGAGCCGCGGCCGGGATCGCCATCGGGCCTCGGACTCGCTCCTCGACGGGCCGGCAGGCGTCCGCTCACCCGCCCTCCGGGGCCGCTCACACAAAGGATCGGGCCACTCGCCCGGTTTCGCTATCTCCATAGCCGCCAGACGGTTACCCTTCCGTCACCGATTCACCGCCCAGCCGGCGCACCCCCCTCGAATCCGGCGGGCACGTTTTACAGAAGGAGAAGCGATGCGTTTCAGGAACAGTGCAGTACCCGTCCTTGCCGCGGCCGTCCTGCTGGGCGCCTGCTCGGACCAGGTGCCGGAGCCCACCGGCCCCGCGATGGACCTGTCGGCGTACGCGCAGCACGCCGCGGCCAGCGCCGCGGCGAAGGACCGCTACATCGTCGTGTTCCGCGACGACACGCGCGGCGCCGCGGCGCTGGCGGACCGCATGGTGACCGAGCACGGCGGCACCATGCACTACCGCTACGAGCACGCGCTCAAGGGCTTCGCCGCCACCCTCAGCCCCCAGGCGGTGGACGCGCTGCGCCGCAACCCGAACGTGAAGTACGTGGAGCCGGACGGCGTGGTGGAGCCCGCGACGCTGCAGTACGGCGCGCCCTGGGGGCTGGACCGCATGGACCAGCTGGACCTGCCCCTCTCCGGCTACTACAACTACGGCAACACCGGGGTGGGAGTGCAGGCGTACGTCATCGACACCGGCATCCTCACCACCCACCCGGAGTTCGGCGGCCGCGCCAGCCTGGGCTACGACGCCTTCAACGACGGCAACCAGGATTGCAACGGGCACGGAACGCACGTGGCGGGGATCATGGGCGCCACCACGTACGGCGTGGCCAAGCAGGTGAACCTGATCTCGGTGCGCGTCCTGGGCTGCAACGGAAGCTCCACCAACGTGTGGACGCCGTCCGGGTACGTCAGCAGCGTGGTGGCCGGCGTGAACTGGGTCACGGCCAACCGGGTGCTGCCCGCGGTGGCCAACATGTCGCTGACCCGCAAGGACTCGGCTGGCACCTACACGGCAATGGACGACGCGGTGCGCAACATGATCAACAGCGGCGTGACGGTGGTGGTGGGCGCGGCGCAGACGTTCGCCGCGGTGGGCGTCAGCACGCCGGGCGACAACGCGTGCGAGTTCTCGCCCGCGCGCCTGCCCGAGGCGATTACCGTGGCCGCCAGCACGGCGGGCGACAGCCGCGTGATCAACGGCACGTCCGGAGCCTCGTGGTGGACCTCCAACTTCGGGCCGTGCGTGGACCTGTTCGCGCCGGGCGACCAGACCCTCTCCACCTGGAACGACGGCGGCACCAACACCATCGGCGGCACGTCCATGGCCTCGCCGCACGTGGCCGGCTACGTCGCGCGGTACCTGCAGAGCAGCCCCACCGCGTCGCCCGCGACGGTCACCAGCTACATCCTGGCCTGGGGCAACCCCATCATCACCAACGCGGGCCCCAGCACCACCAACAAGCTCCTGCACACCGGCGGCCGGCGCCGCGCCGTGGGCAGCTGACGCAGCGAACCACGCGGAAAAACCCCGTCCCGGCGCATGCCGGGACGGGGTTTCTGCTTCCGGCGTCTCATCGGGTTCGAGCACACCCGGAAAGAACGTGTGGTGCGAGCCGAAGGCCGCCGCATCAATGCCTGCTCGTGCCGCGAATCGAACTTGCTGCTGGCACGGGTGCCCATGATATTGGGTTTTGGCAGCAGCAGGAACGCCCGCGGGAAAGCTTTTCGCGCCAGGGGGATCTACGTCCAGTCGAAAATGGCTTGAATCCACGCATCAATCGCTGCGAGTCGAGCACCTGCCGACCAAACGCCAATGGACATCTCAGGAATTGTCGGAACGGTATTGTCACGCGTGACGGAGGCCGTGCTGGACCGCGTGATGAAGGGCATCCCCATCGAAGAGAAGGGGGTCGTTCTCGCACAAAGGGCCGATCGCTCCGCGGCGTTGCAGCATCATCTGGGGATGATAAGCCAGTGGGCCGCGGAGATCTCGTTTCGTGACCTGGTCAAGTCCAAGCGCTTTCAGGAAAGCTTCGTCGACCTGGATCTTCACCTGGGAGTACACAGGGCGAGCAAGCGTCACAAGTTCAAAGTCTCGGACATCACGGCCCTGCCTTCGCATTTCGTCATCCTTGGTGATCCCGGTTCGGGAAAGACCACGTCGCTGAAGCGTATCGCCTCGGGCATATTACATGACTCGTCCCCCGCCCGTGAACCCGAGATTCCACTGCTCGTCCAGCTGCGTGATCTGTCCGGTGGCGAATCGTTGAACACCCGGATCGCGGGTCTCCTTGGTTTCTCGGTCACGTATGACGAAGCGTTCCTTGCCGAACACGACAGCAGGTATAAAAAGCGGCTCCTCCCCCGCTCCGAGAAAGGGCGAATCAATCTCCCGGCAAGGAACCCGAGCGACGACCCGGTCGATCAGGAAGAGCTCGCGCCGATCGCCCCGATTCTCCAGCGGATCGTAAGCCAGTCTCTCGATGCGCTCCACTGTGTCCTGCTGGTGGACGGCCTGGATGAGCTCCGGCCGAGTGCGCGCGAACCCATCGTCGCCGAGCTGAGATATCTTCTTTTGCACGTCGCGAAAGGCCGCATAATCATCACCAGCCGGACCGCCGACTTCGGCTATCATCTCGAAAATGCGACAGCCACGATCCTTCAACCTTTGAGTCCATCCCAGATCGAAGAGTTTGCACTGCGCTGGCTGGGCTCCGAGGATGCATCGGACTTCGTGGGTAAGGTGAATGCCGCTCCGTACAGCGGGTCCGAGATCAGGCCGCTGACGCTTGCGCATCTTTGTGCGATCTATGAACGCGTGGGGACTGTTCCTGAAAAACCACGCACGGTCTACCGGAAGATCGTTCACCTGCTGCTGGAAGAATGGGATCAGCAACGGTCCATCCGGCGGTATTCACGGTATGCCGGATTCGAGGTCGACCGAAAGGAAGAATTTCTACAGGCACTCGCCTATCAGATTACATTCACCTACCGTACGACGCGGTTTACGGATGCCCATTTGAATGAGGTTTACCTGAGAATCCACAAGCGCTTCGGACTCCCCGCCACCGAAGCGAAGGAGGTCGTACGCGAAATCGAGTCTCACACAGGCCTGGTCATGGAGGTTGCACATGACACCTACGAGTTTGCACACAAATCGATCCAGGAATATCTGACGGCCTCTTATCTGGTAAAGCTTCCGGACCTGTCGAGATCTCTCCACAATGCTCCCAACGAAGCCGCGCTCATCATCGCCCTGTCATCGAACGCGAACGAACATTTCTATGCCATTCTTCGTCACGGGGCCAGCTGGCCGATGAGCGAGCTGTCGAGCTTCTCCGAAATCTTTCTGTCCCGCCTGGTGCTGGAGCATGTGGATTTCGTGGTCGCCGACAAACTTGGCGTCTATACCCTCTGGCTGTATTGGCGGAAGTATCATTCTACGGATCACCGGCAGGGAAACGTGAAGCACCTGCCGCAGAAGGACGCACAGGCGCGGAAGAAGTTCTTCCTGGATTTCCTCAAGCTGCCCGCGGTTCTCGAATCTACTTCGGCCGTGCTGAAAAAATGTGAGATCGAACGAAGGGGCGCCTCCGGCTGGCACGTCACTCTCCCCGCGCATTATTCCCTTCTTTCACCCACTGAGAGATTGGAGTCGATGTATATCGACGATGCGTTGCTGGAGGCTGTAAATCTATGACGCCTTCCATCCTGCCCATGGGGACGGGCCATACCCTGGCTGGCTCGCGGGAGAGGGTGCGAGCCTACGCGGGTGGATGGAGGCCCGCCACCTGCGCGCGCACGGCCGCCGTCAGCCGCTCCCTCACGCCGTCGTCCGCGCCGATCAGCAGCACGAGGTAGCGGGAGAACCCGTGCCCGCCAGCGCTGGTGTTGTTGATCAAGAAGAACACGACCTCGTCCTCCGGCTCGCCGCGATGGCTCGTCGTCGTCACGAACAGCGCGTGGGGCACGGGCTCCGGGAGATCCTGCTCGAGGTACGCGCCATCGGCGGCATCCTCCCACGCGTCCGACTCCACCCCACCGCACACCACGTAGCGGCACCCGCTGGCGATCAGCGCCTGCGCGGTGCGCTGCTTCTGCGCGTCGGACGTGCGCCGCGCCGCCCAGACCAGGGCCGCGTACGGCTCGCCGCCGAACGGAGGCTCCGGCGCCTCGTCCGGCTCGATCACGCGCAGAAAGAACGCGCGGCGGCGGTCGGACGCGATCCGCTCCATCCGGGCTACCGCCGGGCGAGCGTGACCAGCGTGTCCGCGCCGAACGGCTGGCTGTCCACGCGGCGCCAGCGGGCGGCGTCGGCGAGCGGAAGGCTGGGGATGCCGGCGAAGGGCGACACGCCTTCGGGGCCGATGAAGGCGGGTGCGTAGAAGAGGTACATGCGGTCCACCACGTCCGCCGCCAGCAGCGCGGACGCCAGGACGGAGCCGCCTTCGACGAACATCGACCGCACGCCTGCGTCGCGGAGGGCGCGGAGCTGGGCGGGGAGGCCGGAGGCGGCGGCCACGCGGACGCCGGCGGATTCGACTGCGCGGCGGCGCTCGCCGGGCGCATCCGGCTCGCAGACGGCCCAGACGGGGACCTCGCGCGCGGAGCGGACGAGATTGCCGTTCACCGGCAGCCGCAGGGCGCGGTCGAAGACGATGCGGACGGGGGGGACGCGCGGCTCCACGGCGCCTCGTACGGTGAGCAGCGGGTCGTCCGCCAGCGCGGTGCCGATGCCGACGGCGATGGCGTCGTACCCGGCGCGCAGGCGGTGGACCTCGGCGCGCGCCGGGTCGCCGGTGATCCAGACGGAGCGGCCGTCGCGGTCGGCGATGCGGGCGTCCAGCGACATCGCCAGCTTGAGCGCGACGAACGGCCGCTCCGCGCCCGCCTCCGCGTGCGCGTGAAAGAACACGGCGTTCTGGTCGTGCACGGCCGCCTCCTCCACCCCGCCGAGCACGTCGATCCCCGCCGCGCGCAGCACCTGTGCCCCGCCCTGCGCCTTCGGGTTGGGATCGAATCCTCCGAACACCACGCGCCGCACACCCGCGGCGATCAGCGCGTCGGTGCACGGCGGCGTCTTTCCCCAGTGGCTGCACGGCTCCAGCGACACGTAGGCCGTCGCGCCGCGGGCGTGCTCGCCGGCGGCGCGGAGGGCCTCGACCTCCGCGTGCGGCTGGCCGTACTCCGTGTGCCATCCCTCCCCCACCGTCTCGCCGTCGCGCACGACGACGCACCCCACCATCGGGTTGGGCGCCACCCTGCCCCACCCGTTGGCCGCCAGCGCGATGGCGCGGCGGAGGTGGTGGACGTCCTGCGGCGATGCGGCGTCAGGCATGGAGGAGAAGGATCGAGTGCCCAGATTCAAGTGCCCGATGGCGGCGTGGCCGCAAACTACGTCCGGAAGATCACTGTCATTCTGAGGGGGCACCGCGCGACGCTCTCCCCTTGGATCGAAAGCTTGGCGCCGACCGAAGAATCTTTATCGGAAACGGGCGGGGGCCCTCGCGTCAAAGCCGACGTCGCCGGCGGGATCGTGCGCCCATCGCAAAGATTCTTCGGTCGGCGCGCTGGTAATCGCGCACGTAGACAGGACCGGGGGGTGCGCCTTCCTCGGAATGACACCGTCCGACGGATCCGTATCCAGAATCTTTTTTGGATCCGGAATACGATCTACCAGCGAATCCAGCCATGCGAAAGGGCCGCCTCCGGAGAGGCGGCCCCTGGTGCGCGATCACTGACGCACTCACGCACTCACGCACTCACGCACTTACGCACTTACGCACTTACGCACTTACAGCGACAGCCGCGCGCCCAGGCTCCCGAAGAACGTCCCCTCCTTGGGATCGAAGTCGCTGGCCTCGGGAAAGCCTTCGATCGGGTCGGAGCCCTGCATCCAGCCCACCTCGGCCACGATGGAGCCGAACAGGATGGTGAACGACCCGTCCAGGAACGCCGACCAGCGGTCGTTGTCCACGGCCACGTCGTTGAAGCGGTACACCTGCTCCGTGCCGGTCGGCGGGCCGGGGGCGCGCACCGCAAAGTCGGCGCTGGTCTCGAACTTGTCGTACCCCACGCCCGCCGTAAGGCCCAGCCCCAGGAACCGCTTGCTGATGGCCGCGCGGGCGCTCCAGTTGTCCAGCCCGAACTCGATCTCGCCGAAGTCGCCGTCCGTGGAGCAGGCGGAGCGGTTCTCGGCGATGGGCACCTCCGTGCCGGAGCACACCTCGCCAAAGCTCACGTCGCCCAGGCTGCGGTACATCAGCGAGACGGAGACGCCGGGGGTGACGAACGACTCGCGGATCAGCCCCACGCGCGCGCCGGCGCCCCAGGAGAGCGCGTTGTCGCCGAAGTCGTCGCCCAGCAGCGACAGCGGCAGCACGCTCACGCTCCCCAGCAGGTCGATGGCGCCGAACCCGCCGATCATGGGCGCCACGCTGAACCCCTGCGTAAGGCCGATGGAGAGGTTGGCGCCCACGGCCGGCGCGGGAACGGTGAACTTGTCCGTCCCGCCGTCCGCCTCTTCACGGATGTCCGGCAGCCGCGCGCCGACGACGTTGATCCGCCCCGTAAGGCTGACGCGCGGGATCAGCCCCAGCCGCACGCCGCCGGTGCTGGCGGTTCCCAGCGTGGGGTTGCCGCCCGCCATCAGAATGCCCAGCTGTGGCTGCGCGGCGTCCACCGCCTGCGCAACGATGGTGCACTCCTCCACGGCCACGACCGGAACTCCGCTGGTGCACACGTTCTCGATGTTGTTCTGCGCCGCCGCGGGGGCGGCGAACAGCGCCGCGGCGGCCGCGAGCGCGTACGTCTTCTTGATCATCCAGTTGCTCCGTTAGCTCAGCACCACCTTGCCGTCGCCGGGGACGGTTTCCCCGGCGATCCACGCCCGCTCGCCCGCCGCGGACAGGTCGCGCACCACCGCGTCCGCGTCCTCCGCCGCGACGACCGCGACCATCCCCACCCCCATGTTGAAGGCGCGGAACATCTCCCCCTGCTCCACCCCGCCCTCCCGCTGAAGCACCCGGAAGAGGGGCGGAACGTTCCAGCTGGCCAGGTGCAAGCGCGCGTCCACGCCCGCGGGGAGGACGCGCGGCACGTTGTCCACCAGCCCGCCGCCGGTGATGTGCGCCAGCCCGCGGACGCGGCCGGCCTCGATCAGCGGATGCAGCGACCGCAGGTACGACCGGTGCACGCGCAGCAGCACGTCGGCCACGCTGCCGTCCTCCTCCGGAAACAGAGAATCCGGCGTAAGCCCCATGCGGTCGAAGAGGATGCGGCGCGCCAGCGAATAGCCGTTGGTGTGCAGCCCGGTGGAGGCCAGCGCCACCAGGGCGTCGCCGGGGCGGATGGCGCGGCCGTCCATCACCCGGTCCTCCTCCACCATCCCCACGATGGTCCCCGCCAGGTCGTACTCGCCCGGCTGGTACATGTCGGGCATCTCCGCCGTCTCGCCGCCCAGCAGCGCGCACCCGTTGGCGCGGCACCCGCGGGCCACGCCCTCCACCAGCGCCTCCACCACGCCCGGCTCCAGCCGGCCCACGCCCACGTAGTCCAGAAAGAAGAGCGGCTTTGCGCCCTGCACCAGGATGTCGTTGACGCAGTGGTTCACCAGGTCCTCGCCCACGGTGCCGTGGCGGCCGGTGGTGAACGCCACCTTGAGCTTGGTCCCCACGCCGTCGGTGGAGGCCACCAGCACCGGCTGCCTGGCGTCGCGCGGCACGCGGTACAGCCCGCCGAACGAACCCAGCTCGGAGAGGGTGTCGGGCGTGGCCGTGGAGCGCACCAGGGCCGCCACGCCCTTCATGGCCTGGTGGGCCGCGTCGATGTCGACGCCCGCGGCGGCGTACGAAAGGCCGGGCTGGTCAGACACCGGCGTTCACCGGCAGCTCGAAGACCGTCATCTCGCGGAAGTGCCGCACGCGCTCCTCGATCTCGTCCACCGTAAGGTCCTTGAAGCGCTCCACCGAGAACTTCTCCACCGCGAACGAGCCCAGGACGGAGCCGTAGACCACGGCCCGGCGCAGGTCGCCGTCCTCCAGGCGCCCGTTCTGCGCCAGGTGCGCCATGAAGCCGCCCGCGAAGGCGTCGCCGGCGCCGGTGGGGTCGAACACCTCTTCCAGCGGGTAGCCGGGGGCGAAGAAGGTGGAGTGGGGGGTAAAGAGGATGGCCCCGTGCTCGCCCTTCTTGATGATCAGGTAGCGCGGGCCGCGGTCCATGATCCACCGCGCGGCGCGCGACAGGTTGTGGGTGCCGCTGAGCTGGCGCGCCTCGGCGTCGTTCACCATCAGCAGGTCCACGCGGCTCAGCAGCGCCAGCAGCCGGCTGCGCTTGATCTCGATCCACAGGTTCATGGTGTCGCAGGCCACGAACCTTGGCCTGTGCACCTGGTCCAGGACGTTGATCTGCAGCTCGGGGTCGATGTTGCCCAGGAACACCCACTCCGCGTCGCGGAACTGCTCGGGGATCTTGGGCGCGAAGTCGGCGAACACGCCCAGCCGCGTCTCCAGCGTCTCGCGGCTGTTCAGGTCGTAGCTGTACACGCCGGACCAGCGAAAGCTCTCGCCCGCGGCGCGCTCCAGCCCGGTGAGGTCCACGTTGCGCTCGGCCAGAAAGCTCAGCGCGTCGAACGGATAGTCGTCGCCCACGACGCCCACCAGCTGAACCGGGTGCAGCAGCGAGGCGGCGGCGGAAAAGAAGGTGGCGCTGCCGCCCAGCGCGTCCTGCGCGCGTCCGAACGGCGTTTCCACGGTGTCCAGCGCTACGCTGCCGACGACGAGAAGCGACATGGGTCCTGGTGTATGGGATATGTGAAAAAGTCGAGCTGCGTTGTCTTGCTTCATGCGCGAGCCCCGCCGCGCCCCGTCCGCACGCGAGATCGCGCTACAAACGCTTTCGCGCTGCGTCCGAGGCGCCCCCTCCGCTCGCTCAGGCTCGCACCTCCCCCAAAAAACCCTGGGGGAGGTTGGTGTTGCCGAGGGATCGAGGCGCGTCGACAGGCATCGAACTGCGCCCGCGAGGGGCCCCTCCCCCGACCCCTCCCCGCTCGTTCCTCGCGGAGAGGGGAGAATTCGGCGTCGCGCCGGCGGCCTCCGCCCGCACCAACCTCCCCCAGGGTTTTTTGGGGGGAGGTGGGCGAGGTTTACGAGCCCGGAGGGGGCGCCGGCCGAGCGCGCCACCCTGTCCGGAGCGCTCAGGCCTCCGCGGCGGGCCCCGCGGGGTCTTCCGCGCGCTCCATGCGCTCGGGGGCGGTGATGCCCAGCACCGCCAGGCCGTTGCGCAGCACCACCTGCAAAGCGCGCGACAGCACCAGCCGCGCGCGCGACTGCTCCGGCGAGACCTCCGCCCCGATCACCCGCAGCGAGGCGTCGCGGTTGCCGGCGTGGTACCAGCTGTTCACCGCGCCCGCCACCTCCTCCAGGTACGCGCAGACGGCGTGCGGCGCGTGCGCCTCGGCGCTGGCCTTGATCTCCTCGGGAAAGCGCAGCAGCAGCTTGACCAGCTCCGCCTCGCTCTCGTGCGAAAGCAGCGCCAGGTCGGCCGACTCCGGGTCCAGCGTGGCCGGATCCACCTCCGCGCGGCGAAAGATGCTGGCCAGGCGCGCGTGGGCGTACTGGATCTTGTAGACCGGGTTGCGGTCCGACTGCTCCAGCGCGAGGTCCAGGTCGAAGGTGAGCTGGGCCTCGGCGCGGCGCATGAGGAAGAAGTAGCGCGCCACGTCCACGCCCACCTCGTCGTACAGGTCGCGCATGGTGACGTAGTCGCCCGCGCGCTTGCTGAACTTTACCTCCACGCCGCCACGCATCACCAGCACCATCTGGTGCAGCACCCACTCGGGGTAGCCGGCGGGAAGCCCCAGCGCCTGCAGCCCGGCCCGCACGCGTGCGGTGGTGCCGTGGTGGTCGCTCCCCTGCACGTTGATGGCGCGGTGGAACCCCCGCTCCCACTTGACGACGTGATACGCCACGTCCGGCAGAAAGTAGGTGGGATGGCCGCTGCTCTTGACCATTACCCGGTCCTTGTCGTCGCCGAACTCCGTGGTCTTCAGCCAGACGGCGCCGTCCTTTTCGTAGACGTAGCCGGACTCGCGCAGGCGCTTGATGGTGTCTTCCACCCGCCCCGACGTGTAGAGCGACGACTCCAGGAAGTAGTGGTCGAAGCGGACGCGAAAATCGTCCAGGTCGCGGTTCTGCTCCTCGCGCAGGCGCTGCACGGCGTACAGGCGGATGACGTCCAGCGTCTCCGCCGACTCGTCGCCCTTGAAGCGCTCGCCGTGCTCCGCCGCCAGCTCCGCGGCGATCTCGCCGATGTAGGTGCCGTGGTAGCCGTCCGCGGGGAACGGCACGTCGCTGCCCACGGCCTGCTGGTAGCGCGCCCACACGCTGCGGGTGAGCTTGTTGATCTGCTCGCCCGCGTCGTTGTAGTAGTACTCGCGGTGCACCTTCCACCCGGCCCACGCCAGCAGCTCGGCCACGGCGTCGCCCAGCGCGGCCTGGCGTCCGTGGCCCACGTGCAGCGGACCCGTCGGGTTGGCGGAGACGAACTCCACGTTCACCGGCTGCCCCTGCCCCGCGTCGGACCGTCCGTATCGATCCCCTTCGCGGACGATGCGGGCCAGCCCCTCGCGCAGGTAGTCGGTGGAGAGCCGAAAGTTGATGAACCCCGGGCCGGCGACCTCGGCGGAGCGGATGCCGGCGCCGGCGGGATCGATGCGCTGCACCAGCTCCTCGGCGATCTGCCGGGGCGCCCTGCGCAGCGGCTTGGCCAGCGTCATGGCGACGTTGGTTGCCCAGTCGCCGTGCTCGGGGTTGCGCGGACGCTCCAGGACCACGGCCACGCCGTCCTGGACGCCCATGTCGCGCAGGGCGCGCTCGATCTCGGACTGCAGCTTGTCGACCGCCATCTACTCGCTCTTGCCCGCGCCGCCCGACGACGAACCGCCGGAGGAGGAGCCGGATGATCTGGATTCGGACTTCGGAGCCGCGGCGGGCTCGCTCTTGGTCTCGGACTTGGACTCACCGCCGCCGGACGAGGACGAGCCGCCCTTGTCGCCCTCGGCGGCCTTCTTGTAGCCGTCGCCGCGGTAGTCGGTGATGTAGAAGCCGCTGCCCTTGAACAGCAGCCCGGCGCCGCCGGAGATCTTGCGCTGCGACTGCGCGCCGCAGCGGGTGCACTCCGTGACGGGCGGGTCCGACATCTTGCCGAACTTCTCGAACTCGTTGCCGCACTCGGTGCAGCGGTACTCGTAGGTGGGCATCCTGCTATCTTCCGGCGAACGCTTGTTCCTTTTCGTCACAAACCCGCGTAAGGTACACCGCGAGCCGGGGATGGGCAACGGACGGGCTGGGGTGAGGGGGTGCAGGCCGGCACCGGGACCAGCGGCTGAGGAATCGGCCGCACCACCCCCGGACGACCGTGGCCGTGACTCTCGGGCTTCATAGATCTGTTCTTTTGTTCCTTTGTTCCTTGTCCAGAATTGTCTTCAGGTGTACCGTAGACCCCTTTGCACGAAACGTCGTCAGCTGGACGTCCCCGGGGATCCGTCAACGAACCCCTCTCTCCCGCACGACCCTTTCCCTGCATCAGGATCACGCCGTGGCATACAACTGGTTCAATGACGCCGACATCGAGAAGCTGGCTCTCCGTGTGGATGAGCTCGAAAAAAATCTGGCGCCCGGTCCCGCTGATCCCAAGCTCCCCAACATCCTGGATGCCAAGAACGGCATCGCCTCCGCACGCAGCGCCCTCGACCTGTTCCGCCAGGGCAGGGATCTCGAGGGGACCGCGCAGGTGTTCGCCGCGGTGGGCAGCCTGGGCACCTTCGTATCGGGCTTTTCGACCGCACTGGGCCCCGCGGGGGCCCTCCTGGGCCTGGTGACAGGGGTCATCTCGGCGATCATCACGGCGATCGTAGGCCCGCAGACGGACAGCATGCTGGCGAAGATCGGCCAGATGTTCGTCGACCAGAGCCTCAAGGAAGACCTTTCCAGGCTGAACGCGGCCGGCCAGGTCGGAAGAACGTCCAGACCGACATCGACGATCTCGCCTGCGACGAGGCCGGGAACAGGCGGGTCTGGAAGTGGGATGACCTCGCGGCAAAGCTGCAGTGGGAGCCGAAATACAACAAGCTGGTCGAGGCGCTGTACGAGCTCGAGCGGACGAAGGGCGGCTACTCCCCGGCGTGGATGCCGCTCCTGCAGGCTTCGGCGCAGTTCAGCGGACGCGTGTTCGCCAGCTTTCAGCAGCTTCGCGGAATGGTCGATCCCGCGGACAGGACGAGGTACGAGCACCATCTCCGCGACGTGACCTCGACCCTGGCGGAGCGGCTCGCGGCGTTGCACGATGCCGCACAGTTCAATGCGCGCTTTTACGCCCTCGACACGTCCGGCAGCCTGCGCACCCGCATCGGGGGCGCGGGGAGCGGCATGCCCGGTGACAACCCGCCGGCCTGGGACGACCTGGGCGGGTACAGTACCTCCCTGGCGGTGTCGCGGCGAGGCACGATCTTTACCACGGGTACGCGATGGGCCGCGGCAAAGCCGACGCTCTTCGTCGGACGCGGCGGCGCGGACGGGTGGCAGTATGCGTCGGAGACGATGCTGGACGCCAAGCAGGTCTGCATCGCCGAGCGGCCCTACGGCGACACGCTGCTGGTCGCCGCCATCGGGGTGCCGCCCGGCACGGTGAGGGTCCAGCTGTTCAACGACGCGCCCGGCGTGGGTGAGACCGAGTCGGAGCGGTGGACGGTCAATAACAGGCGTTGGGGCGACCACGACGTGCTTCCCACCCCCGCGGGAAAGCAGGTCAAGCGCCTGGGCGCCCGACCGAACGGAGGCGGCTATCTCCTTTACGCGCTCTGCTGGAACGACGACAACTCGTTGACGCTCTCGGTGGCGCGCTTCGTCCCGGGCGCCATCAGGGACGCGCATCACACGGCCTGGTCCGACGTGACCACCGTCTCCGCCGGCTTCATCTCGAGTTACTTCAAGGCACTGAAGCCGAAGACCCAGGTGGTCTCGAAGTACTCCAGCATGAATCCGCCCTGGCAGATGACCCGGGGGCGTGTCCCCACCAGCATCTCGTTCCTCCCCGACGGAACGGTGGTGCTGCACGTGTGCTTCGGCGTGTGGCTCGTGCCCGCCGGGCAGACGAGGGGGCCCTCGAACCCCGATTGGAACCTCCTGGAGATGGTCAGTAATGGGGGCATGCACATCCAGGCGAACCACACTCCGCACAACTTCACCTTCTTCTCGGACCTGACCTCGGCGCTGCTCACCGACCGCGGGCTGTACGTGCGGTTCTGGGACCTCAAGGCCTGGGATTTCCGCTGGCGGCAAGACCTGGCAGCCGAGGGCGCGGCGATCCAGAAGCAGAGCTACGACGAATTTCCCGTCTTTCAGGCGCTGTACGGCAGCCTGAACGAAAGCAGCCGGCGCGGCACGGCGTAGCGCCCCGGGACCATCGCGCTACGGGCAGGCGGCCGCAGCATTGTTGTGATCGGGCCGCTCCAGGCACCTGTGCGTCCGGAGTGCGCTCGTGCATCCTTCCAGAGAGCGCTTCGGCCGGCTCTGTCCCGGGCGATTGAAATCGCGGCTACAAGGGCACGAAGTCCGCCTGCGCGGACTCGGCGGCCCGGCCGTGTGCGGCGTTCCAGGCACCTGTGCGTCCGCGGCCGGGGGATCGCCGAAGGTGAGTACCGGCGCGAGCGCGGTCCTAGCAGGCATCGGGATGCTGATCGCGATGTAGCGCGGCCGCGGGGTGGGATGCACGAAGGGCGGGGCTCAACCGAGTCCCCGCCCTTGTTTTTCATAGCCGGATCAGGCCACCACCGAGAGCCTTGCTGATCAGCAAGAGAAAACTCCGTTGACTCCGTTGACTCCGCGTGAGGCAAATTCTTGTTACCGCCCACCCGCCGCGGATTCAGCCGATCCACCCAGGTGGCGGACGCGGGCGCGGAAGGCCTGGTACTCGGGCGTGTCGTCGGTCAGGCGCGAGCGGTCCACCTGCAGCGTGCCGATCAGGGTGCGGGCGTTCTGCACGCGCTCCTGGCTGGTGGGGTGGCTGGCGAACCAGGTGTCCAGCAGGCCGGGCTGCCGCTGCTGCTGCTCCAGCAGCGCCTCGAAGAAGGTGGCCACGCCCTCCGGATCGTACCCGGCGGCGGGGAGCGTCTGGATGGCGCGCTGGTCCGCCTCGCGCTCGGCCTCGCGGCCGTACCGGGCGAACAGGGCCGCGCCGCCCGCCTGGATGGCGATCTGCTCCACCAGTCCGGGGTCGCGGCCCAGCAGCACGTAGATCAGCGTCACCACCGTGCCGGCGCCGCGCCGCTTCTTCATCTGCTCGATGCCGTGCCGTTCCGTGACGTGCGCGATCTCGTGCCCCAGCACTCCGGCGAACTCGGAGGCCTGGTCGGCGGTTTCGATGAGCCCGCGGTTCACGAAGATGTGGCCGCCCGGCACGGCGAACGCGTTCACCTCGGGCGAATCCACCAGGTAGAACGTGTAGTCCCGCGCGGTCGCGTCGGCGCGGGCGGCGAGCGCGTCGCCCAGGCGGTTGAGGGTGGCGACGGCGGCCGGGTCGCGGATCAGCGGCACCTGGCGCTGCACTTCGGCGGCGTAGGCGGCGCCGATCTCGGCCTCTTCCTGCAGGCTCACGCCGCCGCCGCCGCACGCGGCCAGCGCCAGAAGGAGCACGGCCGTGCGGACGATGCCGCGCCGCCGGGCCGGGGTGGATCGTACTGGAATCAACGCCATGTGCCTTGCCGCGATCACGTGCCCGTGCAACGAGTTGCGTGAACGCACTTCATGATGCGCGCCATCAGGGCTCCACCCCGTGCCACCGCCGCGCTTCCGCGAACAGTCGCTGAAGGTCGCCGCGGTCGCCGGTCATCACGGCGCGCTGCAGGCGGGCCAGCCGTGCCCCCATCATCGCCAGCGCGGAGGAAAGGGCGTCGGCGTTGTCGACTAGGACGTCGGCCCACATGGCGGGATCGCTGCCGGCCAGGCGGGTCACGTCGCGGCCGCCCGGCCCCAGCTCGGCGCGGGGCGTTCCGGTCTGGTTGATGGTGAGCGCCAGCGCGGTGGAAACCACCTGTGGCAGGTGGCTGGTCCAGGCCAGCCGCACGTCGTGCAGGTCCGCGTCGATCACCTCCGGCAGCGCGTCCACCCTCGTCCACATCTCCTCCGCCAGCCGCATGGCGCCGCCGCCGGTAAAGGCCGTACGGCAGAGAAAGACGCGCGCGCCGTCGAACAGCCCCGTGCGCGACGCGGCCCATCCGCTGCGGTGGTCGCCGGCCAGCGGGTGCGAGCCGACGAAGCGCGCGCCGATCCCCAGCGCCTGCGCCGCGCGCACGATGGAGCTCTTGGTGCTCCCCGCGTCCGTGACCAGCCGCGCGCCGTGCAGGCGCGGCGCCAGCGCGCGGAGCACGTCCGCCGCGGCGAGCACCGGCACGGCAAGCACCACCGCATCCGCCTGATCCACGTCCCGCAGGTCCACGGCGAGCGGATGGACGACGCCCGAGGACTCCGCCGCGCGCAGGGTGTCCGCATCCGCGTCCCAGCCCAGCACGCGGACGCCGCGGGCGGCCAGGTCGCGCGCCAGCGATCCCCCGATCAGCCCCAGGCCGACGACGGCGACGGTGCCGATCTCCGCGAAATCCTCGATATCCATCGATCACCCTGAACGGAGCGGGGGCGGAGATCCGGGTTCGCGACGGACCTCCAGGTTCGGACGGCAGACTCCTCGATCAGCGCCAGCGCCCTCTGCACCGGGCCGATGTCCCCGCGGCGCCTCCTCGGAATAATAGAGTCGGACGCGGCCACGGATACCGCAACTCACGCACTCACGCACTCACGCACTCACGCACTCACGCACTCACGCACTTTCGTTCGCACTTTCGCACCTTCGCACTCACTCCTCCTCCATCTGCACGCGCCGGCACAGGCCCACCAGGTGCCAGAATACGTAGCGCACGTCCTCTTCCGCGATGCCGGCTTCCCGCGCCAGGGCACTCGCGCGGCGGACGACGGCGGCTTCGCGCGGCGGATCCAGCGTGGGCATCTGCAGCGCGCGCTTGACCGGCACCAGCTCCCGCGCCAGCGCCACCCGCTGGGCGATCAGCTCCACGATGGAGCGGTCGATGCGCTCGATCCCTTCGCGGATGCGCGCGATCTCCGACTCGGGCGTGGCCGGCGCCTGCGCCGGCGCCACGCTCATGCGGCCTCCGCGCGCGCCGGCCGCGCCTCCGCCACCGTGCGGCCCGCGGCGTGGGCAAAGGGGCGGATGGCGCGCATCAGCGCGTCGAAGCTCTGCAGCGTGAGCGACTGGTCGCCGTCCGAAAGCGCCTCTTCGGGGCAGGGATGCACCTCCACCACCAGCCCGTCCGCGCCCGCCGCGATGGCGGCGAAGGAGAGCGGTGCCACCAGGTCCGCGCGGCCGCCGGCGTGGCTGGGGTCCACCATCACCGGCAGGTGCGTCTCGGCCTTGAGCACCGGGATGGCCGCGATGTCCAGCGTGTTGCGCGTGGCCGTCTCGTAGGTGCGGATTCCGCGCTCGCAGAGAATGACGTCCCGATTCCCTTGCGCCATCACGTACTCCGCCGCCATCAGGAATTCCTGGATGGTCGCGGACAGCCCGCGCTTGAGCAGCACGGGGCGCTGCACGCGGCCCACCTCGGAGAGGAGCGAGAAGTTCTGCATGTTGCGCGCGCCGATCTGCAGCACGTCGGCGTACTGGGCCACCAGCTCCACCTGGCGCGTGTCCATCACCTCGGTGACGATGGGGAGCCCGGTCTCGGCGCGCACCTCGGCCAGCATCCTCAGCCCCGCCTCGCCCAGCCCCTGGAAGGCGTACGGGCTGCTGCGCGGCTTGAACGCCCCCCCCCGCAGCAGCCCCGCGCCCGCCGCCGCGACGGAGCGGGCAGTCTGCCGCAGCATGTCGCGCCCTTCGACGGAGCAGGGTCCGGCGATGACCGCCAGCGCCCGCCCGCCGATCTCCACCCCTTCGCCGATGCGGATGACGCTGGGGCCGGCGGTGAACTCGCGCGAGGCCAGCTTGTACGGCTTGAGCACGGGGTGCACGCTCTCCACGCCGGGAAGGCTGAGCAGCGCCGCCTCCTGCAGCAGCGACTCGTCGCCGATGCAGCCGATGATGGTGCGCTGCTCGCCGCGCGACAGGTGCGTGCGCATGCCGAGCGTCTCGATGCGCTCGCGGATGTGGTCCACCTCCGCGTCGGTGACGTGGGGCCGGGTGACGATGATCATGGGTTCCTTCTCTCTCGTGCGGCGTGGTGGCGGATGCGGGCAAACGAAAGGGCCCCCGGCGGTTGCGGGAGGCCCTGGGTGCCTGTGGCGAGCGGATCTATACGCGCGCGGCCGGCCCCGGACTCCCGCTGGGGAACCCGTAGTAGCCGTAGAGGCGGTAGTGGCGCGTGCAGATGCTCATGGTTCAACCCTAATACAGTTCCGGACTAAAATCAAGTAACCCCGTTCTCCCTCCCCTGCCCCGCCCGGCGCACCTGCGACGCCCCGATGGCGCCGCCGGCGAACAAAAAAGGCCCCCGGTAAGACCGGGAGCCCTGGGTGCCTGTGGCGAGCGGATGCTACGCGCGCGCGGCCGGCCCCGGACCCCCGTTGGGGAACCCGTAGTAGCGGTAGCCGCGGTAGCTGGTGCGCGCGCAGATGCTCATGTGATCAAGGGTAACAGGGTTTGGGGTGGAGTGCAACTTTTTCGATTAATGGAGCGGCGGCTCTATCCACGAGGACGTACGGCGAGTGGACGGCAGGTCTTATCCGCCAAGTTGAAGAAATGTCCTCGCTTCATCTCACGGAATTCGGCGGGAGGCTCTGAGGTGAGGAGAACCTGATACGTTGTCCAATTGAATAGTGAAACGTGTGCCAAGAGAACCGTGCGATCTCGGTCAGGTTCGATCGTTACGTAGTGAGCCACAGGGACCTCGCCCTTGTCGTTAACAATCCCCAATCGAGATCCCCTGACGAGACGCACCAGTGGCCAAACGGGTTCAACACCGCGACGAGCGAATCGTCGTATCGCGTCGAACGGCTTCATCAAACCAGCTTCTGGTCCGTTTACCGCGATGAAATAGTTAAATGCAATCTTTGCAACCCCGCGCCGTAGCATATCGGTAACTCTAGAGATATGCTGAACCGCGAACTCGTCTCCTGTGGGTTCGCCGATCCGCCCCTGCTCTGGATAGTCTAACCCTTCTCTCGCGAGTAGGGCATTCAGACGCTGTTCCGAATCATCCGTTGGGGCAAATATCCGCATTGATTGAAGATCAATAGTCGGGTCGTTGCGCCACAATCCGCGCGTGAATTGCTCCTCAGTAAGCTGCAGATAAGTCTCGCTTCCCTTGATCCGAAAACCAATCTGAGGCAGAAGGTCGATAACAGTCTCGCCTAAAATCCCACTGGGTACTTTGCGAACCAATGCACCATTGTAAGCACTACCCGGAGCATCCACCCGCACAATGACGTCCCCGTAATAAAATTTATCCACCTCGCCAAATGATTTTAGCCCCCAAGTATATCGTTCTAAACCTTCAGAACTCTTCCGCGCGAGGTAAATATCAACGGTACCACTGAAGTAGCTGTTGCAACCGGCACAAACGCAGTGACTTAGCACCAGATTGTGACTAAAAACTCCGAACGCTTGGGGAACAACATGCTCCCGGTTGAACTCCGCTACAGGCTTCTCGTTCAGACAGTAGACGCAGGTCGGCATGCGAGTGTTGGGAAGACGGTCGAGAAAACAGACAATGATCGAACGGGCGTCATCCTTTTTCCAGTACCTCCGCTATAGCTTGCAGCGCCACGCTCCGTTCCCGCGCCAGGCGGGCCAGCACCGCATGCCAATTCTGCGGCGGCGAGCGGTAGGCGGGACTGGACGGGTCCAGGCGCGCACGGGCAATCGTGTTGCGCACCACTCCGAACGCCTCGGCAATGTCGTCGGCCGTGATCTTGGCCTCGGAAAGTCGGTCGGTCGCGGTCTTGAAATCCATCGTTTTTGGCGATATAAGTATTGACAAGACTCAAGCTTGTCAGTATGTTTGTATCCAGCAGGGCGAAAAGCAAGGCTGGCCGATTCCTCCGTCAAGAAGCCTCGACCAGCCTCGTTCGCGAACCGACCCGAAGGCCGCCTCGCTCGCCAAAGTTGCCCTGCCGCGCGCCGCGGGTCAAGAGACACGGAGAAGGCACCATGGCACGCCGCAAGAAGTCCCCGGAACCGCCTCCGCCCCTGATCGGCAGCTGGATCATCCAGAAGCGTGCACGCAGCTGGGAGGTGATCGATCCCGCGGGGCAGCTGGTGTGCATCACGCTCTACAAGCGCGGCGCGAAAGAGGTGGTGCGGCGGCTGAACACCTGAGCAGCGAGAGCCCCGGCGCGATGGCGCTGGGGCTCTCACAATGTACGGTGACCGAAATCTTTACGGCACAGACGAAACAGCTTCCCCATAGTCACGGCACGAGCCGGATTCGCGAGCGATGGACGTACCCCGTCTGTCCAGCCGCCGTCCGCGCGCGCCACCAGTCGTTTTCGGATGGATAGGCGGAGAATTCCTCACCTTCGTTGATGACCGCCAGAACGACAGCGGCCGTGGTGGGGGCGGCGCGCAAGTTCGTGTATCCGTCCGGATCGTTGATCGTGGCGCGCCGGCCCGCGGCATCGGTCCCGGGTTGCGCGGGTGTGGCCGAAGCAGCCGTCCCGGGGCCGGTCCACCGCAGCACCTGCACTCCGGTCCCGTCTCCCACGCGCATGGAGTCCGGGGTCCACGCTTGGATGAGGCCGCTCCACCAGTCCGAACCGCCGCGGGTGAGCACCAGCCGGTCCCGAACGATGCGCCAACGTCCGGACAGCTCGCTGCCGTTGTCCCACCGGCCACTCCACGTGCCGTCCGCGTTGTAGACCGCGTAGTTCTGTGGCCAGCGCCAGCGGCCGATCAGGAAGATCGCGCCGTCGTGCTTGTATGCCCTGGCCGTCTGCGCGATCAGCATCGGCTGCACGGCCGACAGCTGCCAGTCTCCGGAGTCGGAAGCCTGGTATTGCAACTCGAGCACCGCCAGGTACTGCTCCTGCGAGATGTAATCGGTCAGGTCGGCTTCCGCGTGTAGCCACAGCGTGTCCCCGCGGTGGCGCGGATTGGACAGGCGCAGGGCACGGAACTCGGAAGGCTCATCGAATGACCATCCATCGACCACTCGCCCAAGCAGTTGTTGCCGCACCTCGTTTTCGCCGGGCGCGGGAGCACGCACCGACTGCAGGCGTGACAGCAGGTCGGGGCTCTGTGACGTACCCTCGACATTGTAGGGATCGGCGATGGCCACCAGCGCGTTGTGCTCGGTGAAGAATCGCTGCAGCCTTCCTCCCTTGAACCGCTCCCGCGCGCGACCCAGCCCGTTCTGGGCATCGGTGAGGCACTCCATGTACTTGGGGCGGCGCTCGTCCAGCATCTGGTTCCAAGCCCCGAGCGCCTCACCACGGGTGCGGAAGGCACCCCTCGCAAGCTGCGGCATCAGCGCCTGCTCGGCCTTCTTCACTTCGGCCGCATAGGCGTCGCGGCAGGCGGTGAACGCGAGCGCAGTGGACCGTCCCAGCTTCTCAGGAGATGGGCGGATGAACAGCAGGTAGATCACCACTGACGCGCTGAGCACTGCCGCACCACCCCACACCCGGCGCGGGTTCCGGGCATAGCGTGCGCGCAAGCCGTGCAGCAGTTCGCCGGCGCCGCGCCGCAACCGCGCCAGCTGACGCGCGGCGACGGCCGCCCCGTACGCCAGCGCTTCTCCGAGCGGTTCCGTGAGTTGTGCGGGGGAAGCCGCCGCGGGCGCCGCCGCATCGTTACCGGCCGCGGGGGCGAGTCCAGGCAGCGCTGGTGCAGCAGCGCGCGGCAACCGCCGCACGGCCCCGAAGGCCAGAAGGAACCCAGCCAGCGTGACGAATGGCCCTACCGAGGGCCTTACGCCGATGCTCCAGGCCGACTCACCGAAAAACCGCCCGCGAGTCAGTTCGTAGACGCCGAACACCAGCATCAGCAGCCCCAAGCCGCATCCCGCGAGCATGAGGCGTGTCGCCACCTCCTGTGTGGGCGGAGCATCCGAGAGCATGTAGCCCAACAGGATGATGCCCGCCGCGAGCGGCACCGCCCAGATCCAGCCCCCGAGCGACGTTCCAGTGACGGTTGCCCGCGCCCCGAAGAGGGAGGGCGACTGGATGTAGGGAAGGAAGATGCTCAACCCGGCGAGAAGCGCACCGGTGGGAATCAGGCGTCGGTCCATTTTGTTATCCCCCATGGTTTCGGTACATGATGATCCCGCTCCCGAATTGTACTTCCCCGCTCTCACGGCACGTGTCGGAACATGATTAGCGCTTCCCGTGACAACATCCAATACTTTTATGTCTGGCGCCGGATTGCCCCGCGCACCGCGTGAAGGGCACGACCATGCACCGAGGCGGGCTGCTCGAAGTAAGAGCCCCGACGCGCGCACGGCGCCGGGGCTCTTCCGTTTCGGCAGGCGCGGGGGGTGGGAGCGGCGGAACGCAACTGGCAGGGTCCCCTGCCCCGGTCCAGAGCTTGGCCGGGGCGGACCTGCGACCCGCTTGAAATGACGAGGATGCCGGACCCCGTACGCGACCGCGAGATCACGCCGCCCCGCACCGAACCGTCCGAGCGCGACACGCTGCTGGCCCGCATCCGCGAGCTGGAGGAGCAGGTGCGGACGCTGGAGGCGGAGCAGGCGCTGCACGCGAGCGAGGAGCGCCTGCGGCTGACGATCGTCGCGGCGGAGGTGGGGATCTGGGAGCACGACCTCGCCGCGGACCACTTTCTCATGGACCCGCGCGCGCAGCAGCTCTACGCCCTTCCCGCGGTGACCCTCACGGACGAGTTCCTGCGGCGCATCTACCCGGAGGACCTGGGCCGCCTGTCGGGGGAGATCACGGCGGCACTGGACCCGGCGCGCCGTGCGGCCGTATCCACGGAGTACCGCGTGGTGCACCCGGACGACACCGTGCGCTGGCTGCGGGTGCAGGGGCGGGTGGAGTTCACGGCGGACGGAGCGGACGCGCGCCCGGTGCGCGGCCTGGGCACGGTGCAGGACGTCACTGCGCACCGCGAGGCCGAGATCGCGCTGCGCCAGAGCGACCGGCGCTACCGCACCCTCTTCGATTCCATCGACGAGGGGTTCTGCGTGGTCGAGGTGCTCTTCGACCACGAGGGGCGGCCGGTCGACTACCGCTTTCTGGAGGCGAATCCAGCCTTCGTCAAGCACACGGGGCTTCCGCAGGACGCGGTGGGCCGGTCCGCGCGCGAGATGCTGCCCACCCTGGAGGAGCACTGGTTCCAGATCTACGGCCGCGTGGCGCTCACCGGCGAGTCGAGCCGGTTCGAGAGCGGCTCCGAGGCCATGGGGCGCTGGTTCGACGTGTTCGCGTTCCGCGTGGACGAGCCGGAGCAGCACAGGGTGGCCATCCTGTTCATGGACGTGACCGAGTACCGGCGCGCCGACCTGGAGCGCGAGGCCCTGCTGCGCGACGCGCAGGCCGCCCGCGCCGAGGCGGAGGCCGCCAACCGCGCCAAGGCCGACTTTCTGGCCAGCATGAGCCACGAGCTGCGCACCCCGCTGAACGCCATCGGCGGGTACGTGGAGCTGCTGGAGCTGGGGATCCACGGACCGCTGGCCGAGGCGCAGCGGGGCGCCCTGGCCCGCATCACCGCCAACCAGCGGCACCTGCTGGCGCTGATCAACGACATCCTCTCCTTTGCGCGGCTGGAGGCGGGGAGCATTCACTTCGACGTGCAGGCGCTCCCGGCGCAGGAGGTGCTGGCCGGCGTGGAGTCGCTGGTGGCGCCGCAGGCGGAGGCGCGCGGCGTGGCGTACACGTCCGAGCCGTGCGACCCGTCGCTCCGCTTTCTGGGCGACCCGGAGCGGGTGCGGCAGGTGCTGCTGAACCTGGTGGGCAACGCCATCAAGTTCACGCGGGAGGGGGGCTGGGTGGTGCTTTCCTGCGCGGCGGACGACGCGTGGGTGGAGCTGCGGGTGCGGGACAACGGCGTGGGGATTCCGCCAGAAGAGCAGGAGCGCATCTTCGACCCGTTTCAGCAGGTGGGCCGGCGCCTGAGCCAGCCGCAGGAGGGCGTGGGGCTGGGCTTGGCCATCAGCCGCGACCTTGCCCGCGCCATGTCCGGCGACCTCACCGTGCAGAGCGCCCCCGGCGAGGGGAGCGTCTTCACCCTGCGCCTGCCGCGGGAGGGGCGCGGCGGCGCATGAACGCGAGAGCCCCGGCGCGAGGACGGCGCCGGGGCTCTCGACTATGTCAGGATCGTGCGTGGGGTCGTGTCACGAGCCGGCGAGCCATTCCCGCCAGGGAGCCGGATCGGGGCCCAGATCCTCGCCGCGGACGTGGACCAGGTACCGGCGCATGGGCGGGGGCGAAAACGGGTTCGTGGCGCCCAGGTGGTCCAGCAGCAGGTCGGCGTCCACCCGCGCGAGCTCGCGGCCCAGCGCCGGATCGATCTGCGTGGCCACCAGCGCGTCCATGACGTTGGTGTAGGCGAACAGGTTCGTCCCGCCGAACAGCGCCGACAGCGCGTCCCGCGCGGGGTGCCAGTCCACGCGCCGGGGGGCGCCCCGCGCAAGCGCGGAAAGCACCATCCCGGCGATGGACGCACCGGCGTCCGGGCCGCGAAGCCCCTCCGCCAGCAGGTGGTACGTGGAATCGCGATCGTGAAAGTTGCTCAGCACCAGCGCCGCCACGATGCGGTTGTGGTTGCTGGAATCCGACAGGATGGCGGTGCGCGCCAGCTCCCAGTCCCGCGCGGAGCGGTGCCGCCGCACGGCGCGCCGCAGATCGTCCGCCGCGTCGGTGAGCGGCTGGCCAAAGGCGGAATCCGCCTCGCCCAGGAGCACCTGGGGAAACTGCAGGGCGCCCAGCGCCTCGCCGTGCCGGTCCAGGATGGCGAACACGTCGGCCCACTCCCGCACCTTGGGCCGCCGCGCGGTATGGGGCCGGAACCGCACCTGTGCCCGGCGGCCGGGCTCCACCACCGTCAGCACCTGCCACACGGTGTCTCCCCCCCTGCTGAAGCCCGTCGACGCCGCGTTGGCAAAGCCCACCGAATCGCGCAGGATCACGGCGCAGGCGTGGTCGGAAAGCGAGACGCCGGGCTGAAAGCGGGCGACGGAGTCCTCCACCATCTCCCGTGTCCACGTGCGCAGGCCCAGGATCTCCACCACCGTGGTGGTGCGCGCGGGCCGCTGCGCGGCGGCCTGGGACGCGAGCAGCAGCGCGAACGGAATGGCGGCGAGAAGGGGGCGGAGGCGCATCAGGACCTCGGATCGCGGACGTGGCAGCGGAAGGCGGCAAAGGGCGTGCGGTAAACATAATTTTATCCAATCCGCCCACGCCACACAAGGAATGCGCGAGAGACCGGACCGCATCCACCCACCACGCCGGTATCCTGCCCGGGCTCTCCTGATGTCTCATCCTGAGCAGGCGCAGCCCCCGGGGGTGTTGCAGGCCTTGTCCCGATCGATACAGGAGTCTCCGCAGGGCTTGCCGGTGCGGCACACGCGGCAGCAGTCGGAGCCAGTCGGGCTATCGCCGCACCCCGTGAGGTTGGGTACGGAGGCACCGAGCGCGAGGCACGCGGCGATCGGCAGGACGAAGCGAATTCGACGACGTTGCATGAGGGGCACCTTGGATCGAGAGAGTGAGGTGGTGCGGCACCTTGCCGCGTGACCAGTGACGGCCGGCGCGCGGACGGTCCGGCGGACGGAATCCCGCTTTTCATCGAATACCCTGCCCCGAACCGGGGATCAGGACACGAGAGCTCCAGCCGCGCCCAGGACACCCAGCCACAGCAGCACCGCTCCGGCGCACCCGGGCGCAGGCGGCCCAACCGGCCTAACCAGCTTCATGTGTTGGCTGACGCTGAGGTTCTGGACGATGGTCAGCCGGCCCTGGATGGATGAGAAGGCGGCGAGATCCCTGGACCGGAGCTCGAAGTCCTCGTTCGACGGACGGACGAACTCGACAAGGTTCTCTCGCCCATCCAGGGATTCGACGCGCACGGAGAACGACCGGGCGTTCAACTTCTTCTGCCCCGTGGACCGCTTGGAGCGGACGCGAACCACGGTCGTATCGAATGGCCTGCCGCATTCAGCGCACGTGAGCTGGCCGACGCCGTGCGACGGCATGGTGTAGAGGGCCTGACGCTCGCAGTGGGGGCAGACGAGCTGCACGCTCTCGCTGCGCGGGACGACCTGGTTCCTGGCCAGGTCGCCCGCCGTAACGGGATCCCCACACGCGGGGCAGAAGCGGGCGCCGTCCGGAATCGAGGTGCCGCAGCGGTTGCAGATCAGCATGGAGCAGGGAAAGCCGGGGTCTGTGGTGATCCGCGCGCCGCGTTCGCGGCTCGCGCACGTTCAACAGACGGACAGCCGATCCGGGAATTCCCCGCGCTCCCGAAACATCAGCAGGAGAGCCCCAGCGCTGGACCGCGCCGGGGCTCTCGTCGATCCGGATTCGAAGGCCGTGATCACACCCGGGTGAGATGGTCAGGCGCCGCCCCACGCGCGGCGGCGCGCGATTCGCAGCGAGGGGCGGCCGGTCGCCGCGTCCGGGCGGGCGCCGTGCGGTACGGTGCCGCGCCCGCGGACGGCGACGCGTTTTCACCAGCGAACGAGCACGGATGCATCGCCCACGACGCTTCTTCCCATCCGCCGGCGCCCTGCTGCTGGCCGCCGTTGCCGCGGCCGCCTGCCGCACCGGCTCGCCGCCGAACGCCGCCGACAGCGACGCCGATTCCGCCGCCACCCCCGCCGCGCCGGCCGCCGAGCGCGCGCCGCGCAGCGACACGGTGGTGCCGGGGATCGAGGTGCTGCTGCGCGACTCGCTGCACCTGGTGCGCGGCAAGCGCGTGGGGCTGATCACCAACCCCAGCGCCGTCACGCGCTCCGGCGAGCTGGGCGCGGACGTCCTGGCGCGCACCCCGGGCGTGCGGCTGGTGGCGCTCTTTGGCCCCGAGCACGGCATCCGCGGCGACCTGGAGGCGGGCGCCACCTTCGTGGGCGGGCGCGACACGCGGACGGGCGTCCCGGTCTACTCCCTGTACGACCGCACCCAGCGCCCCACGGCGGCGGAGCTGGCGGGGGTGGACGTGCTGGTGTTCGACATCCAGGACATCGGGGCGCGCGTCTACACCTTCGTGTGGACCATGGCCATGGCGATGGAAGAGGCGGCGAAGCGCGGCATCCCCTTCGTCGTCCTGGACCGTCCGAATCCCATCACCGACGCGCAGGACGGCCCGGTGATGGACATGGCCGTGCGCGAGGTCACGCAGGTGATCACCGGCTACTACAGCGTGCCGCTGCGCCACGGGATGACGGCCGGCGAGATCGCCCGCTACTTCAACGAGACGGCCAGCGTGGGCGCCGACCTGCACGTGGTGCCGGTGGATGGATGGCGGCCGGACATGTGGTTCGAAGAGACGGGGCTGCGCTTCGTCCCGCCCAGCCCCAACATCCGCTCGGTGGATGCGGAGCTCAAGTTCAGCGGGCTGGTGCTGGGCGAGGGGACCAACGTGCACGTGGGGCGCGGCACCGACTCGCCGTTCAACTACGTGGGCGCCCCCTGGCTGGACGCCGGCCGCCTGCGCGACGCGGTGGCCGCCTACAACCTCCCCGGCGTGCGGTTCACCCCCGTGCAGATCACCCCCACGACGGATCCGAAGGTCGACACGCAGTACAGGGGGGAGACGTTCACCACGCTGCGGCTGGACGTAACCGACCGCGCCACCTTTCGCCCCGCCTACACCGCGCTGGTGCTGCTGACGGAGGCGAAGAAGCAGAACCCCGCGCGGTTCCGGGTGATGAACGAGGGCTTTACGCAGATGATCGGCTCGCGGTGGGCGCGCGCGGCCTTTGACCGCGGCGACGACCCGCGCGAGATCGACCGCCGCTGGCAGCAGGAGCTGGCGCGGTGGAACACCGTCCGCGAGCGCTACCGCATCTACCCGCGCGCGAGCCGGTGACTGCGTGAGCGGGTGAGCGGGTGAGCGGGTGAGCGGGTGAGCGGGTGAGCGGGTGAGCGGGTGAGCGGGTGAGCGGGTGAGCGGGTGAGCGGGTGAACGGGTGAACGGGTGAACGGGTGAACGGGTGAACGGGTGAACGGGTGAACGGGTGAGCTGGAATGGCGGAACGAAGGGGCTTATACCCAACCCGGGAAAAGAATGTGACTTCCTGAGGGAGCGCACGCGCAGATCCTGCCGCCTGCACTGACTCCGGCGCGCGACCGAAGGACCTCCTCTCGGTTGCGCAGGGGCGGGATCAGGACGCGGAACCAGCCCCTTCGTTCTGCTGGCGAGGTCCTTCGGTCGGCGCCAGGGCATTTCGTACCGGCAGGCTATGGAGCAGCGCCTCCCTCAGGAAGTCAACGCTCGTGTTGCAAAGTCCAGAGGTTTAGCAACACCCACTCAGCCTCAGGAAGTCACGCGCTCCATTGCCGGATTGGTAGTACCTGGCAAGCTTGATTGCCTGATGAGTGGGGCTGGCTTCCGAGCATCGAAGCCAGCCCCTTCGTTCTGCTGGCGAGGTCATTCGGTTGGCGCGCCGGATTACCGGTCAAGGCAAGGTTCAGCGCGGCGCCTCCCTCAGGAAGTCATCGCGCGGTCGAGGGATCCGGTATCAGCCGGTCATGCGGGCCAGCTGCTCGCGGAGGATCTGCAGCGCGAGGTCGATGGAGCGGCGGTGGGTGCGGAAGGAGAGGGCCGCCATGCGCAGCGTGAAGCGCCCGTCCAGCATGGTGGAGGAAAGGAAGATCCGCCCGTCCGCCCGCACGGCCTCCACGATGGCCTCGTTGAGGGCGTTCGTCCGCTCCAGGCTCATCCCCGCGGGCGCCCAGCGAAAGGTGACGATGGACAGGTCCGGCTCCGGGCCGACTTCGAAGCCCAGCGCCCGCACCTCGTCGTAGAAGTAGCGCGTCAGCAGCAGCTTCTCCTCCAGCGCGGCGCGGAACGGCGCGGTGCCCAGCAGCACCAGCGGCAGCCACATCCGCAGCGACCGCCAGGGCTTGGAAAGCTCCGGCGACACGTCCGCGGGCGAGACCTCGCCGGGGTCGGCGCGCAGGGCGTCCTGCATGTAGCTGCCGGTGCCGGCGTGCGCCTCCGCCAGCGCGCCCACGTCGCGCACCAGCACCATCCCGGCGCCCCAGGGCAGGAACAGGCTCTTGTGCGGATCCAGCACCACGGAATCCGACCGCTCGATCCCCGCCAGCACCGCCCTTCCCTGCTCCGTCATCATGAAGAACCCGCCGTACGCAGCGTCCACGTGCAGCCAGCACCCCGCACGCTGCGCCACGTCCGCCAGGGCGTCCAGCGGGTCCACCGCGCCGGTGTCCGTGGCCCCGGCGGCCGCGACGATCAGCCAGGGCCGCAGCCCCGCCGCGCGGTCCGCCGCGATCGCCTCCGCCAGCGCGTCGGGGCGCATGCGGAAGCGCTCGTCGAGGGCCACCTGCCGCACCGGCGCCTCGCCCAGCCCGGCGATGCGCAGCGCCTTTTCCACCGCGTGGTGCGCCTGCGTGGTCAGGTACACGACGGCGGATGCGTAGTCGGCCCCGCGCAGCCCGTGCGCGTCGCGGGCGGTGGTGACGGCGGTGAGGGTGGCCAGGCTGCCGCCGGACGCGATGGATCCGCCCGCCGTGGCCGGATACCCCACCAGGTCCGCCGCCCAGCGCACCACCTGGTTCTCCATCCGCACCGGGCCGGGGCCGGTAAAGAAGATCCCCGCGTACTTGTTGGTGACGGCGGCCAGGTAGTCCGCCAGCGCGGAGTGGTAGATGCCGCCGCCGGGGATGTACGCCAGGTGCCCCGGGGACGCCGGATGCCCGCCCGGACGCACGACGTCGCGCTCCAGCAGCTCCATCACCTCCTCCAGCGGCGCGCCCCGCTCGCCGATCGGCAGCTGCAGCAGCCCCGCCGCGTCCCCCGGCTGAAAGGCGTGCAGCCCATCCACCGCCCGCAGAAAGCGCTCGGACGAGGCCAGCACCGCGCCCCGCAGCCGCTTGCGGGACGACGTCCCGGGCTCCAGCGCGCGCGACGCACGCTCCAGCCGGCGGATGCGCGCCAGCAGCTCCGCCCGCGCGGCGTCCGCATCTTCCGCCCCCACGGCCGGCGCGTCCGGCATCCCCGGATCCACGTCGTCCGCCATCACGCCGCCGCTCTGCAGGTCCCCACGCCAAGGAGCGCGGCGACGGAGCGGCGGTTCCACGCGTCGGCGGCGGCGTACGCGCCGGGAGCGGCCTGGGCGGAGTTCGGACGGAGCTTCACGGTCGGTCGGGTGGAATGGAGGATCGGTCGATGCGGGCCGGCGCGGGCCGCGGTGACGGAGCCCAAGCTAGGGCCGGGACCGACCCGCCGACAGCGCCCAGGCGAAGGGATGGGATGGACCGCGGAGTCCCGGGGATCCCGCTCGTCAACGGGGCCGCACCGACAGCTCGACGGGCGTGCGGCGGCCGGTGCCGTCCCGGTGAAAGGCCACGGTCCGCAGGAGGTAGATCTGGACTTCCCAGCTGAAGCTGACTTCCACCCGCTCGTACGCCGCGTCGCAGAACACGCCGTGCACGTCCGGCCGCCCCGCCGCGATCCCCAGCCGCTCCGCGTCCACGTACCGGCGCACGTGGTCCACCGCCTCGTCCACGATCGCATCGATCGCGGGGAGCACCACCTGCGCCAACGCGAGCGAGGCGGCATCGGGTTCGTTCTCCACGCCCTCCGGCACCAGCAGATCGTATCCCGTGCCGGCGACCGGCGCGAAGCAGCGCACCGGCAGCCGGGGGTTGTTCCTGTCTCGCTCGGAACGGAACCGGTCCGCGGGAGGGATGTGCATCAGGAGGCGGCGGGTACTGGAGGGGATGCGGGGTGACGCGGAGGCCGAAGCTAACGCGCGCCGTCGCCGCGCCACAATCCGCCCGGCGCGGCATCGTGGACGCCGACCGCCGGCGAGGACCGCACCCCATCGGGCGGCCGGCGTCCACGAGCTCAGAGCGGGCCGCCGGGGAGCGTCCCGGCGGGGCCGATCAACAGCAGCAGCAGGTGCAGACGTCGCAGCTTCCGCAGTACGTCTCGCCACAGGTCGCGTCGTAGCAGCTGCCGCAGTCGGTATTGCAGGTGCCGCACACGCTCTCGTAGCAGGTGTTGCCGTCCGAGCAGTAGGCCTGGAACGTCTCGGCGTTCCCCTCTACCGTGCCCCTCGTCTTCTCCTCGTCCCTGGTGGTGTCGAAGCTCTCCACGGCGAGCGCGTCCAGGTCCAGGCGAATCTTCTTCATGGGTCCCCCGGTGTGTGGTGGCTTAAGGGGTGCGGTCCATCCGGAAGGTCGCGGGGGGCGGCGGCGGGCACGGATGCACCGGCGGCGGCTCCGCTGGCCTTTCGCAGCCGCAGTGTACGCCGGCGCCGATCAAAAACAAAGGATCGCGAAAGGATGGGGAGCGGCCGTACTGCCGGAACGCTGTCGCGAGCGCTTGAACATTATCGGACATTATTTTATGATCATGCGCACCTGCCGCCCTGCGCCGCCGGGCGCGCGAAGACACCCCATGCTGAACGTGACCATGAAGAAGCTGAAGCTGGAAGACCTGCAGATCACCTCGTTCGAGACCGTCTCCAGCAGCCGGCAGAGACGCGGTACGGTGAACGCGAACCAGTCGATCGTCCCGACGCCGCCGTCGATCCTGGAGCCGTGCTACCCCACGGACGCCCGCTTCGACTGCACGTACGGCTGCTCGCAGGACACTGCCTGCGACGACACCTGCGTGGAGACGGCCACGATCCACTGCCCCTGATCCTTCGCTCGATCGCGCGCGAATGCCGCGCAGCGACAGCCCCGGTGCCTGGACGGCGCCGGGGCTGATTCTTTGCTTCGAGGGAGCGAACGCCTGGAACTGTAATTCAGTCAACCGTTTGCGCGCAACCGAAGGACCTTGTCCGCCCCTCGCGCGGGCTGGCTTTCGAGCATGGAATCCGGCCCCACAGTTCTGCCGACGAGGTCCTTCGGTCGGCGCCAGGGCATTTCGTACCAGCAGGCCATGGAGCAGCGCCTCCCTCAGGAAGTCAGCGCTCGTGTCGCAAAGTCCAGAGGTTTGGCAACACCCTCTGAGAGATCCGCCACCTCATCATCGAGCTGGCGGGATGACGAATGACTTGTATCCCAGCCCTGGAACTTTAGCTTTCCAGGGAGTGGTTTCGCGGCAGCGACACATCATGATGCGGAGGTCGTTATGGTGCCGAAGGTATGCGATCGACGATTCGCACAGTCTCTCGCGTTGGGACTGCTCCTGCAGAGCGCCGTATCGGAGCCGGCTGGAGCACAGGAGATTGTCCCGACACCGACATCTCCCCCTGTGACTGATTCGGCGTTCACCGACCTTCCCGCCAGCCTCAGGATTGGAGCACCGACCCAGGCGGTTGCCGCGGATCCTGACGTCGCCCCTCCAATCGCGGGAACGAACACCCTCGAGGCGTTTGCACCGGCAGCTGGACCCGAGCCGGACGATCTCTCCGCGGAACAACTGCTCGCCGCGTACCGCTTGTGCCAGCACGCAGCCGATAAACCAACCAGGCTCCAGGACCTGACCGGAGGATACAAGCTCTTTCAGACCTCCTATCGGGAATCGATGGCCGCCAGCCTCGGCGTGATCGGAATCGGAGAGGTCTCGGGGCGAAGGGATGCGCTGGTACTGCAGTACCATTTCTTCAGAATCGTCCGCGGACAGTGCACGATCAACCGCGTAGACATTCCGGTCGTCTGGGGCGTCGGCGTCGCTTCTACCCTGCACATCAAAGAGTTACGGGGCGGAGCCCAGACCAGTTCCCTGCCGGGCATTGCCGCTTCCGTCGAGCTGGGACGCGCCTCTGTTACGATGCGGATGGAGACAGCGGGGCTGGTCGGCGCCAGTATCGAAGAAGCCTTTCCGAGGGCCCAGTCCGTGTTCGATTTCGGCGTACAGGCGTACGCCGACTGGTCCCTGTCGTTGGACAAGATCAGGCGCCTGATGTCGGATCAATCCGTAACCGCTACCCCTCAGCTCCTGATCACGGAAGAGGCACTCCCAGCGATCCGGCGAGCGTTTGCCCGCCCGAACTAGGTAGCGCAGGCGGAGAGGATGCGAGGTGCTCGCACCTCTGTTCGATGGAGAGGTGCGGCTCCACGGGTCCGCGCAGCGAGAGCCCCGGCGCCTGGATGGCGCCGGGGCTCTCGTTTTTCCTGGCGAACCGTGCTCTACCGGAAGATGCAATTGGTGCCGGCGAACATCACCTGCACCTTTCCTTCGTTGGACGGGCTGGTCACGATGCCGTACAGACCATCCGCGGCGAACTCGCTGCCCAGCGAGGTTTCCTCCACCGTCGCGGCGGGATGCGCCGCCTTCACCTGGCCGAGCGTGGATCCCGGCCCGATCCCCCGCGCCGTGCGCAGCGGCGAACCCTCCTGCGCGAACCATCCCACGAAGCCGCCGTCCTGAAAGACCAGCTGCAGGCCGGCATACTGCACGTGGGAGAGAGGCCCGGCCGGACACTCCTCGTTCGTCCCCTGCTCCGTGGGCGTCCCCAGCACGGCACCGACCGCGGCGAGGACCTGCTCCCGTCCGCTCCCGAACGCCAGCCGGCCCGCCGCGCCGCCGACCTCCACCCCATCCGCCGCGAGCACCACTCCGCCCGCGGCGGGCTCGGCCGCCGCAGCGACAGGTGCGGCCGCATCCGCCGTGTCTCCGGCCGCCCCGGCCGCGACGCCACTCGCGGAATCGGGCGAGGACGCCCGTACCGCGCCCGCCTCCGGCTCCGATCCGCACGCGGCCGCCAGGACCGCGGCCAGCAGCACGCCTCTGAATCGCATCATCACCCGTTCACCCGTTCACCCGTTCACCCGTTCACCCGTTCACCCGTTCACCCGTTCACCCGTTCACCCGTTCACCCGTTCACCGCCACCGGCGCGAACTTCTCGTCCATCCACCCCTGCCACTCGGCCTGCGCCTCCGCCGCGGCGGCGGGCCCGCGATCGCCGTACAGGTACAGGCGCATCGTCAGGAACACCTGCCCGCCCATGGGATGCGGCACCAGGTGCGCGATGCCAGGCGCCGGCTCGTCCAGCCGGATAAGCAGGTCCTCCGGAAAGGCCGGCTGCCCCGCCCACTCCACCGTCCCCGCCAGGCGCGGGGCATCCGCCGGCGTGCTCACCCGCTGGCCCACGGTGGCGCCGGAGAGGCCCAGCGGCCCGGTCCAGGCGGCCCACGCCTCCTCCTTCGGCGGCGGCGCAACGCCCATCACCTGCACCAGCGTGCCGTGCAGGCCGCTGAAGTGGGCCAGGTACAGCCGCAGCACGCGAAAGAACGCCAGCCACCCGTAGGTGTGCCCTTCGAACTGGTTGTCCCAGCTGTCGCTGTCCGTGAACCAGCGGTGGACGACGCGCACCACGCAGGTGCCGCCCGCCTTTGCCTCCACGATCCACTCCGTGGCGACGGTGGGATCGTCCGGACCCATGTTGTCGCGGCTGTCGGCGACGAAGCGGCGCGGCGGATCCCACTCCGTGACCGTGGCCAGCGAGTCCATCCCGGGACCGAAGTGGCAGACCACGGCGCCGCCCACGCGCCCGTCCACCTCGGCGGGAACGAACCACGACGATATGCCCGGCCCGGTGGCGATGGCGTCCCACACCTCTTCGGGGGTGCCGGGAACCTCGACCTCCGCCTGCACGTAGCGGCGTCCGGATTCGTCTTTCTGCACGGGCATGGCGGCTACTCCTGCGCTTGGGGTTCGGTGGGGAGCGGATGCGCGACGACCACCAGCCGGTGCGGCCGGCCACCGGGCGCGGCTTCGTCGTGGTAGCGCGCGGCGAGCGCCGTAACGGCCTGCGTGAGCTCGCGGGTAAAGGCCGCGCGGTCCGCGGGGGAGCGAAAGCGGATCTCGGTGTCGATGGAGAGCGTGGCCAGCCGCCGGTCCGCCTCTTCCGAGCGGCGCACCAGGGTGGCGACTTCACGGACGATGCGCGCGGCCAGGGCGATCAGGTAGCTGGCGGACAGGCGGTCCGCGCGGCGCTCGGGGTCGGCGGCGGCCGGGCCCATCGCGACGGGCGAGACCAGGTACGAGGCCGCGCTCGCCACCAGCAGCCGCTCGGTGAGCCCGCCCCAGCGGCGCGTGCCCGCCACCTGCACCAGCCCGTGCGCCTCCAGCGCGCGCAGGTGGTAGTTCACCTTCTGCCGCGCCAGCCCCACCCGCGAGGCGAGCGCCGCGGCCGAGGCGGGGTGGGCGAGCTCCGCCAGCAGCCGGCTGCGAACCGGCTCCAGCGCGACCGCCGCGGCGGCCGGATCGTCGATCACCTGGAGGTCGAGCATGGTCGTATCCTACGCTTGACAACTTTTATTGTCAAGCCCGGCGTGCGCGTCTCCGTTTTCCCCTCCGGAAGGCGCGACGACCGAAAGTGAACGCCGCCGAATTCCCGAATTTTTGCTGGCCCGCTCTCCGTCTAAATTCAGTTCGATCCATCGCTTCCGCACGTCGAGGCCGGTTGTGAGCCGTCGCGGATTTTGGCTTGTGGCAGCCTCGCGCCGCGACGTATGTTCACATTCCTTCACCTCCCTTCCCTGACGATACGAGCCCCACTTGCTGACTACAATCCGTCTCGCGGCAACGCGGAGCTGGGCGGCCGCCGCGCTCATGATCCTGGCGGCCGGCTGCTCCGACCATCCCACCGCCTCCATCCCGACCCCCGAGAGCTTTGCGCAGCGCACGCAGCTGGGCTGCCGCGTGACCGTGGCCACGGGCGAGATGCAGTGCACCCCCGAGGGCGGCGCGCCGCTGGGGATCTCCGCGACGCTGTACGGCGGGCAGAACACACTGGTGCGGCTGGCCTCGGCCAACGCCGACACCTCCGGCGGCGTGTACTCCATGGACGTGACGGTCACCAACCTTCTGGCCGCCCAGTCCATCGGCACCGTGGACGGCGCCACCCTGCACCCCGAGGGCGTGCGGGTGTTCTTCGTCGCGGGTCCCACGGTCACCGGCGGCGCTGCGGGGACGATCGAGCTGTCGAACGAGGACGGGACAGGGATCTTCACCGGGGCCGACCAGCCGTACATCCAGTACGACCAGGTGATCGCGCCGGCGGCGGAGTCGGCTGCGCGGCCGTGGCGGTTCACCTATTCGCCGGGGGTGGAGACCTTCTACTTCGCCGTGCTGATCTCCACCGAGGTGCAGGCCCGCCTGGTGATCAGCGAGATGATGGCCAATCCGGGCGGCACGGTGATGGACAACCTGGGCGAGTACGTGGAGGTGTACAACGCGGGCGTGTTCCCCGTGAACCTGCGCGGCTTCTACCTGCGCGACAACAGCACGGCCGCGGACACCATCAAGACGGACGTGGTGATCGCGGCCGGCGGATACGCGGTGCTGGCGCGCAGCACGGACACCAGCAGCAACGGCGGGGTGGCGGCGGCGTACGCCTACACCGGCCGCATCGGGACCGCCTCGACCAGCCTCACGCTTTCCAACAGCGGCGCGGACCGGTTCGTCATCCGCTCCGGCGCGGGGGTGCTGCTGGACTCGGTGTCGTACACCACCTCCGGCGTGGTCGCCAAGTCGGGCATCGCCCGCGAGCTGCAGACGCTGACGGGGGACAACACGAAGGTGGACAGCGCCAGCTGGGCCGATGCCACCAACGTCTACGACGCCACCAACAACAACCGCGGTACCCCCGGGTCCGGCCCGCTCTCCGGCGGCGGGACCCCCGCCGGGCCGGTGGACTCGGTGAGCGTGTCGCCCTCGTCCGCCACGCTGGCGCCGGGGAACGTGCGGCAGTACACCGCCACCGGCCGCGACAGCACCGGGCAGCAGGTGGCGACCACCTTCACCTGGTCCGTCGCGGACTCGTCGGTGGCCACGGTCACCAGCGCGGGCGTGGTGACCACGGTGGCGGACGGGCAGACCACCGTCATCGCCACGGCGGCCAACGGCGTCGTGGGCACCGCGGCGCTCACGGTGTTCACCCCGGCCGGCTCCGCCGTCTACCGCAACCACGTGGAGTTCGGCGTTCCGGCCGACGCGGACAGCGGCAACGACATCCTGCTCTCCAAGACCACGTTCTCCGTCTCGTACAGCTCCGCGCGGGGCGGCCCCAACTGGGTGAGCTGGAACCTGAACGCCACCCACTTCGGCGGCGTGAACCGCTGCGACTGCTTCATGGCCGACAGCACGCTGCCGCCGGGGACCCCGCTGATCACCACCTCCGACTACACGGGAAGCGGGTACAGCCGCGGCCACATGGTGATGAGCGAGCAGCGCACGCAGACCAGCCTGGACAACGCGGCCACGTTCCGGATGACCAACATCCTGCCGCAGTACCAGGACCTGAACGGCGGGCCGTGGCTGGACTTCGAGATCTATTCCAACGACCTGGCCAGGATCAGCGCGAAGGAGGTGTACAACATCGCCGGGGGCGTGTACACCGCCACGCCCGCCACGCTCAAGGGCGAGGGAAAGGTGGCCATCCCCACCCACACCTGGAAGATCATCGTGGTGATGAACGGCGGCGAGGGGCTGGCCAACGTCACCAGCGCGGCCAGCATCCAGGTGATCGCGGTGATGATGCCCAACGTGACGGGGATCCAGGCGAACGACTGGCCCATGTACCGCACCTCCGTCGACGCCGTGGAGGCCGCGACCGGCTACGACTTCCTGGCGCTGCTCCCGGACGACATCGAGGCGGCGGTGGAAGCGGCGTCCAGCTGACCTCTGGCTGCCTCCGCCCGTGCGGGCGGAGGCAGGACCCGCGTCATCGGCCCGTTTGAGCCGCGATGAGAATCGGTCCGGCCCGGGGGGCGCAGGAACCGCGGGGAGCCGGAGAATGCCCCGGCTTTCCTCGCTTTTTTGCGATTTTTTCCGATGGCCGGCGGCCGTCCTTTTATCGCCGGTTCAGGCAGATTCTGGCCTGTCTCCAGGATCTGATACCCACGCCGAGCACAGAAACGAGACGAAACCCCTTGCCTGAAGGGCGCCGGGGTGCGACATTCCCCGCACAGGGTTCCCGTGCGTGAGTTTTCCTCCTTTCGTACGGGTCCGGGGTTGTTTGCCGGACCAACCCTGGCGGCGCGTGGGCGGGATCAGAGCACCGATCGTCGGCTTGCGTCCCTCCGGTCATCCCTCCACGCACTCGGATAAAAACGCCATGCACAGCTCCACCCCCAGGGCGGCCCGTCTGGGCCGGCTCGCACTTCCCGCCATTCTTGTTGCCGCCGCCGTGGGCGCCTGCGCCGACCAGCCGGTCGCCTCGCGCGAGGCGCCGCTGCCGGAGAACGCCCTGCAGGCGTTCGACTGCAGGGTCACCGTGACCGGCTCCGGCTCCGTGAGCTGCGCCCCGGTCGTCCCGGGCACCGGCGAGGCTTCGGCGACGATGATCGGCGGGCAGAACACCTACCTGACGCTCACGTCCACCAACCTGGCGTACGACGCGGGCCAGGACGTGTACTCGTTCGACGTCACGGTGCAGAACCTGATGAACGAGGCCATCGGCACCCCCGACGGCGTGACGCTGGCCGCCGAGGGGATCATGGTGTTCTTTCTGGAAGAGCCCTCGGGCAACGGGGGCGAGGTGGACGTGATGAACCAGAGCGGCAACTCGTTCTTCACCGCCGCCAACCAGGCGTACTACACGTACTCCGAGATCCTGGACAAGAACGAGGTCAGCGCGCCCAAGACGTGGCAGTTCTCGGTTCCGGACGGGGTGAGCAGCTTCAGCTTCCGGGTGCTGGTGGCCACCGAGGTGGACTATGACCTGGTGATCAACGAGCTGCTGGCCAACCCCGGCGGCGTGATTACCGATGCCAGCGGTGAGTGGCTGGAGATCTACAACGCCGGCAGCATGGCGGTGGACCTGCAGAACCTGGTGATCGCCGACTCCGCCGCCTCGGGACGGCGCCCGTTCCACCTCATCAGCAGCTCGTTGGTGGTCGCGCCGGGCGGATACGTGGTGCTGGGCAACACCACCAACACCACCAACAACGGCGGCGTGCCGGTGGACTATGCCTACGGCAGCAGCATGGCGTTCGCCAACAGCCTCGACGCCGTCAAGATCTCGCGCGTGGTGGGCACCGACACGCTGACGCTGGACCGCGTGCAGTACGCCTCCGCGGCCATCTCGGCGCAGAACGGCATCAGCCGCGAGCTCAAGAACCCCGCGCTGGACAACAGCGACATGGACGGCAGCAACTGGGGGGACGCGCTGGTCACGGCGGTGTACGGCCCCGGCGGCCGCGGCACGCCCAAGGCGCAGAACTCCACGTTCACGCCCTGATCCATCGGCGGGTCTGAAGGACCGGAGCCCCGGCGCCATCCCTGGCGCCGGGGCTCTCCCGTTTCGTCTCGAATCCCGAAAAGATGGGTCTCATTATCAGCCCAGATCCGGCAATACAGTGTGCATGACTTCCTGAGAGAGGCGCGGCGCCGAACCCTGCCCTGACCGGGAAGCCGGCGCGCCGACCGAAGGACCTCGCCAGCAGAACGAAGGGGCTGGTTCCGCGCCCTGATCCGGCCCCTGCGCAGCCGAGAGGAGGTCCTTCGGTCGCGCGCCGGGTTCCGTGCAGCCGGCAGGATCTGCGCGTGCGCTCCCTCAGGAAGTCACATTCTTTCCCGGATCTGGTATCACGCAGAGACGCAGGGAGAGAAAGGAAGTCTGTCCTCTCGGCGCCTCGTACGTGAGGCTGTTGTTGCGAATCCGGAAAGAGAGAAAGGAAGTCTGTCCTCTCGGCGCCTCGTACGCGAGGCTGGTGTTGCGAATCCGGAAAGGCAGGGGGGACGGGAGCATGCTTTCCGCTCACTGCTACGGTTCTGGTCGCAGAGAGACGAATCTATTGTGCGATGGGGCAAAGCGGACAACATTGGGGTGTAGCCCGTGCGGGATCATCTCCGGCGGGCCTGCTTCCGTTGCCGTACGATCTCGGCCACGCGCGGGCAGGATCAGAGCACCGGTCAGCGGCTCCCGTCCCTCCCATCTACCCTCCCACGCGCTTGTAAAACCCATGAATCGCTCCCTTCCTGGAGCTGGCGGTTCGGGCAAGCTCGTGCTCTCCGTCGTGCTTGCGGCGGCCCTCGCCGCCTGCTCGGACGGGCAGCCGCTCTCGTCGCGCGACACGCTGGACGTCGGCGGCGGCCTTCAGGCGTTCGACTGCACCGCCACCGTCTCCAGCGCGGGATCCATGACCTGTGCGCCCGTCTCGCCCGGCACCGGCCAGGCGTCGGGGGTGATGATCGGCGGACAGAACATCTGGGTCACGCTTTCGTCCAGCAACTTCGTCTACGACGACGGCCAGGACCTGTACCAGTTCGACGTGACGGTGCAGAACCTGATGAACGAGGCCCTGGGTACGCCCGACGGCGTGACGTCCGCGCCCAACGGCATCATGGTGTTCTTCCTGGAAGAGCCCGCCGGCGTGGGCGGCGAGGTGAACGTGGTGGAGCCAAGCGGCATCGGCTTCTTCACCAACGCCAACCAGGCGTACCACACGTACAACGAGGTCCTGGTCAAGGACGCGGTCTCCGCGCCCAAGACGTGGAAGTTCTCGGTGCCGGACGGCGTGACCAGCTTCAGCTTCCGGGTGCTGATCGAGACCGAGATCGAGTACAAGCTGGTGATCAACGAGGTCATGGTGAACCCGGTCGGCGCTGTCACCTCGGAGCAGCCCCTCGAGTGGGTGGAGCTGTACAACGCCGGCTCGCGCCCGGTGGACCTGCAGAACCTGCTGATCGCCGACTCCGCGGCTTCGGGGCTCCGTCCGTATCACCTGATCGACGCCTCGCTGGTGGTGCCGGCCGGCGGGTACGTGGTGCTGGGAGGCAGCACCAACACCACCCTCAACGGCGGGGCCCCGGTGGATTACTCGTACGGCACGGCGCTCAACCAGCTGGCCAACAGCCTGGACGCCGTCAAGCTCGCCCGCGTGGTGGGCAATGACACGCTCACGCTGGACCGCACCCAGTACTCGAACGCGGCCATCTCGGCCCAGGAGGGCATCAGCCGCGAGCTCAAGAACCCGGCGCTGGACAACAGCAACATGGATGGAAGCAACTGGGGCAGCGCCTCGGTGACGTCGGTGTACGGGGCCGGCGGCCGCGGCACGCCCAGGGCGCAGAACTCCGCATACACGCCCTGACGCGCCGCAGCCGTCGATTGCGAAGAGCCCCGGCGCCATCTTCCTGGCGCCGGGGCTCTCCCGTTTCTGTCGTTGCGGATCCGGATGCCGCGAATCCGCATGCGGATCAGAGGGATCATGCCGTATCCGCTAAAAGAATAAGCCTCACAAAGAGTTAGCAGAGTCAACAGAGTTTTCTCGTGCCGCGCGATGTACTCCGCGATTCATCCGATCGCGGGTAAACGATCGATGCGGCACGAAGGGCGGTCATCTCGCCGGGGCTTCACTCTGTTAGCTCTGTTGACTCTGTGTCTGTGTGAGACTCAGTCTTTTTGCGGATTCGGTATCAGTCGTTGGCCGCGGGGCCGCGGGCGGTGCGGTCGATCTGGCGGATGGCGCCCAGGTGATACGCCAGGTGCGCGATGCTCCCCACGACGCCGTTCAGCTCCACGCGGTTCATCTCGCGCGGCGTTCCCAGCACCTCGCGCCAGCGGTGCGCCTCGTCCCGCAGCGCCGCCCGCAGCGCCTGCCACTCCGCCTCCGACACCGTGGTGCGCTCCCAGCTGGCGCTCCAGTCCGCGTCCTGGAAGGGGTTCTCTCCCGCGGCCCAGCGGTTCATCAGGGAAAAGCCGTAGCGCAGGTGCTCCACGTGCGCGGCGATGGTTCCCCCGCCCTGCGTGGACGCCGACGCCGCTGCCGCCGACAGCCGGTCCAGCGACCGCAGCAGGCCGGCATCGCCCTGGTTCAGCATGTACGCTCCCTTCGGCGGGCCGTCCACCAGCTCGGTGAAGAGCGTGGTCAGCGTTCCCGCGAGCTCGCTGGTGATCATTCGCTTCCTCCGTTGGGGATCGATGGATGAACGGCGCGGCACGATGGCGCGCGGCACCCGCCGCGCGCAACCGGGCCCCGGCGATGCGCCGGCGGGTTGCACGATTGACGACGTAAAATCATCTTTCATGCACGCGCCTGCGATCGCAGGCGAGCCGATCTCCCCCCAATCCCGGAGCACACGATGAAGAAGCTGAAGCTGGAAGAGCTGCAGGTCACCTCGTTCGACACCGCCCCCAACGGGCCGCAGGCGCGCGGAACGATTGATGGGCACGCCAAGCCCACGTTCTTTCTCACCTGCGCGTGCGAGCCCACCGATCCCAACCGCGACTGCACCTACGGCTGCTCGCGCGACACCGGGTGTCCCGACAACTGCATCATGATCAGCGAGATCGACTGCGTGTGATGGGCTCCGTCTGATCCGAAGACGGACGAGAGCCCCGGCGCCAGGCGTCGGGGCTCTCGTTACGTTCCCGCGCGCGTAGATCCGTGACTTCCTTCGGGATGCCACGTCTTCTCACGGCATGTCAGGCGACGCCTCCAAGCCCGCGTCCGCGTCGTACGCGCGGCGCGCGGGGACTGAGGTCGATGTCGCATCACGCGGGTCCCCCCCACCAGCGAGGAAGGGACGATGGAAGCCATACTCCCGGGCGAGGTCGCCTGGTACGTGACGGGGCGGTTCTACGCCGCCAACGATGGAGCGGTGCTGGACGCAGGCTACTTTCTGCAGCTGCAGGGCATCGACGCCAGCCTGTTCCGCGGCGACCCGGGCGAGGGCGCGGCGCACCTCACCTTCCTCGCCAATCCGTTCACCGCGACACCGCTGACGAACGGCGACCTGACGCTGGGCCTGGACGCCGTGGGCGAGTTCGCCGTCTACCTGAACCGCCAGCCGGCCGCGACCTTCGATGATCCGGCCTCGTTCGGCGCCGGCGAGGAGATCGCGCGGTTCCGGCGGGTGCGGGTCGTGACCGGCACCACGGTTGGGAGTGGGAAAAAGAATCAGCCGATCTTCGCGCTGAACGTCTTTTCCGCCCGCCTGGTCTCCAGCCGGCCGTTCGACCTTGGCGGCCGCCGCTACGATCTGGGCCAGTTGATGCCGAACGGCATCACGCAGTGGGGAACCGCCGCCACCACGGCCGCCGCGCAGCTGCCCGGATACACGAGCGTGCTCCCGTTCGTGGGCTCCGCCATCGCCATCGGCGGCCCGCCCCATCCCCCGCCGCCCAACCCGCGCGGCGAGTTCCGGTACGCATGAGCGAAAGCCCCGATGCCACCAGGCACCGGGGCTTTCGTCATCCACCCGGCGATCGACTTCCTGAGAGAGCACCGAGCAAAACCGTCCCCCACGACCGGAGCCGGTCTGCAGCCCCCGCGCGTGCTCCTCGCGGGCAATCCCGTCGCACATCGGGCGGCACGAGAAAACTCCGTTGACTCTGCTAACTCTGTGTGAGGCTTATTCTTTTAGCGGATACGGTATCAGGTAGCCAGGCTTCGTATCATGGAAGGTGAACAAGAGGCTTGACGGATGATCCCGTGATCTTTACTTTACCGACGAGTTAAATAACCGACAGGTTAAACGACCATGGCAGACGATCCTCTCAGCGTCACCTTCGCGGCACTGGCCGACCCCACGCGGCGGGCCATCCTGGCGCGCCTGTCCCGGGGCGAGACCACCGTGACCGAGCTGGCGCAGCCGTTCGACATGAGCATGCCGGCCATCTCCAAGCACCTCAAGGTGCTGGAGCGCGCCGGCCTGATCGAGCGCGGGCGCGAGGCGCAGTGGCGGCCGTGCCGGCTGCAGGCGGGGCCGCTCAAGGAGGTGGAGGGGTGGGTGGAGCAGTACCGCGCGCACTGGGAGGAGAGGCTGGACCGGCTGGGCGACTACCTTCGTGACCTGCAAACCCGGGAGAAGAGCGATGACGACCGCAGCGAGCAGTGAATCCACCGGCACCGCGTCCATCGGCTGGGACGGCGGCGAGCTCGTGATGACCCGCGTGTACCCGGCGCCGCGCGCGCTGGTGTTCCGCGCCTGGACGGAGGCCGAGCACTTTGCCCGGTGGTTCGGGCCGCACGGCACCGCCCTGCCCGTCTGCACCCTCGACGCGCGCCCCGGCGGCACGCTGCACTTCTGCCACAGCCACGCCGACGGCCTGGAGGTGTGGGTGGGCGGCGAGTTCCACGAGGTCGCGCCGCCGGAGCGCCTGTCGTTCGGCACCTGGTTCTCCGACGAAACGGGCGGCCGCGTGGAGCGCCCCGGCTTCAACCTGGAGTCCACCATCACCGTCACCTTCGACGAGCACGCGGACGGCACGCGTGTCACCATCCGCCAGTCCGGCCTGCTTTCGGACCAGGGCGAGGTGCAGGGGTGGGGGGAAACCCTCGAACGGCTCGCCGAGCACCTGGCGAAGTCCTGATCGACGCTCGAAACCAGCGGGCGGCCATCCGCCCATCCATCCACGCAGACACGGGAGAACGACGATGATGACCGCAGACGCCACCGCCCCCTCGTCCACCGCCGACCGCGAGATCGTGCTGAGCCGCGAGCTGGACGCCCCGCGCGAGCTGGTGTGGCGCGCGTACACGGAACCCGCGCACGTGGCGGTCTGGTGGGGCCCCAACGGCTTCACCAACACCGTGCACGAGCATGATGTGCGCGTGGGCGGCCGGTGGCGGTTCATCATGCACGGGCCCGACGGGAGGGATTATCCCAACCGCATCGTCTACCAGGAGATCGTGGAGCCGCAGCGCCTGGTGTTCCTGCACGGCGAGGACGTGGACGACGATCCGGGCGCGTTCCACGTGACGGTGACCTTCGACGACCTGGGCGGCCGTACGCGTGTGACGCAGAAGATGGTGTTCGCCACCGCCGCGCAGCGCGCCGGCGTGGAGCAGTTCGGCGCCGTTGAGCTGGGCAACCAGACGCTGGCGAAGCTGGCCGCGTACCTCCGGACGATGTAGCGCGCACGTCGACGGGCCGTCCGCCCCTCCGCGCGGCGGGCGGCCATGTCGAGAAGCGCCGCGCGGCTCCGACTGGGTGTGAAAGTACGCCGTCACACATCCTCGTCACCCGGAGATCCGACCATGAGCGCGACCGCCACACTCCGCCGGACGCACCGCCCGCACCTTGCCCTGCGCCGCGCCGGCGCCGTGCTCGCCGGGCTACTGACCATCGTGGTGCTTTCCACCGCCGCGGACGCGGTGCTGCACGCGGCGGGCGTGTATCCGCCCTTTCCGCAGCGCATGGCGGACGAGCTGTTCCTGCTGGCCACGGCGTACCGCGTCGTCTTCGGGATCGGGGCGGGCTACGTCACCGCGCGCCTGGCGCCCGACCAGCCGGTGCGGCACGCGCTGGCGCTGGGCGTGATCGGCTTCGTCCTCTCCACCGCCGGCGCGGCCGCGATGTGGGAGTTCGGCCCGGGATGGTACAGCCTGGCCATCATCGCCATCAGCATCCCGTGCGCCCTGGGGGGTGCCCGCCTCCGCGAGAGGCAACTGCGCGCGGGCTAACGGACAGGGCGAGTCGAAGCGCGGTCGAATTCTCCTCTCCCCCACGCAGTTTGTGGGGGAGAGGCCGGGAGAGGGGGGCGCTGGCGGTCAGCACGAGTTCGATCGAAACGGGATCGAAGTTCTCCCCCTCTCCTCGCGCAGCTTGCGAGGGGAGGGCCGCGAGTGGGAGACCGCGGACGCAGCTGGATGCCCGTCCCCCGCGGTCCGCGGATGCCGCCGCGCCCTTGCCGCCCTCACGTCCGAAAACCGGTTCCACGCAGGATGTCGATTTCGCCGTGCGCCGTTCGTCGCACCGGTAGAAGCAGGACAAACGCTGGCGGATGGCACGCCGCGACCACCATCCAACCGGGAGCAAACGATGTCCATCTACGATCCCACTCCGTCGCCCTGGGCCGCCCGCATGCTGGCCATCTTCCGCATCGTCGCCGGCGGGATGTTCATCACCTTCGGCAGCATGAAGCTGTTCGGCTACCCCGCCAACCCCATGCCCAACATGCCGCCCATCGAGCTGTGGTCGCAGGTGGGGATCGGCGGGGTGCTGGAGCTGGTCGGCGGAACCCTCATCGTCCTGGGGCTGCTCACCCGGCCCACCGCGTTCATCCTGGCCGGCATGATGGCGGTGGCGTACTTCCAGTTCCACCAGCCGGCGGCGTTCTGGCCCGCCACCAACGGGGGCGCGCCCGCGGTGCTGTACTGCTTCTTCTACCTCTACCTGGTCGCCGCCGGCCCGGGCGCGTGGAGCATGGACGCCGTGGTCGCCCGCTCGCGCGGCACGTCCCGCGCGGCCTCGCTGCGCACCGTCGTCGCCTGACCCATCGTCTACGCCAGATGTTTTGTTGCGTGGGCGGGGGCGAGAACATATACATGTGCACGCGAAGAAACACCGAAGACGGCGCGGGCTCGAACACCGACTCACGGGGAGCGTTGCAGATGACGGAGATCGCCGAGAACCTGCCGCGCGTCGTCTCGCGCGACGAGTGGCTGGCCGCGCGGGTGGCGCTCCTGGCGCGCGAGAAGGAGCTCACGAAGCAGCGCGACGTGCTCGCCGCCGACCGGCGCCGGCTGCCGATGGTGGAGATCGACAAGGAGTACGTCTTCGAGGGGCCGGACGGAAAGGCCACGCTGCTGGACCTGTTCCACGGCCGCGGCCAGCTGATGGTGGGCCACTTCATGTTCCACCCCGACTGGGACGACGGCTGCCCCAGCTGCTCCGCCGGGGCGGACGAGATGTCCAGGGGGCACCTGGAGCACGTCAACCGGCGCGACACCACCTTCGTCTACGTCTCCCGCGCGCCGATCGCGAAGATCGAGGCGTACAAAGCGAGGAAGGGGTGGACCTTTCCCTGGTACTCGTCGTTCGGCAGCGACTTCAACTACGACTTCGACGTCACCCTGGACGAGTCGGTAAAGCCCATCGTCTACAACTACCGGTCGAAGGAGGAGTACGAGCGCCGGGGCGAGCCGTTCCCGCAGGATGGCGGGGCGCTGGAGCGTCCCGGGCGCAGCTGCTTCCTTCGCGTGGGCGACACCGTCTACCACACCTACTCGGTGTACGCGCGCGGCCTGGAGACCATCGGCGGCTCGTACTACATGCTCGACGAGACGGCGCTCGGCCGGCAGGAGGACTGGGAAGAGCCCAGGGGCCGCGCGCACGCCGTGCGCGGCGCCGTCCCCGACTTCGCGACCTGAGCCCTGCCCCCGAACCCGGAGCGACCGAGCATGATGGTGGACGAACGCACCGTTCCGCTGCCGCGGGCCGTGGTGGGCCCGCTGCGACCCTGCCCCTTCTGCGGCGACGCGGCCACGGTGGAGCCGTCGCCCTGGCTGGCCGAAAGCGTCCGCATCTCCTGCGGCAACGACGCCTGCCGCGTGCAGCCGCGCACCGAGTACCTGCTGGTGCGCTACGCCGACGAGCTGTCCGCCGCGTGGAACGGCCGCGCGGCCACGGGCTGCGCCCCGGAGAACGCGTCGTGAGCGACTCCGGCGCGGCGAATGCGCCGCGGCCCGGACCCGGGCACCAGGCCCTGGCCCCGTTCGTCGGCCGATGGCGCACGGCGGGCCGGGTGCTGGAGAGCGGATCCGGCCCGGCGCTGGAGATCGCGGGGGTGGACGAGTACGAATGGCTTCCCGGCGGCTTCTTTCTGCTGCACCGCGTGGACGTGCGCATGGGCGGCGAGCGGGCGCAGGCGCTGGAGATCATCGGCTACGACGCCGGGCGCCGCGGCTACTTCATGCGCTCGTTCGACGACCAGGGGAACGCGGGCGAGATGCAGGCGCGCGTGAGCGACGACGGGACGTGGACCTTCGAGGGCGATGCGGAGCGCTTTCGCGGCGGCTTCGGCGACGGCGGAGACACGCTGTCGGGGCGCTGGGAGCGGCGCGAGGGGGACCGGTGGCTGCCGTGGATGGACGTCCGGCTGACCAGGGAGCGCCCGTCGTCCGACCCGGCAGGCGGCCGATGAGGAAGCTCCTCCTCTCCGACATGGGTCCGAGGTCGCGCGGATGAAGCGGGAAGAGGGAAAGAGCCTGCTGATTTCGGCAACGGCGCGCTCGCGGCCGCGCTGACGCGCGAGCGGCTGATCGACGAGTACCTTCTGGGAATCAACGACTCGCTGCGCCTGTACCGCTTGCTGCCGCGCGGCGAGCTCGCCGTGGTCCCCAGCGCCGACCACAGCGCGGCCGAAAAACCCGTCTTCTGGGAGATCGTGAAGGATTTTCTCTCCCGCCACGTTCACGACGAGACAGCCCATGCCTGAAACGCAGATCGCGGAGCTCGCGCGCCGCTACTTCGAGGTCTACCAGGAGGCGGACCGCGAGGCGTTGGAGGCGCTGCTGCACGAGGACTTCACCTTCACCAGCCCGTGGGACGACCACATCGACCGGGCCACGTACTTCTCGCACTGCTTTCCGCACGCGGGCGAGTTCCGCTTCCGCTTTCCGCTCAAGATCTTCGCGCAGGGCGACGAGGCCGTCATCGTCTACGAGACGGAGGGCAAGCCCGGCGGCACCTTTCACAACGCCGAGCTGTTCCGCTTTCAGGGCGGCCGCATCCGCTCCATCGACGTCTTCTTCGGCTTCATTCCCGGCGCACGGGAGCAGCCGGGGTAAACGTTGCGGCCGGCTCCGTCCCTGGCGGTTGAAACCGCGGCTGGAAAAGCACAAAGTCCACCTGTCGTGGACTCGGCGGCCCGGCCGCGTGCGGCGTCCAACGCACCTGCGCGTCCGCAGCCGGGGCGCCGAGCCGGCTGTCATCATCCCGCGATATCGCCGCGCCCCGGACTGTCAGCTACAGTCCCGCGAAGGCGGACTTCGTGACGTTCCAGCAGCGATTTCAATCGCCGGGACGAGGCTGGCGGGCGAAATCATGACGTGAAGAAACGCGAAGACGCAGAGGGCGACATCCCCTCCGCGTCTCCCCGTCTCCGCGTCTCCAACCTGAGGCCCTGCCGCTACCGGCGCGGCGCGATGCGCCAGAGCTCGGCGTTGTCCTCGTCTGTGACGATGTACAGGGCGCCGTCGGGACCCTGGCGCACGTCGCGGATGCGCTTGTTGCGATCCGTGAGCAGGTGCTCCTCGCCCGTAACGCGGTCGTTCTCGATGGTCAGCCGCACCAGGCGCATGGACGCCAGCCCGCCGATGAACAGGCTGTTGCGCCACGCCGGGAACGCCGCGCCCGTGTAGAACTGCGCCCCCGACGGCGCGATCACGGGATCCCAGTAGTAGACCGGCTGCTCCGTTCCCGCGCGCTGCGTCGCTGCGCCGCCCAGGGCCGAGGTGATCTGCCCGCCCTGGTACTCGATGCCGTACGCCGCGATCGGCCAGCCGTAGTTCTTTCCCGGCTCCGGGCGGTTCAGCTCGTCCCCGCCCCGCGTGCCATGCTCGATGGTCCAGAACCGCCCCTGCGCGTCGAAGGCGGCCGCCTGGATGTTGCGGTGCCCCAGCGACCAGATCTCCGGCAGCGCGCCGGCCGTGCCCACCAGCGGGTTGTCGCGCGGCGCCGAGCCGTCGGCGGGGTTGATGCGCAGCGTCTTGCCCAGGTGGCTTCCCGGCTCCTGCGCCTGCGGCCGCGTCTCGCGGGCCGAGCGCTCGCCCATGGTCACGTACAGCATGCCGTCCGGCCCGAACGCCAGCCGCGAGCCGAAGTGCATGTTGTTGGCGTACGTGGGCCGCGTGTGCAGGATCACGCGCACCTGCTCCAGCCGCGTGCGGTCCGCGGACAGCACGCCGCGCCCCACGCTGGTTCCGTTGCCGCCGTCGCGCGGCTCGGTGAAGCTCCAGAACACCGTGCGGTCGGTGGCGAAGCGGGGGCTGAGCGCCACGTCCAGCAGCCCGCCCTGCCCCCGCGCGTCCACCTCCGGCACCCCCGAGATCGGCTCGCCGATCTGCCCCGCCGCGGAGACGATGCGCAGCCGGCCGGCCTTTTCGCTCACCAGCAGGCTGCCGTCGGGGAGCGGCTCCACGGCCCACGGCTTGGCGAGCCCGCGCGCGACCACCTGTACGTCGAACGCCACGCTGGACGGCACGCCGCACGCGCGCGTCTGCCCCGCGAACGCCGGCTCCTGGCCGCCGCCGTTCGCCGCGCGCGTCTCCAGCGGCGTGCACGGCTGGGACGCGGTCGCGCCCGCCGCAGCCTGGCCGGATGCCGCCTGTGCCGGCGCGGTCTCCGTCGACTCCCCGTTCTTCGGTGAGCACCCCGCCAGCACGGCGGACGTGAGGATGGATACGGCGAGCACGCCGCTGGCTCTACGCATGGCTTTCGTCTGGATGGATGGATCGTGATCGCGGCGCGCAGGAAACCGCCCGCGCACCGCCGGTTGTTCAATCTTCGTTCATCCCGCCCGCCGCTGCAAGAAACGCGCAGGCCGTCGATTCACGCGCGTTCACCGCCCCGTCGCCAGGATAGGTGATGAACGTCAAGCTCCCCCGAACCGTCGAAGCGCGATCGAATTCTCCCCTCTGCGCGAGGAACGAGCGGGGAGGGGCCGGGGGAGGGGCCCCGGCCGTCCGCGACAGGCGATTTCCTCGATCAAAAATATTTCGATCGACCTGTCGATTTCGCGGAGGCCCGTTCGTCGTGATGGTAGAGCAACGGAATCGACACCCGGTCGGCCCGGCTCTCTCCCCTGAAGACACGGAGACACGACGATGCGGTTCATGATCCTGGTCAAGGCCAACGCCGATTCCGAGGCGGGCGTGATGCCGACCTACGAAGAGCTCGCCGAGATGGGCAAGTTCAACGAGGAGCTGGTCAAGGCCGGCGTCCTGCTGGCCGGCGAGGGGCTGCACCCCACCTCCAGGGGCTACCGCGTACGGTTCTCCGGCGCCGACCGCACCGTGGTGGACGGGCCGTTCGCCGAGACGAAGGAGCTGCTCGCCGGCTTCTGGCTCATCCAGGTCAAGTCGCCCGAAGAGGCGGTGGAGTGGGTAAAGCGCATCCCCTTCAAGGAGGGCGAGGTGGAGATCCGCCGCGTGTTCGACTCCGAGGACTTTGCCCCCAGCGATCCCACCGGCGAGCTGCGCCAGGCCGAGGAGCGCCTTCGCCAGCAGGTCGCCGCCGCGCACTCGTAGTCCGCGGCCCTACGGACCCGGAGCCGGCATCGTGCCGGCTCCCCAACCCCGAGAACCAGGAGACACCGCCATGCGATTCCTTTCGATCTACAAGACCGTCGAGCGCAGCACGCCCCCGTCGCCGGAGGAGATGGCGGAGATGGGCGCGTTCGTGGAAGAGGCGATGGCCTCCGGCGCCGTGCTGGCCACCGAGGGATGCCTGCCCACCTCGGCCGGCGCGCGCATCCGCCGCGCGGGCGACTCCGTGACCGTGACGGACGGCCCGTTCACCGAAGCGAAGGAGGTGATCGGCGGATTCGCGGTGCTGCAGGCGGATTCGCTCGAAGAGGCCATCGAGATGGGCCGCCGCTTCATCGCCGTGGCCGGCGACGGCGAGTGCGAGATCCGCCAGCTGTACGAGGCCGGCGACTTCGACGCGCCCTGCGTCGCGCACGCGGAGCTTAACGCGGCCACCGCGAGCTGAGCGGCGGCGCATCGGGAGATGGGCAGAGGCCGGCGGGTCCCCGCCGGCCTCTGTGCGTTTCCCGTTGCTGCCGGCCCCCGTCCCGGCGGTTGAAACCGCGGCTGGAAAGGCACGAAGTCCGCCTGCGCGGACTGGGCGGCCCGGGTGCGTGCAGCGTCTCACGCACCTGCGCGTCCGCAACCGGGGCGACCGGCCGGCGGCCCCCCTCCCCTGCAGGCCGCAGCGCCCCGCCCTGTCGAATACAGTCCGCGAAGGCGGACTTCGTGAAGTTCCAGCCGCGGTTTCAACCGCCGAGATGGAGCCGGTTCGCGGGATCCGACAGCGGACGCAGCAGCGAATTCATTCGCTCCTGCAGGCGGACTCCGTGAAGTTCCAGCCGCGGTTGAAACCGCCCGAGGCGGAGCCGGTTCGCGGGGTCCGACAGCGGACACAGCGGCAAATCCACTCGCGCCTGCGAAAGATCTTCGGGAACCTTGCGGTACGCGATTCGGCGCAGCAGTATACAGAGTGAATGCGGACTTCCGGCGCAGTCCACCCGCGCCGCCGCCGAACCCGAGCCCCAGGAGATCCCGCCAATGCGCTTCATGATCATGTTCCGGAACGACGGGGATTCGGAGGTGGACGTGCCGCCGTGTCTGGACCTGGACGAGATGGGCCGCTTCATCGGCGAGCTGCAGAGCACGGGCGTGCTGCTGGGCTACGAGGGTCTGAAGCCCAGCGAAAAGGGCGCGCGCGTGCGGATGACCGGCGGCAAGCGCAACGTGATGGACGGGCCGTTCACCGAGGCCAAGGAGCTGATCGCCGGCTTCGCGCTGGTGCAGCTGCCGTCCAGGGACGCCGCCGTCGACCTGGCCGAGCAGTTCCTGCGCATCGCCGGCCAGGGGAGCGCCGAGGTCCGCGAGGCCTTCGAGCCCAGGGACGCGGCCGTGGAGAGTGCCGCCGTGGAATCGGTCGGCGCGGCGGTGATGGCGTAGGCGTCGTTGCGGCGGACGGACGGGCGCATCGCCACCCTCGCGCCCGGCGATTTAAATCGCGGCTGGAACGTCACGAAGCCCGCCTTCGCGGACTCCCGAATCCCGGACACCAGCGCGCGGTTCACATACGTGGCGCGGACCAGGGCCGCCGGACCTTCGACGGTCTGGCGGCCCTGCGTCGTTCGGCATCCGCAAAAAGATCGATCATGGGAGATGTCGATCCCGCCCTCCCCCGTTCGTCGTACGGGTAGAGCAGCGAGCCGAAGCCGGCTCCCCACACCCCGAATTCACAGCGAGGACGCGACGATGCGCTTCATGATCATCCGCAAGGCGGACCCGGAGACCGAGGCGGGCGCGAAGGCCAGCGAGGAGCTGATCGAAGCCATGGCCCGGTACAACGAGGAGATGATCGACGCCGGCGTGATGATCGGAGGCGACGGGCTGCACCCTTCGTCCAGGGGGGCGCGCATCAAGTTCTCCAACGGCAGGCCGACCATCACCGACGGCCCCTTTACCGAGGCCAAGGAGATGATCGCCGGCTACACCCTGATTCAGGTGGCGTCGCGTGAAGAGGCGCTGGAGTGGGTCAAGCGCTGGCCGCAGATCGACGGCCACGGCGAGGTGGAGCTGGAGCTACGCCAGGTCTACGAGCTGGTGGAGTTGGGCGAGGGCGAGGGCATCGAGCACCACGCCCGCCTCCGCGAGCAGCTGGCGGCGCGGTAGGGATATCGGCGGGGCGCGGAATCCACCTGTCGATTTCGTGCGGCACCGTTCGACGCATGGGCAGGAGCACGATCCACATCCACCGATCCGGAGAGGAACCATGGCCGAAATGAACCGTCCCGTGCCGCAGGGCGTGACCCCCTACCTGATGATCCGCGGCGCCAGCGAAGCCGTGGAGTGGTACCGCCGCGCGTTCGGCGCCGAGGAGGTGATGCGCATGCCCGCGGAGGGGAGCGACAAGCTGATGCACTGCCACCTGCGCATCAACGGCGGCGACGTGTTCATGTCCGACGAGTTTCCGGAATACGGCGTCTCGCTGGGCGAAGGCCCGCGCGGCGTGACCATGTTCCTGGCCGTGGACGACGCCGACACCTGGTACAACCGGGCCGTCGAGGCCGGCGCGAAGGTGCGGATGGAGATCGCCGACCAGTTCTGGGGCGACCGCTTCGGCGAGGTGATCGACCCGTACGGCCACGGCTGGGCCTTCGGATCGCCGCTCAAGAAGAGTTGACGCCTCCCGGGGCTCCCGCGTCCGCGGAGCCCCGTCCCCCACCCCTCGCACCGCGAGCATGCCCATGCTGCAGATCATCGCCATCGCCGCCGGCGCCGCCATCGCGGGCGTCCTGGGGATCGCCGCCCGTAAGCCCGACACCTTCCGCATCCAGCGCACCGCCGTCATCGACGCGCCGCCGGAGAAGATCCACCCCCTGATCGACGACTTCCGGCGCTGGACGGAGTGGTCGCCGTGGGAAAAGCTGGACCCGGAGCTCGAGCGCACGTACAGCGGCGCCGCCAGCGGGCGCGGCGCCGTGTACGCGTGGGAGGGGAACAAGAAGGCGGGCGCCGGGCGGATGGAGATCACGGGATCGTCACCGGAGCGCGTCACCATCCAGCTGGACTTCACCCGGCCGTTCACGGCGCACAACATCACCACCTTCACCCTGCAGCCCCGGGGCGGCAGGACGGAGGTCGTGTGGGCGATGGACGGGCCCCAGCCCTTCATGAACAAGGTGATGGGCGTGCTGATCAACCTGGACAACCTGGTCGGCAAGGACTTCCAGGCGGGGCTGGCCAGCCTCAAGGAGATCGCGGAGCGGCAGCCGTCCGCCGCCACGCCCTGAAAACCACCTCCCGACCCGGAGAAACGCAGGTGATCAGCTTCATCCACTCCACCACCATCCTCGTCTCCGACCAGGAGCGGGCGCTGGAGTTCTACGTCGGCACGCTGGGCTGGGAAAAGCGGATCGACGCGATGATGGGCGACGGGTACCGCTTTCTGACCGTCGCGCCGCCGGGCGGCCAGGCGGAGCTGGTGCTGGGACCCGCCGACGTGCTGGGCGGCGAGCCGGGCGTGGGGATCACCCGCGGCCGGGGGATGGAGGGCGCCAGCGGGATCTCCTTTGCCGTGGAAGACGTCGACGGCACCTACGCGGCGCTGGTGGAGCGCGGCGTGCGCTTCGCGGGCCCGCCCGAGCCCATGCCGTGGGGCGACCGGGCCATGTGGATGCTGGACCCCGACGGCAACCGCTTCTTCCTCACCGGCCGCTGACCCGTCGGCGCGTCGAGAAAGCTGCCATGATCCGCCAGCGAATGGGCCCGGTGTTCGGCCCGCGGCGCAAGAGGCGCGGCGCGCCGGACCATCCGCCCCGGGCGGCTTGCGCTGGCGTGCGCGTGCGCTATCCTCTGTCGCGTGACGACGACAATGGACGTGCACCGCGCCATCGACGCGGTGTGGAGGATCGAATCGGCCCGGCTGATCGCGGGGCTGGCGCGGATGACGCGCGACGTGGGCCTGGCCGAGGACCTGGCGCAGGACGCGCTGCTGGCCGCGCTGGAGAAGTGGCCGGAGGCCGGCGTGCCGGCCAACCCGGGCGCGTGGCTCATGTCCACGGCCAAGCGCCGCGCCATCGACCAGTTTCGCCGCGGCAAGATGCTGGAGCGCAAGCACGCGGAGCTGGGGGTGGAGCTGGAGGCGCAGCAGGAGGCGGCCGTGCCGGACCTGGATGAGGCGCTGGACGACCCCATCGGCGACGACCTGCTGCGGCTGGTCTTTACCTGCTGCCATCCCGTGCTGACGCAGGAGGCGCGGGTGGCGCTCACGCTGCGCATGCTGGGCGGGCTGACGACGGAGGAGATCGCGCGCGCCTTCCTTACGCCGGTGCCCACCCTGCAGCAGCGGATCGTCCGGGCCAAGAAGACGCTGTCGGAAAAGCGCGTCCCCTTCGAGGTGCCGCGCGGGGCGGAGCTGGCGGAGCGCCTGTCGTCCGTCCTGGGCGTGATCTACCTGGTGTTCAACGAAGGGTATTCCGCGACGGCGGGCGACGACTGGATGCGCCCGGCGCTCTGCGAAGACGCGCTGCGCCTGGGCCGCATCCTGGCGGAGCTTTCGCCGGGCGAGCCAGAGGTGCACGGGCTGGTGGCGCTGATGGAGATCCAGGCGTCGCGGCTGCGGGCGCGCAGCGGGCCCACGGGCGAGCCGGTGCTGCTGCTGGACCAGGACCGCGCGCGCTGGGACCACATCCTCATCCGCCGCGGGCTGGCGGCGCTGGAGCGCGCCGAGGCGCTGGGAGGTGCGCACGGCCCCTACGCCCTGCAGGCCGCCATCGCCGCCTGCCACGCGCGCGCCCGCACCGCGGACGAGACGGACTGGGTGCGCATCGCGGAGCTGTACGACGAGCTCTCCGCGATGTCCGGGTCGCCCGTGGTGGAGCTGAACCGCGCGGTGGCGATGGGGATGGCGTTCGGCCCGGCCATCGGGCTGGAGATCGTGGACGAGATCGCGGCGGAGCCGTCGCTCAGGAGCTACCACCTGCTCCCCAGCGTGCGCGGCGACCTGCTGTACAAGCTGGGGCGGATGGATGAGGCGCGGGCGGAGTTCCAGCGCGCCGCCGGGCTCACGCAGAACGCGCGCGAGCGCCGGCTGCTGCTGGACCGTGCCTCGGCCTGCACCGCGGGAGCGGGATCTTCAACCTGACCCACGGCCCTGCGCGGGATCCGGGGCGGCTGAGGGCTGAGGGCGATCCGCCACTCCGGGAGAGGCAGCGGTGCTACGCTCCAGAGGTTTGCGCGCCGTCTTTCCGGATCTTGTGGACCTTCTTCGTGATCTTGACGATCCCGAGATTGATCACCGTTTCCGTGCAGTTCTGGCTTTCTTCGGAGACGGGAACCACGGTCGCCTCGATCTGTACGTCGACCGAGTTGGCGGGCCCGGTCGCCTGAAGCGACTGCCGCGCCTGCTCCATGATCCCCCACAGCACAAGCCTGCCAAAGTTGGCGTCGTCTTCGGCGATCTTGTCGATCAGGCTCTGCTGCCGCGCCGCAACGTATTCGGCGGTGAGTACAGGGTTGCGCTCTCTCATGATTTTTCCCCTCGTAAAGAAAGACGAAGCATTACATCGCGATCATGAACTACCGTACTCCGCACCGGGACCATTGCGCATAATGCACACCCGTATACATGTGATGCGGCAAAGCAGCCCAACCCGAAGTGCGATGGTCAAATACGACCGCTGCGGCCTGTTCCTGCACCCGTATCGGCCGCGCGGCGGACGAGGCCACGCCCCACCCGCTGGGTCACGCATGTCCCGGCTTGATGTGGAGCGGGGAGTCCTGTTCCTTGGGGGGTCGCTCGCCGGGCCGCCTGTGACGATCAGCGCCTGATCGCCGGGATGATGGCCTCGCCGATGATTTCCTGGCGCCAGCGGCCCCAGATGCCCCCCTGCCCGTAGTTGCCGCCGGTAGAACGACCGAAGGATCTCGCCGGCAGCACCCAGGGGCTGAATCAGTGCCGCGTAGCCAGCCCCGCGATCGCCGAGACGAGATCCTTCGGTCGCGCACAACCGCTTGAGCAACTTCAAGTTCCGGAGGCGCGCTCCCTCAGGAAATCAATCCTCGGTATTTCCGAAAGACAAAATCTTAAACACACTCTCAGGAAGTCACTCGGATTCGTGGCGGACGAGCAGCGCGTACGGGCTGTGTGCCGCGGGGCGCGTGGAGCGTTGCATCGATGCCGCGTGGCGTGCAGCCGGCGGCGGATTAGTATAGGTTGAAACCCGCGCGCCGTTCGCGGAAGAGGATTATCGATTCCGTGCGGTCCCGACCACGTGACCAGGGAGCATCGCCATGTGCCGGAACATCAAAGTGCTGGCGAACTTCGAGCCGCCCGCCTCGGACGACGAGGTGCGGGCGGCGGCGCTGCAGTTCGTCCGCAAGATCAGCGGCAGCACGCGGCCGTCCAGGGCCAACGAAGCCGCCTTCGACCGCGCCGTGGAGGAGGTGACCGCCTCCGCGCGGCGCCTGCTGGACGCGATGCAGACCAGGGCAGCCCCGCGCGACCGCGAGCAGGAGGCGCGCAAGGCCCGCGCGCGGAGCGCCAAGCGCTTCTCGCGCCCCGGACGCCCCGCGTCCGCATCCACCTGACCGAACGCGGCCCGCAACGGCCGCTGACCCGACTTCCCCGCCCCTCCGCTGCGAGGATCCGTGACCGAGATCGCCACGCCCGCCACACCCGAGTCCGTACTTCCCCCCGAGCCCGCGCCAAAGCCGCGGCGCTACGACCGCTCCATCATCGAAGGGCCGCTGCCGCGCGCGGTGTGGATGCTGGCCTGGCCCACCATGGTGACCAACGTCATCAGCGGGCTGCAGGGGATGGTGGACCACGTGCTGGTGGGCAACCTGGTGGGCTACCAGGCCAACGCGGCCATCGGCGTCTCGTTCCAGATCTTTCTGGTCGTCATCGTCTTCATCTCCTCGCTGTTCTCGGGGATGGCCGTGCTGGTGGCGCGGTTCGTGGGCGCCGGCGACGAGGAGAAGGTGAACCGCACGGTCTACCAGGCGTTCCTGACCGCCATCGGCATCGCGGTGGGGATCATGGCGCCGGCGGGGTACTTCCTGTCGCCGTACCTGCTGGACCTGGTGAACGCCGCGCCCGCGGTAAAGGCCGAGGCGCTGCCCTTCATCCGGGTGATGTTCCTGTTCAGCAGCGGGATGCTCGTCTTCTTCATGCTCAGCGGCGCCCTGCGCTCCGCGGGGGATGCGCGCACCCCCATGGTGCTGGGCGTGGCCATGACGGCGCTGAACCTGGTGCTGAACGTGGTGCTTATCCGCGGGCTGGGGCCCATTCCCGCCTTTGGCACCGTGGGGTCGGCGATGGGGACGTGCATCGCGTCGGGGCTGGTGGCCGTCTACTCGCTGTACAAGCTGTGGAGCGGCGGATGGGTGGTCTCGTTTCCCCGCGGCCAGGGGTGGGCCCCGGACTGGACCATCATCCGCTCCCTCTTCCGCTTCGGCCTGCCCACGGGGATCCAGGGGATCGCGATGAACGTGGGCGGCGTGCTGATGCTGGCGTTCATCGGCTCGCTGGCGCTGAGCGGGCCCGCGCAGGCGGCGTTCGCCGTGGGGTACGGGCAGCTGTTCTCGCTGGTCACCTGGATGGCCATGGGGCTGATGGGGGCCGCGGCGGCCGTCGCGGGGCAGAACCTGGGCGCCGGCCAGCCGGACCGCGCCGCGCACGGGGTGGCGGTGGCGGCGCGTATCGCCATGTACGTGGCCGGCACGCTGGGGGCGGTGTTCCTGCTCATCCCCCGCCAGCTGCTGGGGGTGTTCGGCATGGACGAGCCCGCCGTGGTGGAGATCGGCGTGCAGCTGCTGCGGGTGCTCAGCGTGTCGGGCATCTTCATCGCCGTGGCGCTCACCTACACCGGCGCGCTGCAGGGGACGGGGGATACGAAGGGGCCGCTGTACATCTCCATCGTCTCGCAGGTGGCGGTGCCGCTGGGCATCTGCTTCGTCATCCAGCAGACGGGCACGCTGCAGGCCCTCCACATCTGGATCGCCATCCTGACGGGCCACCTGTTCCGCTGCGTGCTGAGCGTGATCCGCTTTCGCCAGGGCGCCTGGCGCGGCATCGTGGTCGACATCGGGGCGCCGGCACGGTAAGGGCAAGCGGCTCCGCGCAAACGAGGCGGAGGAAAAGAGGGAGGGCGCAGAGAACCGGCATCCCGTTCTCTGCGCCCTCGACTTCGACTGCACCGTCGGCGCCTGACGCCGTGCGGACAACGAGAGAGCCCCGGTGCCTGCCAGGCGCCGGGGCTCTCGTCGTCCATCTCCGCGGGAGCCGCGGAGCGAGCCGCCTCCACGTCCTCCCTCCCGTTCCTCCGCGTCCTCCGCGTGATCCTTCCCTTCCCGGCCCGCGGATCAGCGCCCGCCGGCGCGGCGGATTTCCAGGTTGCCGTTCACCGTCTCCATCTTCAGCCGCCGCCCGCCGCGGCCGATCTCGCCTTCCGCGCTGGACCCCACGTAGCGCCCGCGCCGGATGTCGATCGGAAAGTCGCTTGAGATGCGGCCGTTCAGAAGCTCGGCGTCCACCCGGGCGCGGAAGTTGGCCGGCACGCGCAGCACGATGTCGCCGTTCACCGTCTCGAACTCCAGGTCGCGCCCCGCGTCCGCGCGCCCCATGGTCGCGTCGATGTCGCCGTTCACCGTCGACGCCTCCACCACGCCGGCCGCGCTCACCGTCACCGCGCCGTTCACGGTGGAGACGTCCGCGTCCGCCGGCATGTTGCGGGCGCTGACCGCGCCGTTCACCGTCTTGCCGAGAAAGTGGACGCCGCGGGGCACGCGCACCACCCACTCCACGCGCACGTCGTTGTCCTCCACGCTCGTCGACCACTCGTCGCCCGGGGTGCAGCGGTTGGGGCGGCCGCGGCGGCCGGAGGGGTACACGGCGCAGATGGTCACGCCGCCGTCGTGCGCCACCCGCTCGATGCGCACGTCCTCCACGCGCCCGCGGCGCCCGTCCCGCTTGACCGCCGTCACCTCCACCTGGTTGCCGGACGCGGGCTCCGCGCGGATGGCGCCGTTCACGCCCTTGATCTCGATCCGCTGCCCCGCCGCCAGCCGGCCGCTCCAGCGAAAGTCCTCCTGCGCGGGCCCCTCGAACGGGGCAAAGGCCAGCAGGAGCCCGGCGGCGGGAAGGGCCAGAAAGGCGGAGATCTTCATGCGCATTGGAATCATCTCGAAGTTGAGGGGACCTGCACGTTTGTATGACGATCCTGAAAAACCTACCGTTGATTTCCTGAGGGAGGCGCCGCACTGGATCCTCCCCAACACCAGACGCAGGGCGCCGACCGAAGGACCTCGCCGGCAGAACCGTGGGGCCGGCGTCTACGCCCGGATCTCAGCCCCGCGGTGCGGCGGACGAGATCCTTCGGTCGCGCGCAAGCGGTTGTGTGAATACGAGTTCCGCGTGGGCGCTCCCTCAGAGTGTGTTTAAGAATGAGCCGCACCGGTTGATTTCCTGAGGGAGGCGCCGCTCCTGACCCGCTGCTGCGCAACCAGTTTGGCGCCGACCGAAGGATCTCGCCGGCAGCACCTGGGGGCTGAATCAGTGCCGCGTAGCCAGCCCCGCGATAGCCGAGACGAGAT
>DASUVG010000239.1:0-51327 GCA_036379135.1 Longimicrobium sp.
ACCCGTTCACCCGTTCACCCGTTCACCCGTTCACCCGTTCACCCGTTCACCCGTTCACCCGTTCACCCGTTCACCCGTTCACCCGTTCACCCGTTCACCCGTTCACCCGTTCACCCGTTCACGCAAAACGCCCCGCCGGGCGAAACCCGGCGGGGCGCTTCACATCCATCCATCGAACGATCAGTCCGCGCGGCGGCGGACGCGCACGGGGCCGTCCAGGCGCACGGTGGCCGTGGAGCCGGAGCTGATGACGGCGTCGATGTCGTGCGAGGCCACCACCACGCCGGTTCCGGCCGCGGCGCCCACCGCCGCGCCGATGGCCGTGCTGCGGCGGTCACGGCCCATCACCCGGCCCGCGATGCCGCCCAGCGCCGCGCCGCCCGCCACCGTCGCCGCCGTCTGGCCGCGGCCCTGGCGGCTGACGCGGCGCACGTTGGGCGCGTCCACCATCGACACGTCGATGGGGTAGGTCTCGCCGCCGTAGCGGATGGAGGTGAGCGTCACCGACAGCGCCGCGTCACGCCCCAGCCCGCCGCCGGAAGCCACGGCCCGCGTAACGCGGCCGCGCACGGTGGCGCCCGCGGGAACCACGGTGCGGCCCTGGTCGTCCGTCAGCGCGTGCGTCAGCGTGGTGGTGAAGGTGGAGCCCTCCGAAGCGGTGCGCGTGCTCACCTGGTTGTCGAAGCGAACCGTGAACGTGGTGCCGCCGGGCGCCGTGCGCGTGACGTAGCTGGGGCCCGCCGGCTCGGCCGGGCGGCTGGGCGCCGGCTCGCGCGGCTCGGCGCGCCGCGGGGCCGGCGCGGGCGCCGGCGTCTGCGGCTGCCCGGGCGCGGGGGCCGGCGTGGGCGCGCCCGTGCCGCCGGCAAGGGCGACGTCCGTCAGCGCCACCTCGGGGGTGGTGTCGGGCTTGAGCGCCAGGTCCAGGTCGCGTTCCAGGGCCTCGCGCTCCAGCGCCGCACGGTCGGTGGTGTCCTCCCCGCCGCCGCAGGCGACCAACCCAGAGGACACCGGCAGGGCCAGCGCAAGCGCCAGGGCCAGGTTTCTACGCATCATCGAACTGCTCCTTTACCCGCATGGTTGCTTGCTTTCCTGTCGGGGGCGGGGTACGATGCACATGCTTCGCCACCCCCCGGTCGGGTACGGAGAAGGGGCAACGGCCGTGCCCGCTGCTACAGTTCACCCCGTAGACCTGCTACATGCGAGAGCTCAAGGCACTTTTGCCGTACCTGCGGCGCTACCGCGGCGCCATCGCCGTGGGGCTGGGGACGGTGGTGGTGTCCAACGCGGTGAACGTCGCCAGCCTGGAGTACGTCAAGGCGGGGGTGGATGCGCTCGCGGTGCCGGGGACCACCCGCGGGCAGGTGGGATGGTTCGCCTTTCTCTCCGCGGCCCTGGCCCTGGTGGCGGGGGCGGGGCGCTTCTGGATGCGGCAGATCCTGAACGGCATCAGCCGCAAGGTGGAGCTGGACCTGCGCGACGACTTCTTCGCGCACCTGCTGCGGCTGGACGCGGCGTTCTACGCGTCCAACCCCACCGGCGAGATCATGTCGCGCGCCACCAACGACATCGCCGCGGTGCGGATGGTGGCGGGGCCGGCGTACATGTACCTGGTCAACACCCTGGTCTTCGGCGTGTTCGCCATCGTGCGGATGACGATGATCGACGCGTGGATGACGCTCGTCTCCCTCATCCCGCTCCTCCTGCTCCCCCCGGTGACGGTGGGCTTCGGCAACCTGATCCACGACCGCTTCGAGAAGATCCAGGAGCAGTTGGGGATCCTGTCGACGATGGCGCAGGAGAACCTGGCGGGGCAGCGCATCGTCAAGGCGTACGGGCAGGAGGCGGCGCAGACGGCGCGCTTTCGCGGGCTGGCGCAGGAGTCCATGCGCCGCAACGTGGAGCTGGCGCGCACGCAGGGGCTCTTCTTTCCCTCCCTGGGCCTGCTGGCCGGGCTGGGGATGGCGCTGGCGCTGTGGGTGGGCGGACGGGCGATCCTGGCGGGGCGCATCACCGTGGGCGACCTGGTGATCTTTCTGATCTACCTGGGGATGCTCTCCTGGCCGATGATCGCGCTGGGGTGGGTGGTGAACCTGTTCCAGCGCGGCGCGGCGTCCATGGGCCGCGTGTCGCGCGTGCTGGAGACGCGGCCGTGGATCCGGGACGCGCCCGACGCGGTGGCGCCCGCGGAGGTGCGCGGCGAGGTGGAGTTCGCCGGCGTCTCCTTTCGCTATCCGGGGACGGAGCGCGAGGTGCTGCGGGACGTCTCCTTTCGCGTCCCCGCGGGGGCCACGGTGGCCGTGGTGGGGCCCACGGGGTCGGGAAAGTCGACCGTGGTCTCGCTGCTGACGCGGCTGTACGACCCCACGGAGGGCGAGGTGCGGGTGGACGGCGTGCCGCTGACCCGGTGGAAGCTGGACCGGCTGCGCGAGGCGGTGGCGCTGGTGCCGCAGGACACCTTTCTGTTCTCCGACACCATCGCCGAGAACCTGGCGCTGGGCTTCGACGAGGCGGACGAGGCGCGGCGGCTGGAGCGCATCCGGGGCGCGGCGCGGGTGGCGGAGCTGGATACGACGGTGGAATCCTTTCCCGGCGGATACGACACGGTGCTGGGGGAGCGCGGCATCAACCTGAGCGGCGGGCAGAAGCAGCGCGCGGCGCTTGCCCGCGCGGTGGCGCGAGACGCGCCGATCCTGGTGCTGGACGACGCGCTGTCCGCGGTGGACACGCACACGGAGCACGGAATCCTGGAAGGGCTGCGCCGCGTGTTCGAGGGGCGTACGAGCCTGATCGTAAGCCACCGGGTGACGGCGGTGATGAACGCGGACGTGATCCTGGTGATGGACGGCGGGCGGCTGGTGGAGCGCGGGACGCACGCGGAGCTTTTGCGCGCCGGTGGCGTGTACGCGGCGCTCCAGCGGCGCCAGCTGCTGGCGGAGCAGGTGGAGGGAGACGACCTGCTTGCAGCCGCGCCAGGCGCCGTCTAGATTGGGCCTACAAAGGTTCCCCCCCTTTCAGACCCGCATGGACGACCTCCGCCTCTACCTTCAGGGCGACCACGCCACCGCGGAGCGCCTGCGCGAGGTGCTTGCCCGCGAGGGGTTCCGCATCGTGGACTCGCCGCGGGCCGAGGCCGTGCCCGGGATCGTCCTGGAGATCGACGGCCAGCCCGGCACCCCGCCCTCCGTGCGCGAGGTGGCGGGGCGCGTGCAGGAGCTGGAGCGCGCGGTGCTGGAGCTGCGCAACCTGGACGTGGCCAAGAGCCAGTTCCTCACCAACGTCTCGCACGAGCTGCGCACGCCGCTCACCGCCATCGTCACCTACGGCGAGATCCTGCGCGACGGGCTGCTGGGCGAGATCTCGCAGCGGCAGCGCGAGGCCATCGAATCGATGATCGGCAGCTGCCGGCAGCTGCTGGGGATGATCGAGGAGATCCTTACCTACGCCCGCACCAACGCCCCCGCCATCGACATCCGCCCCGCCGAGTTCCGCCTGCACGAGGTGGTGGAGAACGTGCGCGAGATGAACGCGTCGCTGCTGGAGCGAAAGGGGCTCGGGTTCACGGCGGAGTTCGACGGCGAGATCCCCGAGGCGTGGGCGGACCGCGACAAGGTGGCGCACGTGCTGGGGAACCTGATCGGCAACGCCATCAAGTTCACCCCCGAGGCGGGGTGGGTGCGGGTGGAGGCGCGGCGGGCGCCGGGGCAGCCGGGGTGGCTGCTGGTGGAGGTGTCGGACAGCGGCATCGGCATAGACCCCGAGCACCACGAGCTGATCTTTCGCGAGTTCGCGCAGGTGGACGCGTCGCGGGCGCGGGTGCACCACGGCACGGGGCTGGGGCTTTCCATCGCCCGGCGCTTCGTGGAGCTGCACGGCGGGCGCATCTGGGTGGAAAGCAAGCTGGGCGAGGGAAGCCGCTTCTTCTTCACCCTTCCCTCCGTGCACGCCGCCGGCCTGCCGGACGAGCTTTCCAACGGCGGGGGGGCGGACGCGTGAGCGGCCAGGAGTCCGTGCCCAGGACGGTCCTGCTGGTGGAGGACAGCGACGCCATCCGCGACGCGTTCACCATCCTGCTGGAAGACGCGGGATACACGGTACTGGGCGCCGCCACGGGCGCGGAGGCGCTGCGCCTGGCGGGGGAGCGGGTGCCGGAGCTGGTGCTGCTGGACATGGGCCTTCCCGACATGACGGGGCTGGAGGTGGTGCGCCGCCTGAAGGCCGCGCCGCAAACGGCCTCCATCGCCGTCGTGGCGCTCACGGGGCGCGACGAGGAGGCGGACCGGCGCGCGTGCCTGGCCGCCGGCTGCGCCGCGTACATCGTGAAGCCGGTGAACACGCAGAAGCTGGTGCGGGACCTGCCCGGGTTCATCGCGGCGGCGCCGACGGGGTGAGGGGTGAGGGGTGGCAGGGAACAGGGAATAGGGAATAGGGAATAGCGGGACGGGAAGCGGCGCGGCGGGGATCGTGCCGGGGCTTCGAACGGCGAGGGCCTCACGCGGAGACGCGGAGCAGGCGGAGAAGGTTCTCCGTGGCTCCGCGTCTTTCACGTGAGGCCCGTTCTTCTCGCCCCCGTGCGGCGCCGGGCTCAGCGCGGGGGGTTGGGGGCGATCTCCTCGCCGGAGGGGAGGATGGGGCGCTTGGTGCGCAGGTTGAAGCCGTAGCCGTGCGGCAGCGTGTGCAGCGCGGCGTCGGTGATGGCCAGCGTCTCGTTGTCGGAGGCGTCGGGCGCGTTGCTGTGGGTGACGCGGCCGTTGAACACCATCACCACTCCCGCGCCGATCACGGTAAAGCGGTCGCCGGGGACCAGGTCGATGGCGGTGTTCTCGTCGATGCCGATCCCCAGGACGTTGGGATTGTGGGCAAAGATGGTCATCAGCCGGCTCACGCGGCCGCGCTGGTTGAAGTGCGTGTCGACCACGGTGTCGCGCCAGTAGCCCAGCCCGGGGGCCAGGCTCACGTCCTCGCGCTTCACCGTGCCCTCCTCCGGCCCGCCTATGATCATCACGCTGCTCATGGCGGCGGCGCCGGCGCTGGTGCCGGCGACGACCAGCCCGTCGCCGTACAGCCGCGAACGGATGGTCTCGCAGAACTCCGTCCCCGCGATGAGCGCGGTGAGCCGCAGCTGGTCGCCGCCGGTAAAGAATACGGCGGTGGCCCGCTGCACCGCCTCGAGCAGCGCCGGCTCCTCCGCCTGGTGGCGGTCGGTGATGGGGGCGGGGATCACCTCGGCGACGCCGATCTTTTCGAACAGCGCGCCGTAGGTGTCCACCTTTTCCTCCGGGCTCTCGGAGGGGGAGGAGCAGATGATGATGCGCGCCTTCTTGCCGCCGGCCATCTCCACCAGCTTTGGCAGGATGGTCATGTCGTCCTCGTCCGGGTCCTCCGCCCCGCCGATCACCAGCAGCCGCGCGCCGCGCGCCGGAAGCTGCTGGCGTTCGGTCCGCAGCTGCTCTTCCCTGGCCCGCTTCTCGATCCTGGCACCATCCGCCGCCATTCCGCCTCCCCGTTGGTGTATCGATTCGCTCGACATCGTGCATCGGACTGCGTCCGCGGGGGCCCCTCCCCCGGCCCCGCTCGTTCTTCGCGGAGAGGGGAGAACTGCCGCTGGACCAGAGGCTCGGCGAACGGCATCCAACTGGCGCCCGACGGGGCCCCCTCTCCCCCGGCCCCTCTCCCCCGCTGCGCGGGAGAAAGGGGAGAATTCGATCCCGCTGCGATGGGCGCCGAGCTGCGTCCGCGCGGGCCCCTCCCCCAGCCCCTCCCCGCTCGTTCCTCGCGGAGAGGGGAGAACTGCCGCTGGACCAGGGGCTCGGCGAACGGCATCGAACTGACGCCCGACGGGGCCCCCTCTCCCCCGGCCCCTCTCCCCCGCTGCGCGGGAGAAAGGGGAGAATTCGATCCCGCTGCGAGGGGCGCCGAGCTGCGTCCGCGCGGGGCCCCGCCCCCGGCCCCTCCCCGCTCGTTCCTCGCGGAGAGGGGAGAACTGCCGCTGGACCAGAGGCTCGGCGAGCGGCATCGCACTGCGCCCGCTGGCGCCCCCCCTCTCCCGACCTCTCCCCCCCGAACTGCAGGGGGGAGAGGAGAGCTTCGGTCCCGCTCCGGAAGTTTGGGCTCGCGTCACCCTTCCCCCACGCAGTTTGTGGGGGAAGGGCCGGGGATGGGGGGCGGCCCACCATCTCGCACCACCCCCTCCACAACGCACTGCCCTCGGCCCGCACCACCCCTCCCCCGCAGTTTGGGGGACGGGTCGACCGCCGTTGCGAGGAACGAGCAAAAGGCCGGTCGGGGGAGAGGGCCCCCGCGGGTCGCGCCGCACCCGGCCCCCCACATCCTTCACCCGTTCACCCGTTCACCCGCTCACCCGTTCACCCGCTCACCCGCTCACCCATTCACCTTCCTTCGTCCCCTGCAGCTCGATCCGCCGGTCGCTGCCCGCCAGCCAGTTCTCTTTCTCCACCACCTCGCCGTCGCGCACGCCGCGGGGGTCGGGGTCGTAGACGCGCCCCCCCCTCGATCAGCGTCAGCATCCGCTCCCGATGTACGCGACCCCGCCGCCCGCTCCGCCCCACCCGTTCATCACGTTCATCTCCACACGCCATTTTCTGGTCCGGTCCATGCACCCGCTTCCGTGCCGCCGCGCGCCGGGGGAGGCGCACGTTGCAGGGCGTGGTCCAGACGCGGAACAGTAACGCATGGTGGCAGACACCTTGCGTCACGGATAAACATCTGGTGAGGGGCATTCACCCTCTCCGGCTCCCCCCGAGTCATCGCAGGTCTCCGTGAACAACAATCGATTGAGCCGGGATTTCACGGCGCAGCTGCTGCCGCGCCTGCAGGAGCTGCGTTCCGCCGTCGCGGCGCCCGCGCCCCGCGACACGCTGTCGACGGAGCTGATCGAAGAGCTGCAGACGGCGATCGAGGAGCTGCGGGTCACCGAAGAAGAGCTGCGCAGCCAGCAGGGGCAGCTGGAAGACGCGTGGCTGGCGGCGGAGACGGCCAGCGACTGGAACCGCGCCCTGTTCGACGGCGCGGCCGACGCCATGCTGGTGACCGACGCCGAGGGGGTGGTGCGCGACGCCAACCAGGCGGCCGGGACCCTGCTGAACCTGGCCTGCAAGGCCATGCGCGGAAAACCGCTGGGGGTGTTCGTGCCCACCGAGGAGCGGACGGAGTTCCGCACGCGGCTGTGCGGGCTGACCGACGAGCCGCTCCCCGTGCGCTTTGACGTGTGCCTGCAGCCGCGGCTGGCGGTGCCGGTGGCGGTGGAGGCGTCGGTGGCCCGCTTTGCGCCGCCGGGAGCCCGGGCCGGGCTGCACTGGACGCTGCGCGACGTGAGCGCGGCGCGCCAGCGCGAAGAGGGAGAGCGCGACGCCGGCCGCGGCCACCTGCGCGCGCTTCGCGCCCTGCCGTCGCCCACGGTGGTGCTGGACGTGGACGGCACGGTGACGCTGTGGAACGAGGCGGCCGAGCAGCTGCTGGGGTGGAGCGAGGACGAGGCGGCCGGGCTGCGCGCGCCCTGCTGGGGCGACGGGGCGGAGCAGGCGCTGGAGACGGCGCTGGACGCGTCGCCGGGCGAGCCGGTGCGGCTGATGATGTCCGCGCGCACCCGCGACGGCAGGGAGCTGGCGGTGCAGGTGGGCGCGGCGCGCCTGGCGGACGAGGCCGGCGACTCGCGGGGGACGGTGCTGGCGCTGGCCCCGGCGCTGGACTACGCCCCCACGTCCGCCTTTGCCCGCCCCGCCTGGAGCGAGGGAGAGATGCGCCGGGTGCTGCTGCAGGGCGGCGGCGACCTGGCGGAGCGCATGCGCACGGGGATCGCGGCGGGAGTGTTCCTGGGCCACCTGCGCCCCGGCGACCGCCTGCCCAGCATTCGCGAGGTGGCGCGCTCCACGGGCGAGGACCACCGCTGCGTGAGTGCGGCGTACCGCCGGCTCTCGAGCGAGGGGGTGGTGGAGGTGCGCAACCGCCACGGCGTGCTGGTGGGCGCCGGGCCCGAGGCGCCGGAGATGCCGGCGTCGGAGACGGCGGCATGGCTGGCGGGGGTGATCGGCGAGGCGGCGGCGCTGCAGGTAAAGGTCACGCAGCTGCCGGAGCTGCTGCGCCGCTGGACGGCGCAGGCGCCGGTGCGGTGCCTGTGCGTGGACGGAACGGAGGACGGGCTGGCCTCGCTGGCGGCGGAGCTGCACGCGCAGTGGGGGTTCGAGACGCAGCGCCTTCTGGCCGGCGGCCCGGAGAGCTCGCGGCGCGACGCGCTGTCGGCGGCGCTGCGCGAGGCGGACGTGGTGGTGACCACGCCCTTTCACGTGCACACGCTGGAGGCGGCGGCGCACGCCTCCGGCACGCCGGTGGTGGTGCTGGACGCGGACGCGGAGCTGGTGACGGCGGCGGAGGCGCGGCTGCGGGCGGGCTCGCTTACGGCGGTGGTGGCGGACGCGCGCTACGGCGAGCGGCTGCGCTGCCTTACGGGCGGCGAGCGCCTGCGCGTGGTGCTGGCGGACGACGCGGACACGGTAGCCGCGCTGGACCCCGCCGAGCCGGTGCTGATGACGCGCGCGGCGCAGCAGCGGGTGGGGCGCTCGCTTCGCCTGCTGGCGCCGGTGTCACCCGCGTTCTCCGCCTCGCGCGCACGGGAGCTGGCCGCCGTGCTCATCCAGCGCAACCTGCGGGCGCAGCGCGCGCTGATCTGACGCGACTTTTTCTCACGCGGAGGCACGGAGGAAGCTTTTCCTTCGTGCCTCTGTCTATTTTGCACAAAGAGAAAAACTGATCGGCCTCACGCAGAGTTAGCGGAGTTAGCGGAGTTTTCTCGTGCTGATCCCTCGGCTGTTGAGTGAAGCTGCTCTGCAGGAAGGAGGGGCCAGGGAAAAATTTTTAATCACCCATTCTTCAAAGTGGTCCGCACGAGACCTTCGGAACCGGCAGGAGAAAACTCCGCTAACTCCGCTAACTCTGCGTGAGGCCATCTTTTTTGTTGCCACAGAAAAGGCAGCGCCGCGCCGACAGGTCGTCGGCGCGGCGGTTTTGCTTGTCCCATGACGTTCTCCCCTCTCGCGGCGCGGTTTGCCGGGAGGGATCAGTCCGCGACGTTCTGCGCCTGCGGGCCGTCTTCCAGCACCGGCACCTCCTGCGTGCTCATCAGCAGCAGACGGCGGATGAGCTCGGCGCGCTGCAGCGTCTCGCGCGTCTGTTCGGCGTAGCGCTGGGCCAGTGAGGTCTGCCCGCGCTCTTCCATGCGCGCACCCATGCGCGCGGTGAGGGCGGCGCGCTCCTCCAGCGCGCGGTAGGCGGCCCACAGCGCGGCATCCATGGAGGCGCCCTGCGCCGCCAGCAGGTTCTCGATGGAGTAGGCGTGCCCCACGCGGCAGCGAAAGCGCAGCAGCCCACCCTCGTCCACCTCCCACAGCGAGCCGTGGCACTCGGGGCACGCATAGCCGGAGGGAACGCCGTCGCGCGGGGCTTCCAGCGCGACGCGGTCCATCTCCGAGATGTCCACTTCGTGGTTCTGCTGCTGGGCCACGGGTCCGGCTCCTTTCTGCGCCACCAGCTCGCCTACGCGGCGCACCAGGATCCCGGCGATCTCGCTCAGCGGGGCCACGTGGTCCGCCTGCACGTGCCGCAGGGCGCTGCTGGGCATCCCTGCGTACAGCGCGTCGTCCGGGTCCTGCACCACGGCCACGCCGCCGGCCGACTTCACCGCCATCAGCCCGGCGGTGCCGTCGTCCAGGTTGCCGGTAAGGACGACGCCGACCACGCGGGGGCCGTACGCCCGCGCGGCGCTGCGGAACAGCGGGTCCAGCGCGGGGCGGGCGCCGTTCTCCCGCGGGCCCCGCACCAGCCGCATGTGGCCCTGCTCCACCAGCAGGTGCCGGTCCGGCGGCGCCACGTACACGCACCCCAGCTCGATGGGCGCGCCGTCCTCGGGGTGCACGGCCGCCATCCCCCCGCGCCGCGTGATGATGCGCGGCAGCACGCTGGTGGTGTGCGGGGGAAAGTGGACGACGATGAAGACGGCAGCCGCCAGGTCGCGCGGCAGCGCCTCCACCAGCGACGCGACCGCCTCCACGCCGCCCGCCGATGCCCCGATGACGACGATGTCGCGTTCTAGCACCAGATCGTTCTTTCGTGTGACGTGCCGCCGCGCCCGGAACCGGCTGCGGATGACGCGCAAGACGCGTGCTTCCCCGCGTTCCAGTCGCGGGAAAGAGCCCGCGGGCGGGGGCAGCGCGTCTGCGTTCGTGCGTGCGAGCGCGGGTGGAGTGTTCAGCCCCGCGCGCGGCGCGCGAGCGAAGAGCCTGCGGCGTTTTTACCCGGCCGGATCACGCCGGGCGGGGAGGGCTCAATCCCGGCGCTCCGCCGGCCCGGCAAGGTGGTTCATGGGGGGAGGGGGGTGAAATCGCGTCCAGGCCTCATGTACCGATTTCCCCAGCCGGGCCTCGCGGATCACCTCGTCCGAGAGCCCCAGACCCGTCAGGTCCGCCTCCGTGCGCGCCTCCGCCAGCATCGAGATGAGCTGCCGGCGGTACCATTGGCGGTCGGCCCGGCCGCTCTGCTGGACCTCCCAGGCGTCGCGAAAGGCGGCGTGCTGCTCACCGGCTTCGCGTGCCTTGCTCAGCCGGACCTCGTGTTCGATGAGCCTTTGATCGAGATCTTCTCTGCGCTGCGCGGTCATGGATCGCCAGTAGCTCACCTGGTGCGTGCCTTTCGTGACGTGCGGGCTGTCGACGTGCAAAAAGCGGGCACGCAATTGGCCCCAAACATGGGCGCGACCCCGCATCCGCGGCAGACGCCTCCCGTGGGCGGACGGAACGTCGTCCCCGGCACCGATCGTCCGGATGATGCGGACGGCACGCCGCCGGATCAGACTCGCGATCGGCATCCGCCTCGCACATCCCACGACGCCGGGGAACGCCTGTCTCCCCGCATTTGACAACTGGCGCCGCGAGGAGCACCTTGCTTTACCGGACGCGGTGCGCCCGCGTCCGAGGCGCCCGTAGTGAACACCCGCACCCATTCCGCCCCGGCGGCCCGCATAGAACGCGGCCCGCTCCCCGGGCGACAATCCACGCGACGAAAGGCATCGCGTGCCTTCCCCCGAAACCGCCCGTACGCAGCTCCCGGTGGTCGCCATGGTCTCCTCGCTGGGGGGGCTGGGTGCGCTCAGCGAGGTGCTGGCCGCGCTCCCCACCATGTTTCCCGCCGCCGTGCTGGTGCTGCAGCACCTGGAGAGCGGCCGCGTGAGCACCCTGCCGCAGATCCTCGCCAGGCGCACCCCGCTGCGGGTGCGGGCGGCGGCGGACGGCGACGCGCTGTGCGCCGGGACCGTCTACGTGGCGCCGTCCGGAAGGCACCTGAGCATCCGCGGGCGCACGCTGGCCCTTACCGACACGGTCCCGGTGCACTTCTCCCGCCCCTCCGCCGACGTGCTGCTTGACTCGCTGGCCGGTGCCGGCGCGCCGGTGGTGGCCGTGGTCCTTACGGGCCGCGGCCAGGACGGCGCCGCGGGGAGCCTGCACGTGCGCGATTCCGGAGGCACGGTGCTCGCACAGGACCGCGCCACCTCGGTACACTTCGGCATGCCCGGCGCCGCCGTCCGCGCCGGCGGGGTGAGCGAGGTGCTGCCGCTGGAATCCATTGCTCCGCGCCTGGTTCAATTGATCGAAAAACTCATTCCCGCCAGCGAATGACCGCGCAGCACGAGTCCGCCCACGACGCCCCCTTCGAGTCCCTGCTGGAGTTCCTCAAGGCCAGCCGGAGCTTCGACTTTACCGGCTACAAGCGCTCCACCCTCATGCGGCGTGTAGCCAAGCGGATGCAGGAGGTGCGCATCGAGGGATTCGACAGGTACCGCGACTACCTGGAGGTGCACACGGAGGAGTTCGAGGCGCTATTCAACACCATCCTCATCAACGTCACCTCGTTCTTTCGCGACCCGGAGGCGTGGGAGACCCTGCGGCGCGACTTCATCCCCGCCCTGCTGGATCGCAAGGCCCCCGGCGCCCTCGTCCGGGTGTGGACGGCCGGGTGCGCTACCGGGCAGGAGACGTACACGCTGGTCATGGCGCTGGCGGAGGCCTTGGGAACGGAGCGCTTTCGCGAGCAGGTAAAGGTGTACGCCACCGACGTGGACAACGATGCGCTGGCCACGGCCCGGCAGGGGGTGTACGGCGATGACGAGCTGAAGGAGTTGCCGGAAGGGTACCGGGACCGCTACTTCGAGCGGGTATCCGGCCGCTGGACCTTTCGGGCAGACCTGCGGCGCCAGGTGATCTTCGGACGGCACGACCTGGTGCAGGACGCGCCGATCAGCCATCTGGACCTGCTGGTGTGCCGCAACGTGCTGATGTACTTCAACGCCGAGGTGCAGTCCCGCATCCTCACCCGCTTTCACTTCGCCCTGGCCCCGCACGGCGTGCTCTTTCTGGGCAGGGTGGAGATGCTGCGCTCGCACGCCGACCTCTTCGCCCCCGCCAGTCTGCAGGCCCGCATCTTCCACAAGACGCCGGCAGGGAGCGTGCGCGACCGGCGGCTTACGCTGGGACGGCCCGGCGCCGACGCGCTGGCCGCGCCTTCCGACGCGCTGCAGATCAACGTGCGCGAGGCCGCGCTGAACGCCATCCGGGTGGCGCAGCTGGTGGTGAGCCCCGGCGGCGAGCTGCTGCTGGCGAACGAGAGCGCCCGCCGCATGTTCGCCATCGCCCCGCCCGACGTGGGGCGCCCCCTGCAGGACCTGACGGTTTCCTACCGTCCGGTGGAGCTGCGCTCGCGCGTCGAGCAGGTGCTGGCGGAGCGCCGCGTGGTGCACATGCGTGGCGTGGAGCACGGGACGCCCGGCGAGGAGACGCGCTCGTACGACGTGGAGCTGTCCCCGCTGGTCGCCGCGGCCGACGAGCTGCTGGGCATCTCCATCGTCTTCGTGGACGTCACCCGTCACACGCGGCTGCAGGCGGAGGTCGCGCTGGCCCACCAGTCGCTGGAGACGGCGTTCGAGGAGCTGCAGAGCACCAACGAGGAGCTGGAGACCACCAACGAGGAGCTGCAGAGCAGCAACGAAGAGCTGGAGACGATGAACGAGGAGCTCCAGAGCACCAACGAGGAGCTGGAGACGCTGAACGACGAGATGCGGAGCCGAACGGGCGCGCTCAACGACGCCAACGCCTACCTCTCCTCCGTGCTCACCAGCCTGCGCAGCGCCGTCGTGGTGGTGGACGGCGAGATGCGGGTGCAGGTGTGGAGCCCCAAGATGGAGGAGCTGTGGGGGCTGCGCGCCGGCGAGGTGGACCAGCAGCCGCTGCTGCACCTGGACCTGGGTCTGCCGCTGGAGCAGCTCGGGCCGGCCGTGCGCGCGGTGCTCGACGGGCGCGAGCCGTTCCAGGAGGTGGCGCTGGACGCGGTGAACCGGCGCGGCCGCACCATCCACTGCCGGGTCGGCATGTCGCCGCTGCTCACCTCGATGCGCGAGATCCGGGGCGCCGTGGTGCTGGTGGACGAAGTGGAACCGACCTCCCGTCCCGCGGCCGTGCGCGATGCCGCCGACTGACCAGGGCGCCCCGCCCCCACCCCCGGACGACGATCCCTCGCTGTCGTCCCACCTGCGCTTCGGCGCGCAGTTGGAGCGCTCGCAGGAACAGGTCCGCACGCTTCGCGAGCGCTCGCGCCAGGCCCCTCGCGACCCGCGTCTGGACGAGGCGGTGGAGGCGCTGCACACGGCGCTGGAGGAGCTGCGCGTCACCGAGGAGGAGCTGCGGATCCAGAACGAGCAGCTGGAAAGCTCGCAGGCGCTGATCGAGGCGGAGCGGGTGCGCTACGAGGAGCTGTTCCAGCTGGCCCCCGACGCCTACCTGGTCACCGACGCCGCGGGGACCATCACCGAGGCCAACCACGCGGCGGCGGCGCTGCTGCGCGTCGCCGCGCGGCGGCTGGCGGGAAAGCCGCTGGCGGTCTTCATCCCCCGGGAGCGGCGCGGGGAGTTCCGGCTTCGCGTGGACCAGGCCGCCACGCTGGGCCGGCTGGACGAGTGGGACACCTGGCTGCAGCCCCGCGGCGCGGCGGCGGCGGTCCCCGTCTCGTGCACGGTGGCGGCGGTGCACGACGCCAGCGCCGGGGGCACCGGGCTGCGCTGGCTGCTGCGGGACGTCACCGAGCGGCACCGGGCAGAGGCGGACCGCGCGGCGCTGCTGCGCGAAGAGGCGGCGCGCGGCGAGGCGCAGCGGCAGCGGGCGTTCCTGGAGGCGGTGCTGCGGCAGATGCCCGGCGGCATGCTGATCGCCGAGGCGCCGGACGGGCTGATCGTGATGCGCAACGCCGAGGCCGAGCGCATCCTGCGCCACCCCGTGCGCCCCAGCCGCATCCCGGAGTACGGCGGGGGGCGGATGCTGCGCGCGGACGGGTCGCCGCTGCCGCCGGAGGAGTACCCCCTGGCCCGCGTGCTCCTGAACGGCGAGACGGTGGTGGACGAGCAGTTGCCGTACCGCCTGGGCGACGGCACCCTGGCCACGCTGCGCATGAGCGCGTCGCCGGTGGTGGACGCGGAGGGGCGCACGGTGGCCGCCGTATGCAGCTTTACCGACGTCACCGAGGCGCTGCGCCGGCTGCGGACGGAGCACTTTCTGGCCGAGGTCACCGAGGTGCTTTCGTCGTCGCTGGAGCCGCGCGAGGTCATCCAGCAGGTGGCGCGGCTGTGCGTGGGAAGCCTTTCGGACTACTGCATCGTGCACGTGGAGGAGGGCGACACGGTGCGCGCGCACGGCATCGCCCACGCCGACCCGGCGCGCGAGGAGCTGGTGCGCGGCGTCCTGCGCCGCTTTCCCATCCCCCTGGACGCCGACCAGCCCGTGATGCGCGCGCTGCGCACCGGCGAGCCGGGGTTGATGCCGACGGTGGACGAGGCGGGGCTGCGGGCGCTGTGCACGGGCCCGGACCACGTGGAGATGGTGCGCGCGCTGGGGCTCTCGTCGGCCATCGTGGTCCCCATCCGCGCCAAGGGGCGCACGCTGGGCGCCATCTCGCTGGCGCGCACCGGCGGCGAGCCGTACGGGCCCCGCGACATGAAGCTGGCGGAGGAGGTGGCCCGGCGGGCGGCGCTGGCGGTGGAGAACGCGCGGCTGTACGACCAGGCGCGGCAGGCGGTGCGCGTCCGCGACGAGGTGGTGGCGGTGGTCTCGCACGACCTGCGCAACCCGCTGAACGCCGTGCTCATCGCCTCCACGGTGCTGGCGGAGTACGGCGACGTGGAGCGGCTGAGCGAGCGCGACCGCAAGCAGATCGAGGTCATCCGCCGCTCGGCGGAGCAGATGACGGCGCTCACGCAGGACCTGCTGGAGGTGTCGTCGCTGGAAAGCGGGTCCATGGTGATGAGCCCGCGCCCCTGCGCGCCCTCGGTGCTGGTCTGCGCGGCGGAGGAGATGTTCCGGCCGGTGGCGGAGGAAAAGGGCGTGGTGCTCACCGTGCAGGACCCGCCGGACCTGCCGCCGGCGCAGGCGGACTACGGGCGCATGCTGCAGGTGTTCGGCAACCTGGTGGCCAACGCCATCAAGTTCACGCCGGCGGGCGGGCAGGTGGAGGTGGGGGCGGAGCGCGCGGTGGACTACGTGCGCTTCTGGGTGCGCGACACGGGCCCCGGCATCGAGCGCGAGCACCTGCCGCGGCTGTTCGACCGGTTCTGGCAGGCGCGGCGGGGGGCCAGGTCCGGCGCGGGGCTGGGGCTGGCGATCGCCAAGTCCATCGTTGAGGCGCACGGGGGGCAGATCTGGGCGGAGAGCGACCCCGGCCAGGGCAGCACCTTCCACTTCACCCTCCCCGTCTCCGCGGGCTGAGCGCAGAGATCCTTTTCCGGACCTGGTACCACGATCCGACAATAGAGTGCATGACTTCCTGAGGGAGGCGCCGCGCTGAACCTTGCCCTGACCAGGAACCCGGCGCGCCGACCGAAGGACCTCGCCAGCAGAACGAAGGGGCTGGTTCCGCGTCCTGATCCGGCCCCTGCGCAACCGAGAGTAGGTCCTTCGGTCGCGCGCCGGAGTCAGTGCCGGCGGCAGGATCTGCGCGTGCGCTCCCTCAGGAAGTCACTTTCTTTCCCGGATCTGGTATGATCATGATACCAAAATCCGCAAAAAGAATTATCACACAGAGCAGCAGAGGGCAGAGAAGCAGAGAAAAACGGTATCCTCTGCTACTCTGCCCCTCTGCTGCTCTGTGTGATCAAAATCAGTTCAGTTCTTCCGGATCGGGTATGACAGGTGCTTCCCGGGATCTGGAATTCGTCAGCCGTCGTCGCGGCTCATGGCCGCGGCGCGGATGAGGCCGACCATCAGCCCTCCGAGCCCCAGCATCGTCGCCAGGATCCCCGCCAGCCCCCCGATCCCGAACACCACCCCGACGATCCATCCCGCCAGCATCCCGTACAGCGCCCCGCTGAGCGCCAGGCTGAGCACGCCCGCCGCGCCCTCCCGCGCCGGCGGCGAGTGGGCGAAGCCGCCGTCTGCGCCGCCCGGCGCCGGGCCGCGCAGGATCTCGCGCGGGGAGCGTCCCCCCGGCCACTGCGACGCCGACGTCTCCATCGGCGGTGGACCGGGAACGGCGGGCGCGGGCGCAGGGGAGGGAGGACGGACGAGCGGCGGCGGAGCGCGCGGAGGGGCGGCGGCGGCGGAGCGCACGCCCGACAGCGCGCCGAGGATCAGCCCCACGATCACGCCTCCCCTGCCGAACGCCAGCAGAGAATCCATGATCGGCCCGCCCCCCCTGGCGACGTACGCGAACCCCACCGACAGCCCCATCAGCCCGCCCGCACTCCCCGTGATCACCAGCCTCACCACCATCCAGCCGACGCCCCTGGGCTCCGCCAGCGCGGCGCGGTTCGCCGCGACGTACGCACCCGGAGCCCCGCCGGCGGCCGGAGCGGGCGCCGGTGCCGGCGCGGCGGAGTCCGCGGGGACGCGGACGGCCGGGCGCGGCGCGGGACGCATGTCCGCTTCGATGCATCGCACACACGCCAGGCCGTCCAGCCAGCCGAGTTCCCCGCTATGGAGCCGGCACCAGCAGCGCAGCTGGTTGCCGCACGCCTCGCACGCTTCGAACACCTTCGCAGGGGGCTCCGCGCCGCAGCCGGGGCAGCGCACCACCACGTGCATCATGCACCCCTCTCTCGCAGTGCGTGGGATGATCAGATGATGGAGGGGGCACGGCCCCGGTGGCGTCAGGACTTGCCTGCCTTCGCGCGGATCCCGGCCAGGTAGAGCCGGCAGAAGTACACGCCGAAGAGCAGGCCCGCCACCCCACCCCCCAGGATGAACTTCACGAGGGCGTCCAGGTGAACCGCGGTCCCGAACACGAACGGCGTCGACAGTACCATCCCGCCAAAGGCGCCGGCGGCCGCGGTAAAGAACAGGAGCATGAACATCACGCCGGCCTCGGGCCGCTGCGGGCGCTCCGCGGCGCCGGGCACCGCCTGCGCGGCTGGCGCCCTGGCCCTTGCGGTCACGGCGGCAGGCGCGAGGGCGTCGAGGACCCGTGCGGGGCGCGGGGGACGCGCGGCGTCTTCGGCGCACCGTGTGCACGCGGGGCCGTCCAGCCAGCCGGTCTCGCCGCCGTGCACGCGGCACCAGGCGCGCAGCGGCGTATCGCACGCCTCGCACGCATGCGCCCGGACCTCGTGCTCCACGCCGCAGCTGGGGCAGCGGTCCACGACGTGGCGGGTGGCGGCTTCCGGCGGCGTCATCGCTCGCGCGGCGCGCGGAGGCCGTTCAGGTAGCGCAGGCAGGTCCACCCGCCCAGCAGCATGCCTGCCAGCACACCCCCCAGGGCGAACCACAGCGCGGTGTCGGGAAGGGTGCCGCGCCCGGAGAGGACGAACAGGAACCCGGCCACCACGCCCGCCAGCGTGCCGCCGCCCGCCCACATGAGCATCATCAGCACCATCACCGTCAGGTGCTGCGCCGGCCCTAGCGGCTCCGGCGGCGTCGTGGCGTGCGCCGGCACCTCCGCGCGCCGTGCCACGCCCGGCGCCAGGGAGGATGCGGCGGGCAGGGTCGACGGCATGGAGGGCGCGGGGCACGGAATCGTCGGCCGCGCGGGCGCCCGTCGCGCGGCAGCGGCGTCCTCCGCGCATCGGCCGCACGCGGGGCCGTCCAGCCAGCCGGTCTCGTGGCCGTGCACGCGGCACCAGGCGCGCAGGGGCGTATCGCACGCCTCGCACGTGGTGTCCGCCGACAGGTCGTGCTCCACCCCGCAGCGGGGGCAGCGCTCCACTACGTGGCGGGTGGCGGCGTCCGTACGCATCATCCGTCAGCTCCTGGGCGCGTTCGTGCGGGGAAAGAGCAGGGTGGCGATCAGCACGCCCAGGACGAGCCCCGCCAGCCCTCCCAGCACGCCGCCGTTCGCCGCCTCCAGCGGGATTTCGCCGCCCAGCCGGTACGCGCGAACCCCGGCGATCACCACCCCGAGCGGCACGCCGACGATCCCCGTCATCATCACCGTCAGCAGCGATTCGTACAGGCGCACCAGCAGGCCGCGGCCCGGCGCGGCATCCGCCTTTCGCCGCCTCACCGGCTCCACCGGCGCCGCCGGCACGTGTGCCACCCCCGCGGACGGCATCGCCACCGGCGGCGCGGCGGGCGGCGGCTTCTCGATGGCCTCCTTGAGCCGCGCCCTGAACACCGCCGTCACCGGCGAACGCGGCCCCTCTGGCGCATCCGCCCACTCCCGCGGCTTGCCGGGATGGACGGCGGGCACCTCGTCGCGCGCGATGGGAGCGACGGGCGCGGCCGGGGGCGGAGGAGGAGGCGCGGTGGAGCGACGGCGGCGCGGCGAGCGGCGGGCCTCTTCCTCGTCGCAGCGGATGCAGGCGGCGCCCTCCAGCCAGCCGATCTCGCGGCTGTGCATGCGGCACCAGTGGCGCACGGCGGATCCGCACGCCTCGCATTCATGCACGCGATGGTCGTGCTCCACGCCGCAGCTGGGGCACCGCTCCACGATCCGGTTCATACGGCCGGGGCCTGTTTCGATTCGCGTGGTCCCATGGACGTGATGTTAATGGCATCATGCCGCGCGAAACCAGTGTTTTGGTGAGTACGCGCCGCCGCCGTCGGAAGATTCCCCCGCGTCCGCCGCGTCACCGGGAGTGCGCGACATCCTGAAACGCGGAGCGGCGCCGTCCCCGAGGAAGGCGCCGCTCGCGTCCGGGATCGTCCGGGATCGTCCGGAATCAGCCGTCCGGCCGGCGCGGCGCGGCGAACAGGATGCGCGTCGCGCGGATGGTGCCGAAGAACAGCCCCAGCCCCGCGCCGACCATCGCGCCCGCCATGGCGGTCCACACGGGGTCCTGGTTGGCGGCGATGTCGGCCGCGAGCTGCGGAAAGAAGAAGCCCGCCACCGCGCCCAGCAGCCCCCAGAAGATCACCGACCGCACCACCGCGAACAGCGCGCGCACCATCCGCACGGCCATGCCGGCGCCCGCCTCCGCGTACGGGGCCAGCTCTTCGGCGCCCTCGCGCAGCACCACGCCGGGGTCGCGCCCGCCCCACGGCGACGGGCGCCGCGTCCGCCGCGGAGCGGGCACCTCGACCCACACCGGCTCGTCCGCCTCCACCCGCGGCGGCGGCGGCGCGGGCCGGCGCGGGGGCGTCGGCGCGGGCGCCGGACGCGTCGGCGGCGGAGGCGCGGCGGGGGCGCGCGGCGGCGGCGTGGGGCGGGCAGCCTCCGCGGCGCAGCGGGGGCACGCGGCCGCGTCCAGCCAGCCGATCTCCTTGCTGTGCACGCGGCACCAGAAGCGCAGCGGGGTGCCGCACACCTCGCACGCGCCGCCCTTGGGATCGTCGTGCTCCACGCCGCAGTTGGGGCACCGCTCCACGACGCGCTTCATCCGCCCCCCTCCGCCGCGGCCGGCTCCGGGTACACCTCGCGGATGAGCTCCGCGGGCACGAACAGGCGCCGCACCTCCGGCAGCTCGCCGCGCACCCAGCGCGCCACCACCGGCACCCGCTCGTAGTCGCCGAACACCTCGCGCGGCAGCCGGTGCGAAAGCGTGTTGATGGTGAGCGCGGGGTGCCGCTCCCACGCGGGGTAGATGGCGAACCGCTCCTCCACGTGGTCGTGGCCGCGGATCATGCGCTCGATGGGACGCCCCAGCTTTCGCGACAGCGCGCAGAACGCCGCGAAGTCCTCGCGCCCGAACTCGCTGCCGCGCGTGGTGCGGTTGGGGATGCGCTTTCGCGCGCGTGGATGGGCGCGCAGCCACACGAAGTCCTGCAGCACGCGCGGGTCGTTCCAGTTGCCGTCGCGGGCCAGGTCCGCGTGCAGGTCCGTGTGCGGCATGCCGCCGTGCGCCACCAGCAGCCCGTCGGGAAAGAACAGCGCCCGCGGGGTCCGCTGAAAGAAGCGGATGATCAGCTGCCCCAGCCGCGCCGCCCACGGATGCTCCGGGTTGGCGTTCAGCCAGTCCGTAAAGTCCGAGGGGAGCACGGTGGATTGAAAGCGCCCGTCCGCGAACGCCAGCGCCTCGTCGTGGTTGCCGGTGACGACGGTAACGCGCATGGGCCCGTCCAGCGCCAGCTCGAACACGCGCAGCACCACCTCGGCCGCGTGCACGCCGTCGTCGAACAGGTCGCCCAGAAAGACGATGCGCGCGTCGGCCCCGCCGCCGCTGCGGTCGATGTGCCGCAGCGCCGCCTCCAGCGCCAGCAGGTCGCCGTGCAGGTCGCCGATGAACCACACCTCGCTCAGCGGCCACCGCTCGCCGATGTGGATGGCGCGGTCGTCCGGGCCGGCGGCGTACTCCTCGAACGCCAGCCCCAGCGGCCCGCCCCCGGCCAGCCGCTCCTCCATCCGCGCGATGATGCGCTCCGCGCGCTCGCCGGCGGCCGGGTTGGCGACGGCGTCGCGCACCGCCTGCCAGTCCATCCCCCGCACCTCCAGCACGTTGAGGTACGGCACCTCGGCCGGCGCGGACGGAGCCGAGGGCTCCGCGGATGCCGTCGCCGCCTCCTCCGGCACCGGCTCGCCCTCCGGCGCGGCGGCGCCCACCTGCACGCCGTCCTCCGTCCCCGGCGGCTCGGACGGCTCCGGCTCCGGCGGAAGCCCGTCGCGCGCCGCCTTCCCCAGCTCCGGCGGCCCGTCGAGCGCGGCCTCGGGCCCGGCGGACGGCGCCTCCTCTGCCGCGCCGGGATCGAACGGCGGCTCGTCCGGCGGTACGGCGGCTTCGGTGGATGACGGGTCGTCGACCGGCGCGCCGGCATCCGTCGGAGGCGCGGAATCGGCCCCGGGCGATGGCGGTCCGTCGACGGCCGCGGGCTCCGGCGGCGCGGCGCCATCCGGTGCGCCGGCGTCGTCCGGGGGTACCAGGCTGTCGATGGTCGCCGCCGCACCGGATGGAGCGTCGGGCGGCGCGTCCGTTCCATCGGGCGGCGCTTTGGGGCCGGGCGGGGGCTCGGGGGGCGCGCCCCAGTCCACGCTGGGCGGAGCCGTCCCGTCGGGCCCCTCGAAGGGTTCCGACGGGGTGGAGCTGGACTTGTTGCGACGGTCCTTCACGGCTCGTTCTCCACGCGCAGGCGCAGCTTGTCCGGCCCGATGGTGATCACCGCGCCCGGCGGCAGCGGCGCCGGGACGTCACCCAGCGCCGCGCCGTTCAGAAATGTGGGATTGGTCGTGCCCGGCGCCGGGGCGATGCTCCATCCGCCCTGGACCGGGTCGCGGGCCAGCAGAAACTGCGGGTCCGCCGCGTACACGTGGTCCGCCCCCGCGAACGTCTCCAGCAGCTCCTTTCCGATGGCGGTGTCCACCCCCACCTGCAGCCGCCCGGACGTCTGCTCCGCCACCAGCACCAGCGTTCCCGCGGAGCGGACGAAGCCGCACGCCTCGCACACGTTGACGGCGTCGTTCGGCTGGACGAAGCCGCACTGCGGGCACTTCCACGCCATGCGCGCCCTCAGGCCCCGCGCACGGTCAGCGGCAGGCGCGAGATCCCCTTGTCCGCGCGGCCCACGGCGATCACGTCGCCCTCGTGCAGCGGCTGGGGCCCGGTGACGGCGGCGCCGTTCAGCAGCGTCTCGTTGGTGGTGCCCGCCTCCGGCACGATCTGCCAGCCGCCGTCCGCCGCGCGCTCGATGACGAGCTGCTCCGCGTCCCACACGTTCGCGTCGTCGCCGAACTGGCGGACGATGTGCTTGCCCAGCGGCGTGCGCACGCCCAGGCTGAGCGTCTGCCCGGACTCGCCCACCAGCTGAATGCGGTCGGACTTCAGCGGCCCGCCCGCCGCCGGCGCCTCGGCCGTCGGAGCTGCACCGGCCGTCCCTGCCGCCGTCGCTTCCGTCGCGCCGGCGGACGTCGTCCCGGTCACCGACGCCGGATCCGCAGGCGGAGCACCCGCGGAAGCATCCGTCGACGACGCCGGATCCGCGGGCACGGCGCTTCCGGCCGCATCCATCGCGGCCGCCGTATCCGAGACCGCGGCGGCGTCTGCCGACGCCCCTGCGTCAGCCGGAGCCGCGCCGGCGTCCGGCGCCGCACCCGCCGATGCCGGAGCTTCGAGCGTCGCGTCCGGACCCGCAGCGACATCGACCGTCGCGGGCGTCTCGCCGGTGCCTGCGCCCGCATCCGTGGCCGCCGCACCCGCGTCGGGCGCTGTGGATGCCGATGCGTCGCTCCCGCCCGCCGCCGCCGCCGCGTCCGATCCCGTGGAAGCCGCATCCACCGGGATGGATCCGCCGTATCCACCCGACCGCTCGTCCGCCGGCATGGCCGGATCCGACCCGCCGTAGCCCGCGGCGGCGTCCGTCGATCCCCCTGCACCCGAGGGATCGCCGGCGCCGGCCGATCCGCCCGCGCCGGAAGCGTCGGTCGAGCCCGTCGATCCACCCGCGCCCAAAGCGTCGGTGGAGCCCGTCGATTCACCGGCGCCCGAAGCATCAGTAGATCCGGTCGATGCGCCCGCGCCCGAAGCCTCGGTGGATCCGGTCGATGCGCCCGCACTGGAAGCGTCGGTGGATTCAGCCGATCCGCTCGTGCCGGAGACGTCCGCGCCACCGGTCGATCCACCGTATCCAGAGGCCGTGGAAGTGTCCGACGACCCGCTTCCGCCGGCGGCGTTGGTCGTACCACCAGATGCACCGCCGTCCCCGTCCGGCTGCGCCGAGGTGTCAGATCCACCACTCGGCGCCGCATCCGTCGATCCGCCGGTTCCGGAAGGGCTGGATGATCCGGTCGATCCTCCCGCCCCGGACGTGTCCGTGATTCCCGCGGATCCACCGGCGCCGGAAGCATCGGTGGCACCCGTCGATCCGCCGCTCGATGCAGACGCGGTCGGGCCTCCGCTGGTGGTAGCCGCATCCAGCTGCTTCGCCGCCGAGGACGTGTCGGCCGCTCCGGTGGTTCCGCCGGTGGCGGCCGCCCCGGCGGCGTCACCGCTGGATGCGCTGCCCGCGGCATCGGCACCGGACGATGCGCCCGTGCCCCCGGTCCTCACGGGGTCGCCGGCGCTGGCGGTGCTCGCCGGGCTGGACGGGTCGGCGAGCGGCGCCGCTTCCGGCGAGGGAACGGCGCTGCCCGGGGTGCCCGCGCCGCCGCCGGGCGTGGACGCCGGCGGGCCGGGGGGCAGCCCCGCGTTCTCCTCCGTGGACCCTTCCGGCTTCTGCGGCGTGCCGGCTCCGGATTCGTTCTGGCTTTCCGTCACGGTTCAACCTCCACCCACGGTCCCGGCCCTGTCGGCGCGGTGTGGATCATCGCGCCCTCCTTCGCTACGGCGGCCCGTCATGTGAACCGCCGTTCAGAAACCACGAAATCCGCCCCCGCGCCGCCCGTCAGGCCGGGCGCACGGTGAGCGGAAGCCTTGCGATTCCCTTTGCCTCGCGCCCCACGGCGATCACGTCGCCCGCCTGCACCCGCTGCGGCGTGGTGATGGCCATGCCGTTGAGCAGCGTCTCGTTGGTGGTGCCCCCCATCGGCACCACCTGCCACGCGCCGTCCGCCCCGCGCTCCATCACCAGCTGCTCCGAGTCCCACACGTTGGCGTCTTCGCCGAACTGGCGGACGATGTGCTTGCCCAGCGGCGTGCGCACGCCCAGCGTCATCACGTGCCCCGACTCGCCCACCAGCTGAATGCGGTCCGCGAGCAGCGGCCCACCCCCGCCACCGGCCGGCGCAGCGGGCGCGGCCGGCGCAGGCGGCACCGCGGCGGGCGGCGCGGCGGGTGACGCGGGTGCGGGCGGCGCGGTCTCCGCCGTCACCGGCGGCGCGGCGGGCGCAGCGGGCGCGGCCGGCGCGGGCGGAGGCACCGCGGCGGGCGGCGTGGCGGGTGACGCCGGTGCGGGCGCGGCCGGAGCCGCGGCGCTCGGAACCGCCACGCTCGGAACCGCGACGGCGGGCGCCGATGCGCCGCGGCCGGTGAGCACGTCGCGCACCTGGGCCGCGGTGGGCCGTGCTTCCGGCCGCGGATTCAGGCAGGCGTACAGGATCGCCGACACCGCCTCGTTGCTGGCGGGCGCGGGCATCGTCCCCCCCAGCACCGGCGGCGCCGCGCCGTACGCCAGCACCTTCTTCGCGTACTCGCCCTGGTCGTCGGACCAGTAGGGATGCTGCCCCGCCAGCAGCTGGTACAGGATCAGCCCGCAGGTGAACACGTCCGACGCCGCTCCCGGCGTGGCGCCCGCCGTAAAGTGCTCCGGCGAGCGGTAGTTGTCGGTGCCCACGTAGCCCATGTGTCCGTGCCAGGGCGCCTGCTCGTCCGTGAGCACCGAAAAGTCCACGTCGATCAGCTTGAGCTGGTAGCCGGCGGCGATGGACGGGTCCTCGATGAGGAACGCGTTGTCGGGCTTGAGGTCCGCGTGGGCCACCCTGGCGTTGTGCAGCGTGTGGATGCCCGACATCAGCACCTTGGCCCAGATCACGTGCCGCTCCCACAGCTGCGCGTCGAACGGGGGCTGCGGCGCGCGGCCGCCGTTGGCCGCGGCCTCCTTTTCGAAGATGCCGCCCAGGTCTGCCCCGTTCTCCACGAACTCGAACGCCTGGAAGTAGTTGCGCCCGCCCCACACCGCCTCGAACGCGTCGATGGCGCGCACGCAGTAGTTGCGCGCCGGGCTTTCCGCGATGCGCCGGTTGAGCTCCTTCTGGTAGCGCACGAAGCCGCGGTACCACTCCACCGTCACCGCCGGCGACTTGTACTGCTTGAAGAACACCCGCTGTCCGGACCGGCTCCGGGCCTCGTAGCTGATGGCCATGGCGCCCGGCCCGAACACGCTGGTGATGGTGTAGCCGTTGATCTCGTCGCCCGCCTTGAGCTTTTTCGCCATTCGGAAAGTTCCGCCCGTGCCGTGTGGTGCGCGCCGTTACAGCGCCACCGTCTCCGCGCTCTTGGAGACGCTGGCGGCCAGCTGCCGCAGGGTGTTCTTGAAGTTGGCCTGGTCGCCGGTGAACTTTACCAGCGCCTCCTGCGGGTTGAGCCCGGGGTAGGAGATGGCCTCCCACTCGCTCTTGTCGATCTGGCTCAGCTCGTCGTACCCCGGCATGTCGGGCGCGAACAGGCTCAGGATGATGCGGTTGTTGATGATGGCGTTGGTCACGTCCGCCACGCCGCCGCCCTTGCCCTCGGGAATGCTCATCGTGGGCTTGAACGAGGCGTCGGTGAACACCACCACCACCCGCGCCGCGTCGCTGCGGTAGCGCCACCTGGTCGGATCCACCGTCTGCGCGCCCTTCTCCGTCTGGCCCATGTTGGCCACCTTGAACAGCGCGTCCAGCAGCGACTCCGGCTCGTCCTCGCCCCCCTCGGCGCGAAGGCCGGCCAGCTGGGCCCGCAGCGCCTCGGTGTCGTTCACGAACGGGTTGTCGATGAAGGGCTCCGGATCGTGGTCGAAGTCGCGAAAGCCCACCGCCCTGGCGCGCCAGTCGCGCACGGGCGAGATGTTGTTCCCCTCGCCCTTGTTCAGCGAGTCGACGAAGGTGCCGATGTTGGCCTTGAGGGCGTCGATGGCGGGTGCCATGCTTCCCGACACGTCGATCAGAAAGACGATGTCGGCAACGCCGCGGGTCTTGGTCTGCTGCTGGTCCATGCGATCGCTCTGCCGTCTGAAGTCCGTGTCCTGAACAGCCCCGTGCGAGGGCCCGCGCCCATGCAGGTTCCAGTCCCGCGCGAACAGCAGTGGCGGGATCAAAGGTTTGTCCGGGATGGGCGGTCCGGTCCCGGGCGGGTGAACCCGCGGCTGGAATAGCGGAAAGCCCCGCAAACTGCGCGGGGCTTCGGATGGTCCGGATGGTATGCGTGGTGATCCGCAGCCGGCGATCGCGGTTTTCATCCATCGCGTTGGCGGATATGTTGATGGAGACTACCTGTGCGGAGGAGTTCGGATGAAAGCCACGCCCAAGCCTGCGGATCGGCCCCTGCGTTCCCGGGCGATCGAATCCTGCGTAGATCCCGAGGTTCTGGAATGGTATCGGATGAGCCCGCAGGAGCGCTGGACGGAGAGCATGCGCCTCTGGAACACCTTCCACCTGCTGGGAGGCCGGCTTGAGCCTGAGTCCGATTCCCAAAGTCCTTTCTACGATGCAGGCGCACGGGGTTCAGGCGCTGCTCATGGGCGGCCAGGCCTGCGTTCTGTACGGCGCAGCGGAGTTTAGCCGCGACGCGGATTTCGCCGTGCTCGCCTCTCCCGAAAACCTCGGCCGGCTCACCGGCGCGCTGGCCGAGTTGCAGGCGGACGTCATAGCCGTGCCGCCGTACGAAGTCCGGTATCTGGAGAAAGGCCACGCGGTCCACTTCCGCTGCAAGCACCCCGAGGCGCAAGGGATGCGAGTGGACGTAATGGCTCGCCTTCGCGGCGTCGATCCGTTCGGGGAGCTGTGGGCGCGGCGAACGACCTGGGATCTGCCGGAAGGCTTTCAGATCGATTCCCTCTCGCTTCCGGATCTCGTCGCCTCGAAAAAGACGCAGCGCGACAAGGACTGGCCGATGATCCGCCGGCTGGTGGAAGTCAGCTATGACGAGGGGTTCGCCTCGCCCACTCCCGAGCGTATCGATTTCTGGCTGCGGGAGCTGCGCACCCCCGAGCTGCTGATCGAGTGCGCGCGCGCGTTTCCGGAAGAAGCACAACAAGCCACCTCTACGCGACCCGCCGTTGCCGCGGCGGTCGAGGGAGATGAGGACGCCATCGGTGAAGCGCTCGCCGCAGAGGAAGCCAGCGAGCGGGAACGCGACCGCGCCTACTGGAACCCGCTCAAGGCCGAATTGGAAGCCCTCCGGCACTCGCGCAATCGGGGCTCGTAACGCGAAACCCGCCCGGCGCGCCGGCCCCCGCCGACCCGAGAAGGTGAAGCCCGGTTCGGCGAGGAACGAGCCGAGACCGGGCTTATGGCATTTCCAGCCGCGGGCTTCAGCCCGATTTCAACCCGTGGCGACCCGACCCGTGGTGTCATTACACGCGGGTTTGATTCAACCCGTGGTGGCCGAACCCGGCGGGCGATGGGTGCGGCACCGCAATCCCGCCCCTACACCTCCACCCTCCCCGCCGCCTCCAGCACCACCGCCCCCGCCCCGTCCATCTCCAGCCGCCCCTCCGGCGACAGGCGCACCAGCTCGCCCTCCGCCTCTCCCCCAAAGCGCGCTTCCTCCGTGGAGAGCAGCAGCTCCCACCGGTCCGCCGGCGCGCGGGTCTCCTCCATCGCCCCCAGATCCGCCGTGAGCGCGCCCTGCAGCGAGACCACGAGCAGGAGCGCGCGTCCGTCCACCCCCGCGCGGCGCAGCGCGATGCCGTGCTCGCCCAGCGCGGCCACGGCGAACGACTCGCGGTCGCGGCGGCGGAGCGCGGGGTGCGCGCGGCGCAGGCGCAGCAGCTCGCGGTAAAGGGCGAGGACGCCGGCGTGCGGCATCCGCCCGGCCTCGTCCCAACGCACTTTCGAATCCTGGAATGTCGAGACGGCCTGCGGGTCGGGGATGCGCTCGCGCACGGCGGGGTCGGCGAACGCGCTGAACTTGCCGAACTCCCTGCGCCGCCCCTCCGTCACCAGCCGCCCCAGCTCCTCCGGATGGTCCGTGAAGTACTGGAACGGCGTGGTGGCCGCCCACTCCTGCCCCATCCACAGCAGCGGCGTGTACGGGGAGAGCAGCAGCAGCGCGGACGCGGCGCGGTAGACGGGGAGCGGGACGGACTCCGTCAGCCGGTCGCCGAACGCGCGGTTGCCCACCTGGTCGTGGTTCTGAATGCAGTGCACGAAGCCGCTGGGCGGCAGCCCGTCCGCCGGGGTGCCGCGCGCGACGCCGTGGTTGGGCGACACCTGCCCCTGGTAGAACCACCCCTGCCGCAGCGTGCGGACGATGTCCTCCGCCGTCCCCGTGTAGTCGCCGAAGTACGCCTCGTGGTCGCCCGCCGTGTGGCGGCGCAGCTGGTGGTGAAAGTCGTCCGCCCACACGCCGTCCAGCCCGCACCCCTCCGGCGGCGGCAGCAGCACCCGGCGCTCGTTGCGCTCGTCCTCGGCAAACAGCACGAAGCGGCGGTCCGCCGGCAGCGACTCGCGGACGCGGTTGCCCAGCTCCTGCAGCAGGTGGATCTCCGAATCGTCCAGGATGGCGTGCGTGGCATCCATCCGCAGCCCGTCCACATGGTACTCGTGCGCCCAGTGCAGCGCGTTCTGGATGGCGAACTCGCGCACCGGCCGCCGCGCGTAGTCGATGGCGTCGCCCCACGGCGTGCAGTGCCGGTCCGTGAAGAACTGCCCTCCGGTAACGGCGTGCAGGTAGTTGCCCTCCGGCCCCAGGTGGTTGTAGACCACGTCCAGGACGACGGCCAGCCCCCGCGCGTGCGCCGCGTCCACGAAGCGCCGGAACGCGTCCGCGCCGCCGTACGACGACTCGGGCGCGTACAGGTACACGCCGTCGTATCCCCAGTTGCGCGCGCCGGGAAACTCCGCGATCGGCATCGGTTCCACCGCCGTCGCGCCCAGGGCAACGATCTCGTCCAGCCGCCCGATCAGCGCGTCGAAGGTCCCCGCCTCCGTCGCCGTCCCCACGTGCAGCTCGTAGATGACCAACTCGTCCGCGGAGACGCCCTTCCATCCATCGTCCGTCCACGGGAACGACGGCTCGACCACGGCGGACGGCTCGTGCACGCCGTCGGGCTGGCTGCGCGAGGCGGGATCGGGAAAGGCGTCCCCGCCGTCCAGCCGGTACCGGTAGCGCGCCCCCGCGCCGATCCCCGGCACCGTCGCGGCGAACCATCCCTCGTCCTCCGCCGCCAGGGGATGCACCCGCTCGGCGTCGGGGCCGTACACCACCACGTCCACCGACCGGCTGGCCGGCGCCCACACGCGGAACCGCACTCCGTCCTCCACCACGTTGGCGCCGAACGGCAGGCGCCATGCGTTAGAACCGCTCACTCCGCGGCCCCCTCTGCGTTCCGCGCCACGCGCCGGTCGTCCTCGATCAGCACCATCATCGACCGCCCCTCCAGCGTGACCGTCTGCCCGTCGGGAAGGCACAGGTGCTTCTCCGGCAGCTCGGGCTGGGCGGTGTCCAGCATCACGCACCACCCGCGCGAGAGCCCGAAGTCGGGGAGGGTGAAGTCGATCGACCCGCCGTCCGCGTTGAAGAGAAGAAGGAAGTTGGCGTCGCGCACCTGCTCGCCGCGCTCGCTCCACTCCTCCATGGCCTCGCCCCCCATCGCCATCCCGAAGCAGCGCACGTAGCCGCTGTTCCACTCGTCGTCCGTCATCTCCGTGCCGTCGGGGCTCAGCCACACCAGGTCGCGCACGTCGCTGCCGCGGATCTCACGCCCGCGAAAGAACTTCTGCCGGCGAAAGGTGGGGTGCTCGCGCCGCAGCCTGGCCACGCGGCGGGTGAACTCCAGCAGCTCGCGGTCGCGCTCGCCCAGGTCCCAGTGCACCCAGCTGAGCTCGTTGTCCTGCGCGTACGCGTTGTTGTTGCCGTGCTGCGTGCGCCCCATCTCGTCGCCGTGGCAGATCATGGGCACGCCCTGGGACAGCAGCAGCGTGGCCATCAGGTTGCGCTTCTGCCGCTCGCGGGCGCGGATGATGTCGGGGCGGTCCGTGGGCCCCTCCACCCCGAAGTTGTACGAGATGTTGTGGTCGTGGCCGTCGCGGTTGTGCTCGCCGTTGGCCTCGTTGTGCTTGTGGTTGTAGCACACCAGGTCGTTGAGGGTGAACCCGTCGTGCGCCACCACGAAGTTGATGCTGGCGTGCGGCCGGCGCCCGTCGTTCTCGTACAGGTCGCTGCTCCCCGTGAGCCGGTAGCCCAGCTCGCCCAGCGTTCCCGCGTCGCCGCGCCAGTACGCGCGCACGGTGTCGCGGTACTTGCCGTTCCACTCCGCCCACAGGACCGGAAAGTTGCCCACCTGGTAGCCGCCCTCGCCCACGTCCCACGGCTCGGCGATCAGCTTTACCCGGCTGATGACGGGGTCCTGGTGAATGACGTCGAAGAACGAGGAGAGCTTGTCCACCTCGTGAAGCTCGCGGGCCAGCGTGGACGCCAGGTCGAAGCGGAACCCGTCCACGTGCATCTCCTGCACCCAGTAGCGCAGGCTGTCCATCAGCAGCTGCAGCGTCTGGGGGTGCACCACGTTGAGCGAGTTGCCGGTGCCCGTGTAGTCCATGTAGAACCGCGGGTCGCGCGCCACCGTGCGGTAGTACGTGGGGTTGTCGATCCCCTTGAACGACAGCGTGGGCCCCATGTGGTTGCCCTCCGCGGTGTGGTTGTACACCACGTCCAGGATCACCTCGATCCCCGCCGCGTGCAGCGCCCGCACCATCTCCTTGAACTCCTGCACCTGCGCGCCGTAGCCGCGCACGCTGGCGTAGCGGCCCGCGGGGGCAAAGTAGCCGATGGTGTTGTATCCCCAGTAGTTGCGCAGCCCCTTCTGCACCAGGAAGTAGTCGTCCACGATCTCGTGCACGGGGAGCAGCTCGATGGCCGTCACGCCCAGCGATTTGAGGTGGTCGATGATGACGGGGTGCGCGACCGCCGCGTAGGTGCCGCGGATCTCCTCGGGGACGTCGGGATGGAGCATGGTGAGCCCCTTGACGTGCGCCTCGTAGATCACCGTCTCGTGCCAGGGGATGGCGGGCGGCTGGTCGCCCTGCCAGTCGAACTCGCCCTCGGCGATCACCACCGCCTTGGGCACGCCCCAGGCGTCGTCGGCATCGTCCAGCACCCAGTCCTCGCCGGGCTGGTCGAACGGGTAGGCGAACGGGTGCGCGTCCCAGTTCACCCGCCCGGCGATGGCGCGGGCGTAGGGATCCACCAGCAGCTTGAACGGGTTGCAGCGCAGGCCGCGCCCGGGGTCGTACGGCCCGTTGATGCGGTATCCGTAAAAGGTGCCGGGCTGCAGCCCCTCGATGTAGCCGTGCCACACGTACGCCGTGCGCTCGCGCAGCCGGTAGGTGCGCGACGGCTGCTCGGAGTCGGGCGCGTCGAAGATGCACAGCTCCACCTCCCACGCCAGCTCGGAGTAGATGGCAAAGTTGGTCCCCCTGCCGTCCCAGTGCGCGCCCAGCGGGTACGGGCGCCCCGGCCACGCCGTGGTGGCCGTCTCCAGAAAGCCGGGGACGTGCTGGTGCTCGGGCGCGGTGGGGCGCCCCGCCTGCCCCGCGTCCGTCCACCCGAACGGCAGCGGCGGCCGCGGCGACCGGCGCCGCTCCACGCCCCCCGGCGGCGAGCCCTCCGCCGCCGCGTCGGAATCGTATTCCTCGGCGCCTACCGACGCTCCGGTGTCGTCGTCGGCGTCGGTGAGCGTCGCGGCGCCGCCGTGCCCGGCCTGCACGCCGGGGTGGGGGTGGCGGTCGCCCTGCTCGTACTCGTCCCGCTCGTGCGGCTCGCCCGCGTCGGTGGGGTGGTTGGGCTGATGCTGGTCCATCCTGCTCCGTCTTGAGTCCGTGGCTATGCCGTGGTTCGCCGGATGAGGCGAATGATGTCGATCCCGGTCCGTCCGCGAAAAGTCCCGGCGCGAACGAGAGTCCGCCGCTGAAACACGAAATCCGCCTGCGCGGATGGTAGTCGTCGGGGCCCCTCCCCGCTCGTTCCTCGGGGAGAGGGGAGAATTCGATCGCGCCTGGGCCGGTCTCGTGCGCGCGTCCCGATGCCGCGGGGATCAGGGCTCGTCGAAAGACATCGAGCTGGCGCCCGACGGGGCCCCCTCTCCCCCGGCCCCTCTCCCCCGCTGCGCGGGAGAAAGGGGAGAATTCGATCGCGTTGCGGCAGGCGTCGCACTGCACCCGCGGGGGCCCCTCCCCGCTCGTTCCTCGCGGAGAGGGGAGAATTCGATTGCGCCTGGGCCGGTCTCGTGCGCGCGTCCCGATGCCGCGGGGATCAGGGCTCGTCGAAAGGCATCGAGCTGGCGCCCGACGGGGCCCCCTCTCCCGCGGCCCCTCTCCCCCGCTGCGCGGGAGAAAGGGGAGAATTCGATCGCGCGACGAAGGGCCTTCTGCCGTTCTCCCTCCCCCACGCAGTTTGTGGGGGAGGGCCGAGGAGGGGGGGCGGCCCACCATCCCGCGCCAGCCCGTCCGGAGACCGCTTCGGCTCCCCCGAATCCGCCCTCCCCTGTCGCCTGGCACCTGTTCCCCGTCCCCTATCCCCAGTCGTGCCCGCTTCTTGCTCCCCCGCGCCGCCGACCCGCGGCAGAGCGAGCCGCGCGCACCCTCTCTCGACGGCAACCATCGACGTGAATCCATCGGATCCGGCCGGCGCGGCGCCACGGCGGCGCAACCCCCTGGCCACCTATCGCATACAGTTCAACGAGAACTTCACCTTTCGCGATGCCACCGAGCTGGTGCCGTACCTGGCGGAGCTGGGGATCAGCGACCTGTACGCGTCGCCGTACCTGCAGGCGCGCCCCAACAGCATGCACGGCTACGACATCGTGGACCACGCCCGGCTGAACTGGCAGATCGGCTCGGAGCAGGAGCACGCGCGCATGTCGGCGGCGCTGCGTGAGCACGGACTGGGCCACGTGCTGGACATCGTCCCCAACCACATGGGCATCGCCATGGGGGTGCAGGGGCAGCGCAACCGCTGGTGGATGAGCGTGCTGGAAAACGGCCCCTCGTCGCCGTACGCGCGCCACTTCGACATCGACTGGAACCCGCGCAACCCGGAGCTGTGCGGCAAGGTGCTGCTTCCCGTGCTGGGCGACCAGTACGGCCGCGTGCTGGAAGAGGGCCAGCTCGAGCTGGTGTATGAGACGGGCCGCTTTCACATCGAATACTACGAGAAGATCTTTCCCGCCAACCCCGGCAGCACCGCCGCCGTGCTGGAGCTGGCGTGCGAAAAGCTGTCGATGCGCGCCAGGGACCCGCACCGCATGGAGCTGGAGTCCATCGCGGCGGCGCTGCGGCGGCTTCCCCCGCGGCGCGCGCGCGACCCGCGCAGCCGCGCTGAGCGCTCGCGCGAGCGCATCGTCACGCGGCGGCGGCTGCGCGACCTGGTGTACGGGTCGGAGGCCGTGCGCCAAGCGCTGGACGCCGCCGTGGCGGAGTACAACGGCACGCCGGGCGACCCGCACTCGTTCGACCGGCTGGACGCGCTGCTCAACGACCAGGCGTACCGGCTGGCGTACTGGCGCGTGGCGGCGGAAGAGATCAACTACCGGCGCTTCTTCGACGTCAACGACCTGGCCGGCGTGCGCGTGGAGCGGCCGCAGGTGTTCCAGGCCACGCACCGCCTGATCCTCAACCTGGTCCGCGAGGGCAAGGTCACCGGGCTGCGCATCGACCACCCCGACGGGCTGTTCGACCCGCGCGACTACCTGGTCACGCTGCAGCGGATGACGATGGGGCTGGAGCGCACGGAAGACTTCTACGTCCTGGTGGAGAAGATCCTCACCGGCGACGAGCCGCTGCCGGCGGAGTGGCCGGTGGCGGGAACGGTGGGATACGAGTTCCTGAACAGGGTGAACGGCCTGTTCGTCGCGACGGCGAACGAGGGGAAGATGGACGCCATCTACCGCGCGTTCACCGGCTTTCGCGAAGGCTTCGAGGACCTGGTCTACGAGAACAAGCGGCTCATCCTGCGCTCCGCCCTCGTCAGCGAGCTCACCGTGCTGACGACGCTGCTGGACCGCATCAGCGAGCGCAACCGCGGCTCGCGCGACTTTACCTGGGGCAGCCTGCGCGACGCCCTGCGCGAGGTGATCGCCTGCTTTCCCGTCTACCGCACCTACATCGAGGCCGTCCCGGGGGTGGTCACCGAGCGCGACCGCGCCCGGGTGGACCAGGCGGTGGAAAAGGCGAAGGAGCGCAACCGCACCACGAGCGGCGCCATCTTCGACTTTCTGCGCAACACGCTGCTGCTCCGGTGGCCGGACTCGCTGGACGAGCGGTCGCGCGGCCAGCACGCGCGCTTCGTGATGAAGTTCCAGCAGCTCACCGGCCCGGTGATGGCCAAGGGGGTGGAGGATACCACCTTCTACGTGTTCAACCGCCTGGTCTCGCTCAACGAGGTGGGCGGCGAGCCGGACCGCTTTGGCATCGACCCGGAGGAGTTCCACGCCTTCAACCTGGAGCGCGCGGAAACGTGGCCGCACGCGCTGTCCAGCAGCAGCACGCACGACACCAAGCGCAGCGAGGACGTCCGCGCCCGCATCAACGTCCTTTCCGAGATCCCGGAGGTCTGGTCGGAGCGGGTGAACGCGTGGCACGGCTTCAACGCGGCCAGGCTGCGCCGGGACGGCCGCCGCCCCGTGCCGGACGAGAACGACGAGTACCTGCTCTACCAGTCGCTGGTGGGCGCCTGGCCCCTTGGCGAGCTGAACGACCAGGGGCGGGAGGACTTTACCGCGCGCGTGCAGGCGTACATGGAAAAGGCCACGCGCGAGGCCAAGCGCCACACCAGCTGGCTCAATCCCAGCGCCGCGTACGACGAAGGCCTGCGCGCGTTCGTCGCCGACATCCTGGCCGGCGGCGGCAGCGCGTTCCTGGACGACTTTCTCCCCTTTCAGCGCACGGTCTCGCGGCTGGGGATGATCAACTCGCTGGCGCAGACGCTGGTGAAGATCGCCTCGCCCGGCGTGCCGGACATCTACCAGGGGCAGGAGGCGTGGGACTTCTCGCTGGTGGATCCCGACAACCGCCGCCCGGTGGACTATGCGCTCCGCAGGGAGCTGATGCGGTCGATCCAGGCGCGGGGCGGCGAGGTGGGGCTGGCGGAGGCGGCGCGGGAGATGGTGGAGGGATGGGAGGACGGGCGCATCAAGCTGCACGTGGTGCAGACGGCGCTGCGGCTGCGCTCCGCGCTCCCCGGCGCGTTCACCGGCGGCGCGTACGTCCCGCTGGCCGCGGAGGGGGAGCAGGCGGAGCACGTGGTCTCGTTCGCGCGCACCGCGGAGGGCGCCGCGGTGATCGCCGTGGTCCCTCGCCTGGTCGCCACGCTCACCCGCGACCGCGACTACGCGCTCCCCGAAGCCGCGGACTGGAAGGGCACGCACATCCCCCTCCCGGCCGAGCTCTCCGGCCGCTACCGCAACGCCCTCACCGGCGAGGAGCTGCGCGCCGGCAGGCACGGCCTGGACCTGACCGAGGTCTTCGCCACCTTCCCCGTCGCCCTCCTCGAGCGCATCGGCTAGGGGATAGTGTGGGCGGTAACGCGAGCGCTGACAAGGAGTTGACCGGCTATCTTGACGCAGGTTCTCGAGGGGGTGATTGTTGCATCACCACTCCTTGCACTTTCTCTCCCTGGCATGGCCGAAATCAACCTTTACTGCGACGAAAGCGGGCACCTGGAACGCGACCAGGTGCCTGTCATGGTTCTGGGAACGATCTCCTGTCCTGCGGGCAGCTCCGCCAGGGTTGCGCGTGAGCTTCGCAGAATCAAGCAGAGACATGGCATGGGCCATGGAGATCCTGCCGGCTTCGAGGCCAAGTGGTCTAAAGTATCCGCCTCGGGTGCCGACTTCTACCGCGAGTACCTGGACTATTTCTTCGATGCCGATGAGTTGTCGTTCCGTGCGCTCGTGGTACGAGACAAATCACGGCTCCGTCATCCGGATTTTGACCAGACGCATGACGACTGGTATTACAAGATGTACTACCAGACGCTGGAGCCGCTGATCAGTCCAGGGAATACGTACAACCTCTACCTGGACATCAAGGATACGCTCAGCCAGCACAAGGTCGAGCACCTGCGCAAAGTTCTTAATTACCGGCTTCGAGATTTCGATGGGCGTGTGCTGCCGCGCGTTCAGCACGTCAGGTCGCATGAGGTGGAACAGGTTCAACTGGTGGATCTCCTGATCGGTGCCGTTTCATACCGCAACCGGGGGCTGCGCGAGAACAAAGGCAAGCGCATGCTGGTGGAGCACATCCAGCGGCGCTCCAACTTGACGCTCGGCTACACGACCGGGCGATTTAGGCGGAAGGTGAATCTGTTCTTCTGGGATCCGCAGGGAGGCGAGCCGTGAACGACTGGCTGCCGCCGCTGTGCCGGTTCGCGGATTTTGAGAATGATTGGCAGAAATACGAAGATCACCTTTACAGTAGATTCCGAAGAGACTTCATCATCTCTCCGCCACACGTCGGCGGGCAGGTCGTCCAGATCAACACCGCACCGTACGAAAAGGGCAAGGAAGAAGGATTTTGGCACCTGATCACCGAAGATCAGGACGTGGAACGGGATGGCGGCATGCAGAGGGAGCGGCTTCCGGAGTTCCGCCGGTGCGAGCGCATCTGCTGGCCTGGCGCCATTCTGCGTGAAGGAGAGAGCGAGCGCGTGGTGGTCTGGCGGGAGCGGCGGCCCGATGGGCTGCGCCTCGTACATGCATTGCGGGACTTCAGCTACATGGTCGCCTTGTCGATCAGAGGCAGCGGAAAGCTGTTTCTGGCAACGGCATTTCCGGTAGACCTCCAGTGGCGACAGAACAAACTTCGCAAGCAGTACGAACGGTACCTTCGGACAGCGGAGCCGTAACCCCGAAAACGCAACCGCCCCGAGAGGCGCAGCCCCCCAGGACGGTTCCGTGACTCCTTCCACGCATGGTGGATGAGTAATCTTTCCACGTTAGAAAGCTAAGCGGCTCTCGTATCGCTGTCAACCCCTTTTCCTGCCAAAATAGCACGTTTCCGAATTTAACCCGAAAGGCGTCTCCAGGAGATCCAGCGCCGACGCTACTCCTCCTCGGTTTCCGCGGCGGCGCCGGCGATGATGATGGCGCCGGAGGGCTGGGGAAGGCCGCCGGCGGGCTCCTCGGTCACGGCCACGGCGGCAAGGGCGTCCGCCGCGAGCGCGTAGGTGGCCTGCACCGTGGCATCGCCGCCCGGGTCGGGGCGGAAGGTGCCCGCGGGGATCCTGACGTCGTCCGTCGTGATCAGCCACAGCTGGTACTCGCGCCCCTCGGCAACGGCGGGCAGGTTGTGCGCCACGAAAGTCCAGCGATTGTGCGCCACGTCCCAGAACATCCGCCCGCTGGGCGCCTGTGGCCGCGCCGCCGCCAGCTCGATCACCCGCGAGGCGGGGGCGGTGACGGCTGCCAGCAGCGCTTCGCTCTGTTCGGCGCGGCGCTCCAGCTCGCTCCGCTCCCGCGCCGCGACCCGGTAGCGCTCCTCCACCGTCGCCAAGCGACCCCGCAGCGAGGCGGCGTACATCCCCACGCCCACCAGCAGCACCAGCGACGCCGCCGCGGCCAGCCACGGCAGCACCGGCACCCGCCGCCGCGGCGCCGAGGTGATGGGGATCACGTCCGGCTCCCGCCGCACGGGCATGACCGGGGGCTCCGACACGGCGATCGGCGCGATCGGTGCCGGCGGCGCGCCGACCAGCGTCACGTCCTCGTCGTCCCCGGCCAGCGGCGGCGCGGGCGCGATCTGCGTGGTGGACTCGCGGTCCTGGGCGGCGCGGGCCAGCAGGCGGGCGCGCACGCGGTCGGAGCGCGCGGGCTCCATGGGCCGGTGCGGCGCGGAGAACGCCAGCAGCGCCGCGGAGGCGCGAAGGGACTCGAGCTCCGCGCTGCACGACGCGCAGCCGGCCAGGTGCTCGAGCAGCCGCTCGCGCTCCTCGCCGTCCAGGGCGTCCACCGCTTCCGCGGCCAGTGCGTCGTAGAGCTCTTCGTGCATGGGATCGGGGGTCATGCGCCGTCCTCGCGAAGAACGGACAGCGCCTCTCTCAGCTTCTGCAGTCCCAGCCGGCACCGGGTCTTTACGGTGCCCAGCGGCTGGCCGGTTGCCTGGGCGATCTCGGACTGGCTCATCCCCCGGAAGTACGCCAGCTCCAGCGTCTCGCGCTGGTCAGGGGGCAGCTTTTCCATGGCCGCGTGCACCATCTGCCGGGTCTCGGCGATCTCGGCGGCGGCCAGCGGCGTCGGGGGGTCGGGGAGCAGGGAGCCGGCGGACTCGGCGTTCTCCAGCGGCTCGGCGGCGGCGGCGCGGCGGTGGCCGGCCAGCCGCACCCGGTCCAGCGCGCGGCTGCGGGCGATGACCACGAGCCAGGTGGATACGCCGCCCCGCGCGCCCTCGTAGCGCCCGGCCTGCCGCCACGCCTGCAGAAAGGTCTCCTCCACCAGCTCCTCCGCGTCGTCCGCATCGCCCACGATGCGCGCCACCACGGAGTGCACCAGCGGCGACCAGCGGTCGTACAGCGCGCCCAGCGCGGACTCGTCGCCCGCGGCCATGCGGCCAAGCAGCGCGCCGTCGGCGTCGGCCATGGGCACCGCGCCGGCGGCGTGTCCCTGCAGGGAGTACGGGTCTACGGGCAAGGAGGGATTCATCGTCCGGTAGTTTGACGCGGCCTCGTCCGCCGCGCAAGCACGCGAGCCCCGGCCGGGAGCACCGGCTTCCATCCTGTCTGCCTGGATCTCGAAAAGCACCCGGATCCTGCCGGCACCAGCAGCGGAAAGGGCCCGCGCGGAACGGGCGGAGCCGGCGGAGGTGAACGCTCCGCCGGCTCCGCCGACTCCGGATGAGGCCGCGCCCGGGTCAGGCGTCCACCACCGGGGCTACGCGCCGCGCACGCCGCCCGTCCTCACCGGCGGGGACGGGAAGGGAGGCGAGGGGGCGGCGGAATCATGTCGCCGGATCTCGCCTTGAGCCCGAGCACCAGCCGCGGCGTGAGCGTGAGCCGGTCCTTGGTGTTCTTCGCGTTCTGCGCCACGTGGGCCGGCGAGTCGTAGCCGTGCACCGCGCCCTCGACGAAGAGCGCCAGCCCGCTGCTCACCGGGACCAGGTCCATCCCGAAACCCACCACACCCTGGCCCACCGTAGCGACACCGGGCTGGTCGCTCACGCACAGGCCGTTCGCCAGGAAGTCCGCCTGCGTGCACCCCTGGTGCGTCCCCGACTCGCCCGCCAGGTCGGGCGTGTATCCGCCGCCGCCCACGAAAAGGTACGCGGACGCCATCCAGTCGGACACGTCTTCCCGCTCCACCCACGGCCGGAGCACCAGGTCCACGTCGTACAGCCAGCTGTTCACCACCCCTCCGAAGCCGAAGTCGATCCCGGCGTCGTCGTTCTCCGGCAGGTGCTGCGGCGTGTACACCGCGTGCAGCCGCACGCCCAGGCCGGGCGTGAAGAAGAACGCCGCCATGGCCCCGAATCCGGGCGACAGCCCGGGCGCGAACCCGTCGTCGCCGATCGTGAACCAGTCCGTGGACCACGCGCCGCCCGCGTAGACGCCCACGTCGTACATCAAGGCGCGGCGGGTCACCGGCATGCCGCCCTGCGCCCGTGCCCCTTCCCCCGGCGCCAGCACGGCGGCCGCAAGCATGCACACGATGAATCTTCTCATCCAGACGCTCCCTGGCGTGATGGCGCGAGCCGTTCCGCGGCCCGGCAAGGCACAGGGTGCGCGTACAAGATCGATACCCCGCATCGTCCGATCAGGCGCGCCGGTCGGAGGACCTGCTCCGGGAGCGCCAACACCTTGCTGCCATTCGAGTTGCAGCGCTTTTCCAATCGCCGCCACGCACGCGCTGGTGCCGGGAGGAGGCGGCGCGGCGTGTCACAATGACGCGAACGGTGCGGCAGAGATTCACCAGCCTCCGCTCGATCGGCAGTGAGGCGCGGCGCCCAGGGACAAGAAGGGAGGGGCGCCGTGCGGCGCCCGTCCCCTCCGACCGCCTGCGGGCTACTCCTCGCCGCGCACCCCGCCCGCCTTGACCTCCAGCTGGTACGGCTGGAACTCGCACCCCGGACGGACCGGAACGTACAGCACCTCCGGCGCACCCTGGGCGCCCGCCTCGGCGAACACCGACACGCCTCCGAACTCGGCCGCGCGCGTCACCTCGTTCACCCCCAGCACCCGCGGCAGGCCGTAGCGCACGTAGCGGCGCCCCATCACCGTGATCGGCTCGTTGCCGATGTACCAGGTGGCGCCCGCGGCGTACCCGGTCGTCGCCGGGATCGGCTGGCCGTTGACCGTGGTGTCGCCGGTCCGCGTGTCGTACATCGCCATCGCCTCGCGCAGCATCCCGTTCTCCACCACGCAGACGCGGATCTCCCGCATGGGGTTCATCGGCGGCGGCGGCGGCGCGATCACCGGCGGCGGGGGCGGCACGACCACGGGCGGAGGCGGAACCTCCACCGGCGGCGGCGGCGGGATCAGGTTGCCGAACATGGCCTTGAGGCCGATCACCAGCCGCCCCGTCACCGCGCCCGCGTCGTCCGCGATGCGCACGGTGGTGCCGCTGGGGGCGCGGACGGGACCCACCCACTCGTCGTCCACGTGCACGGGCGAGTCGTACGCGTGCACCGCCAGCTCGCCGAAGAGGGCCAGGTTGCGCCCCAGCGGGATCAGGTCGATGCCCGCCCCCGCCGTTCCCTGCGCCACCGTGGCCTGCTCCGGCTCGAACGACAGGCATCCGCCCAGGCCGAAGACGGTGCCCTCGCACAGCGGCTGGTCCTGGCCCGCCAGGTCCACCGTCACCCCGCCGCCGCCGGCGAAGAAGTAGACGGACGACAGCCAGCGCGACACGTCGCGGGTGGCGAAGGGGCGAAGCGCGAGGCCCAGGTCGTACAGCCAGGTGTTCATCACGTACTGCTCGCGCTCGCCCGCGGCCTCGAACGGGCCCTCCGTGCCCGGGAGCCGCATGGGGACGTACGCCCCGTGCAGCCGCAGGCCCAGCCGGGGGGTGATCCACAGGTTGGCCAGCGCGCCGAACGCCGGCCCGTACCCCGGCGCGTACCCTTCCTCGTCGCCGTTCTCGGTGGGGTTTTCGGTGCCGTTGAGCCTCACGGTGCGGCTGGAGAACCAGTCGCTGGTGAGCGAGCCGCCCGCGTAGACCCCCAGGTCCAACCGGCTTGCTCGCCGGCCCTGCATCTCCTGCCCCCACGCGCCGTCCGCGGCGCCCGCCAGCAGGGCCCCCACGGCGGCGTACGTCAGCAATCGTCTCATCACGTCCTCACGGACCAGGGTAAGTTCATCGTCGGAGCAACCGGCACCGCGGCCGTCATCCGTGCCCGCCGGGGAGAATCGGGAAAGAGCAGGCGGGGGTCGCGTCGGCCTTCTCGGACCGCGGTGCCGGCCGTCAATCCATCTCCCGCAGCGCCGCCCGCGCCTGCCGCGCGAACGCCGGATGGAAGTGCGGGTTGATCTCCAGCGCCGTCCTGAGCCGCGCTCGGGCGCCCTCCACGTTGCCCAGCGCCTTTTCGATCATCCCGGCGTGAAAGTGGAACGACGCGTCGCGGGTCCCCATCCGCAGCGCCCGGCGCGACGCCTCGCGCGCGCCGCGCAGGTCGCCGGTCAGGTACCGCGCCCACGCCAGCATGTCGGCGCCCAGCACGTCGGGGCGGCCGCGCGCCTCGTCCTCCAGCAGCGCCCGCGTCGGGGCGAGCGAGCGCCGGTGGTCCAGCCGGAACTGCGTCCACTGCCGCGCGTACGGCTCCGGGTTCCCCGCGTAGCCGGCCTCCACGGCGGCGTACATCCGCTCCGCCTTCGCCTCATCCCCCAGCGCCGCGTGGGCGTCGCCCATCAGCGCCAGGGTGGCCAGGTCCGCGCGGCCGCCGGCGTGGGCGCCGTAGCGCAGCACCCGCCGCCACCGTCCGCGCGCCGCCTCCACGCGGGCCAGCCCCGCGTAGAGCCGCTGGTCGCCCGGCTCCACGGCCAGCCCCTCGCGGAAGGCGCGCTCCGCCTGGCGCAGGCGGCCGCTGCGCAGCTCCAGGTCGCCCACGCGCAGGTGGAACCAGGCCACCTGCTCGCGCGGCAGGTCGTCGCGCCCGGCCGCCTTCGCCCGTGCCGCGTAGAGCCGGTTGCGCGCCTGGAGGGTGAGCCCCTGCACCTCTTCCCACCGCGCCAGCCGCGGCGCAACGGCAAGGTCGTCCTCGAAGCGCCCCAGCCAGCCGAAGCTGTCTCGCGCGCCGTCGTAGTCGCCCAGCTCCATCTGGATCTCGGCCAGCAGCGCGCGGGCGGACGGGCTCTCCGGCTCCGCCCGCACCAGCTCCTCCGCGGCGGCGCGCGCCTCGGCGAAGCGGTGCTGCGCGAGAAGGCTGCTGGCCAGCGCCAGCCGCCCGCCCGCGTTGCGCCGGCCGCGCGCCTGCACCGAGGCACGCGCGGCCGCCTCCGCGCGGCGAAAGTCCTGGTAGTCCCCCGTCTCCCGCGCGCGCTGCAGGTACAGGTACGCCAGCCGCGCGCGGTCGCTGCCGCCGAACGGGTCTTCCGCCGCGCGCCGCTCGAAGAAGGCGATGTCCTGCTGGCGGAGCGCCACCTGGGCCATGCCGTCCGGAACGGATTCGGGGAGCGGGGGAAGCGGGGTGCCCGCCACCACGCGGATCCCCCCCGCCACCGCCATCACCGCCCCGATCGCCGCGACGGCGGCCAGCGTACGTCGGTTCATGCTCGCCTCGCGGGATCAGTTTGCGGCGGCCACGTACGGAAAGACGGCGGCGTCGGCGCGCTCGTCGCCGTCCACGTTGTCGGTCACCAGCCCCGGGCTGACGTTGTTGTTGTTCCCCAGCGCGCTGCCGAAGATGACGGCGAGGCCCTTGTCCACCACGTCGTCGCCGTCCAGCTTGCGGCCGCCGTAGCCGTTGGCCGGGTCCAGCACGTACGTGAGCCAGCCCACGTTCGCGCCCATGGGCCCGCCGCCCACCCTGTCCAGCCGCACCACCAGCATGTCGGGCGTCAGCGCCGCGGCCACCGCGCTGGCGTATGCCGGGTCGCGCCCCGCCACCGTGGTGATGAAGCGGGCGATCTGCGGGCGGAACTGCGCCACGTCTTCGCTGGGGACGCTGGTGTTGTAGTGCGGGTGCTCGCGCTTGTCGATCGTCACCTCGCTCACCAGCGGGTTGGCCAGCCGCTCGATCTGGTCGAAGACGACGACGGTGTTGCCGATGCGGATGGTGTCGGTGACGGTGCGGATGACGGTGTCGGTCTCGATCTCGGTCACCACGTCGGTGATGGTGCGGGTGTCCTCCCCGCAGGCACCGGTGGCCAGTGACGTGGCGGCGGCCAGTACGGCCAGTGCCGCGATGCGCTTCCTCATGCGTTGCTCCCTGTACGGTTCACGAGTTGGATGGGCGGATGCGATGCGCGGCGGGTCACCGGCTTACCGTGGCCCACACCCCGATGTTGTTCCCCGCGCCCTTGAGCGCGGCCTCGGGCAGCTCCACCACGATGGCCATGCTGTTGAAGGTGCGCAGAAAATCGCCCGCGCAGCCGTGCGTCTGGTCGAACTGGGCCTGTCCCGGGTTGATCACCCCGGCCGTGCACCTGGGGCGGAACGCCGACGCCTCGGGCGCGGGCCCGATCTGCGACAGCGGGCCGCGCGACGGGCGCCGGTCGGGGACGATGCGGAAGAACTGGTCGAGGTCGATGTAGAACGGGTCGTCGCGGGGGCCGGCGAAGAGCTGCACCTGCGTGGCGCCGGCGCCCAGGGTGAGGTTGGTGTTGATGTTCCCCAGCACGTCGGGCGTGGCTTTGGCGACGCGGTTGTTGGGCCCGATGGTGGTGGGGGCGATGGGGCCGAACATCGCGACGCGCTGCCCGCCGCCCTGCAGGTCGTCGAACTGGAACTGAAGGACCAGGTCCTCCACGGCGTCGCCGGTGTTGTCGATCTTGATCTGGTAGAGCGCGTTGGGATCGAAGCGCGCCGCCGCCGTCCCCGCGGGGGTGATGGGCGACTGCGTGGTCACCACGATGGCGATGCGGTCCTCGGTGCTGCCGGGAAAGGCGTAGACGTCGTTGATGTCCAGCCGCGGGCTCAGCTCCACCTCGGGGGTGTCCTGGTGGTCGGACCCCACCGCCTGCCGCACCCCCATCACCCCCGCCGCGAAGAGCACGGCCACTCCCAGGCCCGCGGCCGCCCTGTGGGCCGCTCCAAGCTTTCTCATCACATCCTCCATTGCACCGGTGTCCGTACCGGCGGGACGGGTGCCCCGGCGGGTTCTGCATCCCCGGCACGGCGCCGGGTGGGGAGAGCTGCACGGCGCGCGGCTCGCGCGGCCTGCGTCATCCTGCTGTACGCGGAGCGCTCCCGGACCGGATCTCTTCGACCCGTCGCGCTCCGTCCATTCCGTCCCACGGCTCCATCACCATCACCCAGAAAACGCAGCGCACCCGGCGTGACGCGGCCTGGGTCTCACACAGCGTCTGTGTGAGACCGAATCCGGCAATAGAGTGCATGACTTCCTGAGAGAGGCGCCGCGCTGAACCCTGCCTTGACCCGGAACCCGGCGCGCCGACCGAAGGACCTCGCCAGCAGGACGAAGGGGCTGGTTCCGCGTCCTGATCCGGCCCCTGCGCAGCCGGGAGGAGGTCCTTCGGTCGCGCGCGGGAGTCCATGCAGGCGGCAGGATCTGCGCGTGCGCTCCCTCAGGAAGTCACATTTTTTCCCGGATTTGGGGTGACCCTTCTTTTCCGGAGCCGGCATGGGCAGGAACGCGGAAAGGCGCGGCGGAGCGATACTGCTCCCCGCGCCTCTGCGCGAACCCTCGAGTGCGGCGGACGACGGGACTGGCGCCTTCAACCGTGCCCGTCCGGGACTCAGTCGGCCGGGGTTGATGAGTCGGTGTTCTGGGCGCCAGCCCCGGCGCGCGGCCGCACCCCCGTGCCGGGGGGTACGGCCGCTCCGTGTCCGTCAGCCCTCGGTGCCGTCGCCGTCCACGTCGCCCACGATGAAGGGGTCCACGATCTCCAGCACCTGCTGCCGGGTAAGCGGCTCGTCGAACGACTCCGACGCCTGCGTGGCGCCGATGGTGGTGCCGGCCACGGGCCCCGGAAGCTGGGCGATGTTGACGCCAGCCTGCACCACGTTCTCCTCGCCGTCGTACACGGGCTGCGTGGCCGCGGGCATCCCCGTGCCGCGCAGGTTCAGGGTGATCCACCCCTCCTGCGGCGACAGGTCCACGAAGTTGCCGCGCAGGCGCCGCACCTCGCTGGCGTGGCGCGCCTCCACCGAGTGGATGGTGAGCGCCGCGCGCAGGATGGGCTTGCTCTGCAGCAGGACCGGCGCCTGCCCCTTGTACGCCCGTACGCCGGTGTCCTCGAACGCCTGCGCCAGCGCCTTGAACTGCTCGTAGTTGCTGAACGGCGTGAACATGCCGCCCGCCGTGAAGTCGAAGGTGGGCTTGGCGACCGCCGCGGAGCCCAGAGCGTTGCGCAGGAACTGCACGTGCGCCACCTCGTGGTCGCGGATGGTGCCGAAGATCTGCCGGTCGGCGGTGGGGATGAGGCCGGCGGCGTTCATCCCCATCACGTAGAACTCCGCCTCCAGCTCCTCCAGCGTGAGCGCGAAGTTCAGCACGTCCACCACCGCCTGCGGGGTGCCCTGCGCGAACGCGCTCTTCGCCATCGCGGCCAGCGCCAGCGGGACGGAGGCCATGGCCAGCCCCATCCCCCACTTTCCGGCGCCGAACAGCGCCTCGCGGCGCGAGCTCATGGTCTCCAGCACCTCGGGGTCCAGGCCGCCGAGAATCGATTCGTTGTTCATGTCTCTCGGCTCCTTCAGCTGATGGTGGGGACGTTGGTTGCCGTCACCGCGTTGCGGATGAACGGCGCGGCGATGGCCAGCACCTGCTGCGGCGTGAACGCATCGTCGAACGCCTGCGGGGCGAACGCGCCGGTGCGCGGCGCCAGCAGGTCGCGGATGGCGGCCGCGTGGCGCGCCTCTACCGAGACGATCTTCCCCGCCACCGTGAGCAGCGTGCGCCCCGTGTCGTCGTTGGTCAGCAGCGGGCCGGCGCCGTTGTACGCCGCCACGCCCAGGTCCTCGAAGGCGCGCGCCGTCACCAGCACGCTGTCGCGGCTGCCGAAGTTGATGGAGTCGAAGTTGGGCGTGAGGTCCGGGATGAGCGTGCCGCCCAGCGCCGGGATGGCGCGCTCGAAGAACTCGCGGTGCGCCACCTCGTGGTCGCGCAGGTCGGCCAGCACCCGGCGCTCGTTCTCGGCGAAGATGGTGTTGAAGGCGGCGTTGGCCACCACCATGGTGTAGAACGCGGCCTCCAGCTGCTCCAGCGCGTACGCGTAGTTCAGCACGCCGAAGTTGTTGGCGAAGTTCAGCGTGACCGCGGGAAAGGTCGCCGGCGGCGGGGTGACGGTCACCGTGTCGGTCTCGGTGATCACCTCGGTGATGCTGCGCACGTCGGTGCTGTCGGTGCAGGCGCCCAGCGCCACGGCCCCCAGCACGCCCGCGCCGGACCACTTGAGGAAGTCGCGCCGCCCGGCCGGCTGCTCCAGCCGCGACAGGGTGCCCATCTCGCCCCCGCCCGGCTCGTTCTCTCGTGACATGTACTCGTCCTCCGTGATGAGTTCATCCTCTTGGCAGTGCGCGCCCCGCGGCACCGCTCGCCTCGCTGCTCCGGCCGCCGCGGCGGCCGGCCCTGGTGCCCGGGCGCCGGGGATCGCTCCCCGGCGCCGCGGATCCGGCTCAGTCGCCGCGCACCCCGCCCGCCTTGACCTCCAGCTGGTACGGCTGGAACTCGCACCCCGGCCGGACCGGGACGTACAGCACCTCCGGCGCACCCTGGGCGCCCGCCTCGGCGAACACCGACACGCCGCCGAACTCGCCCGCGCGCGTCACCTCGTTCACGCCCAGCACCCGCGGCAGGCCGTAGCGCACGTACCGGCGCCCCATCACCGTGATCGGCTCGTTGCCGATGTACCAGGTGGCGCCCGCGGCGTACCCGGTCGTCGCCGGGATCGGCTGGCCGTTCACCGTGGTGTCGCCGGTCCGCGTGTCGTACATCGCCATCGCCTCGCGCAGCATCCCGTTCTCCACCACGCAGACGCGGATCTCGCGCATGGGGTTCATCGGCGGCGGCGGCGCGATCACCGGCGGCGGCGGCGGCGCGACCACGGGCGGAGGCGGAACCTCCACCGGCGGCGGCGGCGGGATCAGGTTGCCGAACATGGCCTTGAGGCCGATCACCAGCCGCCCCGTCACCGCCGTGGCGTCGTCGGCGATGCGCACGGTGCTCCCCTCGGGAAGGCGGATGGGCCCCAGCCACTCGTCGCCCACGTGCACGGGCGAGTCGTAGACGTGCACCGCCGCCTCGGCGAACAGCCCCAGCGGGCCCAGGGGGATCAGGTCCACCCCGATCCCCGCCGTGCCCTGCCCCACCATGGTCTGCTCGGGCTCCAGCGACAGGCAGGCGCCCAGCCCCGCCAGCGTGCCCTCGCACACGGGCACGTCCTCGCCCGCCACGTCCACCAGCAGCCCGCCGCCGCCCGCGAACAGGTACAGCGACGACATCAGGGGCGAGCCCATGCGCGCGGCGAACGGGCGCAGCGCCAGGTTGAGGTCGAAGGCGTACGTGTTCATCACGTACCCGTCGTTGTCGAACGCTTCGTCGTCGGAGTTGGGAAGCCTCATGGGGAGGTAGACGCCATGGGCGCGCACGCCGAGCGCGGGCGTGAGCCACAGCGTGGCCAGCGCGCCGAACGCGCCGCCCGTGCCGGGGGCGAATCCTTCGCCGTCGTCGTTCTCCGTGGGCGTGTCGGTGCCGTTCAGCATCAGCGTGCGGCTCTCGAACCAGTCGCTGGTGAGCGATCCGCCCGCGTAGACGCCGATGTCGAAGCGGCTGGCGCGCCGGTACGTGTCCATCTCCTGTGCCCGGCCCTCCGTCGCCACCATCATCGCGCCGCACGCGACGATGGGGACCAGGCGTGGTAGCATCCTTCTCATCTGCTCTCTTTCATAACCGGGTGGATGGATCTGGCCCGCCATTGCACGCGGGCCACGGTGGCCGCCACGAATGCCCGCCCCGGCTGCTGCGCCGGCGGCATCATCCCAATCTTTGCTCAAGTGGCGTGCAGAGTTTGTCGAATTTCACCTGCACACCGGTACGACCACGTGCTCCGGAGTGGATCTCCGTCCACACGTCGATTTCTGCTTCGTCAGGCTCGTGAACGGAAACGCCCGCCCCGGCTCAGCGGCGGGGCGGGCGATGCATATCGGGGGCCACACTGCTACCGTAGCAGTTGTAGTTGACGGCCCCATCTGATACAAGCTTTGTCCAAGGCAAAATCCGGACCTGTCCCGGAGCACCTGGGCCTGGAAAGACCTGTACGCACACGGGAGGGCAGGGAGGACACGGAGGATCAACTACTCCGTGCCCTCCGTGCCCGCCGTGTGAGGCAAGCGGTTGCTTACACCGAGTGTTCAGCCGGATGAAGGCAAGCTACGCGGCCACACGGGGATGGCGGCGCCGTGAGAAACTTCTCCGTGCGGGGGATGGTGGCCCCGGCGTCCGGCAGTGCGTGCCTGGAAGGGCGGGGCCGGGAAAGTGGATATCGATACCCTTGTGTTTACTACCACTACACGCCATGATGCGGAACATCCGTGGTACGACATCCGTTCTCCCCCCGGCGCCAACCATACCACGGCGTAAGCTTTTCACGCGGAGGTCTCAAAAATCCGGGTCTGATTGCACTCCCCTATTCGGCCGCTATCCGGCCGAGCACCCCCGCGCGGACCGGTCCGCGCGAAAATCCCCCCTGCACGTGGAGGAAAGCCCATGCGGTCCACCAGATTTCTCGCGGTCGCGGTGCTGGCGGCGGCAGCCGCCTGTTCCGACCAGCAAACGCCGGTCGCGGCGAACGCGCCGGGCGCTGCCCCGGTCCTGTCCGCCGCCCGGGATGGCATCGAGGGGTCGTACATCGTGGTGCTGAACGAGGGCGCGGATCCGCGCTCGGTGGCGGCCGTGGCCGGGGTGAGCCCGCGGTACGTGTACACCGCGGCGCTCAACGGCTTTGCCGGAACGCTGAACGGGGGGCAGCTGAACGCCCTGAGCCACAACAAGAACGTCGCGTACATCGAGCAGGACGCGCGCGTGAGCGCCACGCAGCAGACGGGCGCCACCTGGGGGCTGGACCGCATCGACCAGCGCAACCTGCCGCTGAACGGCACCTACAACTACACCGCCACCGGATCCGGCGTCCGCGCCTACATCCTGGACACGGGCATCCTCACCAGCCACACGCAGTTCGGCGGCCGCGCGTCGGTGGGCTACGACGCGTACGGCGGCAACGGGCAGGACTGCAACGGCCACGGCACGCACGTGGCCGGCACCGTGGGCGGCAGCACGTACGGCGTGGCCAAGAGCGTTTCGCTGGTGGCCGTGCGCGTGCTGGACTGCTACGGCAGCGGCACATGGTCGGGCGTGATCGCGGGCATGGACTGGGTGGCGACCTACCATGTGAAGCCGGCGGTGGCCAACATGTCGCTGAGCGGCGCCGCCATCCAGTCGGTGGACGACGCCGTGAACCGCATGCACAACGCCGGGGTCACGGTGGTGGTGGCGGCGAGCAACGAGGGCTCCAACGCCTGCAACTACTCGCCGGCCCGCGCGCCCAACGCCATCACCGTGGGCGCCACCACCTCCACGGACGCGCGCGCATCGTTCTCCAACTGGGGCACCTGCCTGGACATCTTCGCCCCGGGCAACGCCATCACCTCGGCGTGGCACACCTCCACCACGGCCACCAACACCATCAACGGCACCTCGATGGCGTCGCCGCACGTGGCGGGCGTGGCCGCGCTCTACCTGCAGACCAGCCCCACGGCCACCCCGGCGGCCGTGGCGAACGCCATCATCGTCAACTCCACGCCCAACAAGGTGACGAGCGCCGGCACCGGATCCCCCAACCGGCTGCTCTACTCGCTGATCCCCTCCGGCGGCGTGAGCACCACCATCACGGGGCCCTCCTCGATCGGCACGACGGGCACCTACACCTGGCAGTCGAACGCCGCCGGCGGTGACGGCACGTACATCTGGTGCTGGGAGTACCGCGTGCAGGGCGGGACCTGGGAGATCGTGGGCGCGGGAAGCTCGTACTCCCGCACCGTGAGCACGACGGACCCGGACTTCGAGCTGCGCGTGGCCGTCACCTCGCAGGGCGTGAGCGTCTTCGACACGCACCTGGTGGACGTCCTGGGCCCCACGATCGGCGCGAACATCACCGGGCCGTCGTCCATCAGCACGCCGGGCACCAGCACGTGGCAGGCGAACGCGTCCGGCGGGGACGGGACGTTCACCTACGCCTGGGAGTACCGGGTGCAGGGGGGCACCTGGTCAACGGTGGGATCGGGGAGCTCCTACTCCCGCGCCGTGGCCACGTCCGACCCGGACTTCGAGCTGCGCGTCACCGTCACCTCGGCGGGCCTGACCGCCACCGACACGCACCTGGTGGACGTCATCCCCACGCCTCCGCCGGTCCCGACCATCAGCGGGCCGACGCTGGTCTCCGCCGGCACCCACACCTGGACGGCGAGCTCCACGGGCGGCGACGGCACGTTCAGCTACAGCTGGGAGTACCGGGTGCAGAACGGCACCTGGTCGGCGGCGGGGACGGGAGCCTCGTACTCCCGCACCGTGGCGGCGGCGGACCCGTCGTTCGAGCTGCGCGTGACGGTCACCTCGGCGGGGCTTACCGGCGTCGACACGCACCTGGTCACCGTCAGCAGCGGGCCGACGGCCAGCATCACCGGTCCCTCGTACGTCATCTCGACGGGCACGCGCACGTGGCAGGCGAACGCCGCCGGCGGCAACGGCACGTACACCTACCAGTGGCAGTACCGCATGTCGGGCGCCTCCACGTGGACCAACGTGGGGACGGCCAGCTCGTACAGCCGCAACATCGGCTCGGCGCATCCATCCTTCGAGCTCCAGGTGATCGTCACCTCGGGCGGACTCACCGGGTCCGACATACACTTCGTGACCGTGGAGATCGAGCCCATGTGCGGCGAGTACCTGTGCTGACCCTCCCGTGAAAGCCGTCGCGGGTCCATGACCCGCGACGGCTGGGGGAGTGCATTCTCGCCCGGATAAAAAAGGTTCATCGCGGATTCGTTGCAAACTGCGGTCGCGCTCTCCAGGGGCGAGGTGACCCGCGATGCAGTGGAAGGGTGTCAGGGCACGGCGGCGGGTGGGGGTTGCTCCACGCGTGTGTGGACGCGTCGGGAACGGCAGAGGGAGGGAAGCGCGGCAGGGGGC
>DASUVG010000240.1:0-20361 GCA_036379135.1 Longimicrobium sp.
CTCGGCCTCGGCGACGATCTGGAATCCGGCCTGCGTCAGGATGTCGCCGATCATCGTCCGCATGAAGATGGCGTCGTCGCAGATCAAGACGGTCTGGCTCATTGGCGTCTGTTGGGGTGCCGGGTTGGGGCGCTGGCGCCCTGAAAAATCGGTTTCACGCGGAGAGGATGGGGGCGATGATCTCGTCCGGGTCCACGGCCACGAACACCTGCCCGTCCGTCTCCCCCACTCCGCGCAGATAGGCGCGGTCGATGCGCAGCGCCCGCAGCGTGGTGGCGGCGTCCTGCAGTGCCGCCGTGTCCACGTCCACGATGCGCGAGACCTCCTCCACCGCCAGCCCCGCCAGCCTGCCCCGGTGCTCCACGATCACGATGCTGTGGTCCGGGTTGGCCGACGCGGGGGCGAGCTTGAGGCGGGCGCCCAGGTCGATGACCGTCACGATGCGCCCGCGGAGGTTGATCAGGCCGCAGACGTGGGGCCCGCTTCCCGGCAGCGGCGTGTACGGCCGCGCGGGGATGATCTCGCGGATGCGGTCGATCGCCACGCCGAAGCGGTGCTCGCCCACCACCAGCAGCGCCATCCGCTCCAGAACGACCTCGTCCGGGGTGTCCCCCAACGGTTCAGCCCGGGTGTCGGATTGGGACATCAGCGGCTCGAAGGTGGCGCCCTGGTAGGTGAGCCGACAGTATAGCGGGGGCGCGGGGGGGCGGTCAAGAAAAGTGCGAGAGTGCGAGAGTGCGAAAGTGCGAAAGTGCGGGGAGTGCGGGAGCGCTCACGAACCAAGGCAGGTCGCCGGGATGGTCCCCGGCGCGCCGCTTCTCGCCTCGATCGTGCTAATGGTTATCGATCAAACCTGCCACGGTCATCTCCAGTACGCTCTCGGGCTCAGCCGGGCGCGAGGATGCACGTGGCGGCTGCCGGGGAGGGGCCGCTCGATGGCTGCGACTGGATTCTGGATCCGCAGACAACACGAAAGCGGGGCCGCGCGGATCGCTCCGGGCGGCCCGCCCGCCTCGATCATCCAGCGGGTTCGGCACGCGTCAGGGGCAGAGGCCGCTGTTGGGGCAGTGCCACTCCCAGCACGTCCCGCCGCACGAGCGCTCGCAGGTGTCCTGGTGACAGGTGTAGTCGTCACAGGTCTCCGCGCAGGTTTCCCAGCAGGTCTCGCAGGTGTAGCCGGGACACAGGCTGAGAAAGCACGTCTCGTGTGAGTGCGCGGCCACCGTCCCCCGCGCCGCCGCGCGCGGCGTGGTGGAAAAGGTTTCGACCTCAAGGTCTTCCAGGCGCAGGCTGAGCTTTTTCACGGGCATCCTCCTCCGGACGGGTTCGTCGCGAATTGCGGCGTCATATCAGACGGATGCGGAAGAGGATGGCGTTCGGCGGGCGGGGCCGCCAGTGCGGCCCCGCCCGTCTTCACCCGCGGCATCCCGGCCCGGACGGAACGCGGAAGGGGGCGGCCCGCGCTACCAGCAGTTGCAGGTGGCGCCGTAGCAGCTGATCTGGCAGCTGCGGTCGCAGGTCTCGCCTCCGCCGGAGCACTGCGGGCACGTGTCGCCGCAGGTGCCGCCGCACGACCAGTCGTCGCACGTGTACGGGCAGGTGTTGGGGCACGTGTCGTCACAGGTGGGGCAGCCGGGGCAGGTGCAGTTGGTCGGGCAGGTGCACTGCTCGCCGAACACCGTCCCCGGCTCGCGCGCCTCCGCCGTCAGGTGAAAGGTGTCGACGGCGAGGTCTTCCGGCTGAAGCCTGAGCTTGCCCATACGCGCCTCCCGCGGGTTGAACGGTGATCTCACCCCACGCCGGTGCCACGGGCACCGGCGGGCCCGGCACGTCCATCGGCGACTCACAGGCGGACCGCGGCCGCGATGGTCGCCGGCGAACGATCGCGAAAATCGCCGCAAGCCGAGTGCCTTCGCCCGCCGCGAAAAGCGGAGGCACCTGTCCGGGCCTGGGGCTTCAGGTTCATACCCGATCCGGAAAACTGAACTGATTTTGATCACACGGAGCAGCAGAAAGGCAGAGTAGCAGAGGACACCCGTTCCTTCTCTGCTTCTCTGCCCCTCTCCTGCTCTGCGTGATAATTGGTTTGCGGATCTGATATCAGTTGCACAGGCAGCTGTCCACGCAGCGCGACTGGAAGCACGTGCCGCCGCAGGATTCGTATGCGCAGGAGAACCCGTCGCAGGTCTGCACGCACGTGGCGGGACAGGTGGGGCACGCGGGGCAGGTCTGGTCGTCGCACGTGTAGGGACACGTGGCGGCGCAGGTGGGGCCGGCGCAGGTGCAGTACGTGTAGTGCGTCCCCTGCTCGCCCACCACCGTCCCCCTGCTCCCGGCCGCGGAGGTGGTGCAAAAGCCGTCGACCCGCAGGTCTTCCAGACGCAGCTGGAGCTTCTTCATCGTTCGCCTCCCCGGTTACGGGCAGATGTTGCTGTCCTGGCAGCGCGGGTTCCAGCACGTCCCGCCGCACGACTCCGCGCACGAGTAGTCGTCGCAGGTCTGCGCGCAGGTCTGGGGACAGGTGAACGCGCAGGTGGGGGCGGCACAGGTGCAGAGGGTGTAGTACGTCCCCTGCTCGCCCTGCACCGTTCCCCCGCCCCGCTCCGGCTTGGTGGTGTGAAATCCGTCGACCGCCAGGTCGTCCGGGTTTAGCCTGAGCTTCTTCACGTGGAGCTCTCCGTGGATGGGTGATGCCGCGCCCCACGGGATGGAGCGCGGCCCGGCGAAAGGGAGGCACGGGGCCGGCGGGAGCGATCCCCGCCGGCCCCGCGCGCTTTACGGCCGGGCGCCGCGGCCGCTCAGTGGCAGCGGCAGGTGTCGCCGCGCAGCGTCTCCTGGCACTCGCGCCAGTAGCAGCTTTCCGCGCAGGTGGGGTCGTCGCAGGTGTTGTAGCAGGTTGCGGCGCAGGTGGCGTCGTCGCAGGTGACGGGGCAGGTGTAGGCGCAGGTCACGGGGCCGCCGCAGGTGCACTGCTCGCCGACCACGGTCCCCTTCTCCCTGCTCGCGGCGCTGGTGTCGAAGCTGTCGACCGTCAGGTCGTCCAGCTGCAGCTTGAGCTTGTTCACGGTGGAAATCTCCGACTGGAAGGTTCACGGCCCGGCACACTGCCATCCGCACCCGCGGCCGGGCTCGCGGTGCATCCGAACGATGCGGCGCGGGGGCGCGCGGTCCCAGCGCCTCGGGACGACGTGCATCACGGGGGGACGGGTGGCGGATGGGCGCGCCGAGCGGCGGCAGCCGGTACGCCGGATCCCCCGAATGACGAGCGGGGGCCGCCTGGCTGCGTTCCAGGCGGCCCCCGCGTGCGGCGAGGCCGTTCAGATGGGGGATGCTACGGCCTCCTGCGGCACTGCCCGGGGAGGGAGCAGGGCGGTCAGGGGATGCGGATTACGGCTCGACCGGGCAGAAGCCGCCGCCGCCGTACGTGCCGCCGCCGCAGATGCGAATGCGGCAGGTGTCGTAGCAGGTGAAGGCGCAGGTGTACTCGCCGCACGTCTCGTAGCAGCTCTCGCCGCCGCAGCTTCCCGCGCACGACGGGTCGTCGCAGGTGTTGACGCAGGTGGCGGGACAGGTGGCGTCGCAGGTGTTGTAGTTGGCGCACGTGGGGCAGCCGGGGCACGTGCACTGGGTGTAGCAGGTGCACTGCTCGCCGAACACCGTGCCCTTGTTCGTCTCGGGCTTCGTGGTGTCGAAGCTCTCCACGGCCAGGCTCTCCAGACTCAGCTTCAGCTTGTTCATGTGCGGTTCTCCAGGTGATGGATGATGAGGAGGATGGGTCCTGCGGCCGCCCTGCTCCCTCCCGGCGGGTAGCCACAACGAGCACGACCCACCGGAGCCTGTGCTCCGATGGGTCGAAATCAGCGTTCCAGACAACCTCCGAACCGCGCGAAACAGCCGCGCGTACACCCGCCGGCACGACAACACCGGGTCTGCGTGGACGGACGCCCGCGGGACGACACCTTCATCGTAGCGATCAAGCGTTTCACCCAATCCTGTCGTGAACCATGGGCAGTCACGGCAATGTAGGCATCCCTGTCGTTACAAGTCAATAAAAATATTTAAGTGCGAAATTGCCCCGGTGGGAAGGCTCCGGAGCACGGGATGGAAACGTCTGTGGCGTCTGGAGATGGGGAAGCCGCCAGTGCGCGTCCGGACGGACGGAAAGCGGACGATTGGAAATTTTGTGGCTGAAGGAGAGCTCTCCGGTGCCGTTCCCGGCCGGAGTGCCTCCCGTCCGCGGGTGCCGGACGGCACGCACGCGGGGCCGCCCGGGTCCATCCGGACGGCCCCGCACCCCCTCACGCCGGCGATGCGCCACGGGTCAGGGGCAGATGTTGCTGTCCTGGCAGCGCGGGTTCCAGCACGTCCCCCCACACGACTCCGCGCAGGAGAAGTCGTCGCAGGTGTTGACGCAGGTTTCCGGGCAGGTCTGCGCGCACGTCGGCAGGCCCTGGCACGTGTTGTAGCACGTCCAGTGGGAGTGCCCCACCACCGTGCCTTCGCCCCGGTCGCCGGGCGTGGTCGCAAAGCCGTCGACCACCAGCTCTTCCAGCTGGAGCTTGAGCTTCTTCATGGGAGTCTGTCGGGTTGGATGGGATCCACGCCGCGCCCGGCGGGCGGACGAACGACGTGGGGAGGGGCGCGTGGCCGGGATGGGCGCCATCGCGCGGGAAGGGGCGGGCCGCCGGGGGAACGAGATCCGGGCGGCCCGCCCCACGTCTTCCGAGGCGGGCTCGGACGTGCCGATCAGTAGCAGATGCAGGTGTCCACGCACCGCGTGATGCAGGTCCACCCCGCGCAGGTCCCATCGCAGCTGTCGGCGCAGCTGGCGTCGTCGCAGGTGTACGGGCAGGTGGGCGCGCAGCTGGCGTCGTCGCAGGTGACGGGGCAGGTGCCGGCGCAGGTGTACGGCCCGCCGCAGGTGCACTGCTCGGCCACCACCGTGCCCTTGTCCCGGGCCAGCGCGCTGGTGTCGAAGCTGTCGACCGCCAGATCGTCCAGACGCAGAGTAAGCTTTTTCACGGTCGTTCCTTTCATGGGGGTTCGATCTTCAGGCCGGGGTGAACGCGCCGCCCCGCCGCCGGCGTTCTCCAGCTCAGTAGCAGAGGCAGGTGCCCACGCAGCGCGTGACGCACGTGGGACCGGCGCACGACCCCTCGCAGCTGTTCAGGCAGGTGTTGTCGTCGCAGGTGTAGGCGCAGGTGTCCGCGCAGCTGGGGCACGCGGGGCAGGTCTGGTCGTCGCACGTCTGCGCACAGGTGGCGGCGCAGGTGGGGCAGCCGGGGCACGTGCACACCGTGTAGCAGGTGCACTGCTCGCCGAACACCGTCCCCTTCTGCTTGCGCTTGGTCGCGGTGGTGTCGAAGCTCTCCACCGCCAGGTCGTCCAGCCGCAGCTTGTTCATGGTTCGTCTCCAGGATTGTGGATGGTGGATCGGGATCGCACGCACGGCCTACGCGCCGGTGTGCAGATAGATGATGCCACAATTGGCCGTGCTGCCTCTACCATGACGGGATGAGTTGCGCGGGGGCGGGATGAGCGGCAGGGCGGCGGAACGAGTGGAGAACGGCGATGGCCGCCGCGGCGCGAAAACTCCTCATCCGTCACAAGGAGCGATCCCCGTGGGACGATTCGACACGCGGCGGGGACGGCCGGATGTGCTCCGCCCGCCCCCGCCCCCACGTCCTCCACCTGCGTGATCGACAGAAAACCGCGCGAATTGCCGGCGTTTCCGGACGGCCCACGGCGCCCGGCCCAGGCGCGCCGGGGCCGCCGGAGGGGAGCCGGCTCCCCACGCACGCACGGCCCTCGCCGCACGCGCGGATGGAGGATGCCACGGTCCCCGCCGCAATCCGAAGGTCGCGGGACGGGTGGTGCCCGGCGCGTGACGAGCGGAGAATCGGGTGAACGAGTGGATGCGCCCATTCGGCCGGCGGAATCCATCATCCGCCACGAAGCGCGTCCGCCGTTCGGTCCGCGGACGGGGCGGGGCCGCCCGGAGGGATCCGGACGGCCCCGCGGCTTTCATCCATCCATCCCCCACCGCGGGCGCGGCGAAGGAACGATGGCGCCTACTGCCGGATGCACCCGCGCGGGCACGTTTCCCACTGCGAGACGCAGTAGCAGTACGACAGCCCGCCGCAGGTGTCCGCGCAGGTGTTGTCGTCGCACGTGTAGTAGCAGGTGTTGGGGCAGGTGGCGTCGCACGTGGGGCAGCCGGGGCACGTGCACACCGTGTAACAGGTGCACTGCTCGCCGAACACCGTCCCCCTGTCCCTGGTCCTGCACGCGGTGTCGAAGCTCTCCACCGCGAGGTCGTCCAGCTGCAGCTTGAGCTTGTTCACGGGATCCCTCCGGAGTTGAAGATCGCGCTCCGCACCCTGCTGAAATTTTAGCATGCCCGGGCGGAGCACCGGACCTGCACGTGCACGATGCGCGATCGCGGCGCCGAAGCCAATCGAGGCGGGCGTGCCGGTGCGGCGGCGGGACGGGCCGCGGGGTGCGGGGACGAGCGGCGGATGCCGGAGCGCCGCGGGGCCGCGCGCCAGGAGGGTCGGGGCGGCCCCGCGGGAACGGAGCAAGAAAACGGACCGGTGCTGCTCAGCCGGCGCCGGCAGGGCGTGGAGAAGGATACGCCTCCGCCTGCGTCACCGGCTTCGAGAGCCTCCTGCCGGACCGGGTGCTAAGGGTGTTCCCGGGCAGCGGCAGGGGGTGCCGCGGGGCCCAGCGGCAGGACCGCACCCGCCGCCGTTAAGGCCGGAACGGACAGCGGCAGGTGCCCGCGGCGCCGCACCGCGTCTCGCAGTTGGAGAATCCGCACGTCTCCAGGCACGTCCAGTCGTCGCACGTGTCCATGCAGGTGTTCATGCACGTGAACCAGCAGGTGTCGGCGCACGTCTCGTCGTAGCAGCTGCCCTCGCAGGTGGGGCCGTAGCACGTGCACGCCTGCTCGCCGCGGACGGTGCCACGGTCGCGGGGTGCCGGCGTGGTGGAGAACCCCTCCACCGCCAGGTCGTCCAGCCGAAGTGTGAGCTTGCGCATGGGCCTGTTCTCCCTGGTAAGGGTTGATGGTCCGCCTCGCGTTGCCCCCTGGACGCCGGCAGCTCCCGCCCGTCGGCGGGGAGCTGCCGCGCGCCTCGCGATCAGGGTTCGTTGTAGCGGCAGGTGGTGTCGGCGTCGCAGTACGTGCGGCAGTACGAAAAGCCGCACGTCTGGACGCAGCTGTAGTCGTCGCACGTCTCCCAGCACGTGTTGCCGCAGGTCTCGGCGCACGTGTTCTGGTAGTAGCAGGTGCCCAGGCAGGTGGGCGTGTAACACGTGCAGTAGGAGTAGTGCGTCCCCTGCTCACCCACGACCGTCCCCCGGGGGCGCACCCCGGGCGTGGTGGAGAATCCGACGATCTCCAGATCTTCCAGCCTCAGCTTCAGCTTTCGCATGGCCTGTCCTCGGGGGTTGATGGTGCCGCGTCGGGTCCGCCGCGCTCACTGGCAGCGGCAGGTGGATCCGCAACGGGTTTCGCAGTTGGAGAATCCGCAGGTGCCCAGGCACGTGAAGTTGTCGCACGTGTCCGCGCACGTCTCGTCCACGCAGGTGGCCTGGGCCGCGCACGTCACGTCGCCGCAGGTCCACTGGCCGGGGCAGGTGCAGTACGTGGGGCAGGTGCACTGCTGGCCCACCACCGTTCCCCTTTGGCGGGCCGGCCGGGTGGTCTGAAAGCTCTCGACCGAAAGGTCTTCCATGGACAGGCGCAGCTTGCTCATGAGTCCATCCTCCTGATGAAAGGGCGGTTGGATCCGATCCATCTCGCTTCCCTGCTCCGCTCGCACTCCGCCGCGGCCCGCCAGCCGCCTTACGCCGACCGGGGGAAATGACCCGCCGTCTAGTACGGGTACTCGGGATACAGCGGGCAGCGGCAGCTGGTCCCGGCGCCGCAGCGCGTCTCGCAGTTGCTGAAGCCGCAGGTTTCCGCGCAGCTGAAGTCGTCGCACGTCTCCTCGCACGTGTACGCGCAGGTGTAGTCGTCGCACGTCAGCTCGCACGTCCAGCACGTGGGGTCGCAGGTTGCGTGAACGCATGTGCAGTACGTAGGGAACGTCCCCTGCTCCCCATGCACGGTCCCCTTGGCCGGCGTGGGCGTACTGGTGGTAAAGGTGTCCACCCGCAGGTCGTCCAGGTGCAGCTTGAGCTTCTTCATGTGCAATTCTCCGTTGAATGGTAATGGGGTGTGGTGAAGCTGACTGCCCTGCCCCTCCCGCAGGCCACCACAACGAGTACGACCCACCGGGGCGCCAGGGCCCCGGTGGGTCGTAAGATCAAATATCGCAGCGCCCGTAAAGGGGCTGCGTACAGAAGCGTCGGCTCTCACAACACGCCAGACCGCGGAACCGAACGACCTTGCTGGCACCCATCGTAGCGTAGTCTCCACAACGGTTACACTGCCCGACCAGCCCCGCCCCACCAGCCGAATTCTTTCTGAATTCCCACAGTTGACGGGAATTCATGCCTCAGTCGATTCGCATCATCCTGCCGTCGAACCGCTTGTTCCCGAAGAAAGCGGCGTGAAGCCAACGTAATCTGCACCACCGGAATCCGCCAGTAAAATGTTTTTGGCCCTGCGCTCGTGGCACGGCCGGAGAGGGGGCACACCCGAGGCTGCCCACCGCGGCGGGGAGATTCCTCAGTCGGCGCCAGAGTATCGGATGGGAACCGGGTTCCGTGCGGCGCCTCCTTCGGAATGACAGACGGGGGAACTGCGGTGCGATCGCAGGCGAAACGCGTGAGCGGCGCCTCCCGCAGGACGGCGCCGCTCGGTTTGAGGATCGTGAGATGATGGGGACGCCGTCTACGTCGCGCTTCCCCGCGCCCACTCGGCCGCGGCGGCAAGGTCCGGCGGCAGGGGGGAATCGAAGCGCATGGGCTCGCCGGTGCGGGGGTGGGTAAAGCGGAGCTCGGCGGCGTGCAGGAACTGGCGGGGGACGCGCTTCGCCAGCCCCGCGGCCCAGGCGCGCTCCGGCCCGCCGAAGCCGCGGTGCCGCTCCGGGGCGTAGGTGCGGTCGCCCACCACGGGGTGGCCCAGGTGCAGCAGGTGCACGCGGATCTGGTGCGTACGCCCGGTCTCCAGCTCCGCGCGCAGCAGGTCCGCCGCGCGCCAGCGCTCCAGGCGGATGAAGCGCGTGCGCGCGGGGCGTCCGTCCGGCCCCACCGCCATCCGCTTGCGCTCGGTGGAGTGCCGGCCGATCGGCGCATCCACCAGCACCTCGTCCTGCGCCAGGCGGCCCCACGCGGCGGCCAGGTACACGCGCCGGATCCGCCGTGCCTTGAGCTCCGCCGAGAGCGCGCGGTGCGCGTCGTCGTTCTTGGCCACCACCATCAGCCCCGACGTGTCCTTGTCCAGCCGGTGCACGATCCCCGGCCGCAGCACCCCGCCTATGCCGGACAGGTCGCCCACCGCGTGCAGCAGCGCGTTCACCAGCGTGCCGGTGGGGTTGCCGGGCGCGGGATGCACGACCAGCCCCGCCGGCTTGTCGATCACCAGCAGGTCGTCATCCTGGTGGACGATGGACAGCGGGATGTCTTCGCCGGACAGGTGCGACGGCGCGGGCGGGGGGATGTGCACTTCCACGCGGTCGCCGGGCACGGGGCGGTCGCGCTTTCTGGGCACCGCCCCGTTCAGGGTGACGCGGCCTTCTTCGATCAGCTGCGTGGCGCGGGAACGGCTTACGTTCAGGCGGGCGGCCAGCCAGGTGTCCAGCCGCTCGCCCGCCTCGTCGCCCGCCAGCAGCTCGATACGCTCGTCAGGCAACCCGGAAACGCCCATCGAAAGAAAGGATACGGCCTCTTGCGTTCAGTCGGGACGGACAGCGGGCGCGAAACGGAGGTGATCGTGCCCGGCGTCGGCACCACGCCCGGGGGTTGATGCGCATGCGATTCCGATCCGGTCATGCGCCGTCCGCCTGCAGGAGCGAATGAATTCGCCGCTACAACTACGCAAAGTCCGCCTGCGCGGACTGCACCCGCATGCACCGGAGCCGCTGGCCAGCCACGAGAATGCCGACGGCAGATTCCTCAGTCGCACCGGGGCCGGGGGTCCGGACCGCTCCACGCGGCGCTCCTTCGGAATGACAGAGGATGTGGCTGCAGCGAGCAGTTGAAGCCCCGCGCAGTTTGCGGGGCTTTCCGCTTTTGCAGCGGCGGCTTCAGCCGCTCAGGCGCGGATGCGGCCGGAGCGCGCGCCCGCACGGTCAGTCCGCCGCGACATCCTCCTCTTGCGTTCAATCGGGACGGACAGCGGGCGCGAACGGAGGTGGTCGTGCCCGGCGCCGGCACCACGCCCGGCGGTTGAAACCGCGGCTGGAAATTCACGAAGTCCGCCTTCGCGAACTGCAGCCGGAGGGTTCGTGCCGCGAGTGGTCGTTTCGCGAGACACCGGCCACGCGTACTGCGGCGGGACTCTCGCGTCACCCCTCTCCCGCGCAGTTTGCGGGAGAGGGGCCGGGGGTGAGGGGTCCGCGCGAAGCGCGACGCTGTTCGCTTCTGCCGTTCGCACTCCCGCACTCACGCACTCACGCACTCACGCACTTCCCTCAGTCCGCCGCGACGTCCTCCTCTTTCTCCAGCTTCTGCTCCTCGCGCCAGAGCGAGACGGCCAGCAGCAGCGCGCCCACGGTGACGCCGATGTCGGCCACGTTGAACACGGGCCAGCGCACGTTGCCAAAGCCGAAGTCGAAGAAGTCCACCACCCCGCGCGAGCTGCGGATGCGGTCGATCAGGTTGCCCAGCGCCCCGCCCGTGACCAGCGCGATGGAGACCAGCCGCGTGCGGTCGCTCCACGGCGTCTGGCGGTACATCAGGTACAGCAGCACCGCCGCCGCTACGGGCAGAATGCTGAACGCGATGCGCGACCACTCGCCCAGGTGGATTCCGAACGCCGCGCCGCGGTTGAAGATGTACGTCAGGCGAAAGAAGTCGCCGATCACCGGCACGGGATCGTACAGCCGCAGCGTACGCTCCACGATGTACTTGGTGATCTGGTCGATCACGATCAGCCCGATCGTGAGCCCCAGGTACAGCGCGATCTTCCTGCGCGCCTCGTCGGGCGTGTCCGGCGCCGCCACCGGTCGCGTATCCGTCATCGTCTCGCTCATCTCACTCCTTGTTCGGAACGCGGGCAATCGCCACGGTCCCCGCCACGCCGTCCAGGTCTACCTCGCGCGACGCTTCGTATCCCTCGAAGTCGTTCACGGAGCCCGTCTCCAGCTCGGCGGCCAGCGTCTCGCCGGCCACGAACCCGCCCCACTCCCGCGACACGTCCAGGATCTCGCCGTCGCCAAAGATCCCCAGGCGAATGCGGTCCTGCACCTGCAGCCCCGTCTCCTTGCGCAGGTTCTGCACCCGGTTCACAAGCTCGCGCGCCAGCCCCTCCAGCCGCAGCTCCGGCGTGATCGTCGGATCCAGCGCCACGGTAAAGCCGCCCTCGTCCGCCGTGGCGAAGCTGCCGCGCGCGCTCTGCACCAGGTCGAAGTGCTCCGCCGTCACCTCCACGTCCTCCCCCTCCGCCTGCACCCGCAGCGGCTCGCCGCGCCTGAACGCCGCCAGCGCGGCCGATTCCACCCCGCGGATGGCATCCGCCACCTTTGGCGTCCGCTTGCCGAACACCGCGCCCAGCGCCTTGAAGTTGGGCTTCGCGCTGAACGTCACCAGCTCCTCGGCCGCGTGCATGAACTCCACGCCGCGCACGTTCAGCTCGTCACGCAGAATGGCCAGCAGCGCGTCGTCCACCTGGTACCCGTCCGGCACCACCGCGTAGATCGTCCCCAGCGGCTGGCGCACGCGGATGCCCACGGAATCGCGCGCCGCGCGGCCCAGGGTAGAGAGCGTGCGCACGGCCTGCATCCCCCGCTCCAGCCGCCCGTCCACCTTCGCGGGATCGGCCGCCGGGAAGACGGCGAGGTGCACGCTGCCGCCCGTGAGCGCGCGGTGCAGCCAGTCGCTCAGGAAGGGGGCGAACGGCGCCATCAGCCTGGACACCGTCACCAGCGCCTGGTGCAGCGTCGCGAACGCGGAGCGCGTGTCCGCCGCGTCCGCCGACCCCCAGAAGCGGTCGCGCGAACGGCGGACGTACCAGTTGCTCAGATCGTCGACCACAAAGTCCGCCACCGTGCGGACGGCGTGCGTCAGGTTGTACCCCTCCAGGTCCTCCGTGACCTCCGCCGTCACCGTCGCCAGGCGCGAGAGGAGCCAGCGGTCCAGCAGCGAGCGCTCCGCCGGCGCCTCCGCCTCCGCCGTCCACCCCTCCAGCGAGGCGTACATGGCGAAGAAGCGGTACGTCTGGCGCAACGTGTCGAACGTCTTGCGCTGCACCTCCTTGACCCCCTCGGGATCGAACCGCTTGGGGAGCCAGGGGTTGGACGACGACAGCAGGTACCAGCGGATGGCGTCCGCGCCAAAACGCTCGATGGCCTCCCACGGGTTGACGATGTTGCCGCGGGACTTGCTCATCTTGAGCCCCTTGTCGTCCAGCAGCATGTCGTTGACGATCACGTGCCGGTACGGCGGCTCCGTCTTGCCCAGCAGCGTGGAGATGGCCAGCAGCGAGTAGAACCACCCGCGCGTCTGGTCCACCCCCTCGCAGATGAACTCGGCGGGGAACTGCCGCGCCTGCTCGTCCTGGTTCTCGAACGGGTAATGGTGCTGCGCGAACGGCATGGAGCCGGAATCGAACCAGACGTCGATCACCTCCGGCGTCCTGCGCATGGTCCCGCCGCACTCCGCGCACGCCCACTCCAGCTCGTCCACGTACGGGCGGTGGGGGTCGGGAAGCTCGCTGCGCCCCGTCTTTTCCTTCAGCTCGGCGAAGGAGCCGATGAAGTGGATGTGGGACGGCTCGCGGTCGCACACCCACGCGGGGAGCGGCGTGCCCCAGTAGCGGGCGCGGCTGATGGCCCAGTCCACGTTGTTCTCCAGCCACTCGCCAAAGCGGCCCGCGCCGATCTCCGGCGGAAACCAGCGGATCTGGGCGTTGTTCGCCAGCAGCTGGTCGCGCACGGCGGTGGTGCGGATAAACCACGAGTCGCGCGCCATGTACAGCAGCGGGCTCTGGCACCGCCAGCAGTGCGGATACGAGTGCTCCTCGCGCGACGACTTGAAGACCAGGCCGCGCCCCTTGAGGTCGATCAGCAGGTCGGTGTCCGCGTCCTTGACGAACTTGCCGCCTACGAGCGGCAGGTCCTCGCGAAAGGCGCCGCGGTCGTCCACCGGCCGCAGCACGGGAAGCCCCACGGACTGCCCGATCGCGTAGTCGTCCGCGCCGAACGCGGGGGAGATGTGCACGATCCCCGTGCCGTCGCCGCTGCTGACGAAGTCCGCCGTGTAGACGTGCCAGGCGTTGCGCACCTGCTCGTCGGGAAAGCCGGTGGGCTGCACCCAGTCGAACGGCCGCCCGTACGCCAGGCCGACCAATTCGTCCGCGCGGTACGAGCGCACGATCTCCGCGTCGTCGCCAAAGAGCGCGGGGACGCGGGCGCGCACCAGCAGGTAGCGGCGGCCTTCGCGCGACACCTCCACGTACTCCTCGTCCGCGCTGATGGCCAGCGCGACATTCGACACCAGCGTCCACGGCGTGGTCGTCCACACCAGCAGCTCGCGGCCGTCCGGCACGCCGTCGCCGTCCAGAACCGGCATCGTCAGGTAGAGCGACGGGTCCTTGACGTCCTTGTAGCCCTGCGCCACCTCGTGGCTGCTGAGCCCCGTGCCGCAGCGCGGGCAGTACGGCAGGATCTTGTGGCCGCGGTAGAAGAGGCCGCGCTCGCTGATCTGCTTGAGCAGCCACCACACGGACTCGATGTAGTCCGGTGTATAGGTGACGTACGGCTTCGAATAGTCCAGCCAGTAGCCGATGCGCGCGGAGAAGCGCTCCCACTCGTCCGTGTAGGTGAGCACGGACTCGCGGCACACCTCGTTGAAGCGGGCGATGCCCATCTCCTCGATCTCGCGCTTGCCGCTGATCCCCAGCTTCTTCTCTGCCTCGATCTCCACCGGCAGGCCGTGCGTGTCCCAGCCGGCCATGCGCGGCACCCAGCGCCCCTGCATGGTGCGGAAGCGCGCCACCGCGTCCTTGATGGAGCGGCTCATCACGTGGTGAATGCCGGGGCGGCCGTTGGCCGTGGGCGGGCCCTCGTAGAAGACGAAGGGCTGGCCGTCCTTCGTCTGGTCCAGGCTCTGGCGAAAGGTGCCTTCGGCCGTCCAGCGCTCCAGCACCTCGTCTTCCAGCGCGGTGACGGTCTGGGGAAGCTCGGGAAACTTGCTCATCGGTCCGGTCTGATCTTTTCTGCCTGGGGAGTTGAACCGCTGAAGTTAACCAGTGGGGGAAGATTCGGACACGGGGGCGGAGGCGCGGACACGTCAAAAGCCATCGAGCTGCGTCCGCCGGCCGCCCCCCTCTCCCGGCCTCTCCCCCATAAACTGCATGGGGGAGAGGTGACGCGCTTCGACCGGCTACGCAGCTCGTCTATCAGACACCCCCCGGCCCACAACCCCTTCCCCGCAGTTTGGGGGAGGGGTCGACCGCCGTTGGGAGGAACGAGCAAAAGGCTGGTCGGGGGAGAGGGCCCCGCAGGAAACGCGGATCGTCGACAGACACCGAACTGCGTCCGCGAGGCGCCCCCTCTCCCGGCCTCGCCGCCAAAAACCCTGGGGGAGAGGTGACGCGCTTCGACAGGCCACAACGCGCAACCGCTGGTGGGGCGCGTCACCCTTCCCCCACGCAGTTTGTGGGGGAAGGGCTGGGGATGGGGGGCGGCCCACCATCTCGCACCTACCTCTCCGCAGTACTCCGCATCCAACCCCACCCCCACCTCCCCCAGCAGTTTTGGGGGAGGTGGGCCGGTGTGCCGGCCCGGAGGGGACGGACTCCGTATCTTCCGAAGCGCCCTCATCCCCCGACGACAAAGCCGCCGCGCGAGTGGATTCGCGCGGCGGCTTTCGTCATCCGGACCTGCATCACCCGCGCATCACAGCCGCTCCACCACGCCCTCCACCAGCGCGGTCAGGTGCGGCTCCGCGCGGCCGGCGGTGGCGATGATGTGCTCGATGCTGGCGGGCTGCAGCGCGTCGGGAAGGCACTGGTCGGTGATGATGGAAACGCCCATCACCCGCATTCCCCCGTGCACCGCCACGATCACCTCGGGGACGGTGGACATGCCGACGACGTCCGCCCCCATCACGCGCAGCATGCGGTACTCCGCGCGCGTCTCCAGGTTGGGGCCGGGGACGGCGACGTAGACGCCGCGGCGGAGGGTGATCTGCCGCTCCAGCGCGACCTCCACCGCCAGCTTCTGCAGCTGCAGGTCGTACGGCTGCGACATGTCGGGAAAGCGGGGGCCCAGCTCGTCGGCGTTGGGGCCGATGAGCGGGTTGTCGCCCAGCAGGTTGATGTGGTCGGCGATCAGCACCAGGTCGCCCGGGCTCCAGAACGGGTGCATCCCCCCGCACGCGTTGGAGACCAGCAGCGTGTCGGCGCCCAGCGCCCGTATCACCCGCACGGGAAAGGTCACCTGCTGCAGCGTGTACCCCTCGTAGCGGTGGAACCGCCCCTGCATGGCCACCACCGGCCTGCCCCCCAGGGTGCCGAGCAGCAGCCGCCCCGTGTGCGTCTCCACCGTCGACAGGGGAAAGCCGGGGATCTCCTCGTACGGGATCTCCGCCTCCACCTGGATGCGCGCGGCCAGTCCGCCCAGCCCCGTCCCCAGGATGATGCCGATCCGCGGCTGCAGCGCGGACCGCGCGCGGATGGCCTCCGCCGCGGTCCCGATCCGTTCCGTCAGGCTCGCCTCCGACACTCAGCCTCCCTGCCCGTCCGAGTTGAGGGATTCGTCCGCGTCGCCGCGGCCCAGCGCGGCGGTGCGGTCCTCCTCCGCCTCGATCTCCTGGAGCTGGCGCTCCACCAGGTGGCGGAAGAGGCGAAGAAAGCGGACGCGCTGCCCCTGGATGCGGCGCAGCGCCTCGGCGGCGGCGGTGGCCTGGCGGCGCGCCTCGCCCACGATGCGCTCCGCCTCGGCGCGCGCCTCGCGCAGGACGAGGTCCGCCTCGCGGGTAGCCTGCTCGCGCATCTCCTCGCGCAGCTGCTGGGCGCTCACCAGGGCCTCGTTCATGGCCCGCTCGCGCTCGCGGTAGCTGCCGATGGACTCCGTCATGGACTCCATGCGCGCGCTGGCCATCACGCTCTCGCGCACCAGCTCTTCCATCCGCGCGCTGACGGTGTCCAGAAAGTCGTCCACCGCGGCGGTGTCGTAGCCGCGCACCGCGCGCCGGAAGTCGCCCTTCTTCTTCTTTACGTCCAGTGGCGTAAGGTCGATCATGGTCCGCGTTCTCCGAACAGGGTGGAGCCCACCCGGACGAGGGTGCTTCCCTCCTCCACCGCGGCCTCGAAGTCGTTGCTCATCCCCATCGACAGGTGGCGTCCCGCAAAGGCCGGCACCTGCCGCGCGGCGTCGTCGCGCAGCGCCCGCGCGCCGGCGAAGGTGCGGCGGATGACGGCCGCGTCGTCGGTGAACGGCGCCATCGTCATCACCCCCTCCAGCCGCAGCCCCGGCAGCTCCGCCATCCGCCCGATGGCGTCCATCGCCTCCTCCGGCGACAGGCCGAACTTGCTCTCCTCGCCCGACGTGTTCACCTGCACCAGCGCGGGGACCACGACACCCGCCCTGACCGCTTCGGCGGAAAGGGCCTCGGCCAGGCGGACGGAGTCCAGCGAGTGCACCAGGTCGGCGATGGCGACGGCGCGCGCGGCCTTGTTGCGCTGCAGGTGGCCGATCAGGTGCCAGCGCACGGCGCCGCGGCCGATCTCCGCCACCCTGTCGTCCATCTCCTGCACGCGGTTCTCGCCCACGTCGGCGATGCCGGCCTGGATCGCCGCGCGGACGACGTCCACCGGGTGCGTCTTGGTGACGGCCACCAGCGTGACCTCGTCGGCGCGTCCGGCGCGCACGCGCGCGGCCTCGATCCGCTCGCGCACCTCCGCCACCCGCGCCCTGAGCGTTTCGGCTTCCATGCGGAGCAACGTACAGAACGGGCCCGGTGCGAGCAAGCGAGCAGCGCGACGGCCGCCCCCGCACGGCGGGGGTTGGAGTCGCGGCAGGCTACGGCCGTTTTCCGCCATCCATCCCAGTCGTCATCCTTCGTCCGCGTGACGCGCGAACCGTACGCTTCACGCCAGCGATTTCGGGACATCGCTGCACCAGATGAGACCGCAAAGTCCCACTGACCGCCGCATGTGTAAACAGTATATCATTACGCCACAACGACTTCCGGCAACCACGTCCGGGGAACAAACGTTGCTGTGGGGACGTTCCGATCCCCATCGATTCCGAGTCCGCCAGCCCCGGCCGGCTCCATCCCCTGCGGTCACACACGGAAGGACGTCGACCATGCTGACGGAGACCCCGCCACGCTCCGCCACGCGCGCCATCCGGGGCGCGCACACTCCCGCGCGGCTGCGCGCGGCCGCGGGCGCACTGGCCCTCTGGCTGACTGCCGCCTGCGTGGACCGCACCGCGACCGGTCCGGAGCTCCGGCCGCCCACCGACGCGCCGGGCGCGGTGGGCGCGCTGGACTGCCGCGTGGACGTGCGCGCGGGGACGCTGGAGTGCGCGCCCTCCGCCGGCGCGGGTGGCGCGTCGGCCGTGATCCTGGGCGGGCAGGGGGTCAACGTGCGCCTGCGGAGCACCGGCATGGCGCTCGACGGCCCGGGGACGTTCCGGATGGACGTGACGGTGGAGAACCTCATCGCCCAGCTCCTGGGGACCACGGACGGCGTCACGCCCGCCGCGGCGGGGGTGCGCGTGTTCTTCCTGAACGGCCCCACCTCCTCCACCGGTGCGGTGGAGGTGGCGAACCCCACGGGGCACGCGATGTTCACGGCGGCCAACCAGCCGTACTTCCAGTACCAGGGATTGCTGGCCCCGGGCGGCACCAGCGAGGCGATGGAGTGGCGGTTCACCGTCGCGCCCACGGTGGTGACCTTCCAGTTCCAGGTCCTGGTGGCCGCGCCCGTGCCGGACGAGGAGGGGTGGCTGCGGATGGAGCCCTTCATCACCAGCCTGGCCGTGGGCGAGTCCATGCCGTTCCACGCCCACCCGTACGACGCCGCGGGCCGTCCTCTCCCCGCGGCACCGATCACCTGGAGCAGTTCGGACACCACCGTGGTGCGGGTGGCGGCGGACGGCACCGTAACGGGCATCCAGGCGGGCATGGCCCTCGTGTTCGCCACGGACGGGGTGCGCACGTCGCGCACGCTGTCGGTGTACGTGAGGGTCCCGGCCGGCGACGTGCTGTTCCCCACGGCCCACACCTTCACCATCTCGCCCAGCCGCGTCAACGCGGGCGCAGCGGACTCCGTGACGGTCACCGTCCGGCTGACGGACGGGGGGGTGGGGACGAGCTACTTCTACGTGCGGCTCTCCAGCCCGTCGGGAGCGCACGAGACCTCCTGCTACGGGTTCGACCCCGTGGCGGGAACCCCGGCCGACGGCACCTACCGCTGCCGGGCGCCGGTCGCGCCCGGGGTGGAGGGCGGCCTCTGGCGCGTGACCTACTTCATGGTCCAGGACAAGGGCGGCAAATACCTCGCGATCTCGGGGACCGGGGGGTTCATGGAGCAGGCGGGGATCCCGGCGTACGTGTACGTCAACAGCCCCACGCCCGACCTGGTGAAGCCCACGGTCACCGGGCTTACGTTCGCCCCGGACAGCCTCCAGGCGAACGGGGTGGATTCCGCGTTCGTGGAGTTTCAGGTGGCGGACGGCGGCACCGGCGTGGCCGAAACCTCGGCCTGGTTCCGCAACCCGTCGGGAAGCGAGGTCGCGAGCTGCGCCGCCACCACGCCGTACACGGGAACCCGGGCCAGCGGCACGTTCCGCTGCGGGGTCGTCATCCCGTTCAACGGAGAGCCGGGGGACTGGACCCTGGAGGTGGTGCGGGTCTTCGATGCCACCGGCAACCAGCGGGAGATGAGCGCCGCGGCGCTGGACTCCGCGGGGTACCCCACGACCCTGCACGTGTCCGCCGCGCCGTCCGACACGGTGCCGCCGTCCCTCACGGGCTTCTCCTTCACTCCCGACACGGTCGCCGCCGACGGCCTGGACTCCGTCACCGTGAGCATGGAGCTCACGGATGCGGCTTCCGGCGCCTACCGGGCGGAAGTCTACTTCCGCAGCCCTTCCAACCAGATGGAGGAGGGTTGTGCGGCGTACACGCCGGAGCTGCTGCACCCCGGACCCCAGGTCATCACCTGCCGGCTCGCCATCCCCTCCGGACGGCAGACGGGCGAGTGGCGCGTCTCCTTCGTCGGCATGCGGGACGCGGCGGGCAACGAAGCGTTCATGGGGCGGGCGGCCCTGCAGGCCATGGGCTACCCCATCTCCCTGACCGTCACGCCCTGAGGCGATCAACCGGTACAGCACCGCGATTCATACCAGATTCGGCGATAGAGTGCATGACTTCCTGAGGCTGAGAGAGGCGCCGCGCTGAACCTTTCCTTGACCGGGAACCCGTCGCGCCGACCGAAGGACCTCGCCAGCAGAACGAAGGAGCTGGTTCCGCGTCCTGATCCGGCCCCTGCGCAGCCGAGAGGAGGTCCTTCGGTCGCGCGCCGGAGTCCGTGCAGGCGGCAGGATCTGCGCGAGCGCTCCCTCAGGAAGTCATATCACGATCACATTCTTTTCCCGGATTCGGTATCGGGGCGCGGTGGCACACACGGACGGAATCACGCGGAGGACACGGAGGAAGGACGAGAGGACGCGGAGGGGGATCCCTTCTCCGCGTCCTCGCTCTTTTCCTCCGCGTCCTCCGCGTGATCTCTTCGCCGTGGATGCGGCCGCTCAGCTCCCCGCCAGCGCCGCACGTCCGTTGCTGGTGGAGAGCGGGGGAGGCCCCTCGATCAGCATCTCCTTGAGCTCGTCGGGCGAGATGTTGCGGAACAGGCGGCCGCCGTGCGCCAGGGTGATGAACCCCGTCTCCTCCGAGACCACGACGACCAGCGCGTCCGTCTCTTCCGACAGCCCCAGCGCCGCGCGGTGGCGGGTGCCCAGCGAGCGGTCGGTGACGGGCTGCTGCGTGAGGGGAAGGATGACGCCGGCCGCCACGATGTCGTCGCCGCGGATCACGGCGGCGCCGTCGTGCAGCAGGGAGTAGGGGGTGAAGATGTTCAGCAGCAGCGCGTCGGATACGCGGGCCTGCAGCGGCGTGCCGCTCTCCAGGTACTCGCCCAGCCCCAGCTTGCGCTCGATGGCGATGATCGCGCCGATCTTGCCGCGCGACATCTCCTCCACCGCCTGCACCACCTCTTCCGCCACCGCCGTCTGCTCC
>DASUVG010000241.1:0-17209 GCA_036379135.1 Longimicrobium sp.
AGTGGGCGCTCACCGAGGTGGCCGCGCTGGTGGACCCGCTGACGGAGCTGTCGCGCCGGCACGTGCTGGAAGACGCGCTGCGGCGGGAGACGGGGCGCCTCAAGCGCATCGGCGGCTCGCTGGCGCTGGTGATGGTGGACCTGGACCACTTCAAGCGCATCAACGACACGCACGGCCACCGCGTGGGCGACCAGGTGCTGGCCCGCGTGGGGCGGCTGCTGCGCTCCAGCGCGCGCAACCTGGACTTGCCCGCGCGCTTTGGCGGCGAGGAGTTCGCCGTGCTGCTGTACGACACCGAGCTGGAGGGCGCGCTGAGCTTCGCCGACCGCTTCCGCGGCAACCTGCGCGAGATGCGGGTGCCGGTGGAGGGGCGCGCGGCGGTGGAGGTCACGGCCAGCATGGGCGTGGCCGTGGGCTCGGACCTGGTGGACCCCGAGGCGCTGATCGAGGCCGCGGACCGCGCGCTGTACCGTGCCAAGAGCGAAGGCCGCGACCGGCTGGTCTCCGTGACGGTGGAGGGCCCGGACCGCGTAACCGCGTTCGTCGAGCGGTAGGAGAAGCGGTACCGTCCACTCTGCTCACCGAATGAAGAGAACGCTAGGCGGTACGTGGGGTGGCGGCTTTGGTGGCGTTGACAAAAGGGAACGAAGTGCGCATCGTATTCCCGCGGTCAGAGTCAACGTCCGGGGAAAGGCAATTCGCACGATGAGCATCTCCATGGTGGCTAGCAGCGGGCGCAGCGCGGTACGCAGCTTTCTGTGGGGCGCCGCGCACGCCCTCGACCTGGGCGGCGTACTGCTCGATGAAAAGGACTGGGGCGGCTTCGAGGCCGACGCCCGGGCGCTCCGCGGCGACTGGCTGGTCGCCCTCCACCTCGCCGAAGAGAGCATCCATGCCTCCGAAGCCGGCGAAGAGGAATAGCCAGCGGCTCGCAACCGCCCCTGAGAGCGAAGAAATGGCCGGGTCACTGAGTGACCCGGCCATTTTGCGTCAGAGGCGCGCTTTCCCCGCCGCCTTCACCCTCGCCACCGCCACGGCGTTCATCGGGCCCATTCCGCCGCCCGAGGTGCTGGCGAAGTACGAGCGCGCGCTGCCGGGGCTCGCGGACCGGCTGGTGACCCTGGCGGAGCGGGAAAGCGAGCACCGGCGGTCGCTGCAGCGGCGCGCGATGCGGCTGTCGGAGTTGGGGCTGGCGGCGGGATTCGCCATCGCGATGACGGCGCTGTGCGGCGGCGTCTTCCTGGTGCACGAGGGGCGCCCGGCGGAGGGGATGAGCTCCATCATCCTCGCCATCGCGTCGCTGGTGCTGGTGTTCCTCACGCGCGGCAAGCGGCACGCGGGAGACGCCGCATCGGCGCCGGACCGCTGATCCACGGCATCCATCGCTCCCGATCGGCCACCGACGCGCAACGGGCCGGCCCCCGTCCAGGAGCCGGCCCGCCGCACGATCGTCATCCACCGATGCGCGTCTCTTCCTGCCTGATCGGCTCAGTGCGCGGCGTCGAGGATGGCCTGCATCTGGTCGGGGGAGAAGTGGTACGCTTCGTTGCAGAAGTGGCACACCACCTCGGTGAACGGCTGCTCCTCCTCCTCGATGATGCGGCGCACCTCGTCGTGGCCCAGGCTCACGATGGCGGACTCGAAGCGCTCGCGCGAGCAGGGGCAGTGGAACGAGACGGGCTGCCGGTCGCCGAAGGTAAAGCCCTCGGGAAAGATGCGCTCCAGCATCTGCTCCGGCGTGATGCCCTCGCGCAGCAGCGCGGTGGGGTGCGGCAGCTCGCCGATGCGCTGCTCGATGGTGGTGATCTCCTCGTCCGAAAGGCCGGGGAGAAGCTGCACCAGGTAGCCGCCGGCGGCCTCGACGCTCAGGTCGGGGAGCACGAACACGCCGATGCCCACGGCCGAGGGCGTCTGCTCGCTCTTGGCCATGTAGTACGCCAGGTCCTCGCCGATCTCGCCGGAGATGAGCTCCACCATGCCGCGGTACGTCTCCTTCATCCCCAGGTCGCGGGTGACGGCAAGGTAGCCCTCGCTCCCCACCACGCCGCCCACGTTCAGCTTGCCGTTGCGGCTCTCCGCGTGGGCGTGCGGGTTGCCCACCAGACCCCGCACCTCGCCGCGGCCGGTGGCGGTGGCGATCACGCGCCGCACGGGCCCGTCGCCGCGCACGTCGACGGTGAGCACCTGGTCCTCTTCCTTGAGCGTGGCGGCGGAAAGGAGCAGCGCGCCCATGGCCGTGCGCCCCAGCGCCGCGGTGACGGCCGGGTGCGTGTCGTGCCGGCGCTGCAGCTCGCGCACGACGCCGGTGGCGTTGAGCGCAAAGGCGCGTACGCGCTCGTCCAGCGCGGTGGCGCGCACCAGGTAGTCCTGATTGGTCGTTGTCATCATCGACAGAGCCCCTTCCCCCCATACGGAAGCCGCGGCCCGGGCAGACATGCCGGCCGCGGCGCAACACCGTAGAATACAACGACTTGGCGTCGGGGTTCCACGGTTCCGGCCCCCTCGCCGGCCGCCGGCGAGGGAACGCCGCGCCGCTTTGTTTACTTTGCTCCTTGCCCGTCCACTCCGCGCTTTCTATGATGATGGGCATGGACACGGAACGAAACGAGGGCGCGGGGCAGATCCGCGGCGGCGATCCCGATCCGCCGTTCACGCGCAGTCCCAACCTGGTCCCCCGGGAGGTGCTGCGCGGGTTCATGGCGGAGCAGGCGCGGCTGCACGGCTACCGCGGGCTGGCGGAGCGGCTGGGAACGGGGCACGAGACGCTGCGCAAGTTCGTTACGGGGCGCACGGTGCACCCGCACCCGCGCCAGCGCGAGCTGATGGGCGCGGAGTTCCTGCAGGTGCACCCCAGCGGATACGTACGGGAGACGACGGTGGACGGAAAGGCGCGCGCGCTGGGACCGCTCAAGCTGCTGCTCTCCCCTGACCGCGACGAGGCCGCGGAGGCGCTGGACCGCATCTTCGCGCTCGCCGGGCGGCACCCGGACGAGCTTCCGGAGCAGGCGGCGGCGGTGCACGCGTGGATGCGGCGGGTGCTGGACGCGGAGTTCGACGCCGACACGCGCTACCCGCCCGGCCAGCGCCCGCGCGGCCCCAGCGGCGTTCGCCCCTGACGGAATGCGGCCCCGGACCCCCACGTCCCGGGCCGCTTTCGGCTGGAAGGATCCGGACGAAATGGGAGGATGGTGCGCTCCTTGCCCGGCGGGGAGCCAAAAACGTGCGTCTTCCCCCGACGGATCGGAGCCGGATGGCCAAGCACCCCACCGACGAGCAGGCCGCCCCGCGCGTTCCCGCGGACGCCGTGGCCGCGCCGCACGGCAGCCCGATGGACCGGCTTCGCCCGGCGCACCTGTACCGCACCGCCGGGCTCGCCTTTCTGCTGCTGCTGCTCTACAAGTACTGGGACCAGCTCACGCACGTGTTCCTGCTGGGGTACGCGGCGGCCATCCTGGCGGTGATCCTGAACGCCGTGCGCCGCCGGCTGCACATGAAGCGCAAGTGGCTGGCGGCCATCGTGGGGCTGGTGGTGGTGGGCTCGGTGGTGGCGGCCATGGCGGTGGGGATGCCGATCCTCTTTCAGCAGGCGAAGGGGATCATGCAGACCGGCCCCGCGCTGGAAGAGCAGATCACGAAGTGGGAGCAGGCGATCCAGGAGCAGACGGGGATGAAGATCGACATCCCCCACCCCTCCGGGATGTTCAAGGGCGGCGGCGGGGGCGGCGGCCAGGGCGGAGGCGGGATGATGGGCCGCGCGGCGAGCTTCATGGAGATCCTCTTCTTTCCCCTGATCCTGTTCTTCGGAGGGCTGTTCGCGCTGGCCAACCCCAACGACCGGCTGCTGACGCCGATGATGCGGGTGCTGCCGGATGACGTGCGGCTGGCGTGGTACCGCATCTTTCAACTGCTGGGCGACCGGCTGATCGGCTGGGCCAAGGGGACGGCGACGGCCATGGTCGCCGTCGCCGTGCTGAGCATCACCGCGTTCCTGGTGATCGGGGTGCCCAACGCGGTGGCGCTGGGGCTGTTCAACGGGCTGGTGGAGTTCATCCCCCTCTTCGGGCCGTGGATCGGCGGGTTGACGGCGGTGGTGGTGGCGTTCCTGGACGATCCGCAGAAGGCGCTGTGGGTGGGGATCGCGGCGCTGGCCATCCAGCAGATCGAGGCGAACCTGATCACCCCGTGGAGCATGTCGCGCAACGCCGAGGTGCACCCGTTCGTCACGCTGTTCGCGCTGGTGCTGTTCGGCAGCCTGTTCGGGTTCCTGGGGATCCTGCTGGCGCTGCCGCTGGTGATGCTGGTGTGGACGATCGTGCAGGTGCTGTGGGTGGAGCGCGCCATCGACACCGACCGCGAGCGCATCGCGCCGGTGGTGAGCGAGTAGGAGCCCCTCCCCCGGCCCCTCCCCGCTCGTTCCTCGCGGAGAGGGGAGAATTCGATCCCGCGTCGACAGGGGGCGAGCTGTGCCCGCGGCGCCACCTCCGGGCTCGTAAACCTCGCCCACCTCCCCCAAAAAACCCTGGGGGAGGTCGATCCGCACTGACGCGCCGGTTCGCCATCCGGAGGGTCGGGGCACGCCGCCGGGCTTCAGGGCACGGACCGCGTCATCTCACCCTCGCGCGGGGTGCGCGCGGGGACTAGCTTCCGGCGCGGACGGTCCATCGAAACCCCGCGACCCTCTCCACTCTCCATGATCCGAACCTTCCGTGCGCTCGCGGTGCTGGCGGCGCTGGGGCTGGCGGGGTGCGCCACGGCGGCGCCCGCCGGCCCCTCCATCCACGACGCGCAGTCGCTGGTGCAGGCCATGCACGACCGCTACGCGGGGAGCTGGTACCAGACGCTCAGCTTTACGCAGGCCACCACGCGGGTGCTGGACAACGACTCCACGCACACGGAGGAGTGGCGCGAGTGGGCGGCCATCCCGGGGCGGCTGCGCATCGAGATGGGGGCGCCGGCGGAGGGGCGCGTGGTGATCTTTGCCCGCGACAGCAGCTACACGCTGCAGCACGGCCGCGTGGTGCGCCGCACCGGCCGCATGAACCCGCTGATGACGGTGGGCTTCGACGTGTACCGGCAGCCGCCGGAGCGCACGCTGGAGCAGCTGCAGCGGCAGGGCTTCGACGTGCTGCGCTTTCACGTGGACACGCTGGAAGGCACGCCCGTGTACGTGGTGGGAGCGGAGCGGGGCGACACCACCCGCAGGCAGTTCGCGGTGGAGGCGGAGCGGCTGGTGTTCGTGCGGCTGCTGGACCCCCTCCCCAGCCAGCCGGGGGTGATGCAGCACGTCTGGTTCCGCCGCTACGAGCCGCTGGCCGGCGGATGGATCGCGCCGGAGGTGGAGATCCTGGTGGGCGGGCGCCGCGTGTTCCACGAAGTGTATTCCGACATCCGCGCGAACGACTCGCTGGACGCGGGGATGTTCGCCATCCCGGCGGGCTGACCGCCGATGAGCGAAGGCCGCGGCCGCCCCGCGTCCGCGGCCTCCATCTCCCCACCTTCGCCGTACTCATGGACGACAGCGATCCGCAGGGCCCGCAGCAGGGCGCCGGCCCCACGCAGCTTCGGCTCATCCGCATCTCGCTGCTGACGGCGGTGGTGGTGACCGGCGCCGTGGTCTCGGTGCTGGTGCAGAACGACCCGCCGCGTGCGCCCGAGCTGGCCAGGCCGCTGCTGATGGTGAACGCCGTCTACCTGATCGGCGCGATGGTGGGCATCCTGTACTTTCAGCGGCGGCATGCGGCGGAGCGCGTCCGGCAACGGCAGGTGACCTTCAACGTGGTGGCGTGGGCGCTGGGCGAGTCGACGGCGCTGTTCGGGGCAGTGCACTACCTGCTGGTGGGCAGCCCCATCCCCTTCGTGGTGGGGCTGGGGATGCTGATCGCGGCGTTCGTGCTGGTGCCTGTGCGCGACTGAGCCCGGCGTGTCACGAAGCGGCGCTCCCTCTCGTTCTGAGGAGGCCGGCGCCGGATGCGCGGCGCCGCGCGTCCGCGGCAACCCCGGACGGACCCATCATGCGCACCCTCTTCGCCGCCGCGCTGGTGACGGCCGGCTGCTCGGCGCCCGCTCCGGAGCCGCCGCGCGACACCCGCGACACCCCGCCCATGGAGATCTCCGCCTACATCGCCCATCCCGGCGCCGCGCCGGAGGTGGCGGCTCCCTCCGCCGCTCGCGCGGGGGAGCCGCTCACCGTGCAGGTGACCACGTACGGCAACGGGTGCAACACGGCGGGGAGAGACGAGGTGCGGACGCGGGGGCTGGAGGCGGACGTGCTTCCGCGGGACCTGGACCACTCCCGCGAGCTGATCGACTGCCCGGACCTGCTGCGCGTCTTCCGGCACACGGCCACGGTGCGCTTCGACCAGCCGGGCGCGGCGACGGTGCGCGTCCACGGCCGCCGGCTGCCGGGCGGCGAGCCGGTGGTGGTCACCCGCTCCGTAACCATCACGGCCCCGTGACGATGACGCCGATGACGACGATCCGCCGGTCCCTCCCGCGCCTTGCCGCGGCCGCCCTGCTCCTGGCCGCCGCGTGCAGCTCGCTGGAGCCGCCCATCAACTACCCGGCCGTTCCCGGGATCCTGGAGCTGGGGCCCTCGGACCCGCCGCGGATCGAGATCCCCGGGACCGCGCGCGTGGGCGAGGCGGTCACCGTGCGGGTGACCACGTACGGAGGCGGATGCTCCCGGGCGGCCATGATGGAGATCGAGTCGGACGGGGCGGTGATCGACCTGCGGCCCCTGGACCACGAGCCGCCGCGGGGAGAGAACGTGTTCTGCACGCGGGAGCTGCGCCTGCTCCCGGCCGAGTCCATCGTGTTCTTCACCCGGCCGGGCACCGGTACGGTCCGCATTCACGGCCGCCGGATGCCGGGCGGCGAGGCCGTCACCCTCACGCGCACCGTCACCGTCCAGTAACCGAGCCCATGCCCAGCGCCAACGCCACCACGCGCTTCTCCGACCGGGTGGAGAACTACGTCCGCTACCGCCCCGGCTACCCGGCGCAGGTCCTGGACGTGCTGCGCGCCGAGACGGGGCTGGCGCCGGGGCAGGCGGTGGCGGACGTGGGATCGGGGACGGGGATCTCGGCAAAGCTGTTTCTGGACGCGGGGCACCCCGTGTTCGCGGTGGAGCCCAACGCGGAGATGCGCGCCGCGGCGGAGGCCATGCTGGGCGGCGACGCGGGCTTCCGGTCCGTCGCGGGGAGCGCGGAGGCCACCACGCTGCCGGACGCGAGCGTGGACTGCGTGGTGGCCGCGCAGGCGTTCCACTGGTTCGACCCCGCGGCGGTGGGGCCGGAGTGGCGGCGCATCCTGCGGCCGGGCGGGTGGATGGTCCTCCTGTGGAACACGCGGCAGACGGACAGCACGCCGTTCCTGCGCGCGTACGAAGCGCTGCTGCACGAGCACGGCACCGACTACACCGCCGTAAACCATGAGAACGTGACGGACGAGTCGCTGCGCGCGGTCCTGGGCGAGGGATACGCGCGGCGCGTAGTGCCCAGCGCGCAGGTGTTCGACTACGAGGGATTGAAGGGGCGGCTGCTCTCGTCGTCCTACGCGCCCAACGTGGACCATCCCGGCCACGCGCCCATGCTGGCGGCGCTGCGGCGCATCTTCGACGAGCACCAGCAGGGCGGCCGCGTGCGCTTCGAGTACGACACCGAGATCTACTTCGGCCGGGGAGGCTGATACCGAATCCGCAAAAAGACTGGGTCTCACACAGAGTCAACAGAGTCAACAGAGTTAACAGAGTGAGGCCTCGGCGAGATGACCGCCCTTCGTGCCGCAGCGATCGTTTACCAGCGATCGGATGAATCGCGGAGTACATCGCGCGGCACGAGAAAACTCCGTTGACTCTGCTAACTCTGTGTGAGGCTTATTCTTTTAGCGAATACGGCATGATCTCCATCCGCAGATCCCCAGAAGAAAGATCACGCGGAGGAAAGAGAAAGGACGCGGAGAACGGATCTGTTCCCTGCGTCCTTTCTCCGTTCCTCCGCGTCCTCCGCGTGATGTTTCTTTTCCTCGAAGAACTACGGGTTGCCCGACAGGATCTGCGCGGCGCGCTGGAACTCGCGCACGGCGGCGCCAATCTGGTCGTCCAGCGCCACGGAGACGCGGTAGAAGCCGGCGGCGCCCCACTTTGCGCCCGCGATCTCGCGCAGCAGCATGCGCTCCAGGGCGCGGTCCGCGTCGGCGCCCGCGGGGAGCGCGTGCCCCTGCGCCTGCGCGAATGCGCGGAACTGCGCCAGCGCCCCCGCGGGCAGGCGGGGTGCCGCGGCCAGCGCCTCCGCGGTGGTGAACGCGGCGGCGTTGTCCGTCAGGTATCCGCCGATCCAGCGCGTGTGCACGCCGTCCTCGGCCAGGCGCGCCAGCCACACGGGCGCGGGCTCCGGCTCCGGCAGCACCACGTCGGGGTAGATGCCGCCGCCGCCGTACACCGTACGCCCGCCCGCCGTGCGGCAGCTGGGTCGCCCCGCCGTGTCGCGGGCGGCGCGGGCCATCCGGTAGTAGTCGGCGCCGCGCACGTCGCGGTACTGGCGCTGGATCACGCGCCCGCACGGCGTCTTCACGTGGCCGATGGTGAGCATGATCATCGACCCGTCGGAGAGGGGAAATCCCCCCATCAGCAGCGCCTTGCCGAAGGTGGGGCGGCCCACGACGAGCGCGCGGTCGTGGTCCTGCAGCGCGCCCGACACCAGCTCCGACGCGCTGGCGGTGCCCTCGTTCACCATCACCACGATGGGGTACTGCCGCTCGTTTCTCCAGAAGCTGCGGCGGACCACCACGCTGTCGTACACTTCCGCCTTGCGCCCCTCCGCCACGTAGACGGTGGCCCCCGCGGGGAGGAACTCGCCCGCGATGCGCGACGCCTCGTCCACAATGCCGCCGCCGTTGTCGCGCAGGTCCAGCACCAGCCGCTGCATCCCCTGCTGCTCCAGCCGCCCCAGCGCCGCGTGCAGGTCCTCCGCCACCCGCGCGTTGCCGAAGGTGGTGATGCGGACGTACCCCGTCTCGCCGTCCAGCATGGTCACCACCGGCACCGCCGTCTCGTCGTCGCCGCGCTCGCGGCGCACGGTGCGCTCCAGGGTGACGCGGGTGCCGTCCGCGCGCTCGCGCTCGAACGTCAGCCGCACGGACGAGCCGCGCGGGCCGGCCAGGAACACCTCCAGCTCCACCGGGCTCTCCGCCTGCACCGGCCGGCCGTCGACCGCCACCAGCACGTCGCCCGTCAGGATGTCCTGCCGCGCGGCCAGCGTTCCCGGCGCCACGCTCCCCACCACCGGCATCCCCCCCGCGTAGGCGAAGTCGATGGGCACGGGGTGCAGCCGCCCGGCGCGCAGCTGCTCCTCCTTCTGCGGCGACAGGCGCGCGGCGGGGATGACGTACGAGTGCGGGTCCGCCGCGCTCACCATCCCCTGCACGGCCGCCATGAAGAGCCGGTGCGTGTCCACCGAGTCCGGATGGTTCACCCGGATCTGGTTGAGCACCTGGCTGAACATCTGCAGGTCCTCGTACGCGGTGCGCGGGCGCGTGGCGCCGGTGGGCCCCGGCTGCGCCGCCGCGTCCGCCGCCGCGCCCAGCGCCAGCGCGAGCGCGGCGGCGCGGACCCTCGTTCGGACGCTCACCGGTCCTCCGCGGGGCCCACGCCCAGGTCGCGCAGGCGCTGCTCGGCGGCGGCGCGGCGGCGGTGGGTGCGGGCGGCGCGCTCCAGAAAGCGGCCGTACGCCTCCCGCGCCGCGTCCAGGTTCCCCTCCCCGTCGCGCACCACGCCCAGGGCGAAGTACGGGTCCGCGTAGAAGGGGGCCAGCTCGCTGGCGCGCGCCAGCTGCGCCGCCGCCTCGTCGAACCTGCCCAGCTGTGCGAGCATGGCGCCGTAGGTGTAGTGGACGGAGGGGTCCGCGCCGGCGGCCTGGGACGCCAGGTCCAGCTCGCCCACCGCCGTCACGGTGTCGCCCGCCGCCAGCGCGAGCAGTCCCAGGCGCACGTGCGCCGGGTAGAAGGCCAGGTCTTCGGTGAGCGCGCGGCCGTACGCCTCGCGGGCGGCGCCGCGGTTGCCCATGCGCTCGTGCAGCACGGCCATCCCGTGCTCCATCAGCGCCTTGCTCTCGTACAGAAAGACCAGGTCGCGCTCGTCCTCACGCCGCATCTCCGTGAGCGCGTGCCCGAACTCCTCCAGCGCGCTCTGGTGGTTGCCCACGTGCGCGAAAAGCCGGCCGCGCTCCGCGCGCACCAGCGACCTGGTGCGGGCGCGGGCCAGCGCCTCGTCGTAGAACCGCAGCGCTTCGGGAAACCGCCCCTCGGCGTACGCCTCGACGGCGCTCAGCCAGGGGCCGGAGTGGACCAGAAACTGGTCGATCTCGCGCTGGATCTCCGCGTCCGACGGAACGCCCTCCGCCCGGTCGCGCACCGACTGGCGCAGGTAGGTGCTCAGCACGCTGATCTCGTGCCGGCGATAGAGAAACGGGTCCATCGCCAGCGCCCGGAAGTACAGCGAGTCCGCGGCCAGCACCTCCGGAGAGCGCACGGTGCGGCGGTCGCCGTTCCAGTAGTCCACCAGCCGGCGCGGGCTGGAGATCAGGAATGCCGCGTAGCGCCCGTACAGCGCGTCCGCCGAGCTGGGGTCCAGCTGGTACGCCCAGTAGAACGCGTCCGCCGCGTCGCCGGGCCGGGCCAGGATGTTGGACGTGCCGAACTGCAGGTACGCGCGGGCGTCGTTGGTGTCGGCGGCGGCCAGCGCGGGGCGGCGGGGAACGGCTCCACGCCGCTGGGCGTCCAGCGGCGCGGCGGCGGCCGCGGCCGCGGCCGCCAGGGTCAGAGCGAGGGTGAGGGCCAGGCGCACGGGGAGGTTTCCTGCATCGTGGGGAGACGGGGGCCCGGCGGACCGGGCGGACCTTCCGGCTTCCGGACGAACGGGACGGACGCGGGTCAGCCGGCGGTGCCGGCGATCAGCGGCTCCACCTGCGCGCGGCGAGGATCGTCGCGCCGGGCGAGCTCCATGTACCGGCGGTACGCCTGTGCCGCGTCGCCGGGGGCGCCCCAGTCGCGCACCAGGCCCAGCAGATACCACGGCTCGGCCCAGTACGGGGCCGCCGCGGCGGCGGCCTGCAGCTCCGCCTGGGCCTCGTCCAGCCGGTGCAGGCGGGTGAGCAGCGTGGCGTAGAGCACGCGCACCACGGGGTCGTCCGCCCCGGCCTGCACCGCCAGGGCAAGCTCCTGCTCGGCCGTGGCGGTGTCGCCCTCCATCAGCGCCAGCGCGCCCATGCGCAGGTGGGCCGGGTGGTACGACAGGTCCTCCAGCAGCGCCCGGGCGTACGCCTCGCGCGCCGCGGCCAGGTCGCCGGCGCGCTCCAGCACCATGCCGCGGCTGTGCTCCAGCACCGCCTTGCTGTCGTAGAAGCGCACCAGCTCCTCGCGCTCCTCGTCCACCCCCAGGTCGATGGCGATCTGCAGCTCCGCCAGCGCCGCCGAGTCGTTGCCGATGAGCCCGAACATGCGCCCGCGCTCGTGGCGAATGTACGCCCGCGTCTCCGACCGGCGGCCGCGGCTGTCGCGCAGCGCCTCGTCGTACGCTTGCAGCGCCTGCGGAAACCTGCCCTCCCCCGCCATCACGCGGGCGCGCAGCAGGGGCGGCATGTCCTGCATCAGCGACTCCGTATAGAACGAGGCCAGCGCGGCGTCGGCGCCGGGCGCGTCGGCGCCCAGCAGGTTCATCACCAGCACCCGCACCAGCTCGCGCTCGAACGGCCGCTGCACGAACGGGTCGATGCGCAGGGCGCGAAAGTACAGCGAATCGATCGCCACCACCTCCGCCGAGGTGCGCGTGCGCCGGTCGCCCTCCCAATAGCGCACCAGGCGGCGCGGGTCCGACATCAGCAGCGCCACATGGCGGCCGTACAGGGGGTCCGCCCAGCCGGGGTCGATCTGCGACGCCCAGTAGAAGGCGGCAGCAGCCTCGTCGGGCCGGCGCTCCAGCCGTTCCCGGCCCAGGCGGTAGTAGGCGGCCGCGTCGTTGGTGTCCGCCTGGGCGGCCAGACGGGGCCGGCGCGGCACCTCGCCCGGGCGCTGGGCGTGCAGCGGCGCGGCCATGGCCGCCGCGGCGAGGGAGAGAACGAAGAGGACGCGCATGACGATGGACGAGGAGGGGGCGGCGTGCGGACGGCGGACCGCCGCGGCACGGCCGGAGCGCGCGGAGACACCGGTGGCCCGGCGACCGCATCGACGGCAGGTTTTTCGATGGATGGGGAACGGAAGTCTTGCCCGGGAGCGGCCGGCGAGGGACCTTGGCGGAGAGACTGCGCAGAGGGCAAATTAGACGGCCGCTCGCTCGCGCGCAAGCTTTTTGGCCGATACGGTGCGAATGGCGCCTTTTCGTGATCCGTCCCAACGTTTGGCGGGCGGCGGCGGTACTAGGGTCCGGAGCGCCGCGCCGGCCGTGCGCGCGGCCCGATGGACCCACGAGTGAAGGACGAACGAGATGATGACGAAGCACCTGGCCCGCGCCGCCGTTGCCCTGCTGCTCACCGCCGGCTCCGTGCCGGCGGCCGCGCAGCAGCAGGAACCCGAGGCGCGGGCGCGGCAGGAGCGCGAGCGGGCGTCGGAAGCGCGCGAGCGGGCTTCCCGGGCGCGCGCGGGGGCCGCCGGCCAGCGCGCCCGCGCGCAGGCCGCCTTTCGCGAAGACGCCGAGCGCCGCGCCTTCGACATGCTGCTGAACCACCGCACGCAGCTGCAGCTGAACGAGCAGCAGGTGCGGCAGCTGGAGAGCATCCGCAGCCGGCTGGAGCAGCAGAACGCGCCGCTGCGGGCGCGGCTGGTGGAAGAGCACCAGCGCGTGCAGGCCGAGCGGCGCGCGCAGGTGGAGCGGATGAGCGCCGACGAGCGCCGCGCCGAGCTGCGCCGCCTGCGCCGCGACGGCCGCCCGGGGGTGCCGCAGTCGCTGCAGCCCACCGTGCGGCAGATGCGGCTGAACATCAACGAGGCCGTGCACCAGGCGCAGGGCGTGCTGACCGCCGAGCAGCGGCTGCGCGCGCAGGCCCTGCTGCGGGCGCAGATGCAGCGCGCCCGCCGCCCGGGGATGCGCGGCCAGCAGGACCGCCGCCCCCGCCGCGAGCTGCGGCGCGGTGAGATGCAGCGCCGGCGCGAGGAGCGCCGCGAGCGGACGGAAGGCCGCCAGCCGTGAACGCGGCCGCGTCCGCACTGCCGGTGGACCTCGCCCCCGCGCGGGCCGCCGCGGCGGCCGTGGACGACGAGCCGGCGCTGGTGGAGCGCGTGCGCCGCGGCGACCCCGCGGCGTTCGACGCGCTGGTGAACCGCTACATGCGACGCGCCTTCGCCGTCGCCTACCGGCTGCTGGGTAACCGCGAGGACGCCGAAGACCTGGTGCAGGACACCTTCATGGCCGTGCTGCAGAAGATCGACAGCTTCGAGCGCGGACGCGGCTTTTCGCCCTGGTTCTTCCGCATCCTGGTGAACCGGGGGCTCAACGCCCGCAAGTCGCGCGCGCTGCGGACCACGCACGACATCCCCGACGCCGCCGCGGCGCGTGGCGCGTCGCCGGAGCGGCACGCGGAGCAGTCGGAGCTGCGCGAGCGGCTGCGCGGGGTGATGGCCACGCTTCCCGAGCGGCAGCGGGTGATCGTGGAGCTGTTCGAGCTGGAGGGGTTCGGAAGCACGGAGATCGCGGAGATCCTGGAGATTGCGGACGGCACCGTGCGCTGGCACCTTCACGAGGCCCGCAAGGCGCTGCGGCAGGCGCTGGCGGCGTACGAAAGGAAGGACTGACGATGGACGAGATGAATCGCGACCCGGCACTGGCCGCGGCGCTCGGCGCGCTGGACGGCGACGCGCCCCGGGTGGACTGGAGCGCCCTGCGCGCCCGGGTGGCGGCGGGGGCAGAGCTTCCGCTGGCCCGGCGCCGCCGCACCCTTTCGCTGCGGCGCGGCCTGCGCGCCGTCGTACCCCTTGCCGCCGCCGCGGGGATCGCCGCCGTGGCGCTGCGCGGGCTGCCCGGCGAGCCGGCGCTCTCGCAGGAGGAGCGCGCGGTGGTGGAGGAGATCCTTACCCTTTCCACGCCGGACCAGGTGGGGCTGCTGATGACCGGCGAGGCGGCGGAGCAGGCGATGCTGGAGGCGGTGGGGGATGGAAGGGAGTAGGGAATAGGGAGCAGGGAATAGGGAATAGCCCGCCAAGCTCCGGGTCGCCCCCCGCCTCTCCTGCGCGAGACGCGGGGGCGACGTACTCTCGTACTCTCGTACTCTCGTACTTTCGTACTTCATACCCACGCCCCCTCCTGCGCCGCCCCTCCGCAACCTGCGTTTTCACCCATCTGCTCCCGTCCAGCGAAGCAGTCATTTCCCGCCCACACGTTTGCGCCTAATCTTTTGCGGCGCAACGAAATCGGAAGCGCCGGGGTTCTTGACAAGCGGCGGGTGTTCCTGTAATTCCAAGACGCGGGCGCCCCCGGCGGCGAGTTTACGCCGCACGTCCGCGCGGTCGGCTGGCGGCCGCACATTTCACACGACACTCCCGCCGCAAATACGGCGGGTTTGTTTTACTTGAACGGCACACCACATGAACGCAGCCATCTTCATTGACGGCGGATACTTCGACCGGGTGTCGCGCGACTGCGGCTCGCCGCGCATCGACTTCGGCAAGCTGTCCAACGAGCTGGCACGGCCCCACGAGCTGCTGCGCACGTACTACTACCACTGCCTTCCGTACATGGGCCCCACGCCCAGCGAAGAGGACCAGCAGCGGTACGACAACAAGCAGCGCTTCTTCAACGCGCTCACCCGGCTGAACCGCTTTGAAGTGCGCGAGGGCAAGCTGGAGTACCGCGGCACCGACCGAGAGAGCGAGCGCCCCATCTTCGAGCAGAAGCGGGTGGACATCTACCTGGGCGTGGACCTGGTGATGCTGGCCGCCAAGCAGCGGATTCACCGCGCCATCCTGGTCACCGGCGACAGCGACTTTCTTCCCGCCATCCGCGCGGCCAAGAACGAAGGCGTGCTGGTGCACCTGTTCCACGGCACCGGCCCGCAGCAGCCCCACAAGGACCTGTGGGACGAGGTCGACGAGCGCACCGTCATCACTCCCGACCTGCTGCAGCACTTTCTGCTGTGACCTGATCGGTGGATGAGGAAGAACGAAGCCCGCCGCGAGCACACGACTCGCGGCGGGCTTCGTTCGTCGGGGCCTTTCCGCCCATCCTCATACCAGACCCGGAAAAAGAATGCGATACCATTTCTGCGGATGCCGTGTACAGTCCACAACGAAAAATTGAACGCAGAGGGCGCAGAGAAGAAAAGAGAGAGAGCGCAGAGCACTGACGAAGGGTATCCTCTGCCTTCTCTCGTTTTGAACTCTGCGCTCTCTGCGTTCAATTCCTCTTCGATCCTGCACACCAACTGGAGGAATCGGTATGACTTCCTGAGGGAGCGCACGCGCAGATCCTGCTGCCTGCACTGACTCCGGCGCGCGACCGAAGGACCTCCTCTCGGCTGCGCACGGGCCGGATCAGGACGCGAACCAGCCCCTTCGCTCTGCTGGCGAGGTCCTTCGGTCGGCGCGCCGGGTTTCCGGTCGAGGCAAGGTTCAGCGCGGCGCCTCTCTCAGGAAGTCATGCACGCTATTGCCGGATCTGGTATCACGTAGAGTGGGAGGAAAGACATCCCGCAATCCCCCCCTCCCTACTCCCTGCTCCCTACTCCCTGTTCCCTGCCGTTCAACCGCGGGCCTTCTCGGCGGCGATCCAGCGCTCCACGTTCTCGCGCAGGAAGGGAAGCGGCACCGAGCCGTTCTCCAGGATGCGGTCGTGGAACGCGCGGATGTCGAAGCGGGCGCCCAGCTCGCGCTGCGCCATCTCGCGAAGGCGGCGGATCTCCAGGTTGCCCAGCATGTACGCGGTGGCCTGCCCCGGCCAGCCGATGTAGCGGTCCACCTCGTTCTCCACCGCCTGCCGGTTCTCGGCGGTGTGGGCCAGCATGTAGTCGATGGCCTGCTCGCGCGTCCAGCCAAGGACGTGCAGCCCCGGGTCGACCACCATGCGGGCGGCGCGCAGGGCCTCGTTGCTCAGCAGCCCCATGCGGTCCATGTCCGACGAGAACAGCCCCATCTCGTCCGCCAGCCGCTCCGAGTACAGGCCCCATCCCTCGCTGTAGCCGCTGTTGCCCATGAAGCGCGTGACGATGTGCGCGTCCTTGCGCTCCTGCGCGATGGCCAGCTGCAGGTGGTGCCCCGGAATGCTCTCGTGGAACGCGGTGGATTCCACCCCCACGCGCGTCTGCTCCTCGGGCTTGTAGGTGTTGATGCGGTACTTGCCCGGGCGCGTGCCGTCCTCGCTGGGCGTCTCGTAGGCGCCGCCGGGGGCGGACTTTTCCTCGAACTCAGGATAGGGCTCGATCACCACGTCGCTCTGCGGCAGCCGGCCGAACCAGCGGGGCATGGCCGCGCGGCCGCGGTCGATGGCCGCCTGCGCGTACGCCACGATCTCCTCGCGGGTGCGGAACAGGTACTGCGGCTCCGTGCGGAAGCGCTCCAGCAGCCCCGGCACGTCGGTGGTGTTGAAGCTGCGCTGCGCGATGGTGCGCATCTCGTTCTGGATCTTGTCCATCTCGCGCAGGCCGATCTGGTGGATCTCCTGCGCCGGCACGTCCAGCGTGGTGAACGAGCGGACGGCCGCGCGGTAGCAGTCCGCCCCGCCCGGGTTGCCCACGATCCCCGTGGACTCGCGCGAGGCCGGCAGGTACTCGTTGACCAGAAAGTCGCGGTAGCGGCGCATGGCGGGGTAGATCTCGTTCGCCATCACCTGCTCGAATTCCTGCCGGAACGCCGGCGTGCTGTCGCGCTGCATGGGCGCGGCGAACGGGGACTGGGCGGGCGGCATGGCCACCAGCTCCTCCATCTGCTGGATCACCCGCTGCACGTTCACCCGCGGCGCCGTGTAGCCCAGGCGCAGCCCCTCGCGCAGGTTCACGGTCTCGGTGTCGATCACCTTCGCCAGCCCGCGCCAGCGGGTGAGCGTCTGCGCGCGCAGCTCGTCGCTGCCCACGGGCTGCACCTGCGCCAGGCGCGGCAGGCTCACCTGCCAGCCGAACATCTGGTTCACGCCCGCCCACAGCTCGTTGCGGCACACGCGCCCCTGCGCGCCGCTCTGCGCGGCCTCGCGCAGAAAGCCGAGGGTGACGTACTCCTGCCGGCCCACCAGCGGCTC
>DASUVG010000242.1:0-2693 GCA_036379135.1 Longimicrobium sp.
CCTCTGCCGTTCCCGACGCGTCCACACACGCGTGGAGCAACCCCCACCCGCCGCCGTGCCCTGACACCCTTCCACTGCATCGCGGGTCATCTCGCCCCTGGAGAGCGCGACCGCAGCTTGCAACCCAATCCGCGATGAACCTGAAATTATGGAGGGACGGAGAACAGCCAGAGGAGCAGAGGAAACCGGTCTTCCTCCCTACCTCTGGCTTTTCTCTGTCCCTCCGTATCCCAACCTGCCGTTGCCCGCGGACGCCGCTACGTCACGTCCCCAGCCAGTACGTGGCCTTGATCACGAAGACGTTGTCGGGGCGCGCGTCGAAGATGGCGCCGGTGTCGCGGCCCAGCTGAAAGTCGCCGTACGGCTCGCCGCCGCTGCGCTGCTGCTGCCAGACGAAGAAGAGCGTGCTCCCCGGGCGGTACTCCCACCGCAGCACCGCGTTGCCCCGCAGCGAGCGGACGTTGAAGCTGTTGTTGAAGAACCGGAAGCCCTGGTCCACCGCCGGGTCGCCGTCCGTGTCCAGCCGGAAGCGCACCGGCCGCGTGTCGTCCGCCTCGATCACCGTCAGCTCCCCGGGCGTGAACGCGCGCGTCTCGGCGGAGCGCGGCCGCACGAACTCCTTGTAGTCGCGGTAGTCGCCCGTGGCCACGAACGGCTGCGCGAACAGCTCCAGCGTAAGCGTGGGGCTGAAGGTCCAGTTCAGGCGCGTGTCCAGCGACAGAACGTGCTGCTCCAGCTCGGCGAAGACCACGCGCTGGCCAAAGAAGTCCGTGGCCGTGGGATCGGCGAAGCGGGTGACGAACTGCGTCTCGCTGCGGCTGTAGTTGTACGACGGGCCAAAGCTCAGCTGCACGTTGGTGCTGGGCTTGTAGCGCACGCTGGCCCGCGACTCGACGAAGCGCCCGCCGTCCGACACACCCCCGATGCCCGGGTTGAAGCCGAACACCAGCTTCTTGCGCGAGTCGGTGCTGAGCGACGGCCCCACGAACCAGCTGGCCGGACGCCGCACCGTGGGCCCGCCGCGGGTGGTGCGGTCGGCGAACACCTCCGGCCGCACGTGCGCGTACACCCCCACGTTCCAGTAGTTGGGGAACGTGACCTCGCTGTACTGGTGAAACTGCAGGTCGTTGCGGTCGCCGTCGAAGTTCACCTGCTGCTGGCCCCCCGCGGAGAGCCAGATGTTGCGGTACCAGCTCCCCGGCGTGGTGAACTGGCGCACCACGTTGGCGTGCATCCACACGTAGTCGGCGGTGTTCAGGAACGCCATGTCGTTCACCTCGAACCCCGGGCTGCGGTAGTTCACCGACGTCTCCCACAGCCACGGCCCGTTGTCCTTGGACAGCCGCATGTATCCGCCGTAGCCGCGCAGCCAGGTGGCGCCCGTGTCGTACGCGTCGCTGAACAGCCCGTTGCTCCCGTTCTCGCGGTCCGGGCGGTGAAAGTATCGCGCGCTGGAGCGCTGCAGGCGGCGGACGGCCTGCGAGTCGCCGCTCACGTTGCTCAGCGCCACGTTCCCCATCAGCCGGTACATCTGGTTCTTCCACGTCAGCGACCAGTCCGCGCCCACCGCCTCGGCGTGCTGGGGGATCTGCGTGCGCAGCACCCCGTCGCCGTCGCCAAAGCTGCGGTACACGGAGGTGGCGATGAGCCCCCAGGTGCGGCTGCCGCCGTGGGTGGTGCGCTTTATCCGGCCCATCATGTAGTTGCTGAACGGCTCCACCGTCACCTCTTCGCCGGTGCCGTCCAGGTTGCGCACCCGCCCCACCTCGCGCGCCGTCACCGCCTCCAGCGCGCCGATCTGCCACCCGCCGCGGGTGCGGCCGGTGAGCTTGGCGGCGGCCAGCAGACGGGTGTTGGCGGGCGAGTGGGCAAAGTCGTACCCGTTCGGCAGCTGCCCCTGCGGCGACCGCCCGATGCGCCGCGAGTAGAACAGCGACATGCTGCTCACGTTGCTGCAGGTAAAGCAGCTGAACCCGCCAAAGCTCAGCAGCCCGCTCCCCTCCACGAAAAAGGGGCGCTTCTCGGCGAAAAAGCTCTCGAACGCGCTCAGGTTCACCACCGCCGGGTCCTGCTCCACCTGCCCGAAGTCGGGGTTGATGGTGGCGCTGAGCGTGAGGTTGCTTCCCAGCAGCGCGCGCACGTCGGCGCCGATGCGGGTGTCGTACTCGCTCTCTTCCTGGAACGGGCTGTCCGGCTGCCCGGGGGTGACGTACGAGGCGCGGGCCAGCGCGTACGGCATGATCTCCAGCCCGCGCGGCCGCTTCTCGATGCGCATCCCCGACAGGTGTCCGAAGCGCGGCGGGCCGCCGGACTCCTGCTTGCCCCAGAACGACCACATGGACATCTCGTTCAGCCGCTGCACGTAGCGCCAGATCTGCACGCCCCACGTCTGGTCCACGTCGCTGGTAAAGCGCAGCTGGCTCCAGGGGATGCGCATCTCCGCCGTCCATCCCAGCGAGTCGATGCGCGTCTCCACCTCCCACACCGGGTCCCAGGACGGGTCGGCGCTGGGGGAGGCCTGGCCGGCGTCGTACTTCACCCCCGAGGGGTTCACCTGCAGGATGGTGCGGCCGGCGTGGTCGTGGTAGGTGTCGAAGACCAGCTGGATCCAGTCGCTCTCCACCTCCGCGTCGCGGCGGGTGAGCTGGCGGCTGACGCCCAGCGAGTCGTACATGCGGGCGCCCACGTACAGG
>DASUVG010000243.1:0-23685 GCA_036379135.1 Longimicrobium sp.
CGGCTGCTGGTGGACACGCCGCCGGAGCTGCGGCTGCAGCTGGTGGCCGCGGGGGTGCCGATGGTGGACGCCATCTGGTTCACCCACTGCCACGCGGACCACATCCACGGGCTGGACGACGTGCGCGTGTTCTCCGAGCGCGGCGGCACGCCGCTGCCGGTGTACGCGGCGGCGGACTGCGCGGCCACCCTGCGCGAGCGATTTGCCTACGTGTTCGACCCGCGCATCCGCCCGCTGCAAGGCACCTCCAAGCCCGAGGCGGAGATCACCGAGGTGCGCGCCTACGAGCCGGTGCGGATCGCCGGTTTGGACGTCACGCCGCTCCCCGTGCCGCACGGGCCGCTGCAGGTGTACGGCTTTCGCGTGGGCGGCCTGGGATACGTGACGGACGGCAAGCGGCTGCCGGAGCGAACGGTGCGGGCGCTGCAGGGGGTGCGGGTGCTGGTGCTGAACGCGCTCTGGTTCGGCAACCCGCACCCCACGCACTTCAGCGTTGAAGAGGCGGTGGAGGCCGCGCGCTCCGTGGGCGCCGAGCGCACCTACCTCACCCACCTGAGCCACCGCGCCTCGCACGCCGAGCTGGACGCGCGCCTCCCCGACGGCGTGTTCGCGGCGTACGACGGGCTGGAGGTGGAGGTGTAGGACGGCAGGGAACAGGGAATAGGGAATAGGGAATAGCCTGCAACGGCGGGCTCCTGTCCCGGGCGGTTGAAACCGCGGCTGGAACAGCGGGAAGCCCCGCAAACTGCGCGGGGCTGCGATCCGCCGGCTTCGCGGGAACGCGCCAGAGGATGTCGCGACGTTCATACCCTCTCCCGCTGGCGGGAGAGGGTGCGAGCATAAGCGAGCGGGTGAGGGCCCCGCGGGAGCGCGCCGGTGGCCCGCCTTTCGCCCGTTCCGACTCACGCACTCACGCACTCACGCACTCACGCACTTTCGCACTTTCGGAAATGTCGATCGTCCTGGACTACAACAACATGCTGGCCCCACGGCTGGGCGGGCGCGGCATAGACCCGGCGCGGCTGGACGCCATGGCCGGCCCCTTTCGCCAGGCGCACGCGGATGCGGCGCAGCGCCGCGCGTCCGGCGAGCTGGGCTTCTTCGCGCTGGCCGACGGCGGCGAGACGGTGGACGCCATCCGCGACTTTGCCCAGGGCGGCGGGCAGGCGTTCAGCAACCTGGTGGTCCTGGGGATCGGCGGGTCGGCGCTGGGGACGGTGGCGCTGCGGACGGCGCTGCTGCACCCCTTCTGGAACGAGCTGGACGACGAGGCGCGCGACTTCTATCCCCGCCTGTACGTCCTGGACAACATCGATCCCGCGACGTTCGGCGCGTTTCTGGACCGCATCGACCTGGGGCGCACGCTCTTCAACGTCATCTCCAAGAGCGGCGGCACGGCCGAGACCATGAGCCAGTACCTGGTCATCCGCGAGCGGCTGCAGGCGCAGCTGGGGGATGGATACCGCCGCCACCTGCTCTTCACCACCGATCCGGAGAAGGGCGTCCTTCGCGCGCTGGCGAAGGAGGAGGACGTCGCCACCCTCCCCGTTCCGCACAGCGTGGGCGGGCGCTTTTCCGTCCTTTCCGCCGTCGGCCTGCTTCCCGCGGCGATGGTGGGGATCGACATCGGCGAGCTGCTGGCGGGGGCGCGGGAGATGGTGGAGCGGTGCGAGACGGCGGAGCTGCGGTCCAATCCCGCGGGGCTGTTCGCCGCGCTGCAGTACCTGGCGGCCACGGAGCTGGACGCGCCGATCCACGTGATGATGCCGTACTCCGACCGGCTGCGCGACGTGGCGGACTGGTTCCGGCAGCTGTGGGCGGAAAGCCTGGGCAAGCAGCGCACGCGCGGCGGCGACGAGGTGTTCGCCGGCCCCACGCCGGTCAAGTCGCTGGGCGCGACGGACCAGCACTCGCAGGTGCAGCTGTACGTGGAAGGCCCGTTCGACAAGACCATCACCTTTCTGGCCGAGCGCGACCCGGAGGTGGACGTCCAGATCCCCTCCGCGCACCCGGAGCACCCGGAGCTGGCGTACCTGGGCGGCCACACCATGGGCGAGCTGCTGCGCACGGAGATGCTGGCCACCGAGGCGGCGCTGGCGCAGCGCGGGCGGATGAACATGACGATCGAGGTGCCGCGGGTGGACGCGCGCTCGCTGGGCGGCCTGCTGATGCTGCTGCAGGTCGCCACGGTGTACGCGGGCCACTTCTACGGCATCGACCCCATGGACCAGCCGGGGGTGGAGCTGGGCAAGCAGCTCACGTACGGCATCATGGGCCGCCCCGGCTTCGACGAGGCCACGGCCGAGTGGGAGCGCCGCACGCCCAAGGACGACCGCTTCATCGTCCACTGACGCCCAAGCACCGGGGGGAATGCAGGGGTTGCGATGCGGCCCGGACACTCGCAAACTTCCTGCTGCTGCAGGCATCCACCACCTTCGGCAGGAGCTTTTCATGCGAGTGGTGAATAACTCGGGCCAGACCTTGTACGTGCGGATCACCGCTTCGGGGCGGTACCACGAGGTCCCTGCCGGCTCGGAAAAGGACTTCGAAGTGGACAAGCTCGCGGACTCCATCGGGATCGGCAACAGCCCCAGCGGTGCCTGGGTGTATTTCGAGCCAATCACGGACCACTCCACCTTCGAGGTGAAGCTCACCAGCTCGTAGGCCCGGGAACGTGGCCGGGCGTTCACCGCGCGGGGCCGTGGGCAGAGGAAAGGGCGCGGCACGATGTGCCGCGCCCTTTCCCTTTCGTGTGCCCGGCATGGGCTGGAGCCTGGAGGTGCAAGTCCTCTGGGGAACTGGTCGTGGCGTTCCGAATCGCCGGATGCGGCCCGCATGTGGGTGTGGGAGGGATCCTCCGGCTGCCACCTATCCCGATCCCTCGCGTTTTCACCTCTCCGGCCGCCTTCCCCAGGCGGCTACGGCTCGGGGACCGGCAACAGCAGCTGTGCCCAGCGTTCCGCCACGGCGTCCCATTGGTACTCGGGGCGGGTGGCATTCTCGTACGCCCTCCGCGACATCTCCAGAAGATATCCGCGATCGTCGTACAGCCGCTCCAGCGCCACCGCAACCGACTGCGGCGAGACGACGAGCTCGTCTTCCATGTTTTCGTGGTTCACCAGCGTATAGGCCGGCGGAAGCAGTTCGGCGGCGCCGCGCCACAGCTCGGCGGGCGCCGAGTGGTCGGGGCCCACCTGTGCGGCGCCCGTGGCCGCGTGCTCGAAGGCGACCAGGCCCCACCCCTCGCCAGAGGCCGTGTTCAGGCCGACGTCGCAAGCGTTGTACACGTCGTTTACCTCGGCGGGGGAGAGCAGAGGCATGCCTTGTCCCGCCGTGGACATTACCAGCCGGCCGTCCAGGCCGTGGCGCTCGCACATCTCCACCACGTCCCATCCCAGGTCGCGCCGCCCCATGTGCAGAAAGAGCAGCACGTTGCGCGGCTTGTCGCGCGCGAACTCGGCGAACCCCTGGATGGTGACGTCGATGCGCTTGCGCGGCTGGTTGCGGTTCGCGTTCAGCACGATGAACGCGTCGTGCGCCTCGTCGTCCCCGAACAGGCGGCGCCGCACCGCCGTCCGGTCCGGCGGCACGCCGGGGTGGAGCGGATGAAAGACGCCGGTGTCCACGCCGTGCGGCACCACCGCGATTGGAGGGAGGCGAAACCCCGGCTGCCGAGCCTGGATGCGGGCCTGGGCGTGGCGGAACGCCTGCGCCCCGAACTCCGTGTAGGCCACCAGCAGGTCCAGGCCGCCCAGCGGCTCTACGTAGCCACGCATCAGCGGCGCGCGCTCCACCGGGACGTAGGCCGCCACGCGGACGGAGGCCCGCTCCCGCCACCCACCCAGCACGCGGAGGTACTCGCGCACCACCGACGGGTCGCTGACCAGCAGGATCACGTCCGGCCGCAGCGCCTCGGCCAGCGGAACCAGCCGGTTGCTGCCGAACGGCTCCCCGTGGAGCCCGGCACGGTAGATGGGCCAGGGCCAGTCGTGCGGATCACCCGGAAAGTTGACGCCCAGCTGCACGATGTCCAGGCGGTCCAGCAGCCGCGTGAAGACGCTGTGGATGACGCGCGCGAATCCCGTGGGCACGGCGCCGTCTCCAACGACCAGCACGCGGGGGCGGGACATCCGGCCAATCCGGTTGCAGGGTGTGCGGACAGAAAAAAGGCGCGAAAGCATACGGCCACGCCCGCCGGGCGACAAGGTGCCGCGCCTTGCCGCGGCGGGGCTCCGGCCGCCATGTTGCCGCCTTCGCGGCTCGCCCGCCCTGCCGCTGGCGCGGGTGTGGGGACCAAACTTGCAGGAGTGCCGGACTTCCGGCCGATGATCTACCCGCGGGATCCCACGAATTGACCTCCAAGCCCCTCGTTCCCGCCTCCGACCAGCCGGCCATCCAGCCCGGCTCGCGGACGCTCATCATCATCAACCCCGCGGCGGGGCAGGCCGACACGGAAAAGGTGCTGCGCCTGCTGGCCGGCGCATTCGCCGTGCGCGGCGCCAGCTTCGACGTGATGCACACCGCCGCCGCGGGCGACGCCCAGCGCGCCGCGAAGGAGGCGGTGGCGCACGGCTATCGCGCCGTGGTGGCCGTGGGCGGCGACGGCACGGTGGGCGAGGTGATCACGGGGGTGGCGGGGACGGACGTGCCGGTGGGGATCGTGGCCAAGGGGACCGCCAACCAGGTGGCGTCCAACCTGGGCATTCCCCGCGACATCGAGGCGGCGGTGGAGGTGGCGGTGAACGGGCTGCCCGCGCCCATCGACCTGGGGCAGCTGGACGACGGGCGCTACTTCGCGCTGGCCGCCGGCGCCGGGTGGGACGCCGCGGTGATGGCCACGGCCACGCGCGAGATGAAGGACCGGTGGGGGTTCGGCGCCTACATCTACGCGGGGCTGCAGGTGGGCGTAAGGCCGCCGCGCTACCGCTACCGCATCGTGGCCGACGGGCGCGAGCTCAAGGTCAAGGCGGCCATGGTGCTGCTGGCCAACATGGGGCAGTTCGTGGCCAACACCATCCCGCCGGTGCAGGTGACGGTGGCGCCGGACGTCAGCTACCAGGACGGCATGCTGGACGTGTGCATCTTCGCGCCGCGCAACGTGGGCGAGGTGGCGGGGCTTCTGTGGCGCGTGCTGCGCGGCCGCTTTGCGGGCGACGAGCGCCTCATCTACTTCCAGGCGTCGGAGATCACCGTGCACTCCGACCCGCCCGCCGTCACCGAGGTGGACGGCGAGCCCATCGGCCACACCCCGCTCAGCGCCCGCGCCGTCAAAGGCGGCGTCACCATCCTCATCCCCCGGGTGTAGTGCCCGCGCCTCACGGCTGGATGTTGTCGGCCTATACTGGAACCGGTATATTCGATGGTGAATCCTCCGGCTCTCAAGCCGCTGGTGTTCGTGGGGTCGTCGCGAGAAGACCTTCGTGAGGTGCCCAAGGAGGTGCGGACCGTGTTTGGAGCCGCGCTGCACGCCGCGCAGCTCGGCGGCAGGCACGACCACGCCAAGCCGCTGAAGGGTTTCGGCGGCGCGGGCGTTCTGGAGGTGGTGGAGGATTTTGACGGAGACACGTTCAGGGCCATCTACACGGTCCGTCTGAAGGACGTGGTGTACGTGCTGCACGTGTTCCAGAAGAAGAGCCACCGGGGAAGCGAAACGCCCAAGCACGAGATGGACCTGGTCCGGCGGCGGCTGGAAGCCGCGCAACAGATGCACGAACGACGCTGACTGCGAGCCCTGCGAGTCCAGATGAAGAAAGAAGCCGTGTCCGACACCCCCTTCGAATTCACCGAGAGCAGCGGCAACGTGTTCGCGGACCTCGATCTTGCCGACGCGGACGAGCTGCTCGCGAAGTCCGAGCTGGTGCACCAGATCACGGGGCTGATCCGGCGGCGCAGACTGACCCAGAAGGACGCAGCGGCGGTTCTGGGCACCACACAGCCCATCGTCTCGGACCTCGTCCGCAGGCGGCTTGACCGGTTCTCGCTGGAGCGGCTGTTCGCGTTCCTCAACCGGCTGGACCGCGACGTTCAGATCATCATCCGCCCCAAGCCCCGGTCGCGCAGTGCCGCCGGGGTGATCGTCCATACGCAGTCACGGGCGCTCGCGTCACCCCGTGACGAGGCAGCCTGAGCGTATCCGCCAGATGCACGAGAAGAGGGGCGGACCCGGCCGGGTCCGCCCCTCTTCATCCATCCACCGTCCGTGCGGTCAGCGGAGCACGTTCACCGGCTCGCGGCCTTCCACGCGGCGGCAGCCCACGTTGCCGCGGAGCACCAGCGCGGTGGATCCGCTCGCCACGTTGGTGGCCATGTCCGGGCGGCTGAACTTCACCACCAGGTCCAGGTCGCCGTCGGCGTCCATGTCCACCAGCGAGCTGCGGTAGGCGCCGCCCTTGACCTCCACGCGCGCGCCGGCGGCCGTGCCGTCGCCCAGCGTGAGGTTGGCCTCGTCCAGGCGGGCCGGGTCGAAGCCCGGCACCGCGTGGATCACCACCGTGAAGGTGCCCTCGCTGGTGCGGTTGAACGAGCCGGGCATGTCCACGCTCAGCTGCGCCGGGTCCAGCGCGCGGCACACGTTGATGCGGCCGGCGCCAAAGCTGTCGTCGTACCCGGCGGTGCCCAGGTCGTCCACGGTCTCCGTCATGCGCGCCAGGACGGCGTCGGCGCTGCCCACGCCGCGGGCGAACAGCAGCGCGGCAAGGCCCGCCGCCTGCGGCGTGGCCATGGAGGTGCCCGCCTTGTAGCTGTACAGGTTGTCGGCGCTGTTGCTGGCCGACAGGATCAGGCTGAGCGAGGTGGCCGTGCTCGCGCCGCCGGGGGCGGCCATGTCGATGCCGGGGCCGCGGTTGCTGTACGAGGCGCGGGTGTCGCTCCAGTTGGTGGAGCCCACGGCCACGCACTCGGGGAAGCGCGCCGGGAAGGCGATGGTCGCCGCGTTGTCGTTGCCCGTGGCGCAGAAGGGCAGCGTGCCCTTGCCGCGGGCGTACTGCAGCGCCGCCTGCTGGATGGCCGGCCCGACGGTGGCCAGGGGCGAGCCGCCCACGCTCAGGTTGATCACCTTGGCGCCCTGGTCGGTGGCCCACACGATGGCGTCGGCGATGGACGTGTTGGGGCACGAGGTGCGGATGATGCCGTCGGGGAAGATGTAGCGCTCGCACGCCTTGGCGTTCACCAGCTTGATCCCCGAGCCGTACGCCACGCCGCGCATGCTGCCGGCGCCGCTGGCCGCGGCGATGCCGGCCACGTGCGTGCCGTGCCCGTCACGGTCCTCGATCAGCGTCGCGGGGTAGCCGGACGCGAAGTTGCGCGCCGCGATCACCCGGCCGGCCAGCTCGAGGTGGCTGGCGCGGATGCCGCTGTCCACGATGCCGATGATGGCCGAGCCGCCGAAGTCGTCGCCCAGCGCCTCGTAGGCCTCGACCCAGTCCATGTCCGCGTCGGCGGCGCCGGTGGCGGTGGTCACGCCGGCCAGCGTGATGGAGCCGGGGTTGTGCAGGTCCCACTTGCGGCCGAAGTGGTTGTCGTCGGGCGTGTCGCAGTCGCCGGTCTCGCAGGGAACCACGGTGATCAGGTAGTCCAGCTCCGCGAACTCCACCGACGGGTCCTCGTTGAGCTCCGAGACCACCTGCTCCTCCATCCCGGGCTGCACCTCCAGCACGAACGCGCCGGGAAGCAGCAGGGCGCGCTCCACGGTCACGCCGTATTCGTCCACCTCGCGGCGGGCCATGCCGATGCGCTCCTGCATCGACACGCTGGGACGGCTGAAGCCCTCGCCCTTGAAGCGGACGATGACCTTGCCGGGCAGGTACGCGGCCGCGCTGGCGGCGGGCTGCCGGGGGGCGGAGGGGGTGCTTACGTCGGTGGGGATGTCGTCCGCGCACGCGGCAAGGCCGAACGTGGCGAGGGCGAGAGTGGCGAGACTGCGCTTCATGCGATGTGCTCCAGGTACTGCGGGGGGGAGTTTGGGCGGCGGATTTTCGCCGACGCGATGTCTCCCGGCGGCCGGGCTGTCTGCGTGAGACCCCTGGGCTTTGCGGACCGGCCTCGCGACCGGGGTGCCTTTGTTCGGGATGGGACTGGAGGAGCCCGTCAAAAACGAAAGCGACCGGTGAGGCCGCCCGTGGATCGGTCGGGAAAAATCTGCAACCAACCTTTCCAGCCGCCGAATCTACCAGTGGAACGTCCGTTCGTCAACCGCTCCTGCTCCATTTGTTTGTAACAGTGAGCGATTCCCTAACATGTTGCGATGAATGCAGTTGGGGTTGATGAGCGGCAGCGGAGCGCGAGGCGGCTTTGTGCATCGAACGTGCGATCCTTTTCCGACCTGAGGAGATTTTTCCGATCCAGATTTGCGAAAACCTCTCTGAATGCAGATGTTTCCATCCGGGGGCCCCCATGGGGGAGCGAGAGCCCTTCCCGCGTGTGCCAGCGGCGGCATCTACTTCCGCCACTCGTGGCGCACTCGGGATGTCAGTTCCAACACACGCTTTTCGCTGGATCTGCGCCTCGCTGCGCATCCCGGATCGATCTTCGCGGGTGTGATCCACGGGCGATCGAACCCCATCCTTCCGCGGACCGGGACGCGCGCCGGGTGGATGCGCGACACCGATGCGCCGCCGGGGATGCTACGGAATCGATCGAAAGCAGCGCGGGCGGACCCCGGCTGGGATCCGCCCGCGTTCGACTTCGGTGCAGCGGTCCTGCGAAGGCTACAGGCCCAGCGCCCGCGCCACGTCGATGCGCCCGCGCCCGTAGTACGGGTCGGTGCCCGCCGCGCCCAGGTCCAGCGCCGACTGCTCGATGGCGTGCTTGACCGCCGCCGGCTGCCTGCTGTAGCCGCGCTCGGCGATGAGCAGGGCGGCCAGACCGGACACGTGCGGCGTAGCCTGGCTGGTGCCGAGCAGGCCGTAGAGGCGGTTGCCGGCGGTGCACGGCGTGAGGATGGGAGCGCCCGTCGCGCTAAAGCCCGCGATGCGGTACTTCGCGCAGAGCGACCACACCCACGAGGCGAAGTCGGGGCCCCAGGGGCGGGGCGAGAGCGGGAACCCGCCGGCCGCGTCGGCGTTGCCGCCGGGGGCGGCCACCGAGATGGCGGAGCGGCCGAAGTCGGTGTAGAACGCGGGGGCGTCCTGGTCGAGCATCGCGGTGGCCGGCCCCACCGACGACACGCACAGCACGTGCGGCGCCCCGCAGTACTGCACCGCGCTGTTGCCGTCGTGGTCCTGGTCGACGGCCCCGTTGCCGGCCGAGACCACGATCAGCATTCCCTGGCGGCTGGCGTAGGCCAGGGTGCGGTTGATGAGGCCCACGAACGCCCCGTTGCCGGCTTTGATGAAGAAGCCGCCCAGGCTCAGGTTGGCGATGTCGGCGCCCTGGTCGGCCGCGAAGGTGATCCCGGCCAGCACGCCGGCGAGCGAGCCGCGGTTGTTGGCGCCCAGCACCTTTACGCCGATGAGCGTGGTGCGCGAGGTCACGCCGGCAAGGGCGACCGCCTTGCTGCTGACCTGCGTGGCGACGTTGGTGCCGTGCCCGTTGTAGTCGTTGATCGGGTGGCGAGTGGGAAAGTACGCCGCCGTGATCGCGTCGTCCGAGGGGACGAACGAGGCCGAGCGCGACAGGTCCACCAGCCCGTTCAGGTCCGGCGCGTCGTAGTCCAGCCCCGAGTCCAGGATGGCCACGGTCACGCCCGGCGAGCCCAGCTTGCCGGCGGCCCACGCGTCGTCCGCGTTGATCAGCCGCATGTTCCACTGGAACCCGTAGCGCGCGGCGGTCGCGGGATCGGCCTGGCTCTGGGCCACGAGGTCGACGCCGGCATCGGCCGCCACCACCGGGGACTCCAGCTGGAACACCTCGTCCGCCTGCACGCCGGACACGCCGCCCAGCCGCCCCACCTGCGCCGCGGCCGCGTCGGCCAGCCCGCTGACGATCGCGAAACCCACCTCCGCGTGCGCGTAGGTCACCGTGCCGCCCAGCGCCGCCACCTCGGCGGCGAACTCGGCGGGAATGCCGCTGCCCTTGAAGACCACCACGTGCTGCCCGTTCCCCGAGGCAAGGGAGAGGGCGGGAGCGCGGGGGGCGGCGGTCGCGGCGGGACCCGCCACGTCCGCGCAGCCAGCCAGGGTACCGGCAGCCAGCAGTGCCGACAACAGTGTGTACCGCTTCATGGGGCAGCTCCTTCAGGGTGGGTTGGAAACATCGGGCGTCCTTCCATCAAGCCAACGCACCATCCCACCGGCTTCTGACCGGCCGTTTTCTGACAAGATCGCACAGGTTTGTGACAAGCGGCGATGAGTGGATATGCGGCCTGACCCGTGCTCCCGCACCGGCAGCGCAGGCCGCGCCAGCATGCTGTGCGGGCCGTGGAATCATCGAAATCTGGGATAAACGGATGCTTCACCCGGCCGGAAACGTCCCGCGGAGCGGCATCGCCGAATGCGGTTGCCGTGCCGCCCCCGGCGGGCCTGGTTCACGCCGTTCTTTTTCCGTTCCGGGGCGGCCTCTCCGCCGATCGCCGTCGCGGCCGCGAGGGGCCGACGGTCGGATTGCGCGGCGGTTGCCTGCGGCCGCCGGCGGAGGAGGGGAAGGGGAAGACGGGGCGGTCCGCCGCGCCGCGGGGACGACTTTGGCGGGGGCGGCCCCGGACGGTTGAATCCCGGGGCAATCTGCGGTAACTTTTCGGGATGGCTGAAGAAAACCTGATCGTCCGGGGTGCCCGCGAGCACAACCTGCAGAACGTCGACGTCGAGATCCCGCGCGACAAGCTCACCGTCATCACGGGGCTCAGCGGGAGCGGCAAGTCGTCGCTCGCCTTCGACACCATCTACGCCGAGGGGCAGCGGCGCTACGTGGAGTCCCTTTCCGCGTACGCACGCCAGTTCCTGGGGATGATGGAAAAGCCCGACGTGGACTCCATCGAGGGTCTGTCGCCGGCCATCTCCATCGAGCAGAAGACCGCCGGCCGGAATCCGCGGTCCACCGTGGGCACCGTCACCGAGGTATACGACTACCTGCGCCTGCTGTGGGCGCGCGCCGGCACCCCGCACTGCCCCAGCTGCGGCAAGCCGGTGGAGCGGCAGAGCGCCACGCAGATCGTCGACCGGCTGATGGCGCTCCCCGCCGGCACCTGGCTGGAGGTGCTGGCCCCCGCCGTCCGCGGCCGCAAGGGCGAGTTCCGCGACCTGTTCGAGGAGATGCGGCGGAAGGGATTCACCCACGCCCGCACCGACGGCGCCGTCCACCGCCTGGAAGAGCCGCCCGCGCTGGCCCGCCGCGCCAACCACGACATCAGCATCTACGTGGAGCGCAAGGTGGCGGTGGACGCCGACAACCGCTCGCGCATCGCCGACGCGGTTGAGACGGCGCTGCGCAACGCCGAGGGCGTGGTGCAGATCGTCTCGCACACGCCCGACGCGCACGACCCGCAGCCGGAGCTGTTCAGCGAGCACTACGCCTGCGCGGAGTGCGGCATCAACATCCCCGAGCTGGAGCCCCGGCAGTTCTCCTTCAACTCCCCCTACGGCGCCTGCCCGGCGTGCGGCGGCCTGGGGACGCGCAAGGAGCCCAACCCCGAGCTGGTGCTGGCGGACCACTCCCTTTCCATCCTGGAAGGCGTCGTCCTTCCCTGGGGCGTGCCGCGCGGCCACCTGCGCGGGACGATCCTGGAGGGGCTGGCGTCCGCGCTGGACTTTGACCTCAACACGCCCTGGGAGGAGCTGACGGACGACATCCGCGGCGTGCTGATGTACGGCATGGACAGCCGCCCCGGCGGCAAGGCGGCCGCGGCGTCGGCAAAGGGGCCCAGAAAGATCAAGTGGGCCGGCATCATCCGCGACGTGGAGCAGCGCTACCGCGAAAGCAGCAGCGACAGCGTGCGGGAGATGCTGGAGGAGTACATGAGCACCCTGGCCTGCACCGTGTGCAGCGGCGCGCGGCTGCGGCCGGAGAGCCTGGCCGTCACCGTGGGCGGGCGGTCCATCGGCGACGTGGTGGCCCTGCCGGTGGCCGAGGCGCTGGAGTTCTTCGGCATCGTCGACACGCTGCCGCACATCTCGCGCGACATCGCCGGGCCCATCCTCAAGGAGGTGCGCGAGCGGCTGTCGTTCCTGGTCAACGTGGGCCTCGAGTACCTGACGCTGGGCCGCAGCGCGGAGACGCTGAGCGGCGGCGAGGCGCAGCGCATCCGCCTGGCCACGCAGATCGGCTCGCGGCTCGTCGGCGTGCTGTACATCCTGGACGAGCCCTCCATCGGCCTGCACCAGCGCGACAACCAGCGGCTGCTGGGGACCCTCAAGGCGCTGCGCGACCTGGGGAACACGGTGCTCGTCGTGGAGCACGACGAGGACACCATCCGCGCGGCGGACCACGTGCTGGACCTGGGCCCCCGCGCCGGGCGCCACGGCGGCCGCGTGATCGCCGAGGGAACGGTGGAGGACCTGATCGCCAGCGCCGAGTCGCTGACGGGCGCCTACCTGCGCGGCGAACGGAAGATCGAGATCCCCGCCGTGCGGCGCGTGCCGGTGGAGGGGCGCGAGCTGATGATCCACAACGCGCGAGAGCACAACCTGCGCAACCTGGACGCGCGCATCCCGCTCGGCTGCTTCGTGGCGGTGACGGGGGTCAGCGGGTCGGGAAAGTCGACGCTGATCAACGACATCCTGTGGAGCGCGCTGGGGCGCAAGTTCTACCGGGCCAAGACGGTGCCCGGCCAGCACGACCGCATTACCGGGATGGAGCTGCTGGACAAGGTGGTGGACATCGACCAGTCCCCCATCGGCCGTACGCCGCGCTCGAACCCGGCCACGTACACGGGGCTGTTCACCATCATCCGCGAGCTGTTCGCCGAGCTGCCGGAGAGCAAGATGCGCGGCTACACGCCCGGGCGCTTCTCGTTCAACGTCAAGGGCGGGCGGTGCGAGGCGTGCCAGGGCGACGGCCTGGTGAAGATCGAGATGCACTTTCTGCCGGACGTCTACGTGCCGTGCGAGGTGTGCCGCGGCCGGCGCTACAACCGCGAGACGCTGGAGGTGTTCTACAAGGGCCACTCCATCGCCGACGTGCTGGACCTTACGGTGGACGAGGCGTGCGAGGTGTTCGACGCCGTGCCGCGCCTCAAGCGCCAGCTGCAGACGCTGTCGGACGTGGGGCTGGGATACATCCATCTCGGACAGAGCGCGACCACGCTCTCCGGCGGCGAGGCGCAGCGGGTAAAGCTGGCGTCGGAGCTTTCGAAGATCGCCACGGGGCAGACCTTCTACATCCTGGATGAGCCGACCACGGGGCTGCACTTCGAGGACGTGCGGATGCTGCTGGAGGTGCTGCACCGGCTGGTGGAGCGCGGCAACACGGTGCTCGTCATCGAGCACAACGTGGACGTGATCAAGACGGCGGACTGGATCATCGACCTGGGGCCGGAGGGCGGTCCCAAGGGCGGCGAGATCGTGGCGGAGGGCCCGCCGGAGGTGGTGGCCGCCAACCCGCGCAGCTTCACCGGCCATTTCCTGGCGCCGCTGCTGCACGTGACCCCCGAGCAGGTCCCCGCGCCGCTCCCGGCGTCGAAACCACGTGGCCGCAAGGCGAAGACGGCGAAGTGAAGCCCCGGGGGGCGCCGCACCGGCGTCCCCCGCTTTCGTTCCCGCACCCGTCATACGGCCATGAGCGCGCGGCTCTGGATCCCCGTCGTGGAGCGCGCCGTGCTCGAAGCCGTGCAGCGCATGCGCTTTCGTCCGGCGGCGCTCCGGACCGGCGAGCCCGTGGACGCGTGGGTAGAGCAGCCCATCGAGGTACCGGGTGGTTGGACGGTGAGGCAGCCGCGGACCGCCCTCTCACTTGTTCCTGGAGGATCGGTGAAGATGTTCGCCGCACGCATGCTCGCCCTGCTCCTGGCCGCCGCCGCTGCCGCACCCGCCGCCGCGGAGGCGCAGAGGAGCGAGTGGCGCCGCTCCAGCGCGTGCTCGCGCGAGCCGCACCGCGAGCCGCGGCGCACGCCGGCGGAGGTCTGGCGCGATTCGCTGCACGAGCACATTACGGCCGCCATCCGCGCCGACATTCTTCGCGCCGTGGGCGAGGCGGGGCTTCCGGCGGAGGGACTGGTGCTGGCGCAGTACGACCAGGACACGCGCACCGGGCGGATGTGGTCGGTGCAGGGCCGGGTGGCGCCCCGGGTGCTCTCCGGCGTCTACGAGCGGGCGATCCCCCTGCTGGCCGCGTATCCCGCCGGCGAGCGCGGTGACGTGGTGCTGCATTTTCGGCTGGACTCGCTGCCGCTGGTATTGCCCCGCGTGGGCGAGGTGGTGGTGGAGTGCCGGCCGGACGTGACCAACGTTGCCGAGGTGCGGCGGTTGATCGAGGATTTCGCGCGGCAGGGGCCCTCCGCCACGCACGCGACCGCGAGGGTGCGGGCCCTGGTGGCGCGCGACGGCCAGGTGGTGTTCGTGGAGCTCGCCCGCTCCAGCGGCAGGGCACGCGTGGATGCCTTCGCGCGGGAGATGTTCGAGACGATGCGGTTCGCGCCGGCCAGCATCAAGGGCGTGCCGGTGGACGTGTGGGTGGTGCAGCCGGTAGAGGTGCAGGCGTCCCGCACCCCCTGACCCCGATCGAAGCCCAACGCACCGAGCCCCGGCCACGAGACGTCGCCGAAGCCCTCTTTCTCCGCGTGAATCCCAAGCTTCGCGTGCTGATCCGCCGCCGGTATGTGCGCTACGGTTCGCGGCGGGTGATCGGCACGTCCCTGCTGACACCGGTAGGGGAGTTCAGGGGCATTCCCCTGTTCGCGGAAAGCCGGCAGCACGCGTTCCGCATCGTGTACGCGCTCGTCAGCCCGGGGTGCGAGTTTCAGCCGTACTGGTATGCCGCTACGGTGGGGGAGGTTCGCGGGCTCTAGAACCCCGCGTCCGCCCCCTCGCCTGAGACGAGAAAATCCTTTCCCTCTCGCGGCTTCCTCGCCTAGCATGGAGGACGGGCCGGGTCCGCTCCTTCCCCCTTCCGCCGGTCCCGCGCCACACCTTTCATCCCGGAGGCGATCATGCGCAGGATGATGGCCGTCGCCGCCGCGGCCCTGATCCCGGCGGCGGCGCAGGCGCAGATGAAGGCCCACTTCATCAACGTGGGGCAGGGGCAGTCGGTTCTGCTGGAGTTCCAGACCGCCGCCGTGCTGGTGGACGCCGGCGGCGAGGCCGACGCGGAAGACCGCGACCACGTCATCGCGTACCTCGACAGCTTCTTCGTGGGGCGGCCGGACCTGGACCGCACGCTGTACAGCGTGATCGTCACCCATCCGCACATCGACCACACCCGCTACCTGATGGACGTCATGCGGGGGTACCGGGTGCGCAACCTGGTGGACGGCGGGCGAATGGAGCCGTCGCAGGGGGCGGCGCCGGTGATCGAGGCGCGCCGCTACGGCGACGAGCACGGCGTGCTGTACAACATCGTCCCCGACTCGCGCATCGCGTCGCGCGGCTACCAGACGTACCGCATGCGGGTGCTGCGCGAAGGGCCGTCGGACGTGGACATCCGCTTCGTGAACGGCGCCGCGGGGTGCCGCAACGAGAACAACAACTCGGTCGCGGCGCTGGTGCGGTACCGCGAGGCCAGCTTTCTGATCCCCGGCGACGCGGAGAACGAGTCCGACGGGGCCTGCGAGCCGGCCATCCGCCGCATGGTGCGTCGGTTCACCGGCGGGCTGCTGGACGTGGACGTGTACGCGGCGGGGCACCACGCGTCGCGCAACGGCACCACCACCAACTACCTGACCATGATGTCGCCGCAGATCACCGTGATCTCGGCGGGCCACCACACCACGCAGCACCCGCCCGTCTTCAACCCGTTCGACTTCGGGCATCCGCGCGAGGCGGCGGTGGCCATGATGGAGAGCGCGACCACCGGCACGCGCCCCGCGGTGACCGTCTACACCATGGACGCGGTGCGGCAGGTGCGCGCGGACCGGGTGATGGAAAAGGCCGTGTACTGCACCTGCTGGGACGGCGACGTGGTGGTGGAGGTGGACGGCACCGGGACGCAGCTCGCCGTCCGCACCACGCGGCCGTAGCTTTCGCCTCGAACGGCGGCGCGGCCGGTCCCGCGGCGCCCCCCGTCCCATCATCCGACCCGAGATCCTTGGACACACCGGGCCTGGCGCGCGGCGCCGTGCGCATCCTCCTGCTCGTCGTGCTGGCCTACGCGGCGTTCGCGGGGCTGGTGTGGCTGTTCGCCGAGCGGCTGATCTTTCTGCCGCCGCGCGAGCGCTACGCGCAGACGCCGGAGATCCTGCTCATCCCGCGCCCCGGCGGCGGCAGCATCGCCGCGGTGCACCTGCGAAATCCGCACGCCCGCTACACCATCCTCTTCAGCCACGGCAACGGCGAGGACATCGGCGACAACACCGAGTTCCTGGACCGGATGCGCAACGCCGGCTTCGACGTGCTGGCGTACGACTACAGCGGCTACGGCCGCAGCACCGGCCGCCCGTCGGAGCGCGCGGCGTACGTGGACGCCGACGCGGCGTACGACTACCTGACGCGCGTGGCGGGGGTGCCGCCGGAGCGCATCATCGCGCACGGGCGGTCGCTGGGCGGCGCGGTGGCGGCGGACCTGGCCAGCCGCCGGCCGGTGGCGGGGCTGGTGCTGGAGAGCACGTTCACCACCATCTTTCGCGTGGTGCGCGCCTACCCCCTGGTGCCGTTCGACCGCTTTCGCACCGTGGACAAGCTGCCGCGCATCACCGTGCCCCTGCTGGTGATCCACGGCACGGAGGACCAGGTGGTTCCCTTCTGGCACGGCCGCCGGCTGTACGCGCTGGCGCCGGGGCCGAAGACGCGGCTGTGGGTGCAGGGCGCCGGGCACAACGACCTGGGATGGGTGGCGGGCCAGGAGTACTGGCACGCGCTGTGGGATTTCGCCGTACGCCTGCCGCGCGCGGGCCACGCAGAGGAGCAAGGGTGATGCGGAAGTGGTGGATGATGCTGGGCGCCTGCGCGCTGGCGGCGTGCTCCCGCGCGGAGCAGGCGCCCGCGCGGCAGACGGCGGAGGCGCCGGACAGCGCATCGGCGCCGTCCGGGGAAGCCGCCGAAGTGCGGCAGGCGGGTGCGGGGACGATGATCCGCATCCACCCCACGCTGCCACCGCACGCGTTCGCGCTGCACCACGGCGAGCCGGGAGTGGTGGACAGCATCGTCGTCTCGGTGGATGGACGGCCCGTGCAGACGCTGCGTCCGCGCGAGAACCAGGTGCCGCCGGACGCGCAGGTGGAGCGGCTGTCCACCATCGACCTGGACTTCGACGGCTACGCGGACCTGGCGCTGCTGAGCACGCTGGCGATGGCCAACTCGTGGTCGGAGTACTGGCGGTTCGATCCGGCCGCGCGCCGCTTCGTCCACGCCGGCGAATTCGAGACGCTGACGCCGGACTCCGCCACCCGCGAGCTTACCCACCACAACCGCGGCGGCCACGGCGGGCGGCTATGGACGGCCGCGCGCTGGCGGTGGGTGGACACCGCGCTGGTGCGGGTCGCGGAAGAGGAGCAGGACGCCCTGGGAGACGGCGAGCGTTACGTCCACGTCGTCCGCCGCATGGAGGGCGGAAAGATGGTGGAAGTGCGGCGCGACACCCTGGAGGGAGATGCGCTGCGCGCCGGCTCCACGTGGATGGAGCCGTGAAACCGCGAGGTCCGCGGCCTCGTTCAATCGCCGCGGCGGACCCCGCGGCCCTCTCGCCGCGCGGGCGCACCGCCGTCACACGACCGGGGCTCACCATGCGCAGGATGACGATGCTGGCGGCCGCCATCGCCCTCGCGGCGTGCGGAACGGCGGAGCGGGAGGATGCGCGCGCGGCGGACGCCTCCGCGCTCGTCGCGCCGAAGGCGGACCCCGCCGCGGCCGACACCACACCCGGCGGGCGCAGGAAGGCCGTGCGTGGCACGGACGGGTTAGAGTTCATATTCCATCGCAGCCCCGTCACGGAGGCGGTGGACAGCGTCGCGGTGCTGCGCGCGGGGCTGCGTGTGCAGACGCTGGTCCCCTCACGCATAGAGGAGGTGACTCCCCTCCGGGACCCCACCTGGCGCATCGACCTTGATTTCGACGGCTACCTGGACTTTGCGCTGGTGACGCTGGTCCCCGCGTCTCCCAACCCGATGTACGACTACTGGCGCTACGACGCCGCGGCGGGACGGTTCCGCTACGTGGGCGAGTACGAAATGTTCGACCCGGATTCCACCAGCCGCACCCTGTACACCCACGCCCGACTGGGCCACGCCGGCCGCTCGTGGACCAGCTCCCGATGGCGGTGGGAGAATGGCGGGATCGTGGAGATCCGGCGCAACGAGCAGGTTCCCGTCGAGGGACGGCTGGACGGCGACGAGCGCTGGATCTACCGCGAGAGCGAGCTCCGCGGCGGCCGGCTGGTGGTGGTGAAGGCCGACACCATGGAGAACTGCGAAGCAGAGCCACTCCCCGACGAATGCGTGCCGCCCGCCGGGGCACCTGCACCCGCAGCCGGGGTACAGGGGCCCCTGAACATCGGTTTCCCGCATCCGCCACGCCCCTGATCCCGCCCCTGACCGCCTCTCCCGGAGTTCCCTGCAATGAAGAAGTACCCACTGTTCCTGCTGGTCGTGTTCGGCGCCGCCGCATGGTTCTACTTCACGCCGTTCATGGCGGTGAACAGGCTGCAGGCCGCCGCCGAGCGCGGCGACGCCGAGGCGCTGAACGAGATGGTGGACTTTCCGGCGCTGCGCGTCAGCATCAAGAGCAACATGCAGGACGCCGTCTCGCGTGGGATCCAGAAGGACGGCGGGGTGTTCGCCGCGATGGGCGCCGCCGTCACGGGCGTGATCGTGGAGCCGGTGGTGAACGCCGCCGTCACGCCGCAGGGCATCAGCCTGCTGATGAAGGGCCAGCGCCCCGCCGACAACGACGACGATGAGCCCGGCGATGACGAGAACTGGCGCGACGACGTGAAGATCCAGCGCGGGTGGGAGGGGGCGGACAAGTTCGTGGTCCGGTACAGCGACCGCGCGTCCGGCGACGAGCGGATCGCGCTGGTCATGCGCCGCGAAGGACTGCGCTGGCGCCTGAGCGGCGTCCGCTTTCCGACCGCGGCCGAGAAGTAGCCCCCGCCGCCGTTCGAGAGAAAGGCCCACCCGCCGATCCCGGCGGGTGGGCCTTTTTACGCGATCTGCAGGTCCGTACGTACGAAGTCGTTGCCGATACAGAGCAGGGGCCGGCCTGCCAGTCGCGCGACCGCGTAGCTCATGCAGTCGCCATAGTTCAGTCCCGCGGGGTGGCGGCCCTTCCCGAAGCGTTCGAACGCGGTCACCGCCGTGCGCCAGTGGGCTTCCGTGAACGGCACCTCCACCACCGGGAACTGCTCGAGAAATTCGTTCAGCAGCGTGCGGCCGAGCGCGCCGAATCTGGCGCTGAGAACGATTCCGCACTCCGTCAGCGTGGGCGTTCCGATCGCCAGGATGTCTGCGTCCGAGAGTTTCTTTGCCAGCGCCTCGTAGCCCGGCTCCATGGCGATGACGGCGATCACGGCGGACGTATCGACGATCATACCCCCTTGGGACCGTAGCCGAGGATGTCGGCTTCTTCCTCAGGCGTGAGGCGCCGCCCGAGCTGATCGGCCGGGATGCGCGGCCAGACATCTTTCTCCAGCCATGCCATCACGTCCTCGTACCGGGTTCTGCCGCGTCCCTTGATCGCCAGCCTTTCCCGGCGCTCCACCAGCGCCTGCCGGATCGCCTCGGTCTTGCTCTCGCCCGTGAGGCCCGCGACTTCAGCGGCCAGCCGCTCGACGTCCGCGTTCTTGATGTTGAGTGCCATCGTGCCCCCTTCAACGGTTACACCATTTTCAATAATTTACACCATCTTTCGATAATATCCATCCTGCCGCTCACGGCGAAGCCGAATCCGCGCCGCTGTAACACCTTCCTCCCGTCTGGCCCGTTGCGTCCACCGCGCCTATCTTGGGCACATGGTATCTCTCTTCGACATCCTGGGACCCACGATGGTCGGGCCATCCTCCTCGCACACGGCGGGCGCGTGCCGCCTGGGGCTGATCGCGCGCGCCGTCGCGGGCGGCACGCCGGACCGCGTGCGCATTCAGCTGCACGGCTCCTTTGCCGCCACGGGCGAGGGGCACGGGACGCACCGCGCCATCGTGGGCGGTCTGGTGGGCCTGGCCCCCGACGACATGCGCCTGCGCGAAGCGTACGACGAGGCCAGGGCCGCGGGGCTGGAGTGGACCTTCGAGGACGTGGAGCTGGGCGACGACGCGCACCCCAACAGCGCGATCTTTCACCTGGAGCGCGGCGACGAGCGGGTGACGGTGCGCGGCGCGTCGCTGGGCGGCGGGCGGGTGGAGGTGTCGGAGATCGACGGCTTTCCCGTCGCGCTGGGGGGCGACTACCACACCGTGGTCCTGCTGGCGCACGACGAGCCGGGCACCATTGCCTGCGTGGCGACCATCATGGCCGGCCACCACGTGAACCTGGCCACCATGCGCGTGGACCGCACCGGCCGGCACCAGGACGCCATGATGACCATCGAGGCCGACGAGCCGGTGAGCGACGCGGCGCTGGCTGCCATCCGCGGGTTCCCGTGGCTGCGCTGGGCCCGCGCGGTCCCCAAGATCGCCTGACGCGGGAAGGGGAGATCCCCGTATTGCGGACGGAGGCTTTCCACGGCACACTGCACCTTGCAGTGTGCCGTTTTTCTGTCCGCGTGCCGGACGGCTCGCAGACGCCCTGCACTGCGCCCCTCCCCCTGCCGGAGACGGTCCCATGAAGAAGCTACTCCTCCTCACCGCCGCCCTCGCGGCCCTCTTCGCCCCCTCCACCGCCCGCGCACAGGACGCCTGGGTTCGCCAGGTGCGTGCGCAGATCACAGCGGTGGGCAGCAGGTTCGAGCAGCAGGGCTACGAGCTCACCCACCGCATCTACACCGGAGCGCTGAACGACGGCGCCTCGGAGATGGTGGATCTGGAGCTCGACGTGGGACGGGAGTACCAGATCATGGGCGCCTGCGACGAAGACTGCAGCGACCTGGACTTCACGCTGTACGACGGGAACGGGAACGTGGTCGACAGCGACATGCTGGACGACGATTACCCGCTGGTCTCCCTGACCGTGACGCGCTCGGGCGTCTTCCGGGTGCGGGTGAGCATGGCCGACTGCTCCGCCGATCCCTGCCGCTACGGCATCGGCGTCTTCGGCAGGTAAGGCGATCACGCGCCGCCTCGCACGCCGCCGGAACCGCAGCGTGTTCCGGCGGCTGGCCGCGTTTGACAGCGCCTGGCCGCGGCGCGAGTTTGCAAGCCGGCGTTTGAGGAAGGGAACAGGGAACAGGTTACAGGGAACAGGGAACGGCGGGTTTGTCCCGTCCGCGCCTGCCCGCGCGCATGCCGCGCTTCTTGCAAGCCATTCCCCTGTAACCTGTACCGTGTAACCTGTCCCCTCGCAGTTCCGCTCCATGCATAAGTCCATCGAATCCCTCGTCCGCGACGCGGAGCAGACCGGCCGGCCGCTGCCGCAGGTGGTGCTCGACACCGAGGCCTCCGAGACCGGCGTGCCGCAGGAGGCCATCCGCGCCCGCATCGCCAAAACGCTGCAGATCATGCGGCGCGCGATCGACGAGGGGCTGGAGGGGAAGGTGCGCTCCGCGTCGGGGATGACGGGCGGGCGCTCCAGGAAGCTGTGGGACGGCGGCCCGCGCATCCTGGGCGACCGGGTGACCCGGACGCTGGCGCGTGCCATCTCCACGCTGGAGGTGAACGCGGCCATGGGGCTGATCGTCGCGGCGCCCACGGCGGGGGCGGCGGGGGTGCTGCCGGCCATCCTGATCTCCGTGGACGAGTTCGCGGAGGGGGGGATCGGCGAGGAGCGGCTGGTGGATGCCATGCTGGTGGCCGGCGGGGTGGGCGGGGTGATCGCGCAGCGGGCGTCGCTGGCGGGAGCGGAGGGGGGGTGCCAGGCGGAGACCGGGACCGCCGCCGCGATGGGCGCCGCCGCCGTCACCTGGCTGCACGGCGGATCGCACGAGCAGATCCAGACCGCCATCGCGCTCTGCCTGCAGGGAATGCTGGGGCTGATCTGCGACCCCATCGGGGGGCTGGTGGAGATCCCCTGCATCTACCGCAACGCCAGCGCCGCCATGCAGGCCATCGCCGCGTCCGAGATGGCGCTGGCCGGGCTGGACTTTCCCGTGAGCGCGGACGAGGTGATCGACGTGATGGGCGAGGTGGGCCGCCGCATGCCCAGCGCGTACCGTGAGACCGCGATGGGCGGCCTGGCCGCGACTCCCTCCGCGCGCCGCCTGATCCAGATCCGCCCCACGTCGCAGCCCAGCGGGATCAGCCGGTAGGGTACGGTCGGGCTCCAGACGGTTCGGGCAGGCCCCTCCGAGCGAGCACCACTCGCCAACCTCCCCCGAAACTGCCGGGGAGGTTGATGTGGGGGCCGGGATCCGCGCGTTGCGCCGGAGGTCGAGCTGCGGCCGCCGGCGCCCCCCTCCCCGGCCCTCCCCCACAAACTGCGTGGGGGGGAGAACGGCAGAAGGCGCGTCGCGGCGGGATCGAATTCTCCTCTCCCCCAGGGTTTTTTGGGGGAGAGGCCGGGAGAGGGGGTGCCTTGCGGACGCAGCCGGATGCATGCCGCGGCGCAAGCGAATTCTCCCCTTTCTCCCGCGCAGCGGGGGAGAGGGGGCCGGGGGAGAGGGGGCGCTGTCGGGCGCCAGCCGGATGACCTTCGACGAGTCGCGAATCCAGCGGCCACCCTCTCCCTTCGCCCGGCGCGGCACTGGACACGCCGCCCCGCGGGTGAAACTTTGTCTCACGACGCCCCGTACCCCGACGGACGATGGGAACTGTAACGATCGCGATGATCATCGCCGTGGGCCTGGCGGCCCGGTGGGTGATCACCGCACTCAAGGGCGACGGCGGCGCAGGCGGCTACGAGCTGGCCAGCCGCGATGCCCAGATCCAGCGGCTGCGCGAAGAGATGGATGGCCTGCACGGCGAAGTGCGCCGTCTGGCCGAAGAGCAGTCGTTCATGGTGCGCCTGCTCTCGGAGGCCGGCGCGCGACCCGCCGGCGGAGCGCTTTCCGCACCCGAGCGGCCCGACGGCCCCAACCCGGAGACAACGTGATGGTGACCCGCGAGGACGTGGTGAACTTCCTCAACCGGATGGAGCTGGAATTCGAGGAAGTGGACGAGGCGATGTGGCTGGCGTACCCCGGCGGAAAGAACGGTGAGACCCCCGTGGTCATCAGCCACGCCCCGCCGCTGCTGGTGTTTCGCATGAAGGTGCTGGACGTGCCCCGCGACGGCGGCAAGTGCACGCAGCTGTACCGCGCGCTGCTGGAGGCCAACGCCAGCGACCTTGTGCACGCGGCGTACGGGCTGGAAGAGGACGACGTGATCCTTACGGAGTCGCTGGAGATCGAGAACCTGGACTTCAACGAGTTCCAGGCCACCATCGACTCGTTCGGCATGGCGATGGCCACGCAGATGGAGTCGCTGTCCGCGTTCCGCGACTGCTGACGCGGCGGCACCCACACCTACGATCCCCCCGGCGAAAGGCCCGGCCCCCGGCCCGGCCGCCCCGCCGGGGAACCAGATACGGCTGAACGAGCGATGGGAATCTTCGACAAGCTTTCGCTGCTGATCCGGTCCAACATCAACGACCTGATCGCCCGG
>DASUVG010000244.1:0-12368 GCA_036379135.1 Longimicrobium sp.
TCGGGAACTGCAGGCAGATGGACGCCCGGCAGGGAGCCATCCGCATTTTTTCTGGAACACCTTTCCCGCCGCAGCGCCCCGCAGCCCACCATTCCGGCTTCACCCGATGCGCGATCCCGCGAACCGTCCCCCTCGCGCGAACTTCTGCGGGAACGCCCCCGGCTTCTCGCGGACCCAGGCTTCGCCAGATCGCGCATCGGGTGTTCGTGGAGGCCGGCTCCGCTGCGCTTGCGGCAGGAGGTCGGCGCCAGGCTGGGGATGAGGATGGCGGGATAGGTATCTCCCCGAAAATGCGGATGGCCCCCTGCCGCGCTTCCCTCCCTCTGCCGTTCCCGACGCGTCCACACACGCGTGGAGCAACCCCCACCCGCCGCCGTGCCCTGACACCCTTCCACTGCATCGCGGGCCATCTCGCCCCTGGAGAGCGCGACCGCAGTTTGCAACCAGATCCGCGATGAACCTTCTTGCGGATCTGGTATGATGATGATCCACCAGCGCCGCGCCGCGCGCCTTCATTCCCGCCCTGCCTGGCCGTCGTGGATGCCGGTCCGTCCTCCATCGACCCCGTGTGAAACCCGTCTCGCGGACCGCCGGATCTCCGCTCAGGGCGTGGGGCGGTGGGGGCCGTACTGCAGGTCCCCCGTCTCCTGAAAGTTGCCCACCAGCACGCGCCGGCGGAACTTCTCCGCCTCGTTCAGCGCGCCCACGTCGTACACGAAGCGCTGCAGGGTCCGCAGCGCCGTCCCGCCGAGCTTCACGGGCTGGTTGGCCACGTAGACCGCCCCCCAGGGACAGCAGTGGAAGTAGCCCACCCGCTCCGTCCCCGTAGATGCGAAGGTAATCTGGCCGCGTTGAAAGGCGGCCTGGATCTCGGCGTGGATGGCCAGCGTGCGCGCGGGATCGGGATCCAGCCTCCACATCTTGCGCACGGCCCGCTGCGCGCGGCGGTTGCCCCGCAGCTGGGCGGCGGCCTGCGGATCGGTCAGGCACCAGGGGTCGAAGCCCGGCTGCCCCGGCAGCGTCCCCTCCGCGGGAGAGGGCGGCGTCCCGTCTACGGGAGAGGGCGGCGGCACGGCCGCCGGCGCGGCGATCGCGGGCGGGGCGGGATCGGTCGCCAGGGAGGGGTCCGCCACCAGCTGCCCCAGCTCGTAGAAGAGCTCGATGGCGTCGCGCGCGTACGGCTCCACCCGCTCGTGCACCTCGCGGGTGGCGGCGGCGCCGTGCAGGTCCAGCGCGTAGCGGGCCTTGCTCTCGGCCGAGGCGTAGAGCTGCCGGATGCGGTTGAGCTGCGACCGCTGCGCGGCGTCGTCGGGGACCCGGTCGGGAAGGAACGCCATGGCCGCGGCCGCGTGATCGCCCACGGAGCGCATGGCCCGCAGCACGCCCACCAGGTGCTCGCGCGGGGACGGGTGCGCCACCGTCCACCGCGGCAGCTCCGCCGGCACCTCCACGTCCAGCCGGTAGTCGGGGCTGGCGTGCGCCTGCCGCGCCCGGTTCAGCCACTCCTCCACCTGGGCGTAGAAGGCCAGCACCTGCCGCGCCGTCTCGGGGGGAACGAAGCCTACGGTGGCGGGGCTGGCGTCGTAGTCCGCGTCCAGGATGTCGTTCCCCAGCGTCTGCAGCACGAACGCGTTCCACGCACACAGGAACTCCGCCCGGATGGCGGGCGGCACCGTCCACGGGTCCAGCCCGTCGGTGGCGCACTCCAGGCGCCGCGCCTCCGCCAGGTCCATCACCTCGAACACCGGCAGGCTGGCGCGCCGGTACGCCTCCAGCGTGGTCGCGGGGACCTCGTCCTGCAGCCACGCGTACACGCGGCCCAGCAGCTTTGGTGTGTCCGCCATCATCCCCATGGAGTTCGTCGTCGCGGCCGGGTCAGCCGGCGCAGGCCGCTCCGGGGCGCCGGCGCCCTCCGGAACGGCACATCATCCACTCGTACGCTCGTGCTCCCGGCCCTACCCCTGCGGCACCCGCCGAAAGGTGCCGACCAGGATGCGCCGCCGGAACGTCTCCGACGCATCGTCCGCACCCACGTCGTAAACAAACTGCTGCAGCGTGCGCAACGCCTTGCCGCCCAGGGTCACCGGGCGGAGGACCACGTACACCGGGGCCCACGGGCAGCACTCGTGGTGCCCCACCCGCTCACCGTGGTGCATGGCGTAGCTGATCTCCATCCGCTCATACGCAGCCGCGATCTCCGCGTGGATCTCCAGAGTGAGGGCGGGGTCCGGGTCCAGCGCCCACATCCTGCGCAGCGCCTCGTTGGCCCTGCGGCCTTTCCCAAGCGCCTTGCGTACGATGGGATCGGTCAGGCACCAGGGGTCGAAGCCGGCCTTCCCCGGGAGCGCGCCGGCCCGCCCCCCGCCCCGGCTGCCCGGCACCCGCCCGGGCTTCTCCGACGGCGGGGTGGCCAGCGTGGGGTCCGCGATGAGCTGCCCCAGCTCGTAGAACGCCTCCAGCGCCTCGCGCGCGTACGGCCCCACCTTCTCATGCAGGCCACGGGCGGGCTCCACACCGTACAGGTCCGCGGCGTAGCGGGCCCTTGCCTCCGCGGCCGCGTACACCTGGCGGATGCGGTTGAGCTGTGCCTGCTGCCGCGCGTCGTCCGGCACCGCGTCGTCGAAAATGCCCATGGCGGCGCCGGCGTGGTGCCCCACGCTCAGCATGGCCTGTACGGTGCCCCGCACGTGCGGGGCGGGGCACGGCTCCGGGTGCGTCCACGGCGGCAGCTGCGCGGGAACCACCACGTCCAGCCTGTAGTCGGGGCTTGCGCGGGCCTGCAGTGCGCGGTTCAGCCATTCCTCCACCTGCCCGTAGAACGCCAGCACCTGCTCGGCTGTCTCCGGCGGCACGAACCCCGCCGTTACCGGTTCGGCGGCGTAGTCGGCGTCCAGGATCTGGTCCGCCAGCGTCTGCAGCACGAACGCGTTCCAGGTGCACAGGAGCTGCGCGCGAGCGGCCGGGGGCGCCGTCCACGCGTTCATCCCCTCGGTGGCGCACGCCAGCCGCCGCGCCTCGGCCTGGTCCAGCAGCTCGAACACGTGCAGTCCCGTGCGCCGGTACGCCTCCAGCGTGGCGGCGGGCACCTCGCCCTGCAGCCACGCGTACATGCGGCCCAGCAGGGTGGGATTCGACGGCATCGTTCTCCACGGCTCAGGGTCCGTGCGGATTCTGCCCGCGGCCAGGGGCCGGGCGCAAGGGCGCTCCGTGGGGCGCGGCCGGACTTCGCGCGGCGGAACCGGGAGCCCCACGCAAAACGCGGAGGGCGCGGAGAAGGTTTCCCCCCTCCGCGCCCTCCGCGTGTCGAACGTTCCCCCGGAGCGAAGCCGCTACCCCACCAGCTCTCCCCTGCGGGCCTTCTTTTCCTCGCGCTTGGCCTTGAGGACCACGGTGTCGGCGTCCAGGTGGTCGTCGCCGCAGGCGTGCACGTACTCCTCGTACGTTCCCAGGTAGTCGCGGATGCCGCCGGGGCTGATCTCCACGATGCGCGTGGCCAGCTGCCCCACGAACCAGCGGTCGTGCGACACCAGGATGAGCGTCCCTTCGTAGCTCTGCAGCGCCACCACCAGCGCCTCGATGGATTCGAGGTCCAGGTGGTTGGTGGGCTCGTCCAGCACCAGCACGTTGGGCTGCTCCAGCATCAATCGGCTGAACACCAGCCGCGCCGCCTCGCCGCCGGAAAGGGCGGCCAGGCGCTTCTCGGCCGCGTCGCCGGAGAACAGCATCATCCCCAGGTGCCCGCGCACGAAGCCGCGGTTGCTGCCGGGGCAAAAGTCCCACAGCCACTGCTCGGCGGAGCGGTCGGGATCGTTCAGCTGCTCGTGGTGGTCCTGGGCAAAGTAGCCGGGGCGCGTCTCGTATCCCCACTCCACCTTCCCCTCGTCCGCCGGCAGGTCGCCCATCAGGATCTTGAGGAGCGTGGACTTGCCGATGCCGTTGGGCCCCATGATCACCAGGCGGTCGCCGCGGCTCACCTGCAGGCTCACCCCCGGCAGCACCTCCTTGTCGCCGAACGACTTGGCCACGCCGGAGATCTTGAGCACCTCCTTGCCGCTCGTACGCCTGGGCTCGAACTTGAACTTGGGGTAGCGCCGCGAGCTTCCCGGCAGCTCCTCCAGCTCCTCGGCCTTGCGCTCGATCATGCGCACGCGGCTCTGCGCCTGGCGCGCCTTGCTGGCCTTGGCCTTGAAGCGGTCCACGAACTTCTGGTGGTGCGCGATCTCCTTCTGCCGCCCCTCGATCTCCTTTTCCTTGCGCTCGCGGTCCGACACCTTCTGCTCCAGGAAGTCGGTGTAGTTACCGCGGTACAGCGTCACCGTCTGGTAGTCCACGTCCAGGATGCCCGTGGAGATGTTGTCCAGAAAGCGGTGGTCGTGCGAGACCACGGCCACGGGGCCCGCGAAGTCCTGGAGAAACTTCTCCAGCCACCGGATGGAGAGGATGTCCAGGTGGTTGGTGGGCTCGTCCAGCAGCAGCACGTCGGGCGAGCCGGCCAGCACCTGCGCCAGCAGCACCCGCAGCTTGAAGCCGCCGGAGAGGGTGGAGAGCGGCTGCCGGTGGATCTCCGTGGGCAGCCCCAGCCCCTCCAGGATGATGGCCGCGCGCGCCTCGGCGGTGTAGCCGTCCAGCCGCTGCACCGTCTCTTCCAGCTCGCTGAAGCGGTCCACGTCGAACTCCACGTGCGCGTTGGCGAGCAGCTCCTCCTTCGCCACCATCGCCTCCCACAGCTCCGGGTGGCCCATGAGCGCCACCTCCAGGATCTGCTGGTCCTCGTACAGGAACTGGTCCTGGCGCAGCACCCCCAGCCGGGCCGACTTCGGGATGGAGACGGTGCCGCGGGTGGCCTGGGCGTCGCCGCTGAGGATGTTGAGCAGCGTGGTCTTGCCGGACCCGTTGGCGCCCACGATGCCGTAGCGCTCGCCCGGGTTCAGCTGGAACGATGCGTCCGCGAACAGCACGCGGTCGCCAAAGGCCTTTTCGAGATTGGATACGGAGATCATCCCCCAATATAACGGAATTCCGCCGATTTCGCCGCCCCCGCCTCGAAAACGCGTCCCACGCGGAGGCGCAAAGGACGGAAGAACAACGTCGGGGGGTACAGAGGGACAGACAAAAGCCAGAGGTACAGAGAACACGTTCATCCTCCGTACCTCTGGCTGTTCTCTGTCCCTCTGTACCCCTGCGCCGTTTCTGCGCGTCTCCTCGCGAGGAGGTGAAGGGTCAGCGGCGGCCGGCGGCCAGGTCGCGCACCACGGCGGCCAGCATGCGCACCCTGTCGGCGTCGCTGGAGCTCTGCGCGTCGGCGTCGAGCTGCGTGGCCAGCTGCGTGAGCGCGGTGCGGCGGCGCGCGCCGGTGGCCCGCTCCGCCTGGTCCAGCGCCCGCGCCACCGCGATGCTGCGCGTGCCCGACAGGCCGCGGCTGCGCGTGAGCTGGTCCACGTACGCGCGCGCCACCACGAAGCTGGCGGGCCACTCCACCTTGCGCTGGTTCTGCGGGTTGAAGTCGCTCACCCGCACCAGCCGCGCGGCGTCGATCTCGTTCTGCGACAGGTGCTCGCTGGGCGTGAGCCGGAACACGTCCAGCCCGCGGCCGATCTCCGACGCGTAGATGAGCCCGTTGTACCAGTACGACGACCAGAAGCCGCCCAGCACCGACTGCGTGGTGCTCATGGGTCCCCGGTCGAAGAACGCGATCTCCACCGGATGCGCGGGATCGGTGAAGTCAAAGACGGAGATGCCGCCCTGGTACCACGCCTGCACCATGATGTCGCGCCCCGGCACCGGCACCAGCGAGCCGTTGTGCGCCACGCAGTTCTCCTGCTCCGTCTGCGCCGCGGGGAGCTTGAAGTAGCCCGCGTGGCGCAGCTCGCGGTTGGCCAGGGTGAAGATGGCGTCCGCCCCCCACTGCGGCCGGTCCGTGGCGCGGCAGCGCGGCGCGGAGCCGCCGCCCCACTCGTCGGTGAACAGGACCTTGGTCCCCGCGTTGTTGAACGTCGCCGAGTGCCAGTAGGCGAAGTTCGGATCGACGACCTCGTCGATGCGCACCGGGTTGGCCGGGTCGCGGATGTCCAGCAGGATGCCGTTCCCCGCGCACGCCCCGGCAGCCAGGCCGATCTCCGGGTACGCGGTGATGTCGTGGCACTGGTTGGTCTGCGCCGTCTGCTGCGCGCCCTCGCCCGCGCGGCCGCCCTGGTTCAGGCCGTTGATGGCGCCCGTCTGGGCGTTGGCGAAGATGCGCGGCATGTTCACGATGCGCGCGGCCTGCGGCCGGGCCACCGGCACCTCGATGATCTCGATGCGGAAGTACGAGGTGTTGGGGTCCTCCGTGGAATTCCGCGCCGAGCACCCCTGCAGCTCGCTGGCGGAGCGCACGCCCCCCGTCCCCTGCACGTACACGTACACGCGCGAGGGGTCGCGCGCGTCCGGCACCAGCGTGTGCGTGTGCGACCCGCGGCACGTCTGCACCGACGCCACCTGCCGCGGCCGGTCCAGGTTGCTGATGTCGAAGATGCGCACGCCGCGGAACCGGTCGGTGCTCACCGTGTCCTGCACGCCCTGCGTGCCGCAGTCCAGCCGGCCGCGCGTCTCTTCAACCGACATGAAGAGCAGGTTGCGGTAGACGGAGACGTCGCCCTGCCCGCCGGGGCACACCAGCGAGCCCGCCAGCCGCGGGCTGGCCGGGTTGGAGATGTCGTAGATCTGAAAGCCGTTGTAGCTGCCGATGAACACGCGGGTGCCGGCGAACGCCATGTCGGTGTTGGCCAGGCTGAAGTCCGCCATGTTGCCGGGGTTGAAGAAGCGCTCCGGCCGGCTGGTGTGCGACACCAGCTCCATCCCCCGGACCGCCTCGCCCGCGTCGTTCCACCCCGCGCGCAGGCCGACGCGCGGGTCGCGGGTGTCCTGTGCCTGCGCGCCGGTAGCGAGCAGCGCCGCCGCCAGCGCCGCGAGCGGCGCCCGGGCGGTCCATCGGTCACGCGGCCGTCCAGCCATCGTTTCCGTTCTCATCCTGGTCTCTGCTGAAGTGTGTGGATACGGGCCTGATTGGCTTCCGCCGCGCAAGCCGGTCAGCGCGGCCGGGAGCCGTTCAGCGGCCCGGCGAGCATGGTGCGCATTCGGTCGATCTCCATCCGCTGGTCGGCGTCCACCTCGCTGGCGATGTGGAACACCTCGCTCTCCTGCCCGCCGCCGCGCGTGCCGAACAGCTCCGCCACCATCGCCAGCGCCCCCTCGTGGTGGCGAATCATCAGCTCCAGGAACCGGCGGTCGAACTCCGCCCCGGAGGCGGCGGCAAGGCTCTGCATCTCCTCCGGCGTGAGCATCCCCGCCATCGGCGCGTGGCCGGCGCCGTGGTGCGAGTGTCCGCCGTCCGCGGCCGGCACCGCCTCGCCGCGGGCCTGCAGCCAGCGCTGCATCAGCGCGATCTCGTCCCGCTGCGAGACCTCGATGCGCTCCGCCATCATCCGCACGTCGTCGCGGGTGGCGCGGTCCGGCACCAGCGCCACCATCTCCAGCGCCTGCGCGTGGTGCGCGATCATCCCGGTCACGAACCGCACGTCGGCCTCGCCGTGGCGCGGCTGCGGCTGTGGCGTGGGCTGCGCCTGTGCCGTCGCGCTGCCGCACGCCACGCTGGCGACGGACAGCAGCAGGCCGGCGGCCCGCATCCAGCGCGACGTTCTCATTCCCTGCTTCATGCTGCTCCTGCTCCGGCGGATGTGCGCGAACGTCCGTACCGTTCGCGGCGCCGCCTACAATGGGTTCCCCGCAAACGCCTGGCAAGACGGTTTTTTGCCGCCATCCCGCGGCATCTGCGCCGCGGCACGGCCGCCGGGACGATGATCCGGAGGGAATCCGCTACCCGGCACGCTCCGCCACGGCGACGTAAATCTCGCCGCCGAAACGAGATGGCCGCCGGGCGGCGACGGACGGAGGGGTAAACCCGGCACCCCCGGCGAGTTCCACGAAGCGCGCGAAGTCCACCGGGTGCGGCACCCACGGGCCGGGCCGCCGCCCCTCGTATTCGATCAGCACCATCCGTCCGCCCGGCTTCAGCACCCCCGCGACGCGCGCCAGCACCCCCTCCGCGTCCGCGACGAAGTGCAGCACGTTCGCCATCACCACGCCGTCCAGCGGCGGCAGCGCCAGCGGGCGCGTCACGTCGCCGACCACGACCTCGATCGCCGCCGATCCACCCTCAACCGAGGAGCCGCGCAGCGACGCCAGCGCCCGCGCATCCCGATCCACCGCGACCACCCGCCCCGCCGGTCCCAGGAGCGCCGCCAGCGCGCGGGTGAACACGCCGGTCCCGGCGCCCAGGTCCGCCCACACCTCGCCGTCCGCCGCGGGCACGGCGGCGCGCAGCAGCGCGCGCGCATCCGCCTGGTTCATGCGGATGCGGAGGGGGCGCGGCGCATCACGGCGCGTCCCCCGCACGCTCGTCCGGCGACGGCTCGTCTCGCGGCACCTCGTTCCCCGACCATGGAACCACTCGGATCGCGCACGCGTCCCCGCATCAATCCACCTCCGCCCGAGGAATCTCGCCGACAGGGACGATCGGCTCGCTTCCGTCCTCAGGAGCCAGCCCGACAAGGCCGACGGTCGCGTCCCGCCGGCTCCATCGCCTCCTCAAGAGGGGCTGAAGCTACCCCCGACTCGACACTCAGTCCAGCGCAACTGGATGTCGGATCGACACGATTTTGAGGTAGATGAAGAGCCGCAGCAGAGTCATTGAAGCTTTCTCGTGCCGCTTCCTCACGATCCGAAGCGTGATTCGTGTCAGCCGGCGGCATGGCGCGCCGGCCGACGAGGCACGAGCCGGCGTGGGACGTCGGGAACGGGAGACGGATGGAAGCGCGGCAGGGGGCCATCCGCATTTTTTGAGGAGGGATGTGGTTCGGCGGATCAGTCCGATGGGCGCGGGAGAAAGACGCCCGGACCCTGATGCGCAATCCCGAGAACCGTCCACACAGGCCGCGGCCGCGGAAACGCGCGCCAGCCTCTCCGACGATCGATGCTCGGTCCCGTGACGCCCGCGGACGGCACTGGCAGCATGCCCGATCTTCCGCCATAGTTCATCCGTTTCGCGATTCCCCGCCGCACGCCTCCCTGCGGAGCCCTCCATGCCCCTCCCTCGCCTGATTCTGCTCGGGATCCTGCTCTGTGCCCCGGCCGCGCTGGATGCGCAGGCCGCGACGGATTCCACCGGCGCCTCCGCGTCCGTTCGCCGGGTAGAGGCATCCGAGCATGGGCGGCGCTTCCGGCGGATGGTGCTGCCGGCGGCGGTGGGGTCCGGGGTGGGGATGGTGGCCGGGGCCGTGTTCGGATCGGGACCGTTCTACTCCGCCACGGGGTGCTGCGGCGGCGGGGACGATCCGGGGCTCACCAGCGGCCTCGCGGGCGCGCTCCTCGGCGCGACCATGGGCGCCACGCTGGGCGCGTACGTCACGCGGAACAGCGAAAACCCGGTCTCCTTCTCCCGCGCGTTCACCGGCGCGACGGTGGGAATCGCGATCGGGGTGCTGGTGGGGATCGCGGGCGCCGAGCTGGACGGCGCCGACCCCCGCGGACTGGTCATCGGCTTTTCCATCGGCCAGGGGATGACCACGGCGGGGTTCGCGGTCCCGTATCCCTGATCGTCCCGCGTCCCCCGTCCACCTGTCGCAACCAGGCGCGGCGGCGCGTTCTTTCCTGCCCCGGCCGTCGCCATCCATCGAAGTGCTCCCGAATCATGATCCTCTTCCCCGCCCGCCCCGTCCGCCTCCGCCTGCTGCTGTGCACCCTGCTGATCGCCCCCGGCCCCGCGGCCGCGCAGATCGCGCCGGACGCGAACCGTGAGCCGCCGATCCGCATGGACCTGGAGGTGGGGATCGCCACGCTGCACCCCATCCACACCATCAACGCCGCGCCGCTCTTCGTCACCCCGGGCATCCAGGTGCGCAGCCGCGGGCGCCTGTTCGCCTTTGCGGGCGTGCGCGCGCTGGTGTTCGCGGCCCCGTTCGTCTCCGGATCGGGCGCCGAGTTCGTGGAGGACGCGGAGGGAAGGACGGGGCACCGGCGCACCGGCGGGCTGGGCGGCGGCCCCTGGGTGCGCGGCGGCCTGGGCTTTTCCATCACCGGCACTCCGCGCGGGCCCACGATCACCGTGGCCGGGGGGTCGCTGGGGGTGAACGAGGGCTCGCATCCCTGGATGGGTGCCGCGCTGGGCGTGCAGGTGCGGCGGTGGCGGATGGAGGCGGAGCTGGGGCAGGACAGGAACTGGGTGGAGGACACGTTCGTGGAGCCGGATCCCCAGGACCCGTACGGCCGCCGCCGCATCGCGTACGTCCGCCGCTCCGAGAACTGGTACCGGACGATGCAGATCGGCGTGCGCTACATGCCGTGAGCGCCCCCCCGAAACGGCGCATCCGTAACGATCCGATGCCGCCGCTGATGCAGCCACCCTCCCGGACGCCGTGCCGGTGCGCATCCGGCGTCCTGCGGCGGCGGATGCGAAATGCGAGGGATGGACCCGTCCATGTAGATGCCGGGTACGACGCGCCGGACCTGCCGCTGCCTGAACAGGTTAGCGTGAAACGTACGGGCTCGGGGCTTGCAGCACCGGGAAAGCTCGAGCCGGCGGTCCGCACCGGCCAGCGGGATCAGGATCGGGAGGGTAGGACCATGCAGGCTTCGCTCGCCGCCCCGCCAGACGCTCCGCGCGCACGCAGCGCGCCCCGCCCCGCCGCCCCCGAGCGGCCGGGGCATGCGGTGCAGTTCTACGAGGGCGAAGCGTTCCTCTACGACGTGGTGGCGGACTTTCTGGCGGCCGGGCTGGCGCGCGGGCAGTCCGCCGTCGTCATTGCCACCCGGCGGCACCGCGCGGGCTTCACGGCGCACCTCGAGGGCCGGGGGGTGGACGTGGCCGCGCTGCGGCGCGGCGGGCGGCTGGCGATGCTGGACGCGCGCGCCACGCTGGACGCCTTCATGGTGGACGGCGCGCCGGACGAGGCGCGGATGCGGGCGCAGCTGGGGCCGGTGATGGAGCGCGCCGCGCGCAGCGGCAGCAGCCCCGTGGTGTGCGCGTACGGCGAGATGGTGGACCTGCTGTGCCGCGACGGCAACGCCGACGCCGCCGTCCGGCTGGAATCCCTCTGGAACGGCCTGGCGCAGACGTATGCCTTCTCCCTGCTCTGCGCCTACTCCCTCGAAAGCTTCTCGCGCGCGGCGGACGCCGATCCCTTTCTGCGCATCTGCCACCAGCACGAGCACGTGGTCCCCACCGAGCGCTACACCCGGGCGGACGACGGGGCGCGGCTGCTGGAGATCAGCGCGCTGCAGCAGCGGGCGCAGGCGCTGGAGGCCGAGGTGGCGCACCGGCGCGAGCTGGAGGCGCAGCTGCGCGCGTCGCTGGCGGAGCAGGAGCGGCTGCTGCGGCTGGAGCGCGAGGCCCGCGCCGAGGCGGAGGCCGCCAACCGCGCCAAGAGCGACTTTCTGGGCGTGATGAGCCACGAGCTGCGCACCCCGCTGAACGCCATCGCCGGGTACGTGAGTCTGCTGGAGATGGGCGTGCACGGACCCGTGCGCGACGAGCAGAAGGAGCCGCTGGAGCGCATCCGGCGCAGCCAGCGCCACCTGCTGGGCCTGATCGACCAGGTGCTGACCTTCGCCCTGACCGAAGGGGACAGCCAGCCCCCGGCCTGCGACGCCGTGCCGATGGACGCGCTGCTGCGCGCCGCCGACGTCTGCGTGCTGCCGCAGATGCACGAGAAGGGCATCCTCTACACCTGCTCCGGCTGCGACCCCGCGCTGGCGGCCCGCGGCGACGCGGAGAAGGTGCACCAGATCGTGCTGAACCTGCTGGACAACGCCACGCGGTTCACGGAGCCCGGCGGGTGCATCCACGTGGCGTGCGAGGCCGCGGGCGACGAGGTGCGCGTACGCGTGCGCGATACGGGCATCGGCGTTCCCTCGGACAAGCTGGAGGCCATCTTCGAGCCGTTCGTGCAGGCGGACGCCAACCTGACGCGCGCGTACGGCGGCGTGGGGCTGGGCCTGGCCATCAGCCGCACGCTGGCCGCGGCCATGGGCGGCCGGCTGACGGTGGAGAGCGTTCCCGGCGCGGGCTCCACCTTCACGCTCAGCCTCCCCCGCGCCGCCGCCGCCGAGCGTGAACGCGAGCACGAGCACGAATCCGACGAGGCACTGGTGGCGGCGTAGTCCGGAACGGCGGGAACGCAGTGCACGCGGAGTGAATCGGGATAGGGGGCAGCCGGTGATCCCGGCTGCCACCCTCCCACACCACCGGACATGCGGGTCCGCATCCGGCGATTCGGAAAGTTGAGGTCAGTGCGGTTGTAGCCGCGGCAGGCCCATCTGCTCGAAAAGCTTGCCGG
>DASUVG010000245.1:0-43165 GCA_036379135.1 Longimicrobium sp.
GAACGGGTGAACGGGTGAACGGGTGAACGGGTGAACGGGTGAACGGGTGAACGGGTGAACGGGTGAACGGGTGAACGGGTGAACGGGTGAACGGGTGAACGGGTGAACGGGTGAACGGGTGAACGGGGTGGGGGATGGAGGGTGATCCAGACACTCGAAGGCGGGCGGTCGCCGCGGCGGCTGCCCGCTTCTGCGTTTGTACGGGAATCGAACGGATGCTGCAACCGTATGTCAGGTGCGGGTTTGGAGTATCAGGCAGCTCCAGGTGACCGAAAACCGGACGCGTCGCCGGTTTGCGCGGAGCGAGTGCGTGGGCCTCCAGGCTGCGCATCTGCAACGATTTACGGGAATGGGTGGATGTGGGCACGTAGCTCGCCCTGGGACACGCCGTCCGCCGGCCGGAGAATCCGGGCGGCATCGCCGGGGCAGTTCCCCGCGCACGACTCAATCCCTCTCCAGGAAGCAATCCCATGAAGTCCATCCGCTACGCCGCCGCGCTGGCCGTTGCCGCCTCGGCCTTCGCCGCGCACGACGCATCCGCCCAGACCGCTACCCAGACGGTGAGCTACGAGGTCACCGCCATCAACGAGATCAGTGTCGCGGGCTCGCCCTCGCTGGTGATCAACGACGCTACCCCCGGCAGCGGCCTGACCTCGGCCAGCGCCAGCGGCACATACGCCATCACCACCAACGAGACCAACCGCAAGGTGACGGCGCAGATCGACACCAACATGCCGTCCGGCGTCACCCTGTCGGTCACGCTCGCCGCGCCCGCGGGCGGCACCAGCACCGGGGCCGTGAACCTGAGCACCACCGCGCAGGACGTAGTGACGGGCGTGAGCAACGTGAACCAGTCCGGCCTCTCCATCTCCTACGGTCTTGCCGCCACGGTCGCGGCCGGGGTGGTGGCCGCGGGCAACAAGACGGTGACGTACACCATCACCGCCGGCGCCTGAGCCTTTTCACCGTGCCGCGGGCGGGTGCCTGGCCGGCACCCGCCCGCACTCGCATCCTGATCCCGCAGTATCCCATGAAGCCGATCTCCATCCTTGCCGCCGCGCTGCTGACCGCCACGCCGGCCGTGGCCCAGGTCAGCGTGGTCAGCAGCACCCTCGAAGAGCGCGCCGCCGCGCCGGGCGAGCAGTACGCGGGCACCATCCGCGTCCGCAACACCGGCGCGCAGCCGCGGCAGGCCCGCGTCTCCGCCGCCGACTACCGGTTCCTGGCGGACGGGCGCACGTTCTACGAGCAGCCCGGCAGCGGCGCGCGCTCCAGCGCCGCGTGGGTTCGCTTCAGCCCCGCGCAGCTCACGCTGGCCCCCGGCGAAGAGGCCACGGTGGCGTACACCGTCGCCGTTCCCGCCCGGCCGGAGCTGCGCGGCTCGTACTGGAGCGTGCTGCTGGTGGAGACGGTGGACGACGCGTCGGCTGCCGTCCGCGCCGGCCGCGTGGGGATTGCGCCGTCGGTGCGCTACGCGGTGCAGCTGGCCACCCACGTGGGGCAGGCGGAGCGCGGCATCGCGCTGGAAGGCGCGCACCTGTCCACGGAAGGCGGCGGAAAGGCGCTGCAGGTGGACGTGCTGAACACGGGCGGGCAGGCGGACCGGCTGGAGCTGCGCGTGGACCTGTTCGACGCCGACGGCGCCCCCGCGGGGCGGCTGACCAGCGCGCGCGGGCTCGTCTACCCGGGCACCTCCATCCGCCAGCGGTTCGACCTGGCGTCGCTCCCGCCCGGCACCTACCGCGTGCTGCTGGTGGTGGACACCGGCTCGGACGACGTGTTCGGCGCGGAATACACGCTGCGGCTCTGACCGGATGCCGCGGTACGCCTGGCGGGTGGTGATGATGGGCCTGGGACTTTGCGCGGCGTCGAGCGCAAGGGCCCAGGCCGCGCGCGTGGAGCGGCGCGGGCCGGCGGAGGTGGCGGCGCAGTCCGGCGAGTCGATCACCCTCCCGTTCCGCGTCACCACGCTGCTCCCGGCGGCGGCCGTGATCCACGGGCGGGCGGTGCTGCCACCTGGGTGGAGCGCCACCGGCGGCGGGGCGCGAGAGCTGGCCCCGGGAGCCGCGGAGCTGCGGCTGCTGGGTGTGCGCATTCCCGCCGGCGTGGCGGCCGGGCGCTACGTGGTGCGCTACGACGCCGGCCGCTCCGCCGACTCGGTGGCGGTGGTCGTGGCCGCGCGTCGCGTCGTGGCCGTGACCCCCGCGGACGCGGCACCCATGGTGGTGGCGGGCGGGGAGTACGCGGTGCGCTTCCGGGTCGTGAACGGGGGCAACGTGACGGAGCACCTGGACCTGCGCGCCCACGTGGACGGCGGCGCCGCGCCGCGGGCCCACGTGCCGGCGCTGGTGCTGCCCCCCGCCTCGGAGCGCATCGTCACCGTGCGCGGGGTCACGGACCCCCGCGCCACCGCCAGCCTGCGCCGCCAGGTGACCCTCTACGCCGCGTCGGGCGCGGGCGCGTCGTCCGCGCGCACGCTGGTGACGGTGGTGCCGCGCGGGGCGGGACGCGCGCGGCGGCGCGGGCTTCCGGCCGAGCTGCGGGTGCGGGCGGCGGATTCGCTTTCCGCCGCCGGCTTCTCGTTCCGGGCGCACGGCGCGCTTGACCGCGCGGGCACGGTGCGGCTGGAGGCCGACGCGCGCACGGCAGACCCGGCCGGCGCCCCCTTCCGGCGTGAGGACGAGTACCGCCTGCGGCTGCAGACGCCCGGCCTGTCGCTGCGCCTGGGCGACGACGTGTACGCCCTGTCGCGGCTGACGGAGCCCGGCCGCTACGCCTTTGGCGCCGGCGCGTCGCTGCGCGTGGGCTCGGTGGCCGCGGGCGGGGTGATGGCGCGCGATCGCCGCGGCCACGGGCGGGGCGGGGTGGCCGGCGGCTTCGCGCGGGTGGGCGGGCGCCGCGCGCGGCTGGGCGCCGTGTTCGCCGCGGCCGACTCCGGCGCGGCGCGATGGACGGTGGAGGCGGCCGCCGCGCCCTTTTCGCTGCTGCAGGTGGAGGCCGAAGCCGCCCCGGCGGCGAACGCCGCGCAGCCGCCGCGCGCCGTCCGCGCCTGGGGGAACGCGCGGGTGCTTTCGTACGAGGCGCTGCACCTGCGCGGCGCGGCGTCGTACGGCGGAACGGGATCGCCGGACCAGGACTTCGCCTCCGTCACCCTGCGCCCCTTCGGCGCGCTCTCCCTCTCCGCCTCCGCGCGCCGGGGCGGAGATTTTCGTCTCTTCGGCGACACGGTGGCGACGTTTGCCACCGCCCGCCGCGCGTCGCTGGCGTGGGGAAGCCGGCTGGCGCTGGAGTACCGCGAGACCGGCGGCGGCGCAGGCGGACGGGGAGACCTGCGGGCGGCGCGGGTCCGCATCGGCATTCCCCTGCTGCGACGCGCCTGGCTGCACCCCGCGTACGAAGCCGGCGAGGTGGTGTACCCCCCCGGCACCGCCGCCGCGCCCTTTCACCTCCTTGCCCTGCAGGCGACGGTTTCCACCCGTGGGGGCGCGTCGCTCTGGGCGTACGCGCAACTGCACCAGGGCGCGTCGGTGCGCGGCCCGAACGGGCGGGAGTGGTCGGGCGCCCTCACCGCGCACCTTCCCGTGCTGCGTGACACCTGGGTGCGCGTCTCGGCGCAGGCGCGCCGCGCCGACGGAAGCCCCCCCGAGGCGCTGCTGGACCTGTCGCTGGAGCACGGGCTGGGCGGCGGGCACCGGCTGACGGTGCGCGGCCTGGGCAACACGCGGACGTCGGTCGGAGGGCGGCCGCGTGGGTTCGTGGAGTACGCGCTCCCCGTGGCCCTTCCGCTGCCTTCGGGGGATGAGGGGCTCGTCACGGTGCGCGCCTTCGATCCCGCCACGGGGCGCGGCCTTTCCGGCGTGCTGATGCGCGTGGGGGACCGCATGGCCGTCACCGACAGGCGCGGGATCGCGGGCTTTGGCGGGCTGCCGGCGGGGGAGCACACGCTGCGCGTGGAGCCGGGCGCGGGGCCGGAGCGGGTGGCGGACCGGGAGATGCCGGTGCTCGTCACCGCCGGCGGCGGGGCGCGGCGGGTGGAGATCGGGCTGGCCCTGGCGGCGCGGATGGCGGGCGTGGTGGTGCGCGTTCCCGCCGGCGCCCCGGCCGATTCCGCGGCGCCCATGCCGGGGGTGGACGTGGAGATCTCCGGTCCCGGCGGCGTGCGGCGCCTGCGCACGGACGCGGACGGCCGCTTCGAGGTCTCCGGCCTGCGCCCCGGCGCGTGGCGGGTGCGCACGCCCGACCGGTCGCTCCCCCGCCACCATCAGCTCCAGGAGGAGCAGACGCTCGTGCTGGCGCCCGGGGGCGAGAGCCGCACGGTCCTGCATGTCGTCGAAAAGGAGCGCCCGGTGCAGATGATTCAGTCCGGAGAGCTGAGGCTGCCGTAGCTGATGGTGAACGGGTGAACGGGTGAACGGGTGAACGGGTGAACGGGTGAACGGGTGAACGGGTGAACGGGGGCGCTTCCCCGGATCATTCGCCTTGACGATTCCGAAGCAGGCGCGGCGCGGTCCCGACCCCATGCACGATCCTGTGGCGCCGACCGGGGAATCTGCTCGCTGCTGCTGGGGCCCGTTTCTCGACGAGTTCTGGCCATCGCCTCCGTCTGGGAAGCATCGATGTGTGCTCGCCACGAAATACTCCACGTCCCCAGTTTGTCCGGATTTCGAACACGTCACTGAAATCCGCGGCACATCTCGCCTTTCCGCGTTCCCCCGAGCATCTCCGTCCGGAATCCGGACATCTTCGTCCACGTGCGGGATTGGCGTCTGGATGGATTAAACTACTTCCCAGCAACGATTTGCATCGATCAGGCCCACCTGGAACGCTCCTCGCCATGTGCGCTGCCGTGGAGACGAACTGCCGATCACGTTCGAGGAGAGAGACCGATGAGCCGTCGTGAATACGCCCGCCGCACCGCCTTCGTCGCGCACCTTCGCCGCATCATGAACGCCGCGGCCGTGGTGGGCACCTGCGCGGCCGCCGCGCTCGTCGGCACCGCGATCTGACGGGACGCCTTCGGGCGAATCACCCGCGCGCCGATGTACGACTTCTCGCACGACGTCGGGGCCTCCCCGCGCGCGGACCATGCGCAGCCGCGCTGGACCGCCGCCTCGATCCCGGCGCCGGAGCCGCAGCCGGGCCTTCTCTCCGGCCAGGTGCGCATCCTGGCGGCGGACGACGACGCAACCGCACTGAGCGTCCTTGCGCGCATCCTGGCGCGCGCGGGGTTCCACGACGTCCGCACCACGCTGGACGGGGACTGTGTCCCGGCAATGTTCGCGGAGCACGCGCCGGACCTGGTGGTGCTGGACCTGCACATGGGGCGCGTGGAGGGCACGGACGTCATCGCCCGGCTGCGCCCGCTCATCCCCCGCGACACCTACCTGCCCATCCTGGTGGTGAGCGGCGACCTGACGGAGGAGGCGCGCATCGGCGCCCTGGCCGCGGGCGCGGTGGACTTCGTCAGCAAGCCGTACGCGCCCGCCGAGGTGCTGCTGCGCGTTCGCAACCACCTGCACACCCGCAGCCTGCACCTGTCGCTCGCCGGGCAGAACCAGGCGCTGGAGCAGAAGGTCCGCGAGCGGACGCGCGAGCTGGAGCAGACCGCGTGGGAGGTGCTGGATCGCCTGGCCCGCGCCGCCGAGCTGCGCGACGACGATACGGGCATCCACACCCGGCGCGTGGGCGAGCTTTCCGCCCGGATCGCCGAGGCCATGGGGCTGCCGGCCGTGGACGTGGAGATGATCCGCCGCACGGCGCCCCTGCACGACCTGGGCAAGGTGGGCATCCCCGACGGCGTGCTGCTCAAGCCCGGCCGCCTGTCCGACGGCGAGCGCGCGCTCGTGCAGCGCCACACGGAGATCGGCGCGGAGATCCTGGCCGCCGGCCGCTCGCGGATGGTGCGCATGGCCGAGGAGATCGCCCGCTCCCACCACGAGCGCTGGGACGGCGCGGGATACCCGCTGGGGCTCGCGGGCGAGTCCATCCCCCTCTCCGCCCGCATCGTGGCGCTGGCGGACTTCTACGACGCGCTCTCCAGCGACCGCCCGTACCGCGCCGCCTGGCCGCGCCAGCAGGTGATGGACGAGATCGCCGCCGGCCGCGGCACGCACTTCGATCCGGCCGTGGTGGACGCCTTCATGGACCAGGTGCTGCCGCGGATGGAGTGATGTGATGCGATGTGATACCAATCCGGGTAGAGAATGTGACTTCCTGAGGGAGCGCACGCGCAGATCCTTCCGCCTGCACTGACTCCGGCGCGCGACCGAAGGACCTCCCCTCGGCTGCGCAGGGGCCGGATCAGGACGCGGAACCGGAACCAGGCTCTTCGTTCTGCTGGCGAGTCCTTCGGTCGGCGCGCCGGGTTCCCGGTCAAAGCAAGGTTCAGCGCCTCCCACGTCAGGAAGTCATGCACTCTATCGCAGGATTGGGTATGAGTCGGGCCCGCCGCGTGACGCCGACGCGCCATCTGCCAGGTGCGCCGGCGGAGGCGGTGCGGGAGGTCCGGGACCCGGGAAGGTGGATGAAGCGTGGCAGAGGCGCGTGACCATCTGGGGGGGAGGGCAGGGGAGTGCCCGCCCCCTCGCCGGAGCGCGTGGAAGCCGCCGTCCACATCATCCGCCGCGCGATCCCGCGAGCTCTCCAACCCGCGTCCTCTCCTCGCGTCCTCTGCCTGATTCCTTTCCGTTGAATCCGCGGGCGGCAGAGCCCGCGTACGGCAGGGGGAGAACGCGAAGGATCTTGTGTGTTTTCGAACGAACGTTATATTGGGCGAACTCTGCTACACATGGGCGTTGCACTCGCGCGCCCGCGGAGCCGACACAATCCCGAAACGGCACCCCGGTCGCGAGGCCGGTCCGCAAAGCTAGGGGTCTCTCTCCGAGACAGCCCGGCCGCCGAAGGAGAGCAAACCAGCGCTCTTCCCAAAGGCTGTCATGGTTGGCCTCTCCTCCACCCGCGGGCTCGCCGCCCGCCTCGCCGCGTCGTGCGCGCTGCTCGTTTCAGCGGCATGCACCGACGGCGTCACGTCCCCCGTCCGCGCCACCCAGGCGGACCTGGACGCGTCGTACTCCGCAGGCCACCTGCACACCGGCAAGTACCGCGACAGCAGCGCCCCGCACGCCACCGGCCGCTCCGGCAGCGCCCGGCTCGCGGCGCGTGCCCTGCTGGGCGCCGACGGCGTTACGCGCCTGCTGGTGACCACCGGCAGCGTGGACGACCCGGACCGCGCGCCCGGCGAGCTGGCCAAGGTGCAGCTCAAGATCTACTCCCCCGACGGCGACAAGCTGTTCACGCTGAACTTTCAGCGCTTCACCACGCGCGGCTCGTACGAGTTCATGCTTCCGGGAGTGCCCCGGGACGCGCGCATCGAGGTGCAGGCCAACGTGCGCGGCATCGACCGCAACCGCACGGACGTGGTCACCGTCACCGAGACCGTGAAGCTGGGCGCCTCGCTGGGCGTGAGCCTCGATCCGCCGGCGCAGGTGGTGACCGGCGTCCCCACCGTCATCACCGGCACGGTGCGCGAGACCGGCGGCGACGTGGGGACGTACACCACGTGCGTGCTGTACGTGGACGGCAAGGAGGAGGACCGCATCGAGGGCGTGTGGGTGAATGCCGGCGACGCCGTGAGCTGCGCCTTTACGGTCATCTTCGATCGCGCGGGCACGTACGACCTGGAGATGCGGCTGGAGAACGCGCCCGGCGGCCAGACGCTGGTGGGGCCGGCGCCCACCGCTTCGGGGGACGTGGACGCGCGGGATCCCAACCCCGTGCCATCCTTCACCGCGTCGGTGATGGACCGCACGGTGGCCGAGGAGCGGCTGTACGACGAGACCTGGTGGAAGCCGGACGGCTCCGACCGCGAGTTCCACCAGAACAACGGCGAGGCCGCGCGCACGCAGAGCTTCGCCATGACCGGCTCCATCGCCCGCGCCGCGTCGTTCCCGCTCTCCAGCGTGAGCGTGCAGCTGGCGTCCAACGCGGGGCCGTGGCACTCGGCGGTGTGGAGCGGCCTGGCGGCCGCCGCGCCGGACGCGGACGGCCAGTCGTGCGTCAACCAGCTGGCCCCGGAGCACGGCGCGCACTTCTACCTGTGCAGCACGGGAGCCGGCTACACCGGGTCCACGGCGTTCGGCTACACGCGGTTCGCCGGCACGGTGACCTACCACTCGCGCGCCTTCCACCGCCAGTGGGACGCGGTTCCGGGCACGGAGACCACGTACAGCTGGAACAACGTCTCCGAGACGTACGCCGGCGGCGGGCAGATGCGTCCGCTGGGCAGCGCCGTCACGTTCCAGCTCGACGTAACCGACGGCGTGGGCAGCATTCCGGTGGGGGGCACCATCACGCTGACCTCGTTCGAGTCCACGCGCACGCTGGTGCCCTACGTCTGCCGCGAAGAGCTGCCGTACTGGCTGTTCGGCGGCATCAAGACGGTGTGCGAAGGCGCCTCCCAGCGCACCTTCGGCTGGAGCGGCGAGATCTCCGGCTGATCCGCCCGATCCGCCCCGATGGAAGAAGTCCCCGCGCGAGCCGTTCGCGCGGGGACTTTGCTTTCACGGCCGTTCGCACAATCTGTCGTGCCATATCCGCTGAAAGAATAAGCCTCACACAGAGTTAGCAGAGTCAACGGAGTTTTCTCGTGCCGCGCGATGTACTCTGCGATTCATCCGATCGCTGGTAAACGATCGATGCGGCACGAACGGCGGTCATCTCGCCGAGGCTTCACTCTGTTAACTCCGTTGACTCTGTGTGAGACCCAGTCTTTTTGCGGGTTCGGTATCGGGCCGGATCCCGACGCGGAACCAGCCCCTTCGTTCTGCTGGCGAGGTCCTTCGGTCGGCGCGCCGGGAAGTCATGCACTCTATTGCCGGATTGGCATTGCACCCTCTCCCGCGTACGGGAGAGGGTGCAATGCCGAGCGAGCGGGTAGGGCTCGGTCGAAGGCGGTGGAGCGTCGTCGGCGCCCGCGCGGACGCCGAGGATCGCTCAGGGCCCCGAGAACGCCCAGTTGGCACTCTGGACCAGCAGCGAGAAAGCCAGGCCGCCGGGCGTCGCCTGCGACATGCGGTACCATCCGAAGTAGACCAGCGGCTGCGTCTTGTGGGCGACCAGCACCGCGTTGTTGGCCAGGGTGGTCACCAGCACGTCCACGTGGTGGTTGAACGTGGAGATGGAATCGGTCCACACGTCGGCGCCCACGTCGATGATCCCGAGCCCTGCCCCCGCGCCGGCGGTGATGGGGTGGGTGGCGTTGATCACCTGGAACTGGTCTTCGGGGATGTGCTCCGTCTGCGACTCTCCGAGCCCCAGGTCGTCGGCGTACCCCGCGTTGGCCAGGATCACGGGGCGGCCGGAGCGGATCAGCTCGCGCAGGTTCCACTGGCCATAGAAGTTGCAGATCACCACGCCGTCGAAGCGCTCCCAGTAGCTCTGCGGCTTGAACTCGGCCGTGTTGGGCTCGTTGAACACCCACTGGCTCACCAGCTGGGCGGAGTAGCCGTTGGCGTTCAGCGTGTCGCGGAACTTGACGGCGTCCTGCGTCAGCGAGGCCGCAGGGTCCAGGCTGTACGACACCACCGCAATGTCTTTTGGCATAAAATGTTTCCCGGCTGGGCGAGCCGGCCCGGGCGGGTGGCCCGCCAAAGGTGGAAGGGGGCTTATAGAGGAACGTGGGAGAGAGCCGTTCGCGCGCACGTATCGCTCCCACGGTAAATACGTTAGTGTCGTCTTCCGAACGCATCAAGGATTTTGATCTCCCGATCATCTCCCGTCGGCCGGAACGTGCCGGAACATGATGGCAGCAGGGCACATGAGTCCCCAGGGGACCGGGAGCGCGGCGGCCACGCGGGGGACAGGGCTGACCGCAGCAGGATGGCAGCGAGCCGCGGAGGAACCTCGTGCAGTTCCTCTGCGGCTCGCCTGTTGAACCTCTGGCGTGATCTTTCGCTGATCAGTCGAACAGGCCCATCTGCCCGTGGCCGTCCAGGCGGCGAAAGGCGGCGGTGGAGAGCGTGGGGATGTCGCGGGTAAGGCCCGCCTTGCGCGAGGCGGTGTTGAACATGGCCTGCATGTGGTCCGCGAACACGCCCTCGCCGCGCATGCGGGTGCCCCACTGCGCGTCGTACAGCTTGCCGCCGCGCATGGCGCGCACCCGGTTGAGCACCTTGTCCTTGCGATCGGGAAAGTGCGTCTCCAGCCAGTCCTCGAACAGTCCCTTGAGCCCGTGGGGCAGGCGCAGCGGCACGTACGACGCGGCCACGGCACCGGCCTCCTTGGCCGCGGCCAGGATCGCCGGCATCTCGTGGTCGGTGAGCCCCGGGATAACCGGCGCCACCAGAACCCGCACCGGGATCCCCGCCTCGGTCAGCCTGCGCACCGCGTCCAGCCGCCGCAACGGCGTGGAGGCGCGCGGCTCCATCACCCGCTGCAGCTTCTCGTCCAGCGTGGTGATGGAGATGTTGACGCACGCCGCCTGGTGCGACGCCAGCTCCGACAGGTAGTCGATGTCGCGCGTGACCAGGTGGTTCTTGGTGACGATGGCCACCGGGTTGCGGAAGTCGGCCAGCACCTCCAGGCACCCGCGCGTGATCTCGAACCTGCGCTCCGCCGGCTGGTACGGGTCCGTCACGCCGCACATGGCGATCGGCTGCGGCTCCCACCGCTTCGCCGCCAGCTCCTTGCGCAGCAGCTCCGGCGCGTCGTGCTTCACCAGGATGCGCGTCTCGAAGTCCAGCCCCGCCGAAAATCCCAGGTACTCGTGCGTGGGACGGGCAAAGCAGTAGATGCAGCCATTTGCACACCCACGAAACGGATTTACCGAGGCATCGAAGCCAACGTCGGGACTCTCGTTCCTCGCGATCACAGTTCGGGAATGATCGCGGTAGTAGTGGGTTTTCCGATACGGGTTCGGATCGTCAGGATCCTCCCAGTCATCATCGGGTTCGAAAGAAATCTGATCGAACCGATTTGGGGGATTGTAAGACGCGCCGCGCCCACGGATCTGGTGAAGGATCGCCATCAGATTCTGACCCCTTGGTTGAACCCGCCAACTCTCCAGATGGCCCGGCGGTTCTGCAATGGTCCCATGATGAAATTCAGCAGATCGTGCTTGGTCAGCAGGAAAACGGTTGAGTGGATCCGCGCTCTAATCATCCCTGGCACCAAAGATAAGCCGAATGGTGTGTACTTGACAACGGTGCTCTGGAAGGCCACAGCCGCACCGGCAACCGCTCCGCATCCACCGGAAATACCAACTCCACACCGTAGCCGGAGCGCTGCTGCGAGTTCCCGGATTGTGACGTACTCGCGCTGGCCGTCGCCTTCGGCTTTCGCGCGGCGGCACGACCCCTGGCGTGCCCAGGCAGGATTTCACCGGGTAGTTGGTGCAGCAGCATCGCGGATGTGGTGAGGCGCCGATCACACGCGGATGCCGCCATCCCTGGCGTGGGAATGCCGCCGACAGGCCGCATCGCCACGCCCACCAGGCTGACCGTCGCCCGGGTGGGGGCGTTGAGGAGCACCGCCGTCTACGTGGCATGCGAGTTACCTCGTTGCGGCGACCCACGCGGCCGCGCCCACCAGGCGGGCGATCTGCGCGGCATACTCCTTCACGATCACCGTATCCATCGACGTATGGTACGCCGGGTTGCGGTCACACTCCCCACCGTCAGGAAAGAAGTCCTGGGTCACCCAGCACGCGGGGTATCCCACCCCGTGGAAGGGGGCGTGATCGCTGCGGCTCACTCCAATCTCTTCGGGCGAGATGAAGATCTCCGTCTTCGGGAGCGTCGTGAGGGGGCGCAGGTGCTCGATGAGCTGGGCCTGTTCAGCCGATCGGGCCTTCGCGGCCGCCGCGTTCGGCACGTCGGGCACGGGGAAGCCCGCGTGCACCTCGAACAGCGCGGGCGGTTGCTGGTCGTAGCCGATCATGTCGATGTGGAACACCGCGGCGGCCGGGGTGCCGAGCGCGGCCTGTGCACTGGCGTACGTTCCACTCCCGGACTTGCCGTTCTCTTCGCAGTTGAACAGCACGAACCGGATCTCGCGGTGCGGCCGTCCCAGCGACGCAAGCTCGGTAAAGGCGCGCACGGTGGCGAGAACGGCGGCGATGCCGCTGGCGTCGTCGTCCGCTCCCGGCGCGGGATCCGTTTCCGGGTGATAGGGCTGTTCATTTTCGGCGGTGCTATCGAGGTGAGCGCTTACGACGACGACGCCCTGTCCTTCCATGTGCTGGTGCGATGCGCGGAGCGTGGCCACTACGCTGGTGAATTCCGCCCGGGCGTTCGGAAAGCAGTGGCGCTCCACCGTGACCCGCGGAGACCCGATCGCACCCAGATCGGTGACGAGCGCCTCCACCGCCTCCTGGTTGCCGGGATGTTTCACGTTCCGGCTGCCCATCGGTTTTTCTGTCGTCGCGTTGCCGATCACCACGTACCTCGCGACGGTCGACTCCATGACGTCGGGTTCGAAATGGCGATCCAGGGTTGCCCGCTCCGCGGGGGAGAGCGGGTCGGCGGCCGCGGCCAGGTGGAGCGGGAGGGTGCGTGCCGCGACGGTGCTCCCGTCCTGGAAAAAGCTCATCGACGGCGAAAGCCTGCGCATGTGACCGTCCACCGAGCCGACGAAGCGGAACGGGTCGGTGAAGGCCTCGTCGGGGAGTGCGGCCAGGATTCCCTCGTGGGTCGACGCCAGCACCTGTGACGCGGCGGCACCGGCCGCAAAGAACTTCGAGGCGTTGCCGATGGGCCTCAGGAACCCGGCCCTTACCTGCAGGTCGTCGTGGATCAGATACAGGCTGGTCGTCTGCGGTGCGCCGGGTGCGCCCAGCCGGTCCACCCAGAAGCCCAGATCATCCAGCGCCGCGGCGGTACCCGGAGTGGCGACCGCGTAGAGGGTGGTAGGCGCACCTTCCACCGGCTCTGCCGTGACGTGAAGCGGTACCAGCGGCTGTGCACGCAGCGCGGCCACCCAGTCGTCACGATCCTTCGCCGGCGGCACGCGGATCCGCAGGTACCGGAGCGGCTCTCCTTCGCCAAGAAGCGTGCAGGCTACCCTGGGATGAAGCGCCGTGCCGAAACCCGCCGTCCTGGCGACCTCGAGCTCGGCCGGCTCGCTGCTTACGAAGAGAAGCCGCGCGTCTGCGCATCCATCGCCGGTCCGGGCGAGTGTGGCCGCGTGTTGAAAGGTGTCGAGAGGAATGGGGCGCTTCGGCACCACCAGCAGCCGGTCGTCGAATCCTCCCAGCCCGGCATTCGCCATGGCGGTCCGTACCTTTGCTTCGGAGATCCCGCCGCACTGGAAGATGAAGCCGAGGCGCACGCCCTTCGCGGTCAGATCTCGTAGCACGTCGGCCGCCCCGGGGTAGACCCTGAACGTGGAGATCTGCTGGCCATCCGCCGAAAGCTGCACGAACGCGATGGTGGTCGTGAGGTCGAAGAAGGCCGTCGTGCAGGGTGGCAGGCTCATGGCAGTCGATTCACGTTTCGAGGGCGGTCGGTCTTTTCCGTCCGTACGTGCGCCGGGAAACACGGAGCGGACGGTGATCCGCTCCGTGTTTCTTCCGTTGCTCAGCCGGCCGGTGCCGTCGTGATCATGCAGGTGAGTTCGCTCCCCCCCGCAGCCGCAGCCGCGGCCGCGGCAGTCACCGCCGCCGTTGCCGCCGCGGCCGCTTCAGCGGCCGCGGCTGCCGAGGTCGCCGCGGCACCCGGAGCCACCGTGGCAACGGCGGCGGCGGTCGCCGCCGCGGCCGCTCCAGCCGCCACGGCCGCGGCTTGGTCACGCATGAGCGAGGCGGCACGCGCCGCCGCGAACGGGGTGGCGCAAAGGCCGAAGGCGTGCGACTTGGGCCGGTCGAACAACGGCGGCGTCGCAATGCCGGGCGGATTGAGCAGCCCACCGTACAATCCGAAATGGTCGCCTGCCTTCTTGTCTGGCGGGCAGTTGGAATGGTCCGGAATGTCCGGGCCGATCGCGTCCCGTTCCGGCCCGGTGACGTGCGCGACGATCAGGTGGATTCGGCCGTTTCTCGGGAAGATGTCGAACGTGTCGGCCCCCGCCGTGTTCCGGACCACGAGGTGGGTGAGATTGACGTCGTTGATCAGCCAGTCCAGCGCCGTGGGAAGGCGGCGGGACTCGATCGTGGTCAGGTTGAAATTCCACCAGCCGCCCCGCCGCCGCGGTACGCCGGTCTTCCCCGCCGTAATGCGCATCCGGGTGCGTACCGGCGGGTTCGGCGGCGGGGAGGTGTCCAGCAGGTTTCTCGGGACCGTTCTGCTGACCAGCAGGGGGTCGGCGAAATCGAAGACCTCGCCGTGTACGTCCGGGCTGAAGCCGTTGCTGCCCGTCACGCCCGGCAGCTCGAGGTCCATGCCCGCGATCTCCTCCTTCCTGACCTGGCCCGCCTGGTCGACGAAGATCAGCCGGGCAAAGTGAGGGTGCGCTCCGGGAAAAGGCATGAGCACGTGCAGCATGTTGTTCGCCGGGTCGCGCACCAGCATGCACAGGCCGGTGAAGGTGATGGTCAGGTCGAACATCGTCATTCTCCCGTCGGATGAAGGTTGACTGGCCGCGCTGGTGCGCATCCGCCGCGCGAACGTCCACGCGTGCAGATCAGGTGCGCGCCGGGTAGCCTGGTGCCGGCGCAGCCGCGGCCGGTGCGGCCCCGGCCACGCCCCGGGCTTGGTCTGCGTCTGTAGTGGATGGACGAGGCGGGGGGATTTCCCGGCGGGAGCGACGGCCGCAATCGCGCGTCGCGTCCGGCCCGGGTGCACGGGGCGGTCGTCGCAGCGGTTCGCGGGAGTCCGTTCGTGGGGGCTGAACGCGCTTCGGAGGGGGGCTCCGCGGATCGCGCGCGGTGGACGATCAGTTGCCGGCGTAGCGGAACCCGGCCCACGCGGCAGGGGAGCGGAGGGACGGGTCGGACGAGCGCAGCAGCCGGAGCTGTGCCTCGCGGAGGGCGCGGGGGCCGTCGCCAGAGCGGCGGTAGGCACGGTGGAACTCAATCATGAGCGGCGTCGTGAGCCGGTCGTCCACCCGCCACAGGCTCCCGACCACGCCGCCCGCCCCGGCGTCCAGCAGCGCCCCGGCGAATCCCGCGAACCCGCCGGACCGCCCGCTCCTCGAGCGGAGCGTCTGGCACGCCGAGAGGACGAACAGGTCCACGTGCCCCAGCGGCAGGTCCTCCATCTCCGCCGCGGTGAGCGAGCCGCGACTCGTTGCGCCGCGCTCCGGGGCGAGCACCAGGTACGAGCGCTCCGGCCGCTGGTCGTCAAACACGGCGTGGCCCGCGAAGTGTACGACGGTCGCCCGCGCGAACGCGGTTTCCAGTACACCGCGGCCGGCGCCCGAATCGGCCAGCACGACGCGGTTCGGGTATGTGGGCGCGATCGAGTCCACCTCCAGCCGCGCCCCGGGGAGCCGTGAAAGTCCCGGGTGCACGCGTGGCTCGAAGGCAGGGTCGGCTACGAGCAGCGTTCGTCCCCCCTGAGACGGCCCACCCTCGCGGGTGCGAGTCGCGTCTTGCAGGCTGCCGGCATAGCGGAGGGAGTGGGCTTCCAGCAGGTAGCGCCCCCTCCGGTCGTCGTAGAGAGCGGAGAAGGGCACCGACGCGAGCTCCCCGTCCGCGACGAGGACCAGGGTCGTGTTCCCCCCCAGCCGCGCTTCCAAGGGGGCAACCAGCCGGTCGTACAAAGCCGCGAGTGCCGGGCGGACCCCTGCGGCTTCGTCCCCGCGCTCCAGCGACGCCCGCACCTCCTCGATCGAACGGACGAGAGAAGCGCGGTCCACCGTCTGGCGCATCAGGCGAACCGAGGTGTCGGCGACGGTCCACACCAGCAGCGTGTCGCTCACCAGCGCATACGCGACCGCCACTTCCCCGGGCTGCGTCCGCCAGCGCTCCTCCACCGCTCCGGCCCTCCCACGCCCGGTGGGGCCGAACGACGTTCGCCCGCGCTCCAGGTACCGTAGCGCGCCCGTGGTGTCGCCCGCCGCGACGCGCAGCATGGCGAGCCGATCGAAGACCCCGCGCGCCGCCTCGAGCAGTGAGCCGCGGAGCTCCGTCCTGGCGATCGCGTCGCGCTCCTGCGCTAGCAGGAGGGAAGCGGTGTCCAGGTCCGATGTTGCGCCGGGCACGTTCCCCAGCGCAAGCCTTGTCTCGGCGCGCCGGACGCGGACCCGGAGCCGGCGGGGTGCGGTGAGGCTGCCCCCCGTCGTCGTCAGGACGGAATCCAGGTTCGCCGCCGCCGCCGCGGGGTTGCGGACGCCGTAGAGGTCGGCACGCGCAAAGCGCAGTTCCGTTTCGAGCCAGGTCCGCGGGTTGCCAGGGTGCAAGCTCCAGACGAGCGGCTGGCTCGCCTCGATGTCTGCCCGTGCCTGGGCGTGCATCCCGGCAGCGGCGAGGAGCCGCGCACGTCCCAGGCGCGCCTCGGCAACCCGGGCCGGGTGGGCGATGCGCTCCGCGAGCTCCACGCGCTCGTTCTGAAGCCGGACCGCGGCCGCGGGGAACCCGTCGGCCTCCGCCGTCCGTGCCGCCACGGCGAGAGAGTTGAGAAGCCAGATGGAGTGGCGATATTGCCGCAGCGCTACCAGTGCTCGGTGCGCTGCCCCGTGCGCGGCGAGGGTGGCCCCCAAGTAGAACTGCGCATCCGCGGCCACGTACTGGGCGCCGCCCTGGTGCTCGGCCTCGCCGGCCCGACCCAGGAGCCTGACACCGTCCTCCGCGGCTTGCAGTGCCTTCTCATACCGGCCATCACGGAGCAGCACCGCTCCAAGTACCCATGACGATCGTCCCGCGAGCGCTGGATACCGGAGCGTGTCGGACCGGACCAGCGGTCGGAGCACACGTTCGGCCTGGTCCAGCTCGCCGTCCTGAGCGAGCATGGCCGCGTGGAAGAGCCCGGCCCAGCTCCGTAGTTGCGGAGAGGGTGGCCGGATCGCCAGAACCCGGGCAAAGTGGGCGCGAGCGGCGGTATACTCTACGTCGTAATAGGCCGTCTGCCCCCTCGCGTACGCAACATGGGCTCGTGCGAGCGCGTGGGTAGCGGCACGCTCTCCGGACGGGGCGCGGATCGAATGCACCGCTTCTGCGAGCGTCGCGTCACCGCCCCTCTGCACCAGCGCGTCCCCGAGCGCCTGAGCTTGGCGCAGCCGATCTCCGGCGCGTTCGGTGTCGCCGCCCAGAACCGCCTCACCCCATTCCCCCAGCAGATGGTCCCAGCCGTGGAGTCGCGCTTCCTGCGGGCTGCCGGCCGCGTAGGCGCGGACTTGGGCCGCGGATGCTCCGGCGGCGGGAGGCGTCGCGGGCGTCACGTCGGCCGCCAGCGCGCGCAGGCGGTTTCTCGCTTCCTCCGCCCAGCCGGAGGTGGAGTCGATCGAGAGGTACTGCGTCCATGCATTCCGCGCCTGGCCGTTCAGCCCAAGCCAGTCCAGACCCAGTGCCAGGTTGAAGCGAGCCACCCGGCTTTTCGGTTCCACCGCGAGCGCGTGCTCGGCGCTCGTGATCGCTTCCAGCAAATCCCGGGCGTTCTGGGTATTGCCCGCACGGATCAGGTATGCGGCCGAGAGATCGCCCAGCACCGGCGAGGTTTGATCCGCGAGGGTCGCGGCGCGTTGGAGAGAAGCGACGGATTCATCGAGAGCGACGCTTCCGCTGCCCGACCCCAAAAGCCCGAGGAGTCCGGCTGTGTGGAGCGCCTCCGCCGCATCCGACGTGTGAAACTCCCTGCGCGCCCGGGCCCCAAGTCGCGAAAGCGTTGGCGAAGCAACGGCCGCATGCGTTGCAGAGCGGCAGTCCGTGACCGGGATTGTCCCGTCCGGAGGGATGTCATGGGAGCAGGCGCGGTAATTCGACGAAATGGAGAGGCGGGGACCCACCGTCCGGATAGGAGCGATTTGGGCGAGGTCGTCTAGCAGTGCGCGGCGCTCCACTGCAACTGCCGAGAGTAGTACTACTGCGGTAAGCAGGGATAAGGAAGGGCGGCGCATAAACGGGTAGGAGCTAAATGGAAGGTGCCAGGTCTGAGTTCGGCACAAGGCGGCCGCAGCCCAATACAATATGGGACCCGAGACGGGACCGCGCACGTAGACCAGGAGGAAGCCACGTCGCGTGGTGGACGGTAGATTACGTTGAGCTGGCAGAGGTGGTGCCGCAGGGCCGCCCGCCGGAGTGCGGTGTCGTGGCGGCGAGAAGTAGACGTCGCGCAAACCGCCGCAGATATTCCGATAGGTCCCCAAATGCGGGCTGTGCTGCCACGAGGATGCGGGTGTACACGAACGTGGATTCCATCCCAAAAGCGTTAATAAAAGCAGCCGTGCTCGCACCCGCGGTACGGGTTCACGCTGGCCTCGAACGGCACGTCGGGGCTGTCGTTGCGCGCGATGATCCCCCGCGTGTGGTCGCGCAGAAACTGCGTCCGCGGTCCCGGCTCGTCGTCGCCCAGCGTGTCCAGCCAGTCTCCGTCCGCGACGTACTCGGATTCGACGAAGCGGTTCTTCGGGTTCTGCGCGGCGCCGCGGCCGCGGATCTGCACCAGCTGCTGCATTCGGGGACCCTCGAGATCAGGGTGGTCGTGCACCCTGTAATCTAACCCGAAACAATCCCGAAAGCAACGGAGAAGCAGGATCCGGTGCCCACGTTCAAGATCAGCTCTCCTCGAAACTCGGCACTCGGCACTCGATCCTCTGATACCAGATCCGGCAATGACTTCCTGAGAGGGTGTTGCTGAACCTCCGGACTTTGCAACACGAGCGTTGACTTCCTGAAGGAGGCGCTGCTCCATAGCCTGCTGGTACGAAAAGCCTTGGCGCCGACTGAAGGACCTCGTCAGCAGAACTGTGGGGCCGGATTCCTGCTCGGAAGCTAGCCCGCTCGAGGGGCAGGCGAGGTCCTTCGGTCGCGCGCAAACGGTTGACTGAATTACAGCTCCAAGCGTGCGCTCCCTCAGGAAGTCAACGCCGCTGGTCGAGGTTTAGCAACACCCTCTCAGGAAGTCACATTCCCTTCCCGGATCTGGTATAAACAGCCGCGGCCGCCCGCCTGAAGAGGCGAGCGGCCGCGGTGCGTCCGGCATGGACCGGGTGGGGTTCAGCTCCCCGCCGGACGGATGCCGAAGTCGGTGATCACCACGTCCAGGTTGTGGTTCAGCCGCAGGCCGTAGACGCCGTCGGTGTTCACGCCGCGCGGCAGCGCGCCCACCTCGGTGCCGTTCACCAGGAAGCGCACGCCGCCGGCGTGTGACTGCACGGCCAGCGTGTTGGTGGCCTTGCCGTCGGCGCCGGGGCGCTGCACGGCCGCGTGCTCCGTCCAGTCGATCACCGTGTGCGTCTCGCTGCCGGCGCGGTGCTTGACCATGTACTTGCCGTCCTGGCGAACCAGGAAGTACAGGTAGTCCTGGTTCTCGGCCTCCAGGTTGCGCCCGCCCAGGAACAGGCCGAACGCCTCGGGATGCGCCGACGGCTTGTTGAGCGTGAACGTGCCCTGCGCCGTGAACGCGCCGGACGCGGTGGATTCCGGCTGGTAGAAGATGCCGGCCGGCCCCAGGACGGCGTGAAGGTGTCCCTCCATCGACATGAAATGGATGCCCGCCGTGCTTCCCGGCCGGTCCAGCCGCACCTGCCAGCCCTCGGGCACGCCGGTGGCGTGGGCCGCGGCGTGATCGGCGTGCCCCGCGCCCTGCTGCTGGCCGCCGTGCTGGTGCTGGGCCGCCGCCGGCATGGCCACGAGCACCGCTGCCGTAAGGATGATTCCGCGCATCGCGCTTCTCCCTGATTGTGTCGCGTGTGGATGGCCGGTGACGCCCGGCAGCCTGTAACCTAAACGCCGCGCCCGCGAACGCAATCATCCAGGGATGAGCGGTCGATGAACGGCAGGGAGGCAAACGGACGAGGACGCAGAGAACGGATGGGATGCCGTTCGCTGCGTCTTCCGGTTTCTCACCGCGCCCCGCGCCTGAACCTGCCGGGGTCGGCGGTCAGAAGGGCAGGGGAAACATCAGCAGAAAGCCGTTGATCATCAGTACCAGGCCGATCACGCCCAGGCCCATGGAGATCATCAGGACCTTGCGCGACAGGGCCAGGATGGCGACGGAGCCCAGCACGATGGCCAGCTGGAACGCCACCTCGGAGTAGTCGAAGTTGCTGTCCTGTGCGCCGGCGCGCTCGCGCAGCACCTCGTAGCCGCGGGCCCGCGCGCTGAGCTGCTTCTTGCCCTCGCCGCGCAGGGAGTCGCCGGGGGCGGCGGGGTCCGGCTCGTCGTCGTAGCGGGCGATGGTGGCCCTGTACTTCTCCACCGTCTCCTGCATGTCGGCGCGCACCTGCGGGGGGAGGCCGGCGTCGGCGGCCAGCTGCGCCTCCATCTGGTCCACGGCGATGCGGTACTGCGTCTGGCGGACGTTCTTGGCCTGGTAGAAGGCCCAGGTGTCGCTGGCCTTGATGTTGTTGTGGATCATGTCCTCGGCCACGTTGCCGCCGCCCAGGCTGCCGACGGCCAGCAGCATGGCCAGCATGGCGATGAGCATCGCCGCGCGGTCGCGGAACCTGTCGTCTGCCACGTGCTCCGCGCGCTCTTCGCGGATTTCGCTGATCAGCTCCGCGGCATCCGTTGCATCCATGCGTGTGTGTCCGGGTGTGGCGTTGGGATGGGATCGATTGGGAACGGCTGGCGTCTTTCCGGTATACTGCGACGCGAGGATGTATCAGCCTCCGCGCTGATTCTAAAGATTTCCATCCATCCCGCAACCCCCAATCCACATTTTTCCGGGCCCCGACAATCACGAACGGCCCGGGTACCGTCACCCGGACCGTCCGCATCATCCTCCCCTGCTTTCGCACTCACGCACTTCCGCACTCTCGCACTTCTTCTACCCCGCCAGCGCCTTCAGCTCGCTCCCGCTCGACTGCAGCATCCGGCCCACCTCTCCCAGCTCCGAGGCGGTGCCGCCCAGCATCTCGCCCAGGTTTCCGATGCCGTCGCGCGCGCCCCGCAGCGGCTGCCCCAGCCCTTCCAGGTGCGCGATCTGGCGGGTGAGGATCTCGGCCACGCCCTGCAGCGGCGTCTGGTCGGAAACGATGACGGAGGGGATGTTGATGGACCCCAGCCGCGCGGGAAGCTGCACGTTGCGCTCGCCGGTGGAGAGGGAGGGGATCTTGATCGCGCCCAGCGACGCGCTGGCGGAGCGCAGGTCCGCCGCCGCCTCGTCCAGCGCGGCCTCGTAGCGCTCCAGCAGCTCGCGGATGCGCTCCACCTCTGCCCGCGCACCGCCCGCGCCTTCCTTTCCGCCCAGCGCCGCGCCCGCCGAAACCAGCGCGGCGCCGGCTTTTTCCATCGTCCCCCCGATCGCCGGAAGTCGCTCCGTCAATCCCTGCAGCAGCCGCAGCACGCGGTCGGCGTTGGCGAACGTCCACTGCGCCAGCCCGACGATTCCCTTGCTTGCCATGATGGCTCCCTCGTTTTCGAGCGGATGGATCCGGATCCGGCGGCGGGACGAAAGCGCCGGTCCGTCGAAAGCTGTGGCGCGGCGGGGCGAAATCCAAGAGCTTCGTGTGGCGCGGTCCCCCCGTCGCGCCACGGTGGCGCGGTACCTTCAGGGCAGGGTCCGATGGGCGGCGCAGTGCCGCCGCCCCGCTGTCCGTGTCGCGCCCCTTCTTTTGCACAGCGCGGGCGGGCCGGTGAGACGCGCCGGACTTCACGCACGAAGAGGAAGGATGATGACGCCGATATCCGCCAGGGGGCGCCCGTGACCGCCGGGATGCCGTGCCGCGTGCGCCCGCCGGGCCCGCCGGTAGATGTAGACGGCATCGGCCGGCCCGTGGCGTACGACCCACGGTTCGCGGAGGTGCTTGGCGGCGCGGCGCGGCTGCTCTCGCTCTACGACCGGGCGCTGTTCAGCGAGGGGCCGGTGTGGTGGCCCGCGCGGGAGATGCTGGTGTGGAGCGACATCGAGGGGCGGCGCGTGCTGGGATGGCGCCCGGACGGGGCGGTGGAGGTGGTGCTGGACGCCACGGCCTTCAACAACGGCAACGCGGTGGATGCGGAGGGGCGCCTGCTGCACTGCGAGCACGGCCGGCGCTGCATCAGCCGCACGGGCCTGGACGGCGTCACCACCGTGCTCGTCGACCGCTACGAAGGCCGGCGGCTCAACTCGCCCAACGACCTGGCCGTCGCGGCGGACGGGGCGGTCTGGTTCACGGACCCCACGTACGGCATCGAGAACCCGCAGCAGGGGTGCCCGGCGGAGCCGGAGCTGGACCACCGCGGCGTCTACCGCTACGACCCGGGTACGGACGATCTCCGGCGCATGGCGGAACTGCGCCAGCCCAACGGGATCGCGTTCGCCCCGGACGGCCGCGTGCTCTACGTCTCGGACACGGACCTGGAGCGGCACCACATCGTCGCCTTCGACGTGGGCGCGGACGGGGCGCTCACGGGCCGGCGCGTGTTCCGCACCGTGGAGCCCGGCGTGCCCGACGGGTTCTGCGTGGATGCGCGCGGATGGGTGTGGACCAGCTCGGGAAGCGGCGTGCAGGTCTTTTCCGCCGGCGGCGAGCCGCTGGGCACGGTCCCCACGCCGCACACCTGCTCCAACTGCACCTTCGGCCCGGACGGGCGCCGGCTGTTCATCACGGGCGAAGAAAGCCTGTGGGCCATCGACCTGGCGTGAGGGTGTGGTCCGCGGCCGCGTGAGAAGAAGTCTTTTTCAGGCTTCGGTATCAGGAAGTCACGCGATAAGGTTCGGCAACACCATCACCCGTTCACCCGTTCACCCGCTCACCCTACGGCCGGCCCGGCGGCAGCGTGCGGTCCCAGCCCAGCGCGCCGTAGCGCCGCAGAACGTCCAGCGTGCGGTCGATGGGGAGCGCCTCCACCGTCATCCCGCTCCCCGTGGTCGTGGTGGCGCGGAAGAGGGAGTTGAGGATGGCCTCTTCCGTGGCCTCGGCGACGGCCTGAAAGAGGCCGGACGTCGCCTCGTTCGGCAGGTCGCGCACGGCGACCGGCTCGCGGGCGCGGGGGTCGCGCCGCACCTCGGCCGCCGTGGAAAAGGCGATCACGTAGTCGCCGGAGCCGTTGGTCATGGTCGCGCCCGTGCGCGCCAGTCCCACCAGCGCGCGCGTGGCCAGGCGCTCCAGGTTGCGCGCGTCCAGCGGCGCGTCCGTGGCCACGACGATCATCACGCTGCCGTCGCCGCGGTCCTGCGGTCCCTGCAGCTGGGTCCGAAAGATGTAGCGCCCCAGCTCGCGCCCCACCGGCGCGCCGTTGACCGTCAGCACGCCGCCGTAGTTGGTCTGCACCAGCACACCCACCGTCCACCCGCCGAGCGCGGCCGGCAACCGCCGCGAGCTGGTGCCGATGCCGCCCTTCCAGCCGAACGCGACCGTCCCCGTCCCCGCGCCCACCGCACCCTCCGCCACCGGCCCCGCCGTGGCGCCCTCCAGCGCGGCCACCACGTGCTCCGCGCGCAGCGGGCGGGTGCGGATGGCGTTCAGCGCCCCGTCGTTCGTCTCCCCCACCACGGGGTTGATGGAGCGCACGTCCTCCATCCCCGGGCGCGCCAGCATCCAGTCCGTCATGGCGTTGGCCGCGTTCCACACGCACAGCGTGCAGGTGAGCAGGATCGGCGTCTCCATCTCCCCCAGCTCGCGCACCTGCGTAACCCCCAGCAGCTTGCCGAAGCCGTTGCCCACGTGGATGGCCGCCGGCACCCGCTCGCGGAACGGGTTGCCGCCGTGCGGGAGGATGGCGGTGACCCCGGTGCGCACGGAATCGCCCTCCACCACCGTCGTCTGCCCCACGCGCACCCCCTCGACGTCGGTGATGGCGTTCAGCGGCCCCGGGGGGACGATGCCGACCACCACGCCGGCCTCCCGCGCGCGCGGCCGCTCCTGCGCGCCCAGCGAGGCGGTGTGGAGGATGGATGCCATGATCAGGACGACGATTGATAGGGTGCGCACGGGCGGTTCTCTCGGGCGTGGGAGCGGATGAATCCGCCGCGACGAAGGCGGAAGCCCCGCAAAAGTGCGCCGGGCTTCCGCTTCACGCAATCCGGCTCAGCGCCGCGAGCGGACGTACCACCAGACCAGCACCAGGACGACCACCAGGAGGAGGACGACGATCCACCACCGGCCGGGCATGCCGCCACTCTGCGCGGAGCCCGGCGCCACGACGTCGGTCGCCGCGGAGGAGAGCCGGTCGGTTCCCTGCCAGAACGCCAGCACCCTCCATTCGCGCCCGTCCGCCTGGACCGACGCGTCGCGGAACCTGCCCGCGCGGTCGGTGGCCACCAGGCGGCTCACCGTCCGCCCTTCGGCGGGCGCGTAGTCGACCGTCACGCGCGTGCCGGCGACCGCCGGATCCAGCCGTCCCTCCACCACCACCCGCCCGCGCGAGAGGGACGCGCGCATCCTCATCTTCGCCTTGCGCACCCCCTGGGCGGCAAAGGTCACGCCTCCCTCCACCCGGGGCAGATACTCCACGAAGCCGGTGCGTACGTAGGGCGGCGGCACGTGCCGCTCGATGGTGTACGCGGCCACCCGCAGGTGCCAGCTCGCGCCGGGCTCGCGCCTGCCCCGCGAGACCACGCGCACGGGGATGCGGCGGGATTCACCCGGCTGCAGCGTGATGGACTGCGCCCCGCCCGCAACCTCGTAGCGCCAGTCCTTGGGCAGCCGCGAATCGACCATGAAGTAGTAGGTGCGCGCCTGACGGGACGTGTCCGGAGGGTTGGTGAGGCGGAATTCCCGTTCGCTGGCCGCGGCGCCGGCGCCAGACCCCGCGGGCACCTCGAAGTTGTCGAGGTTCTCCTGCTCGCCGTCGCCGTCCAGGTTCTGCAGCACGCGTTCGCCCGCCACGCCCGCCGCCCGCACCCGCAGGCAGCTGTGAAAGGCGAAGCGCGCGTCGCGCAGGCGCTCCGCGTCCACCGTCACCGCGGGCGTCCACTCCACGAACACGGTCGCCTCGCCGCCCGCGGGGATGGACGCCAGGGCGGGGAAGGCCGCCGGGGCCGCCGTGCCGATCTCCCTCCACGTGCCGCTGATCCCCATCCCCAGCGGGTCCGCCGCCTCGAACACGATGCGCGCGTCGCGCGCCGGGGCGTCGCCCAGGTTGCGCACCCGGGCGTACACCCGGTTGGGGTGGTTGGCGCACGGGTCGTCGCCGTTGCCGATCACGGTGCCGTCTGCCCGGCGTCCGTAGCGCAGCGCGCCCCCGTCGGCCTCGTAGCCGTTGCACGAGCTGTCCACCCAGATGTCGACGGTCTCGTATCCGTGCACCGGCGGCGTACGCCACGGCGTCACGAACAGGTCCGGCGCCCCTCGCGGCACGCCGCGCGTGACGGTGACCGCCAGGCCGTCCCCCGCGGCGGGGCCCACGGAGATGGCGATGGCGTTGGCCGCGTCGCGATAGGTGTCGCTCGTATGCCACAGCGCGAAGGGCCAGCAGTGGGGATGGCTGGACGCGGTATAGGGAACGGGGCACCTCGGGTCGGCTCCGCGAATGCAGCCGTCCGGGTGCAGCGTGTCGCACGGGTGCACGGGAACCCCCGGCCGTTTCGCCGCCTCGTCGATGCGGATGATCTGGACGCCTTCGTCGTGGATCGTGGGCCACGCGTCGGCCCGGGAGCGCCGGCGCACTTCCAGGAAGTAGTACTGGCCGGTGGAGATGGGGACCTTGATGCCGAGCGCCGCCGCGGTCCCGCTCAGGGGGGCGGTGACGGGCGCGAGCACCACCGTCTCGCCCGCGCCCGCCGCGCTCGACGTGACGTGGATCCGCGAGCGCGGAATCCAGCCTGGAAAGACCAGCGAAGGGCCGGCGGCACCCGTTTCGTTGGTCAGGCTGGCATCCGCCAGGCTATAGGCGCTCTCCCCGCAGGGATAGCACGAGTCCATCAGGTTGTAGCCGCTTTCGTACCACGTCGGGTGCGCGCCGCTGCGCCCCTCGTGCAGCTGCAGCTGGTGCCCGGTCTCGTGGGCCCAGACCCCCCACTCCACCCCCGACGCCAGCCGCGGAGCTCCGCACTCCGCTGCATCGGACTGTTGAAAGGTGCCGCTCACGCCGGGGCGGGTGAACGTCACCGCGCCGAAGCTGCCCCCTCCCTCCCTGGGACAGCCGGCGTACACCACGAGTATTCCCTCCACGCCGGCAAAGCTCACCCCGCCCGCGGCGGCCCGTTCCGCGGCATCCTGCAGGATGGGCGTGCAGGAGGGCCCGGTGCAGCCGGCGTAGTCGGACCAGCGCTTTGGCAGCGAGACCTCGGCCACGTGGACGCGCAGGTCCAGCTGCCCCGAGGAGAGCTCGCCGAAGTACCGGTGCATCTCCGCGGCGGCGGCGTTCAGCTGGGCGCGCGTGTAGCGCGGCCCCAGATCGGGGAACTGGACGCGCAGCAGCACCAGGTCGTACGTCCCCGTGACGGCGGCCGCGGCCGGCGTCGGGGTGGCGCGAGGCAGGACGGTCAGGAGCGCGAGCAGGACGATGGACGCAAGAAGCCCCGTGGTTGTGCGGATCCGCGGTCGCATGGCAGCCTTCCTGGCTCATGATTTCCGGATGGATGAAGCGGGGCGCCGTGCGGGCCCTGCGCGTCCCGGGCACGAGGGGTCCGGCGCGGGAAGCGGCTCTGGGAGAGCGGGGAGGTGGGGCGGGGATGGGCCTGCGGGCGCCCGTTCATGGAGCGCGCCAGTACCCAGGCGCAACGGGAGTGCCATTGCCTGGGTGATCCTCGCGGATCGATCAGAGCCCGGTACGGACAGGCGTTTGGAGGTGGTCGGGGCAGGGGAGGGGGCGGGGCGGGGACGTGCGTGGCATGGGGCGCGGGCGTCCCAGGCGGGCGCAGCCTGCGCGCGGGGAAACCCGATTTCCTGAATCCGCGGTGCACGCCGGAAGCGCGGCGAGTCTTCACGTAGAGGCGCCTCCGCCGCGTGCGCGCAACTTCGCGCGGAACGTCCACCGGACTGCCCGATGGTCTTCCATCGGGCAGCCGGTGGCATCTTATATTATCGGAGGGCGGACAGGTAGAAGCCCACGCTCACGCCGACGAAGGGGTGTAGCTCGCCGTCGTAGAACGGGGAAAAGACGACCCGATAAATCCCGCCCTCGCGTTTTCTGCCGGCACCCGCCTCGAACCGATAGCCGAGGCTTGCCGTGGCGTACGGCTCCTGCCAGCCCAGGTCGGAGGGGGTTCCTTCTTCCGGCGAGCGAGTGAGCCCGTACACCAGAACCACTCCCGCGCCGGCCTCCGCCTGGTGCTCCCCGCGTCCGGTCCGGACGGTGGCCATCAACGGGCCGTGCAGCCGATCCCCGCTCTTCAGCAGGCGGGGGAAGTAGCCCATGCCGGCGCGCGCGCTGAGATGGTCGGTAAGCAGGCGCTCGTAGTTCACGGACCCCATGAGCGCGGCGCCGAAAATCTCCACGTGAAGCGCATCACGCCCCTGCTGCGCGCAAAGGGGGAGGGGCACGGCGGCGATCGCGGTCGCGAGCAGGAGCACGAAGCGAATCACACGGCCTCCGATTCGGGGATCTCCAGGTCTGTTCCGCAGGTGCGGGGCCGGTGGTTCCCGCCTCCCGCGGGGCTCCGCTCTCTCGGCACATCCATCTCGTCCATCACTCCTCCCCCACAGGAACCAGCTCGCCCACCGCCGCCAGCAGCGCCGACAGTTCGTCGGTCCACCGGCTCGACTCCAGCACCTCCACCACGCTCACCCCCAGCGCGCGGAACGGCTCCGGCACGTCACCGCCCACGCAGGCCAGCCGGAAGACCGCCAGGTAGCGGCTGAACAATTCCGTCCACCCGTCGAGGTCCGCGGGATCCGCCTCTGCCGCCCAGCCGTCCCACCCCGGAACCAGGTCCGCCACACCGACGCCGATCAGCAGGAACACGTCCGACAGCTCGCCGTCGACGAAATCCAGAAGGTGCAGGTAGTCGCCGTGCGCCGTGCCGGCGTGCTCGCTGTTCCGCTCGTACCACTCCCGCAGCGGCCGGAACGCGTGCCACCCGTGCTCCATGTGGTCCAGGATCGAGATGAACAGCGGCCGCGCCGCCGGCTCTATCGCGTGCACCCGCCCGCGGGCTTCTCGCCACTTCTGCGAGTACAGCGTTGCTCTCGGCTCGCTCATGATGCGCGCTCCATCCTTCGCACGCGCACCGGCGCCAGGCGACGCATCATTGCGGGTGGAACACACCAGAGGCGTGGGACCGTGCGTACGACGCAGGGCTGGCATCGCGTTCCCATCAGTTCCCGCTCCCGAACATGCGCCCCGAGAACGGCGGATAACCGTATCGGTATGCCTCATTGTCCGGCGACTCTCCACCGTATGGGCCACGCGGGGGGTGGGCTGGCGCCGTCCGAGCAGGAGAGGTGGCCGCCGAGCTGGTTACAGGGCTACTGCATCCACGCTCATTGTCGGAGCGCTCCGTTCTGTCCGTGCGCATAAACTCCCGCTCCTGAGAAGGAACCAGCAGAACCGCCGCGCGCTCGACGCATCGAGCTCCCAGGCGGGGAACCGGCGTTCAAGGTGGCGCGGTAGCCGACGGAAAAAGAACGGACAGTGCTGGCGGATTTTATTTGCCGGGTAGTGCTGGCGTATAGTGTATGATTACACGTCCCTCGCTACTCTCCACGTCCGCTACCGGAGGCGAAAGAGCAACCATGCGTAAGCGACTGTCACTGAGCACCTTCGCTCTCGCCGCTCTCTTCGCGGGATGTGGCGACGCAGCGAACCCGGCGGCGCCAATCCCGAACGGTCCTAGCTTTGACGGGGGCTGGACGATCGGATCGGGGGGCAGGACCGACACAACGACGACCCCGCCGTCGAATCAATCAACGGCGGGGGGAACGCTTTGCGTGAGCAGCGAGGACGGCGGGGGCTGGACTATCGGGAGCGGTGGGGCGGTTCAGGGTGCGGATCAGTGCGAGGTCCGGTAGGCTGACCTTCGCCGGTGGGCCGGTCGGGCCTGCCTCCGGCCTCGGGATCATCTACCACCTTCCGGCGGCGAGGCTTTGTCCATGCGCGCAGGCGTGCAAGCATGTCGCGCTCTATGGCGGCGAGCTTGTTCGGTTGCGGGACGGTGACCTGGGGTGGTGCGGGCTGCCGGGCGCGGATGGCGCGCACGATCTCCGTTGCTCCGCGTTCAACGTCGAGCTGATGCCGTGTGCGGGCCGTTTCTATCGCCCGCACGCCCATCTCCTCCGCCAGTTCCCATTCACCGAAGAACTGCGCTCCGACAGCCAGGTGGGCGAGGGCGGCGGCAGCATACTCGCCATGTACGGAGCTGAGGACGAGCACACGTTCCCTGCATAGTTCGTATGCATCCCGGTCCCCGCACCCCGCGACGGCGCGCCCCAGCGTACCCTCGATGACCACTTGCAGGTCGCGTCGTGACACGTGGGGACGCACCGCCTCCAGCAGCACGCGCGCCTCTCTGTAAAGGCTTAGCAGCACCAGAAAGAAAGCCCAATCGTGGGCGAGCCACGGCAGAGCGCGGTGGTGAACGGGATACTCTCGCAACGCGGCGCGCATGTAGTGCTCCGCTTCGGCGTAGCTACCCGTCTCGACAGAGATCGTCAGCAGTTCGTGCTGTACTTCCGCCGCCTGTCGGTGGCGGCGCGTCGAAGCCGCGATCCGCGCCGCATCGAAGAACTTGGAGCGAGCTTCACTGTATCTTCCGAGTTCCCGAAGTAGTCCACCATGCCCGATCAGGGCCCGGATTTTCTCTCGCCTGTTCTTGTGTCGAGCAGCGAGTGTGTACGCCCGCTCGAACCAGACTTCCGCCCGATGAATGTGCGCCGTTCGGCGCGCGGCACGCCCCGCCTCATTAGCGGCAATCGGGTTTTCGGAGTCGATCCGGCCCCAACTCTCTGCGAATAGCAAGGCGGTTTTCTGCATCCCCCGAGCGTCAGCCCACGCCTGCACCTGCTGACAAGCCGTGGCGAGGGAGCTTCGTTGCGCCAGTTTTGGATTCAGCCTCAGCACTCCGAAAGCTCCGAAGGCGTCCTCTAGTTCCGGCGTCTTGCTGACAGCGTAGGCGAGTTGTTCGCGGAAAAGCGCCGCGTCTCCCGGTTCGCTTGCCCTGGTTGATGATGGAGGGGGGGAAGCGACCCATTCGGAAATGTCGCGACTGGCCCGCCAGAACACCCGCGCCAACGGATCATCAATCCCGACCAGCAGCACGTGCTCGGGGAGGGGATCGGGCGCCGGGACCACTGTTCGCAACCGGCGCTGGCGGGGAACCCGATCATCCATCGCGATTGTATCCGGCTAGCAAAGTGCTTCCTTTTGGGGACATCAAGTATACAGCGTGTAAGATAGCGCGCGAGATTGAACGCGGATATATCGGGCGCTTCTGGCGGCAAAGGAATGTTTGCACGCAACGACATTACTACGTCACAAGGTCCCCGCCGGGGTGGTCAGGGAGTGTGCTATTGAGCCGGTGAATAGCATCCCGATCTGGCGGGAACCGGATGTATTTCGTTATCGTGCGGGAGAGCGCCCACTTGGCGCTCATATCTATTTTCAGCCTTGCAGGAGACCCGTGAATGACTGAGAGGACGATCCGGGGATTTCTCGTGCTCGTATGCGCCTGTGCGGCCCTGGCAGCTTGCGAAGACAGCAGCAGCCCGACCGCAGCCCCCGCCGCTCCGAGCTTCGACGGCGGAATGGGCTACGGTTCGGGCAACCGCACGCAGGAGGGGCCATCCTTGGACGGCGGGCACACCCTGGGAGGTGGCGCGCGCGCAGCTGAGTCCACAACGACGCAGACGGATACTACACAGCGCGGGGGGTACACGCTCGGCGGTGGAGCGTGAGAGCGGAACAGGCTCCGGGCGATTTATTCCGGAGTCGAATCACCCGCGCGAACGGAGAAGCCAGGATGCGGAGTGCAACGGAGAGTCTACGGCTCGTTGCGGCGATTTGCTGCACCTTTGCGGTGGCTGCGTGCACCACGCAGCCGACCGCGAGCCGTGCCGCCGTCGATGGCGCGGGAGCAGCATCGAATGGCGGTGGATTCGTCGGCTCGGGCCACCTCACCTCCCACACCAGCGGGCAAGGCGGTGTGCTGGCGGGATCAGGACATGAAGCCACTATGGCGGGGGATACGGCAGGGCGTGGCGGCGGGTTTGTCGGCTCGGGGCACTGAGGGGTCGCGCACCCGCTGATCTTCCGATGGCAAGGACGCTGACCACGAACCTGCCGTAGGGGTCTGCGATCCGCCCGCGTGTCTATCAAACAGGAGAGGCCGTGGCGGGCGGATCGGACCCGGCCGCGGCGCCCAGGGGGACGGTGGCGCCGTCGCCGGTGCGGACCTCCAGGACGCGGCCGCTCTGCGTGGAAAGGCCGTGGATGCGGAAGCGGCGCATGGAATCCAGCGTGAACTCGGGCTCGTTGTCCATGCGCAGCAGCGGCGCGCGGATGCTCCACGAGAGCAGCATCCACGCCCCGCTGGGAAGCCGGCGAAAGTCGAAGCGGCCGCCCAGCCGGTCCACCGGGCCGCGGAAGTGGAGCCCCGTGTATGAATACTCCACGTAGCGCAGCTCGGCCGTGGCGCGGTCCAGCCACAGCACGCCGCGCACGTCGGGGTCCACCCGGCCGTCCAGCGGCACGAACTCCAGCCCCACCAGGCCGGGCTGCTCCGGCCCCGCGGCGCGCACCCCGAAGCAGTGGTGCTCCACGAACTCGTCGGACAGGATGGCCGTGGCGTCCACGCCCTTGAGCTCCACGCGGTGCGGCGACAGCACCACGTATCCGCCCGTCACCAGGTCGTCCACCGTGGCCGAGACGAACGGCCTGCCCTGTCCGACCGCGCGCCGGGTGAGGTCGGGGCCCAGCCGCCGGCCGTTCAGCGCCGTCTGGCGCTCGCGCAGCTCCGTGAGGAACCAGTATTCCCCGGACTGCTGCGCCAGCGCCGCCGAGGCCAGCGCCTTGCGCGCCTCGTCCCAGACGGTGGCCGCCAGGGCGCCCTCCTGCGGCTGGCCCGCGCAGCGGCGGCGCGTGCCCTGGGCCTCCACCGCCGGCAGCACCACGCGCCGCGACGCCGCGCGGACGTCGTGGTCCAGGGTCTGCCCATCGGCCAGCGTCACCGTCGCCGCGGCGGCCGTGGCGAAGCCCACCCGCTCGGCGCGCAGGGTGTACGTGCCCGCCGCCGGCGCGCTCAGCCGGTAGCGCCCCGCGGAGTCGGCCAGCACCGCCGCCACGCGCGCGCCGCCGGGCTCCAGCAGCCGCACCAGCGCGCCGGGCACCGGCACCCCCGACTCGGCCTCCAGCACGCGCCCGCGCACCGTCTGTGCGTCCGCGGGGACGGCCGCCGGGAGGATGCAGAGCGCCAGGAGGAGCGCGGGGCGGGGCAGGGGCATGGGCACTGGCTCCGTGCGGGGGGCAGGGACGGCGGGAAGGGCGGGGGATGGACCGGACGCGTACGATTCAGGTAACGTAACACGGCGGCGGATCCGACGGAGGAGCTCCGTCTGCCGTGAACTCCTCGTATCCATCGTGGCGCCCCGTGCGCGGGGTGGACGCGAGATGCCTTCTGACGACGGAGGATGGACCGTGAAGCGGACGATGCTGATGCTGGGACTGGCGGCGATGGCCGCGTGCGGCGGGCAGCCGGAGCCGGGGGACGGGCCGGCGCCCGCGACCAGGCCGGGGCCGGACGACCGGCTGGTCCTGGACGTGAGCGGGGGAAGCACGCCCAGCGTGTACGGGCTCATCGGCGAGCGGCAGCGGCTGGGGCTCACGGGGGCGCAGGTGACCACGCTGGACTCCATCGCCATCGTGCTCGCCGCCGCCAACGACTCGCTGCGCCGCAGCGTGCGCGAGGCGTGGGAGGGCGACCGGCCCCGCCCGGGAAGCGAGCGGTGGGAGCGCACCCGCCCCGCGCTCATCCAGATCGCCCAGAACAACCGCGCCGCCGGCCTGCTGGTGCAGAGCACGCTGACGGAGGACCAGCGCGGCATTGCCTGCGAGCTGCAGGCGGAGGCGCGCGCCCGGCGTCCGGAGGTCGTCCGCCTTGCCCCGCGGGGTGCGCGGCGCATCGGCCGGCGCCGCGAGGCGGCGGACAGCGCGACGGTGCGGCGGGCGCCCGACGGCTGGCCCTGGTGCCCCCCGCCGGCGGACCCTCCCGGCCGGCGCTGACGGGGTCTTCGCGCCGGGGGACTTGAACCCGGCGGGGGGATGAGGGTAATATGCATCCGTCCGTCCCCCGGCGCCGCGCTGTGCGTGCGCGGGGGCGGACGAAGGCGCGGCCCCACGGGCGCGCCTTCCCGCGGTCCTGGCAGTCCGGCCCACGCGCGTTTGCGCGCCCCCGCCGCTTCCTGCCGACGACATCCAACACTCCGCTGGCGGGGCCCTTCGCGGGCCCGCGGACCGCGCGCCGGCAACACGACCCGTACGATGGACGACCGAGAACGACGACTGCAGTGGCTTCCGGCTGCCCGGGCCCGGCGCGAGCGCGCGACGGCCTGGGGAACGACCCTTCTCCACACTCTGCCCCTGATCGTGGCGTGCCTGCTGGCGCTGCTGCTGGGGCGCCCCGAGATCGCCGCGGCCACGCTGGGGCTCGCGATGCTGACGCTGGGGCTGGTGCGCACCCTCACCCGGCCGCGCAAGCTGGCCATGGCCCGCCTCAGGCCGGGCCTGCGGGAGGTACGCCGGAGCCACTGACCCTCCGGACCGAGTTCCGATGAACGAACAAGGGCGGGCCCTTCCAGTCCCGGGGGGCTCGCCTTTTGTGTTTTCCGCGGGCCGGGGAGGCTGGGGAGGGCAGGGAACGAGACTCGGCGACGGGCATCGAACTGCGCCCGACGGGGCCTCCTCCCCCCGGCCCCCTCCCCCGCTGCGCGGGAGAGGGGGAGAATTCGATCCCGCTGCGGCGAACCTTCTGCCGTTCTCCCTCCTCCACGCAGTTTGCCGCTGCGCGGGAGAGGGGGAGAATTCGATCCCGCTGCGACGAACCTCCTGCCGTTCTCCCTCCCCCACGCAGTCGCCGCTGCGCGGGAGAGGGGGGGAATTCGATCCCGCTGCGACGAACCTTCTGCCGTTCTCCCTCCCGCGTGTAGATTGGCATCGTCCCGGATCGATCCAGCTCCCCCTGTCGCTCGCCAACCGGCCCATGTCCGACCTGGATGACGTCATCGCCCGACCCCTCGCCGAAGTGACCGTGGCCCAGGCGGCGGCGGCGATGCAGCACTGCTTCGAGGGATACATCATCCCCTTCCGCACCACGCCGGAGTCGTGGACGCGGCACTTTCGCGGCGAGCACCTGGACCCGTTCTCCAGCTACATCTACGAGCGTGATGGCCAGACGGCGGCGGTGCTGTTCATCTGCCGGCGCGGATGGACAAGCCGCGTGGGCGGGATGGGGGTGGCGGCGGACTTTCGCGGCCAGGGCCTGGGCCGGCGGGTGATGCGCGACGCCGTCCAGGGCGCCCGCGCCCGCGGCGACCACGCGCTGCTGCTGGAGGTGTTCGAGCAGAACACGCCCGCCCTTCAGCTCTACACATCGCTCGGGTTCCAGGCGGGGCGCCGGCTGGTGGGCTACCGCTGGGAGCCGGTGCCGCTGGACGGCCCGGCGGACGCGCTGCGGGAGATGGATGCACTGGAGCTGGCCCGCATCGTACAGCGCGAGGGGGAGCCGGACCTTCCGTGGATGCTGGTCGGCGAAACGTTCGCCGCCGCCATCACGCCCACCCGCGCGTTCGCGCTGCAGGACCGCGCGTTCGCCCTGATCGGCAACCCCGACGCGGAGACGCTGCTGCTGGCCGCGCTGGTGGTCCCGCGCGCACACCGGCGACAGGGGTGGGGAACGCGGATGCTGCGCGCGCTGGCCGCGGCGTTCCCCGGCAAGCCCATGCAGGCCGTCATCGTCGTTCCGGAAGACCTGGCGCCGGAGTTCTTTGCCCGTTCCGGCTGGGAGCGGCAGGCGCTCAACCAGCTCGAGATGCGGCTGGATCTCGTCGGGTGAGCGTTACCGGCTACGTCCGCCACGTGGAGTGCACGCGCATGGACGTGGAGCAGGCGTCCGCGGCCCCGGCCCGGACGGACGTCCCGGCGAGCTGACGCCGGCCGGGCTTTCGCGGGGGCGGACGGTTGCCGCACGGCCGGTCGCCCCCGTATCGTTCCCGCCGCCACCGGGCATTCGGCCCGGTGGCGGCGCGCGTTTTTCATCCACCGAAACCCCACATGCGGATCGGCCACGGCTACGATTCCCACCGCTTTGCCGAGGGACGAAAGCTCATCCTGGGCGGCGTAGAGATTCCGCACGAGCGCGGGCTGGACGGCCACAGCGACGCCGACGCCGTGGCGCACGCCGTGACCGACGCGCTGCTGGGCGCGGCCGGCCTGGGCGACATCGGCCGGCACTTTCCGCCCACGGACGCCCAGTGGAAGGACGCCGACTCGCTGCAGCTGCTGGCGCGCGTGGTGCGGCTGCTGGAGGGGCGCAACTACCAGGTGGTGACCGTGGACGTGACGGTGGTCTGCGAGGCGCCCCGGATCGGCCCGCACGCGCAGGCCATGCAGGAGCGGCTGGCATCGGTGCTGGGGATCGGGCCCGGCCACATCTCCATCAAGGGCAAGAGCAACGAGGGGCTGGGGTGGATTGGCCGTGGCGAGGGAATTGCCGCCTTTGCCGTGGCCTTGATCGACAGCCTTGAGGACATCGACGCCCTGCACGCGCGGCACCGGCGCGACGCGAGCCTCTAGTCCACGCGGAGGGGGAAGGGAACGGGATGGGGGGACTGGTAGACCGGCTGATCGCCTGGATGGAGGGGCTGCCCGAGGCGCTCGTCTACGTGGTGATCGGTCTGATGGCGGGGCTGGAGAACATCTTTCCCCCGGTGCCGGCGGACGTGGTGGCGCTCACCGGCGGCTTTCTGGCCGGCCGCGGCGTGACCGATCCCGTCCTCTCCTTTCTGGTGGTGTGGATCTGCAACGTGGGGACGGCGCTGCTGATGTACTGGGTGGGGCGGCGCTACGGCACGTCGTTCTTTTCCGGGCGCGTGGGAAAGATGATCCTGCAGCCCAGGCAGATGGTCCGGCTGGGTGCCCTGTACCAGAAGCACGGCGGCAAGGTGATCTTCTTCAGCCGCTACCTTCCCGGCTTTCGTGCCGTGGTCCCGGTGTTCGCGGGGACCGCGGGGATGACGTTCTTCCGCGCGGCCGTTCCCATCGCGCTGGCGTCCGGCGTGTGGTACGGGCTGATCGTCTACCTGGGCGCCACCGCCGGCCAGAACTGGGAGCAGATCCGCGCCGCGGTGGAGTCGTCCGGACGCTGGCTGGGCATCGCCGCCGCCATCCTGTTCGCCGTCCTGGGCTGGTGGTGGTGGAAGACGCGCGGCGAAGAAGAGCTCGTCGAAGAGCTCACCGAGCCCAAGGACGACTGAGCGGGGGCCCTCTCCCCCGGACGGCCTTTCGCTCGTTCCTCGCGACAGCGTCCGACCCCTCCCCCAAACTGCGGGGAGGGGTTGCGGGAAAGACGCTTCGGCCCGCTTCGGGGAACGCGGCTCGATCCCGGCCGAAGCGCGTCACCTCTCCCCCAGGGTTTTTTGGGGGAGAGGCCGGGAGAGGGGGCGCCCTGCGGACGCAGCTCGATGCCCGTCGTCGATCCGGAGTATGCATCGGGACGGTCCGGTCCGCATCGGCACGGGCCCTCTCCCCCGGACGGCCTTGCGTTCCTCTCGACGGCGTCCGACTCCTCCCCAAACTGCGGGGGAGGGGTGCGGGCAAGACGGTTCGGCCCGCTTCGGGGACCGCGGCCCGATCCCGGCCGAAGCGCGTCACCTCTCCCCCAGGGTTTTTTGGGGGAGAGGCTGGGAGAGGGGGCGCCCTGCGGACGCAGCTCGATGCCCGTCGCCGATCCGGAGTTTGCATCGGGACGGTCCGGTCCGCGTCCGCGAGGGCACTCTCCCCCGGGCGATGCCCGTTGTCGATCCCCCTTACCGCATGCGCACCGGCATCCCGCGGGAATCGCGGATGGCGAGCACCTCGCCGGAGGTCTCGCGCAGGGCGCGGATGCGAAAGCGCGCCATGGGGATCTCGGCGAGCTCCCAGTCCGCGTTGCGGGTCAGCAGGGGCCCGCGCACCATCCACCGCGACACGATCCACCCTCCGCTCGGAAGGTGCCGGAACTCCAGCTCGCCCCCCAGCCGCTCCACCGGGCCGCGAAAGGTGAGGCCGGTGTAGGTGAACTCCAGCGTCCGCAGCTCGCTGGTGGCGCGGTCCAGCCAGAGCACGCCGCGCACGTCGGGACGGCCGGAGGTGCGCAGGGGGACGAACTCCAGCCCCACGCGGTCCGCGCCGCCGTCGCGCAGCCCGAAGCAGTGCCGCTGCAGAAAGAGCTCCGAGAGCACCACCGCCGCCCCGATGCCGTACAGGATGAGCGAGTCCGCGTCCGCCTGCACGTATCCGCCGTCCACCAGCAGCTCGGGCGGCATGGTGACGAACGGGCGCCCGGTGCCGGAGCGGACCCACGCATGGTGGCTCATCACGTCGCGGCCGCGCAGGCGCACCTCGCGCCGGTCCACGCGGGCGGTGAACTCGTAGCCGCCGCTCTCCTCCAGCAGCGCCGTGCTGGCGAGCGCCTTGCGCGCCTCCTGCCAGACGATGGCGGTGTGCGGATTGGTTTCGATGCGCCCGCCGCAGCGGCTGCGCGCCGAGGCGGTCATCGGCGGGAGCGTCACCCGGCGGGAGCCGGCGCGCAGCTGCACCTGCAGCGAGTCGGCGGGGATGTGGACGGTGTCGGGCCGCAGCGACTGGTACCCCACGCGGTCGGCGGCCAGCGCGTACGGCCCGGGCCGCGGCGCGTGGATGGAAAAGCGGCCCAGCGAATCGGAGAGCGAGCTCCCCCGGCTCAGCCCGAGCGTGTCCGTCATCAGCACCATCGCCCCCGTCACCGGCTCGCCGGTATCGTCGGCGACCACTACCCCGTACACCGTCTGCGCATTCGCCGCGATCGGACCCAGGGCGACGAACAGCGCGGCCAGGCAGGCGGTCAGGACGGGCGGGAGGGGGATGATGCGCACGGGGATCGCTCCTGGAACCGGGTGGGACGGCTGCCGCGCGGGGCGGAGGAGGACGGCGTCGATGGATGAACGCAACGTCGCCGGCGGATTCTGACGTTCCCCCATCCACCGGCAAGGTCCGCCGTCGCGGGCCGCGGACTCCGCCTCCGGGCGCGGACGGATCCGCCGCCGGGATGACGCAGGATCCGCCCCGGCGGATCGCACGCGCGAAGGAAGGCACCGGGGATTTCGCTCCCCTATCCATCGAAACCGCAGGCAAAACCTTGGCCGCATCCACCCAAACCCCCGCTCCGCCGCTGGCGTTCGCGGTGGAGATGTTCCTGGACCACCTGCGCTTCGAACGCGGGCTCTCGGACCAGACGCTGGACGCCTACGAGCACGACGTGGCGCGGCTGGCGGTGTTCGCGCGGGCGCAGGGCAGGGCGGGTCCGCGCGACGTCACCACGGCGGACCTGCGCGCGTACATCCTGCTGCTCAAGGACATGGGACTGGCGCCGTCGTCCATCGCGCGCAACCCGGCCGCCATCCGCACCTACTTCCGCTTTCTGCTGGGCGAAAACCTGGTGGTGGCGGACCCCAGCGAGCGCATCGACACCCCCAGGGCGTGGAAAAAGCTGCCGGACGTGCTGTCGGTGGACGAGATCGCGCGGCTGGTGGAAGCGCCGGACCTGTCGCACCCGCTGGCCTGGCGCGACCGGGCGATGCTGGAGTTCGCGTACGCCAGCGGGGTGCGCGTGAGCGAGCTGACGGAGCTGCGCGTGCGCGACCTGCACCTGGACGAGGAGTTCGCGAGCGTCTACGGCAAGGGGGCCAAGGAGCGGCTGGTGCCCATCGGCCGGCGGGCGATCGGCGCCATCGCCATCTACCTGCGCGAGACGCGGCCGCGGCTGGACAGGGGCAAGTCGGACGGCCGCGTCTTTCTGAACGCGCGCGGCGGGCCGCTGACGCGGATGGGGGTGTGGAAGATCCTGCAGGCGCACGTAAAGGCGGCGGGGATCGAAAGGCGCGTCACCCCTCACACGCTGCGCCACTCGTTCGCCACGCACCTGCTGGAAGGCGGTGCCGACCTGGTGGCCGTGCAGGAGATGCTGGGCCACGCCGACATCGGCACCACGCAGATCTACACCCACGTGGACCGCCACTACCTTGCGCAGGAGCACCGCGCGCACCATCCGCGGGCGTGATGGACCGCCACGCACCACGCACCGCAAACCTTCCACCCGCGGACGGACGCGACGGCCCGCGGAAGCGCCGGCTCCCGCCGCCACAGCGATACACACCTCGCCCGCCAATGTGTGGCTACGATCCTGCAGCCTGTCCCGGGGATCTCAGTGCGCCTTGCGCTCCGTACGGAGGGAACGGAGCCCCGGCCTCCCTCCTCGATCGAAGCTGCTGTCCCGGCTCAGGAGCAGCATGAGGAAACGCGTCGTACTGATCTGCATGTTGCTGGCTGCCCTGCTGGTGATCGCGGCGCCCATCGTACTCGCGATCGTCATCGCCCATCGGGAAGGCCTGGAAGCGGAGAAGCGTCTCGTGCTGGGCTACGCGCGCGATGCGCTCGTCCGGTCGGAGGCTACGACGGACCAGATCGCCGCGGGAATCGACGCCCTGGCGGCTGCAGGGGGAGACGATCCGTGCTCCGCGCAGAACCTTGCGCTCATGAACAGGATCGACATCACGTCCAGGTACCTGCAGGCGATCGGCAGGATCTCCGGCGACCGCCTCGTGTGCTCCTCGCTGGAAGGGGTGGGCGAGGGTCTCGACCTGGGTCCCGTCGACGTGACTCAGCCCACCGGCGTGAGGGTGCGGACGAACGTCGAGTTTCCTTTTGCGCCGGGGATCACCTTTCTGGCGGTCGAGCGCGACGGCTACGTGGCGATCGTGCACAAGACGCTGCCGATCGATATCACCACCGACGCGAAGGACGTCTCGCTCGCCACCCTCTCCGGGACCGGCGCGGAAAGTGTCCTGACGTCGCGCGGCTTCGTGAAGCCGGAGTGGATGGCGAAGCTGCACCGGGGAAAAGCATCGGCGTTCGTGGATGAAGACCATGTCGTGGCCGCCGTTGCGTCGCGCCGATACTGGATCGGAGCCGTCGCCGCCCGTCCGGTCGCGCTGCTGAACACGCGCGTACGCGCCGTCGCGGCGGTCCTCGTTCCCGTGGGAGTCCTGGCCAGCATCGCACTCGCGCTGGCGGCCGTGTATCTCTACCGGCTGCAGCTGGCGATGCCCGCAGTCATCCGGGCGGCTCTGAAGCGCAACGAGTTCTTCCTGGTCTACCAGCCGGTCGTCGAGCTGGAAACGCGCACGTGGGTCGGGGCGGAGGCGTTGATCCGCTGGCGCCGGGCCAGCGGCGAGCTGGTGCGTCCAGACCTGTTCATCCCGATCGCCGAAGACTGCGGTCTGATCCAGCGCATCACGGCCCGCGTGGCGCAGCTCGTCTCCCGTGACGCGGCGGGCCTCTTTCGGCATCACCCGGATTTCTATCTGGGGATCAATCTCTCGCCGGCGGACCTGCACGACGAAGCCACGGTCGGCATCCTTCTCCAGGTGGCCGCGGCCACGGAGGCCGGGCCGGGCAACCTGATGGTCGAGGCGACCGAGCGCGGGTTCGCGGACCCCGAGTTCGCAGAAAGGGTCGTCGGGCAGATGCGCGCGCGCGGCATCCGGCTCGCAATCGACGACTTCGGCACCGGCTATTCCAACCTGTCCCAGCTGCAGCGCTTCGAGATCGATTATCTGAAGATCGACAAGTCGTTCGTAGACACCATCGGGACCGATGCCGCCACCAGCCAGGTGGTGCTCCACATCATCGAGATGGCGAAGTCGCTCAACCTGTCGATGGTCGCCGAAGGGGTTGAGACCGAGGAGCAGGCGGAGTTCCTGCGCGAACGGGGAGTCCAGTACGCCCAGGGGTGGCTCTTCGCGAAGCCGATGGCGTTCGAAGAGCTGCGGACCACGCTCGTGGCCCGGCCCGCGGTCGGGACTCGCTGACCCGCCCATGAGGTCTGCGGCAGCACGTCAGGCGGCCGACATCGAGAAGTGCGCGTCCCCGTACGCCGCGCACTCGTTCGCCACACACCTGCTGGAGGGCGGCACCGACCTGGTGGCCGTGCAGGAGATGCTGGGCCACGCCGACATCGGCACCACGCAGATCTACACCCACGTGGACCGCCACTACCTCGCGCAGGAGCACCGCGCCCACCACCCCCGTGCGTGATCGCGCAAACACTGCTGCTGTAGACGTAGAAGAGGGATTCGGTTATTATTCGGTCACCTTCTCCTCGCTCAGCACGTAGCCGCACACGTGAGCGGATGCGCGATCGTGGCGCTGCAGCCGGGTTTCGAGAAGTGTCCACAACACGATTCCGTAGCGTCGGATTTCGGATCCGTTCACCCGCCTCCCGCCCAGCCAACGATGCAAGCCGCCACCGTTAGCCCGTGGGTTCTGATCGTCACGTCGGCCGCCGTGGGGGCGCTGCTGTCCTCGCTGGTGACGGTGATCAATGCGTATTTCGAACGGCGCTCTCGCCGCCGCGAGTTGCTGTTCAAGGAAGCGCTCCTGCTGGCCCATAACGACAACGATGTGAAGATGCAGATCGCGATGAAAACAGGTGAGTCCGCGGCTTTCCCGAACCCCATTTACAGCGCTGAACGATATCTTGGCTGGCTCGAAGAGCTGTTCGCTTCCGGAAAACTTCCTGCCGACGCACGCAGGATGTTTGAGGAGGGAAAGCGGAAAATCGGGGAGCAACGCGCACGGGAGCAGAATCGTGGCATTTGACCCTCCGCTCGCCAACACTTCACCCGTTTCCCTCGCACTCCGCCTTCCGATCCGCTCTGCCATACGAACCCTTCGGGTGCCGCTCGCCTGCTCCTGCTCGCCGCGCAGGACCCAGCGCGTCTGAAGTCGGGGTTGACCTCTCACTTAGTACTAGCGGCTTGGACTGGCGGACGCAGTTACCCCCGCTGTAGACGCAGAAAAGATATTCGGTTACCATTCGGTTGCCATTTCTCACTCGGGAGGGTTGCCGCGTGCCGTACGACTTATCCAAACTGCTCGTCATCGGAGTATCATCGAGAGCTCTGTTTGACCTTGAAGCCGAGGAACGCCTGTACCAGCGTCTTGGCCTTGAGAGCTATCGGCGGTACCAGATCGAGATGGAAACTGAGTTGCTGGAAAAGGGCACGGCATTCCCTCTCGTTAAGGGATTGCTGGCTCTGAATACGCCGGGAAGTACGAGGCGTGTAGAGGTTGTCATCGTCTCAAAAAACCATCCCGAGACAGGTCTCCGTATGTTCAATTCAATCCGGCATTACGGATTGGATGTCACGCGGGCCGTACTCACCGGCGGGGAAGCGCTGAACCCGTACCTGCGAGGGCTCAACGTCGACCTTTTCCTCTCGTGCTCGTCGAACGACGTTCAGGCCGCGATTGACGAGGGTATCGCAGCGGCCGTGCTTTACAAGCCTCCCGTAGAGCCGATTCCGGATGCTGTACAACTCCGAATCGCGTTCGATGCTGACGCAGTGCTTTTCTCGGAGGCGTCGGAAGCGCTGTATCGCGAGCACGGCCTCGAAGCTTTTCTTGAGCACGAGCGCAAACATGCAGACAGTCCCCTCGCGGAGGGTCCCCTTGCAAAGTTGCTGAAAAAGCTCAGCGTGCTTCAAGAAGGCCTGGATCCCGAAAAGTCACCCCTGCGACTCGCCATCGTGACTGCTCGCAACAGTCCCGCACACGAGCGGGTGATCAAAACCCTCCGTGCCTGGAACGTCAGGGTTGATGCAGCCTTCTTCCTGGGTGGCGTGTCGAAAGATCGAGTTCTTGAGGCTTTCGGAGCCCATATCTTCTTTGACGACCAGGAGGCGCATCTCGCCACTGCATCGTTCACCACACCGTCAGCGCTGGTCCCGTACCGAAGCGATTCGATTTTGCGAGTAGAGGCACCGATCGCTGAAGTTGCGGGCAGCGAGGCACCAGCGCTTTCTTAGACGAACCACTGGGTGTTCAAACCGGCCGACCTAGATCGGGATAGGGGGCAGCCGGTGATCCCGGCTGCCACCCTCCCACACCACCGGACATGCGGGTCCGCATCCGGCGATTCGGAAAGTTGAGGTCAGTGCGGTTGTAGCCGCGGCAGGCCCATCTGCTCGAAAAGCTTGCCGG
>DASUVG010000246.1:0-2658 GCA_036379135.1 Longimicrobium sp.
ACGCGTGTGTGGACGCGTCGGGAACGGCAGAGGGAGGGAAGCGCGGCAGGGGGCCATGAGAATTTTTCCGGGAGATACCTATCCCGCCATCCTCGTCCCCAGCCTGGCGCCGACCTCCTGCCGCAGGCGCACCGGAGCCGGCCTCCACGAACACCCGATGCGCGATCTGGCGAAGCCTGGGCCCGCGAGAAGGCCGGGGGCGTTCCCGCAGAGGTTCGCGCGAGGGGGGCGGTTCGCGGGATCGCGCATCGGGTGAAGCCGGAATGGTGGGCTGCGGGGCGCTGCGGCGGGAAAGGTGTTCCAGACGAAAATGCGGATGGCTCCCTGCCGGGCGTCCATCTGCCTGCAGTTCCCGACGTCCTCACGGAAGCCCGGTGTGCCCCGCCCCTGCCGACGCGCAGGACACGGTGTCGCGCATGGTGAACCCGCCACCGCTTCCCGCCAGGCGTGGCGTGCAACGAAATCCGCGATGAACCGAATTTTTTGTGTGGAACCCTTCACTGCACATGGAGGTGACCGATGTCCACCGTGGATTCCGCCGCCGCAGCCCAGGCCCAGGCCGCAGCCGAAGCTGAAGCGGCAGCCGAAGCCGCCGTGGCGGCAGCGGCGGCGGCTGACGAGCACCGCGACCGCGTCGAAGAGTACAAGACGCTGCGCGAAGAGACGCTCAAGCGGGTGGAGATCCGCAACCAGATCATCAACCTGGCCCTGATCGCCACCGGCGCCCTGCTGACGGTGGGGGCGGGCCAGAACGGGCCCCGCACGGCGCTCCTGGTCTATCCCGTAATTGGGCTCTTCTTTGCCGCGGGGTATTGCTACAACTACATCCTGCTGGTGGAGATCGGCCGGTACCTTCGCGAGGTGCTGGAGGGGGCGGGCGATACGAAGAAGCGCAAGGTAGCCATGAAGTGGGCTACCGAGCTCAAGCCCCGCCACGACCGGTTCCGCTGGATCGACTACGCCTTCAGCTTCGGACCGTTCGTCGGCACGCAGGTGCTGATGATGGTGGTCCACGTCGGGCTGGTGGGGCTGCAGAACTACTCCCGGCTGGATCGCGCCCTGCTGGAGCTGGACCTGGCGTGTCTGGCTGCCACCGTGCTGCTGCTGGTGCACGCGACCCGGTACGATCCCGAGCAGGGGGCCGCACAGCACGCCGGCGCGCTCACGAACGTGCTGCGCTTCAAGATCGCCGTGACGGCGGGCCTCTGGTGCATCCCCCTGCTGCTGGTGCCAGGCACCTTCTTCACGAGCTTCGGCTTTCCGGCCGAGGTGCCGGTGGTGCTCGTGCGGCTTCTGGGCGCGGCGTACCTCGCGCTGCTGGTGGCGTACGTGGGCGGGCTGCGCGCCGTGCGCGACGGAAAATCCGCGGGCACCGCGGTGGGGATGGGGCTGGTGAGCAACGGCGCCGCGTGCATCCTGCTGCTGGGCTACGGCCTGGCCGGAGACTACGCCGGGTGGGGAGGCCTCGCCCAGGCCTACATGTGGGCCTCCGCCGCGGCAGCCGGCCTGGTCACGCTTGGGCTCGCGTCGTTCGGCCGCCAGTGAGCACGGGTGCGTGACGGACGCCGGGGTGGCGAGGACGGACGCACCCCGGCGCATGGCGGGCCGGCCCGGGACGCCTTAGCATTGGTGGCGTGCTCCGGGGCCGGCGCTCCAGCCCCGGGTGACTGCCGCCGGAATTCTTCCGGCGTGCGACCACGATCGCCCGGAACGGTTCGATGACGACGGTGTCCCGCAGGTCCAGCGTATCCGAAAAGGCGAGCCGGTTCACGGAGTCCGTCATCCGCGAGATGACGCGGCAGGCGATGAAGTACGGCGCCGTGAACCTGGCGCAGGGGTTCCCCGACTTCGGCGCGCCGCAGGACATCAAGCAGGCCGCGATGGACGCCATCGCCAACGACGTGAACCAGTACGCCATCACCTGGGGCTCGCGCGACTTCCGCGAGGCGCTGGCGAAGAAGACGGCGTGGCACCTGGGGCTGGAGATCGACCCGGAGCGCGAGGTCACCGTCACCTGCGGCAGCACCGAGGCGATGATCGCCACGCTGATGGCCACCGTCGATCCCGGCGAAGAGGTGGTGATCTTCGAGCCGTTCTACGAGAACTACGCGCCAGACGCCATCCTCTCCGGCGCCCGGCCCGTCTACGTCAAGCTGCACCCGCCCACCTGGAGCTTCGACCCGGACGAGCTGCGCGCGGCGTTCACCGAGCGCACCAAGGCCATCATCCTCTGCAACCCCAACAACCCCGTCGGCAAGGTGTTCACCCGCGAGGAGATGGAGTTCATCGCGGGACTGTGCAGGGAGCACGACGCGCTGTGCATCACCGACGAGATCTACGAGCACATCCTCTACGCGCACGCGGACGGAACGCCGGCGCGCCACATCTCCATGGCGCAGCTGGAGGGGATGCGCGAGCGCACCGTGGTCATCAACTCCATGTCCAAGACGTACTCGGTGACCGGCTGGCGGGTGGGATACGCCATCGCGCCGCCCCCCATCACCGCCGCCATCCGCAAGGTGCACGACTTCCTGACGGTCGGTGCCGCCGCGCCGCTCCAGGCGGCCGGGGCATACGCCCTCTCCCTCCCGCCCGAGTACTACGACACCCTCCAGGCGGAGTACCAGCGCCGGCGCGACCTCTTCCTCCCTACCCTGG
>DASUVG010000247.1:0-4155 GCA_036379135.1 Longimicrobium sp.
CACTACGACGAGCTCTCCTTCGTCATCACCGCGCGGGAGGACGACGTGGATACGTGCCTCGACATCCAGCAGGTCGTGCACGGGCTTGCCCCGGAGAACCAACAGGTGCTATCCCTCCTCGAGAGCGGCCACTCTACGGCGGAGATCGCCGTACTGCTGGGCCAGTCCGAGTCGTGGGTGCGGGCGCGGCGGAAGGCGCTGCGCGCGGAGTTCGGTGCGCTGCGGTAGCCGGTTCGACGAGCCACGCGTGGGGCTGCTGGAGCCAGCAGCCCTCTCCGCGCGTGGCGTTCACCTAACCCGGAGGTTGTCATGGCGGAGATCGAGACTCGTTCCGAGGACCTGGCGCCGCGGCTGAACGGTCACGACCACGAGGAGACCCGCTTGAGCGATGCCGAGCTGATCCGGCTCGCCGATGCGTACACCATCAACATGCTCGACGACCCCCGCCCGCTCCCGGGCGACGACGCGGCGATCGAGCACGGCACGCAGGTCTTTCTGCGATACATGCGCGAGTTCGGCTACGCCCACGCCGCGCGCCATCACCACGCCGTGCCGCCCGGGCTGCCGGCGGCGCACGGCCAGGCGGCGCACGGCCAGGCGGCGCACGGCCACGAGGGCGCCGACCACCTGTAGCCTCTTCCCGAAGCGCTCCCGGTGGGCGTCCGCGTCCCCGGGAGCGCACCCCCCGCAAAACCACCCGCCGCCGACGCTTCCCGAGCGCTGGCGGCGGGCTCGCGTCCATCGCCGGCGGCGCCACCGGCGGCGGGGGCCTCACCCGGTGGCCTTTGCGTCGTACAGATCGTTGAGGGCAATCGCGCGGAACATCCAGACGAGCAACTCCCCCTCGCACGCCTGCTGGCGATCCCTGCCATGCGGGCCGCGACTTGCCGACCCGGAAGAACTCAGGTGACATGAACGTGATCGGCTGAGCCTCACCGCCGCCGCTCCGACCCGCCGGCGAGGCCCGGGACCAGGAGCTACGAAGCTGCGCCGTGGTACCCGCTGCGAGGGGACCTGGCGGGGTTTCCCAATGGGAAGGGACCATGAGCAAACGGAGCCACCGACGCCAGCCTGCAGCCGACATGGATGAGAGCCTGGTCAGCCTCATGCAGGAGATGGAGCAGTTTTTCGGCACCGAGCAGGGCACCCAGGCCTTCGAGCGCCTGGCGCTCATCCTCACCCGGCCCGGCATGCGCATCGCCAGGGCCAGGCTCGAGGATTTCCTCCCCCGCGGCGCGGTAGACCCGGACGACATCAGCGAAATCGTATATGCGGCTCTCTTCGAGTTCTACCGGTCGATTGGCAGGTACAAGGCAGGACGCTCCCCGCTCACGTGGTTCACGAGCATGGTCAGGGCTCGGGCCCGGGAGCTGGTGCGGCGGAAATACCACTCCCGCGCGAAGGAGCTCTCCGACGTCATCCCCCTCGAGGAGCACGCGTTCGCGGTCGCAGCTCCGAATGGCGGCCTCGACCCGCAGCCCGCCATCGAGCACGTGGCCCCAGCGCGTTCGCCAGCGGCCCGGGAGCTGCTTGCCCTGGTCACCGAGGGTCTGACTGAGGTGGAGATCGCGATGCGGATCCACAAGCCCGTGTGGTTCGTGCGCAAGGAACTCAAGAAGCTGCGCCAGGAAACCGGCGTTCCGTAGCCGGCCAGCCGACATCATCTTCCCCGATCACCCGCCGCCAGCGCCACGAGAGCGGTGGCGGCGGTTCGCGTTTCCTCACCAGCCGTCCGGCCGCCACCCTTTCACTGAATGCAAGAGATCGCGTCGGCCGCCCGAGCGGGTTCATCAGGGGTCGCGCGATTGCGTCGTACTGTAGGTGAAGGGAACAGGGCAGCGAGGCGGGAACCCTGCGCAACCAGGTTCCAGCTTGATGCCAGGCAGGAAGCACGATGAACGCGAGTTGCCGGGAGATTGGCGGCCTCATGGACCATTCAGAGAGGGAGGATGTCATGGCGAACGAGAACGGTGACCGGGACCGGCAGTCGCCCTGGCCGGGCAGCCGCGGTCATGGCCCGGGGAGACCCCGTTGACGGATGCCGAGCTGATCCGACGCGCGGAGGCATACACCATCGGCATGCTCGACGACCCCCGTCCCCTGCCGGGCGACGACGCGGCGATCGAGGAGGGCACGCGCATCTTCCTGGACTACATGCGCGAGGCAGGCTACGCGCTGGCGGAGCACCACCACCCTTTCTCGCCGGACGACCTGGAGGCCTGGCGAGCCCCGCGAAAGCGGTTGCCGGAGACGCCCGCGCCAACCCTGACCGGTACCCTTCGGAGCTGATCCCCGGCCCCGGAGAGGTGCCGCCCACCCCGCCGCCAGCGGCCTCTTCCACGGCGCTGGCGGCGGTTCACATTCCTCCCGGCCATCCTTCTCCCCCGCCGGCCCGGCGTGAATTTCACGAGATCGCGCTTCCTGTCGTATTGAAGGATGGAGGGGAAGATGGACGGCAGGCGGAACCGGTTCAGCGCAGGTTCGACCCCGGCCCGGCCGGCGCGCTGGACGGCAGCAGAAGTTACCCCCCAGGTCCGGGGGATCATCCACGAACGCGAACCCGATGGCGCTGCAGATCGACGCGGAATCGACTTCATTCCTCAAGGAGGGAGCCATGGGTACGAAGCACCCGCACCACAGCCCCGGAGAGGACGAGCCTGCCCATACCAGGGACCACCTCGACCACAGCCTCTCCGAAATGGCGGTGGAGGCCGGAAAGCATCCGTACATGGAAGGGAGCCGGCGGTCATTCGAGCGGCTCGCGAACATCCTGATGCGCCCGGCCCAGCGGATTGCCCGGGCCAGGCTCGAAGAGATCCTCCCCCGCGACCAGGTGGGCCCCGACGAGATCAACGCCGTCGTGAGCATGGCGATGTACGAGCTGTACAAGAAGCTGGGCCAGGGCTACTACAAGCCGGGAATGTCGCTGGTCTCATGGTTCGGCACCATCGTGGGCACCTGTGCCCGGGAGTTCGGCCGGCACCATCCAACCGCGGGATCCGCGCGGCGTCATGGTGAAGAACCGTGATCCCGAAGTGCAGCCGCTGCGGCCACGGGCCTCTCCACCACCATCGCGCGAACGGCGAGACCCGCCTGGTCGACGCCGGGCCGGTCCGGCGCGCGGCTACACGTCCGTCAACATCCTCCACACGCTTCAGCTCTCTCCCGCCAGCGGCTCCGTTCCAAACGCTGGCGGCGGGTTCGCATTCGATCCAGGGAAACCTCCATACGCAGTCTTCTGGTGGGCCGCGCGTTCACGCGGGCGGCGTTGGTGTCGTACTGATAGGTGAAGGGGAAGAAGGGCAGTCGCAACCTCCGCCACGGGCGGCAGTGCCGAAAGGCGAACCCGGAGCAGCTTCGACTCACCTCGAGGAGGCCAGCATGACCACGCACCGCGAGCACCACGAGCACGAGCAGCACGACGCGCACAGCGGCCATGATGGCCACGGCCACGGGCCCGGGCACGAGGAGTACGACGCGCACCGCGGTGAGGATGGCCACGACCACGGCCACGACCACGGCGGGCAGCACACCCATGACGAGCACGACGTGCACCACAGCCACGGGCACGATGGGCACGACCACGATGGGCACGGCCATGCCGGTCGCGGCCACGGCCACAGCGGGCACGATCACGGCCACAGCGGGCACGAGAACCGGCTCGGCAGGGCGGAGCTGGAGCGCGACCTGGGCGTGCTCATGGTGCAGGCCCAGCAGCACTTCAACACCGAGCGCGGCATGCGCGCCTACGAGCGCATCGTGGCCATCCTCACCCGCCCCGGCATGCGCATCGCCCGCGGCAAGCTCGAGGACCTCCTCAGCCGCGGCGAGGTCAATTCCGATGACGTCAATGAAATCGTCTATAGCGCCCACTTCCAGTTGTACCAGACGCTGGACCGCTACCAGCCGGGGACGCCGGTGATCCCCTGGTTCGCCACCATCGTCCGCAACAAGGCCATCGACTTCGTGCGGCAGCTGTACCACACCCGCGCCAAGCAGCCCCCCGACCTCCTTCACTACGACGAGCTCTCCTTCGTCATCACCGCGCGGGAGGACGACGTGGATACGTGCCTCGACATCCAGCAGGTCGTGCACGGGCTTGCCCCGGAGAACCAACAGGTGCTATCCCTCCTCGAGAGCGGCCACTCTACGGCG
>DASUVG010000248.1:0-29442 GCA_036379135.1 Longimicrobium sp.
AGCCTTGTCGATGTTGTCGAACGACATGAAGTCGGCCAGCCCCTTGGCCGCCTGGATCCGCGTGATCGCCGCGGTCAGCGTCGTCTTGCCGTGGTCCACGTGGCCGATGGTGCCCACGTTCACGTGCGGCTTGTTGCGCTCGAACTTAGCCTTGGCCATGTTCTTTCTGTCGGTCCAATCCGGAGGTTTGCGAATGGGAACCGCGCCATGAACGGCCGCTTTCCCCGGTCCGGGCAACAGCCCGAACGCCGAACCGCGAGCCTCGCTGCGCAGTGCCGCCGCGGTGCCCGCTCGAATCCTCTTTTCTGCCGCCGGTGCAATCGCGCCCGCTAGACCACTCGGGCGCGACGGATACACTTCTCCCGGCAGAAAGCAAGACGCGTAACTTATCGAAAGGCCCTGCCTGCGTCAACCCCCGCGGGCGTGCTCTCCGTACGTCTGGGTTCCCGGTGGATTGATACACCCCGGGTTCCCCGCCCCGCCGCGATCGAACCGCGAAATCCTGCCGTTCATCTCGTATCCATTCCTCACGAGCGGTGCATCTCCGCCGCGCCGGAGATGCACCGGGGCCGCACGTCGTGACCCCGCCGCAGTCACGGTGGATGTCTTCCATCCGCCTCGCGATGAGCCTGTCGACCCCGACGCGGAAGAAAACTGCTACCGGGGAGGGCGTCAGCGACGGTGCAATTTCTGCAGCGGCGGGGTGCGCGGGGCCGGAGGGCGGTGGGCACGCCCTTCATCGCGACCCCCTGGCCGATCCTGCCCTCGAGGCGTTCACCCAGAATCCGGGGCCGGTATGATCACAGACCCCGATGCATGCAAGCTCTGCGGCTCGCGAGACCTCCGCCGGCACGCCCACACCGCCGGGTGCCGCGCGTGCGGGGCGCTGCTCTACTTTCCGTATCCCGCGCAGGACCAGCTTCCGCACCTGGACGTCACCCGGGGAAAGGCGTGGACCGACTGGAACGAGTGGTACTACGCCGCGGCCTCGCGCAACCACAGCAACTTCACGCAGATGCTCCGGTTTGCCACCGAGGGGTGGCCGGCGGACTTTCGGGGCGACGTGCTGGACTACGGCGGCGGCGGCGGACAGTTCGCGCTGGTGGTGGCCTCGCACTTTCCGAACGTCACCACGTGGATCACCGACATCGACCAGGCGGCGCTGCTGGAGCAGTGGAGGCCGTACAACCACGTACTCCCGTTCGATGCGTTTCCGCGGGACTCCACGCGCTTCGACGCCATCTTTCTCAACGACGTGTACGAGCACGTCGACTCGCCGCAGGAGGTCCTGCGGGTGCTGGCGCCCAAGCTCAAGCCCCGCGGGCTGATCTTCATCGACACGCCGCGCACCTTCTGGCTGTACCCGCTGCTGCGCACCGCCAGCCCGGCGCTGTACACGCGGCTCTGCCGCGGCACCGTCACGCGCTCGCACCTGCAGCTGTGGACGCGGCGGGCCTTCGACACGGTGGCAGAAGAGTGCGGACTGCGGGTGGAGCGGTACCGGGAGTGCTCCGAGTTCACCATGCCCGCGGAGTACTACCTGAACAACATGGGGATCACCAGCCGGTGGGTGCGCCTGGTGGGCCGTATGTTCCACGCGTACGCCGGGGTCCTGGCCCGCAACAAGATCATGGCCGTGCTGCGCCCCGCCCGGGCCGTCCATCCGCCGCGTGGCGAGGCCGCGCAGGACGTCCGGGCGGCGGAGGAAGCGGAGGGCGGGGAGACACGCGGGACGCCAGGCGCATCCACTCCACCTCTGCCGCCAGATGTCGTCAGACCGGCGGAAGCACGTACGTTATCGGGTGCCGAACGGCAATCCTGAATCCGCCACGCTGTGGACGGAAAGGCGATTTCCTCGCAAGGAGCACCCGATGAAGAAGCTGACCCTGAAGCTGGACGACCTGCGGGTCGACACCTTTCAGACCTCCACCGAGGCCGGCGAGCGCGGCACGGTGGCGGGCCATGCGCCCACGGTGATGGGCAACACCTGCGCGCCGTCGTGCCCGTACACCTGCGGCATCATTCCGCAGACGGAGAACTGCCGCTTCGCGCGCGACACGCAGAACTGCCCGGTCTGCGGCTGAGTCGCATCCGCCGAGCCGAACGTCAAAGGCGCGCGGTCCCGTGCGGGGCCGCGCGCTTCTTCTCGTCATCAAGCTTTCACAGATGGGCCTCACGCAGAGTTAGCGGAGTCAGCGGAGTTTTCTCGTGGCATTCCCTCCACCACTGTGTCGATTTCAGGCAATCCGGGGGAGCGGCTCGAACGAACTCCGCTAACTCCGCTAACTCTGCGTGAGGAATAATCTGTTGCCGCCTCACTCGATGGTCTTGGAGAAGCGGAAGACGCTCATCCCCAGGATCAGCGTGGCGAGCAGGGCCAGCATGGCGCCTTCAGTCCACAGGTGCGGCAGGCCCACGCCCTTGAGCAGCACGCCGCGCAGGATGCGCAGGTAGTACGTCAGCGGCAGCGCCGCGCTCAGCCACTGCATCACCTTCGGCATGGCCTCGCGGGGAAACATGAAGCCGCTGAGCAGGATGTTGGGGAGCAGCAGCATGAAGCTGAGCTGCATCGCCTGCGCCTGCGTGCGCGCCACGGTGCTGACGAACAGGCCCATCCCCAGGTTGGCGAAGACGAAGAGCAGCGTGAGCGCGTAAAGGGTGACCAGGCTGCCGCGGACAGGGACGCGGAAGAGCAGGCTGCCCAGGATGAGCACGATGGTCATCTGCACGTAGCCCACGAGCACGAACGGGACGACCTTGCCCAGCATCATGCTGAGCTTGTCGATGGGGGTGACGATGAGCTGCTCCAGCGTGCCCCGCTCGCGCTCCCGGGTCACGGCCAGGCTGGTGACCAGGATCATGGTCAGCGACAGCAGCACGCCGATGAGCCCGGGGACGATGTACACCTCGCTGCGCAGCGCCGGATTGTACCACGGCCGCACCCGCACCTCCAGCGGCGGCGTGCGGCCCGCCGCGCCCGACAGCTCCAGCACCCGCACCTGCGCCGCCAGCGACGCGCCGGAGAGCGCCGCGGACGAGGCCATGGGATCCGCCGCGTCGACGATCACCTGCGCCTGCGCGCCGCGCCCGCGCTTGAGGTCGCGCGCGTAGTCCGGCGGCACCACGATGGCGGCGCGCGCCTGGCCGCTCTGGATGCGGTCCTCCATCTCCGCCCGCCCGGCCACCGCGCCGATGATGCGGAAGTTGCCCGTGTGCTCCATTCCCGCCACCAGCGCGCGGCTCTCGGAGGTGCGCGACTCGTCCAGCACCACCGTGGGCAGGTTGCGCACGTCGGTGCGGATGGCGAAGCCGAACACGATGAGCTGGATGGCCGGCATCCCCACCATGAGCGCGAGGGTGAAGCGGTCGCGCTTCATCTGCACGAACTCCTTCCACAGCATGGGCCACAGCGGCCAGCGGCGGATGCGGTCGAGGGGGTTCATGAGGGTCCTCCAGCTCGGCTCGACCCGAACCGTGGCGAATGAATTCGCGGCTGGGGCGACGCGATGTCCGCCTGCGCGAACCGGGACCGACGGTGCCGGGGCGCGGCGGTGGACCACGAGGATTCCGACGGTAGATTCTTCGCTCGCGCGCGGGCGCCTGCGCGCCGGCTGATGCGGCGCGGCGCTCCGTCGGAATGACGATCCGGAGCGTGGGGTCGAGCTCTCCCCTCTCCCGCGCGGTCTGCGGGAGAGGGGCCGGGGGTAAGGGCCCAGCCCCGCGCCCGCCGTTCCAGCCGCGGATTCATCCGCCCGACACGGATGCCTGCGGCCTCGCCCACTTTCGCACTCTCGCACTTCCGCACTTTCGCACTCATACGACCGCCCCCTCGTCCCGGCGCTGCAGCTCGATGAACACGTCCTCGATGCTCGGCTGGCCGAACTGCGCGGTGATCTCGCCCACCGTGCCCACCGCGATCAGGTGGCCGCGAGAGAGAAAGGCGATGCGCTCGCACCGCTCCGCCTCGTCCATGTAGTGCGTGGTGACCAGGATGGTGGTGCCGCCCCGCGCCATCTCGTGGATCATCTGCCAGAAGCGGCGGCGGGCGGCGGGGTCCACGCCGGCGGTGGGCTCGTCCAGAAAGAGCATCCGCGGGTGGTGCGCGGTGGCACAGGCGAGCGCCACGCGCTGCTTCCATCCGCCGCTCAGCGTGCCCGTCAGCTGCCTGCGGCGCGGCTGCAGCTCCAGCTCGTCCAGCAGCTCCTCCACCCGCCCGTCGCGCTCGCCGCCGACCAGGCCGTAGACCGAGGCGTAGAAGCGGATGTTCTCGTAGACGGTCAGGTCGTCGTACAGGCCGAACTTCTGGCTCATGTAGCCGATGCTGCGCCGCACCTGCTCCGGCTCGCGCGCCACGTCGAAGCCAACGACGGTCGCCGCGCCCGAGGTGGGCGCCATCAGCCCGCAGAGCATGCGGATGGTCGTCGTCTTTCCCGACCCGTTGGGCCCCAGCAGCCCGAACACCTCGCCGCGGGCGATGGTCAGGTCCAGGCAGTCCACCGCCGCGTACGCGCCGAACGTCTTGCGCAGCGCCTCGGTGCGGACGGCGGGCTCGGCGGATCCGCCGGCGGCGCTCACCGCCGCGGCTCCCGCGCGGGAAGGTCGACGGTCAGCGGAAGCCCGGCCTTGAGCATCCCCGAGGCGTCGTCGAACTCCACCCGCACGCCAAAGAGCAGGTCCTCGCGCTCGTCCTCCGTCAGCGCCACGCGCGGCGTGAACTCGGCGCGCGGGTTCAGCGAGGCGATGCGGCCGCGGAAGGTGCGGTCCGGAAAGGCGTCCAGCCGCGCGGTGACCACCTGCCCCACGCGCAGCGTGGGCAGCACCTCCTGTCCCACGTAGACGCGGGTCCACGGCCGCCGCGGATCGCCCAGCGTGATCACGGGCTGCCCGGCGGTCACCGCCTCGCCGGCCTCCGCGGCGCGGAGAAGGACCACGCCGTCCACGGGCGCCACGAGCGTGAGCTCGCCCGCCGTCTCGCGCGCGGACTGCAGCGCGGCCTCGGCCCCGGCGACCTCCGCGCGCGCGGCCTCCACCTGCCCGGCGCGCGCACCCTCGCGCACCAGGCGCAGGTTCTCGCGGGCGGCGTCGCGCAGGGCAGAGGCCTGCGTGGCGGCGGCGCGGGCGTTGTCCAGCGTCTGCCGGCTCACGGCGCCCGCGTCGGCCAGCACGCGCAGCCGCTCCATCTCGCGCACGGCGCGCTCCGCCTCGGCCTGGCGCACGCGCACCTCCGCTTCGGCGCGCTCCACCTCCGGGGCGCGCGGGCCGGCCTCCAGGTCGTGCAGCCGCGCCCGCGCGGACGACACCTGCGCCTGCCCCAGCGGCACCTGCCCCTCGGTGGCGGGCTGCTGCAGCACGGCCAGCACCTGGCCGGCGCGCACAGTATCCCCCTCGCGCACGCGGACCTGCACGATGCGCGCGGGCTGCATGGGAGACACGTCGATCTCCACGATCTCCAGCGTCCCCGTGGCCTTGCGCGGCCCGTCGTCCCCGCACGCGGCCAGGGCGAGGAGCGGAAGGATCGTCATCCATCGAACGTTCATCGGTCGGCTCCCTTTGCGGGCACGGCGAGCGCGGCCAGGGCGAAGTCCGCGGCATGGCGCGCGTACGCCTCCATCTGCTCCTGCGTGAGCTCGCCGCCGTCGCCCATCAGGATGGTGACGGCGGGCCTGGCGATGTGGAAGTACGGGATGAGCGAGACCGTGCTGATGGCGGCAAAGCGCGCGTCCAGGTCGCCGCGGATGGTGCCGGCGGCCTGCCCGTGCTGGATGAGCGCGTGCAGCCGCGAAAAGAGCGTGGCGGAAAGGTGGGCGATGCCCTCCTGCGCGTGCGCGGCGCCGTGGTCCGCCATCTCGCGCGCAAGGATGCGCGGCAGGCTGGGGCTGTGGAGCATGATCTCGGACTGCAGCGCCAGCAGCGTGCGGATCGCTTCCTCCGGCGACGAGGCCGCCGCCAGTCGCTCCGCCCCGCGCTCCGTGAGCGTGCCGAACAGGCGGTTCAGGATGGCGCGATACAGATCTTCCTTGCTGCCGAAGTAGTAGTAGATGAGCGCCGGATTCAGCCCCGCCGCCTTGCCGATCTGCTTGATGGTGGTCGCGGCGAACCCCTGGCTGCCGAACAGCGGCTCCGCCGCGTCCAGGATCGCCTCCGCCGTCCCCGCGTCCCGCCCCGCTGCCTCGTCCGCCATGCGCGTCTATCGCCCTCAGAGGTTCCGTCCCCGCCTCTTGAATTAATTAATCGATCGATTAATATAATGCAAGCCTTTCGTGATCCCCGCTTTCATCACCCGGAATAAAGAGAAAGGACGCGGGGGGAAAGACTTCTCCCTCCTCCGCGTCCCCTCTCCGTTCCTCCGCGTCCTCCGCGTGGTCCCGCTGTTGGAGGATCAGCCGCCGAGATCAGGCCGCGGCGTGCTGTCCGCGATCGGGTCCGTGCCGGTTCCGAACGAGACGGCGAAGGCGGGCGTCTCCGCGATCAGCCCGTGCGCTACGCCAGGGGCGAAGGTGGCGAGCGAGCCGGCGTCGAGCTGCAGGTCCACCGTCTCTCCGCCGAGCTCGGCGAGCAGGCGGAGGGTGCCGGAAAACACGTACAGCCGTTCGCTGTGGCCCCGGTGCACGTGAAAGCCGCGCCGCGCGCCCGCGCCGCTGAACTCCACCGCGTGCAGATAATCGAACGGCGCGCCGCGCGCGAGCCACGCCACGCCGCCGCGCGCGTCCCAGGCGCGGAACAGCCCCGCCGCGCTGTCGCCGCCCAGCACCTCCACCGTCAGCCCGCCGTCCAGGTAGCTGCGCACCGTCGTCCTTGCCGCTGGGGGGGATCGGCCGCCAATCTCACGACGGGCGACAGCGCCAAAGTGGAGCGCGAGCGGCGCCGCGTCAAACCTCCCCGGCGTGGACCGGTTCGGTGGGTGTCCCCGACGCCGTCACGCTGGCCGCCGCGTGCCGTCCCGCCCTCCGCGCCGCCCGCGTGCATCCGCACCAGGCGCTGCGGGCGGAGTAGCGGCGGATGGGGATCGTCGGATCCATGGAACCGCGACGTCAGCTGCCGCGCGGACGCGCCGCCGTCGAACCATCAATCCGCCCGCCGGCGGCATCCAACCTCCACTCGCGTCCCGTCTGCTCCATCCGCCGCCCCGATGCCCCTGCCCCACGCGCTGCGTGCCGAGTAGCGGCGGATCGGCATCCGTCGACGATAAACGCCCCGCCGCGGAGGTCCGCGGCGGGGCGTCTGCATCGACCGGCCGGAGATCAGTTCGAGCGCTGGCCGGCCGACGGGCGGGGCCCGGCGCTGCGCATGATCGCCTGGATCTCTTCCCAGTTGTCCGCGATAAACTGCACGTTGCCCTCGTTGAACTGCCCCTGCGGCGTCTCGCCGCGGCGCCGCATCTCGTGCACCATCGTCGCCTGGATGAGCGCCGACGTGGCGAGCGCGTACTCCTCGGGGGTGATCCCCGCGCGGTTCACGGCGTCTCGCGCGTCCGCGATGCTGTTCAGCTTCTGGTAGAGCAGGTTGGGATCCATGGTTGGGATGCGCATGGAGTCCCGCAGCTCCGGGCGCCGCGCCTGCAGCGCGCCGATGTTCTGCCCGGCCTGCACCAGCGCGCGCAGCTTGGGCAGCGTGAGCCGGTAGCTGCTGAGCGCCTGCGCGGTCACCGGCCCCGCCGGCGCCGGGGCGGCGGCCGCGGCTTCCGCCGCCTGTGCCGGCGTCATCGCGCTGTCCAGCGCGGCGGCGACGTTGGGCTGGGCGCCCGGCGCCGCGGGCTGCTGCGCCGCGCCGGGCGCCGCGGCGGCCGCGGTCGCGGCGGCGCTGTCCTTTGCCGCGGCCGCGGCGGCGGCCGAGTCGTCGCCGCCCCCGCACGCGGCGGCAATCAGCAGCGCGCCGGCGGCCACCACGCCGCGGGCGCGCAGATCCTTCAGTATCACGAAATCCATCACCGGTTGCGGTAGATCGGAAGGGCACACGCGGCCCCTGTCGCGCCGGAAGAGACTGCCGCGCGGCGACTTGCGCAAGTGCGGCGCCGCCGCGTCCGGCTCACCGCGGCGCGACGAGGTTCGCCAGCCCGCCGATGGCCAGCCCCAGCACCGCCCCCGCCGGCACGGTGACGATGTGCGCCGGCGGCGCCAGCCATTCGTCCGCATCCAGCATCACCCACGTGCCGTACGCCGCGCCCACCAGGGTGCCCACGCCCAGGCCGATCAGCGGGTACCTCCACCCCGAGCGGCGGCGCCCGGCCGCCGCATCCTGCACCAGCGCCCGCGGGATCTCCGCGGATCGCGCCCTGTCCGCCGCGGCTTCCGGAGTCGCGGACGGCGCCAGGCTCCGCGGCAGCGGCGCGGCCGCCCCGGCGAACGCGCGGGCCGGCGGCTGGGGCGAGGCTCCCGCGCCGACCGTCTGGGCACGTGCCGCCGGCGCGGCGAGCGCCAGCGCGCTCGCGAGGGAGAGCAGCGGAAGCGAGCGGATCAGGCGGCGCATGATGTCGGGATCTCGGTGTGGATACGGCACGGATGCGAACGAGGTAGACGAGCGAGGAACACATGTTGTGACACCGCCAGCCCCGCAATGGTTCAATCTTTACGGACGGGCCGCGTGCCTTCGCTCTCCGGGTTCTTTCGCGGGCGTCCGCCGCGCCTGCCGTTCTCCCGCGCCGCGCGCGCCTTGCTCTGCGTGCGCGCGCTGCCGCCCTTCCGGCCCATCTGCCTGCCCATCTGCCGCATCCACGCTTCTCCGCCAAACACGCCCGCCAGCAGCCCCGGAACGCTCAGGTCCGCATCCAGCCGCTCCCAGCGCAGCCCCTCGCCCCCGGGATAGACCTCGACGTGCGCCAGATCGTCGGGCCCGGCCCCCTGGAGCCCCTGCGCCAGCCCCGCCGGGAACTCGAACGCGCAGCCGTTGGTCAGGTCGATGCGCACGCGCCCGGTGCCCCGGTCGTACGACGCCGCGGCTGCCCGCGGCTCGGTGCGGTCGGCCTCGTCCGTTGCCTTGATGGCGGCCGGAATCTTGGCCAGGATCTCCGCATCGGTCGGAATCCGCTTTTCACCAGCCATGGATCGCCTCCCACGCCTGTAAGAGCTTTTCTTCGTTCGCCATTGCGATTCGCACCGCACGCACCACGTCCACCGGCCGCATCTCACGCACCTTCACGATGTCGAACCCGTCCACCAGCTCGATCTTCGCCATTCCACCCGCCTTCCATGCGTGCACGTGCGGCGGCGCGTGGTCGTTGGGCCAGATGCGGAACTCGAACCCGTTCTCCCTGTGCACGGTCGCCATAATATTATCCCAATCGTTTGGGTTTTGCAAGGGGCATCCCCAAACTCCCTCACGCGGCGCCACATACGCCTGATGCTGAATGACGTGAAGCGCCGCGACGGAGGATCCGCCGCGGCGTTCAGACACCGTGGGATTTGCGTGGGGAGATTGGCTGCGCGCCAACTCTAGAGAAATGGCCCGGCGACAGGCAAGTGGCTACCGTGAACAGGTGCGGACGCGGGCGCGGAATGGGCGAGCCGATGGCGCCAGGGGTGATTTTTCACGCCCGGCTTGCGCGAGCACGCTGACGAGTTCGTCCGATCGCGGTTCCGTGACCAGTCCTGTGACCACCCGGTCCAGCGGCGCTGGAAACGACGAGGCGCCGCAGCGTAAAAACGCTGCGGCGCCTTGTCTTTCATCAGAGCGGGAGACGGGACTCGAACCCGCGACATTCAGCTTGGAAGGCTGACGCTCTACCAACTGAGCTACTCCCGCGCATCCGCACGAAAAAACCGCGTGCAGAGGGCGTAAACATACTAAAACCCCGGAGGTTGCGCAATCGCGCGGGGCCGGGGTCTGCCGTCCACCAGAGCCACCTGTCGGAATCGAACCGACGACCTTCGCATTACAAGTGCGGTGCTCTACCAGCTGAGCTAAGGTGGCGGAACAGTCGATAAAGTTAATCAGGCCGGGCGGTTCTGACTACCCCGCGCCGACGCCCCGCGACATTTAGCCCGCGCTCTACGAATCGAGTACGGCCTCACTCACCCGCGCCACCAGACAAACTGGCATTTCTGTCACGGTTTGTCCCGGCTACCGAGCGAGAATCCGGAACGACGCGGCCCCGGACTCCTGAACGGAGCCGGGGCGGTGCCTTGTGCAGGAGCGGGAGACGGGCCTCGTTGCCTGTGGCTCAGCCCGGCGGGCAGCAGATGCAGATCCCGCGGAAGATCTCACGCCCACCGGCGGAGCCGCACTGGAAGGTGCAGATGCGGTCGTCGCACCGGGGGGCGCCGACCGCGGCCTCCGCCGGCGCGGCGAACGCCTGCGCCGTGCCGAACCCCAGGGTGCCGGCCACCGCCAGCGCGAACGCCGCGCCGCGCAACGTGTCCGTCAGCTGCCGCATCCGTCACCTCCCGTGTTTCGGGTGATCAGCCGGGCCCGGTACGCGTGGTACCGGCCGGCGCCGCTTTGCGGCGCGGGTGCCGCTGCACCTTCCGCGCCTGCGCCTGGCACCCTCATCTGCGTGGCCGGCACCACCCATGGCCTGGAGGACGATCCGCCCACGCTGGCGGCCCCTGGCCTGCGCAGCGAGCCGGCTGTCACTGTTTTGGCCTGCCCGGAACGGCCGGCGAGCGCACTCTTGGTCGATGGGGGTGGCGGAGATTAGTGTGATCGTCATCCTCCGCCTGCTCCCCGCGACGGATGCAGGTGCCGCGTCACCCGACCCCCCGCCCGCCCATGTCGATCCCCATCCGCCCCACCCATCCGCTCGCGCGCCTGGCCCTGGCGCTGCTCCCGGTCCTGCTGACGGCGGCCGGCTTGTCTGCGCAGGACGGCTACCTGCTCCAGGGCACCATCGTCCCCATGGACCGGCCACCGTTCGAGGGGTACGTGCTGGTGCGCGACAGCAGCATCGCCCTGGTGGGCACCGGGGTGCCCCCGGCGGAAGCCGCGAACGCCGTCAGGGTGCCTACCACGGGCGTGATCTACCCGGGGCTGCTCGACTCGCACAACCACCCGACCTACAACGTCCTTCCACTGTGGAACGCCCCCCGCACGTACGACAATCGCTACCAGTGGCGGCGCGGCGAGCCAGCCTACCCCACCTACGTCACGCAGCCCTACGGTTGGCTGCGCGACTCGCTACGTCTCTCCGTGCAGATGGCGGTCTGGGCCGAGGTGCGCGCGCTGGCGGGCGGGACCACGGCCCTGCAGGGATGGGGCGCCAGGGACGCCCTGCTGGCCGACGGCGACCTGGCCCGCGCCGTAGAGTCGGCCAACTACGGGCGCCGGTTCGCGGGAGCCACGGCCATCGATCTGCCGCAGGGGACGGTGCTGGGGCCCAAACGCGACAGCCTGGCCGCGCTCTCGCCGTGGATCCTGCACCTGGCCGAGGGCCGGCCCGGCGATCCGGTCTCCGTCCGCCAGGCCGACAGCCTGTCCGTGTCCCGTCTGCTCTCCCCGCGGGTGACGGTGATCCACGGCACGGCGGTTCCCGTGGCGCAGCTGCAGTCCTGGGCCGACAGCGGCGTGAGCATGACCTGGTCACCCATCAGCAACGGGCTGCTCTACGGCGCCACCACGCCCATCGACAGCGTGTGGCGCGCGGGAGTGAACGTCTCGCTCGGGAGCGACTGGGGCCCGTCGGGCTCCAAGAACTTGCTGGGCGAGCTCAAGGCGGCGGACCTGTGGAACCGCGCCCACGGGCGGCCGTTCTCCGACTCGCTGCTGGTAGCAATGGTGACGGTGCACCCGGCGCGGGCGCTGCAGTGGCAGGCTTGGGCGGGAACGGTAACGCCGGGAAAGGCCGCCGACCTGGTGGTGCTCGACCGCATCCGGCTGGACCCGTACCGCAACCTGATCGAGGCCACCGAGCGGAACGTGCAGCTCGTTTTCGTGAACGGACGGCCGATGTACGGCGACGCAGGCGTGCTGGAGCCGCTGTACGCCGGCGGTGTGGAACTGGTGGGGACGCTGCTGGGGCGCGCCAAGGCGGTTGCACCCCCCGCCACGCAGAGGCGTCCGGCCTTCGCCGCGACGCGCGACGCGCTGCAGCGGGCGTTCGCCGACACCGTGCTCTCGTGGCGCAGCCACCTGGACCCGCTCTTCACGGCCACCGACACCGCGTTCTTCGGCGTCCTTGCCGCCAAGGCGGGATCGCTCACGTGGCTGTCGGGGATGGTGAACTACTACCGGCAACCCGCCGCCACGGGGCCGCAGTCCACGCATGCGTATGCCGGACCCTCCCTCTCGGCCCCGGTGGCGGACGTGTTCCCGCCAGACGTCGCGGTGACCATCGTGGAGAGGGTGGAAGTGGCGCAGGACCAGTGGTGGGCGCTCGTATCTCCCGGCACCGGGGCCACGCGCGCCGTTGGCTACGTGAAGATGCAGGACCTGGTCGTCCGCCCCTGAGCGGAGGATACCCGCCCCGGGGTCCCCCTGCGCCAAAGCCCCGCCGTTCCCGCGGCGGGGCTTGGCGCAAAGATTGGGGATACGGGGCACGGACCGCGGCATACCGCCCGCAAGCTGATGCTCTACCTCGCGAGCCGCGGGCTCACTCCACGCGCGCGACCACGTCCACCACCGCGCCGGCGCCCGCCAGCGCCTCCGCGCGCGCCAGCCGCGCCGACACCGCGTCCAGCATCCTCCGGGCGAGCCGCGGCGGACGCGCGGCGACGACGGCTTCCGCCGACGGCGGCGCATCCGCCCGCTCCCCCGCCCCGCCCAGCGGGTCCGCCCACGGCAGCCCGCGCCCCGCCATCCGCCGCGCCTGGTTCACCAGCGAGCCGGTGACGGTGCCCGGCCCATGCCACGGGTCCCACGTCGTCGTCGCCAGCGGCGCGAAGCCGGCACGGCGCAGCAGCCCGGCCAGCGTGCGCGGCGTGTAGAAGTAGACGTGCTGTGGAAACATCACCGACGCCCAGGCGGGCCCCGCCAGGCGCCGCGTGAGGGAGCCCTGGTTGGGCACCTGCAGGTGGATGACGCCGCCGGCCCCCAGTATCCGACGGACCGCCGCCAGCCACTCCGCCGGCCGGTAGACGTGCTCCAGCACGTGGTACGCCGCCGCTACGTCGAACGGCGCCCCCGGCGGCACGGCGTCCGCCACGTCGCCCACGAACAGGCCGATGCCGTGCCGCCGCCGCACGAGCGCCGCCGTCTCCGGATCGTACTCCGAGCCGTGCACCTGCCAACCGTGGCCGCGCAGGTACGCCAGGAAGTTGCCGTCCCCGCAGCCGATCTCGAAGATGCGGCGCCGGGCCGCCGGCACCACCGCCTCCAGCCGCTGGCGGCGGTGCGCGAAGGTGGGATTGTCCAGCTGGCGCCGCAGCTCGTCCGGCGAGGGATCGGCGCCCGGATAGTAGCCCGCGTACAGGCGATGGAGCTGGTCCGCCGCCACGCGATCGTACAGCCGCACCACGCCGCACTCCGCGCAGCGGGCGTAGCGCTTTCCGCATACCTCCCCCGCCCCGCGCCACCGCGCCGATCCGCACGCGCCGCACTCCCGGGCCTCTTCCCACAGCCGGGCGTCAGGCGGGAATGCGTCTGCCATTGACAATTGTAAGTCGGTGAGATGCGGCGGGGGACCAGCCAGATGCCGTTTGAAGCGCGTCACCTCTCCCCCCGCAGTTTGGGGGGAGAGGCCGGGAGAGGGGGCGCCCCGCGGACGCAGTTCGATGCCCGCCGGTGAATCGGATGAAGACCGGAGGAAACGCCGTTGCCCCTATTCCCTATTCCCTATTCCCTATTCCCCATTCCCAGCGGTTCACCCCCCCAGCTTCCAGCGCGCCCCCTGCGGCGTGTCCTCGATGATCACGCCGCGGCCGGCGATCTCGTCGCGGATGGCGTCGGCTGCGGCAAAGTCGCGAGACTGGCGGGCCGCCTGCCGCGCCGCCAGCCGCTCCTCCACCCACGCCGCCAGGTCGTCGTCCACCACGTTCTCGCGGTCCGCCAGCGCCACGAAGCCGAACACGTCGTCGATGCGCTCGAACGCCCGCAGCGCCGCGTCGCGCTCCGCGTCGCTGATGGGCGTGGACCCCAGCTCGTGCAGCCGCGCGTTCACGCGGTTCACCAGCTCGTGCAGCGCCGCCAGGGCCACGCTGCTGTTCAGGTCCTGGTCCATCGCCGCGGTGAACGCCGCCAGCGCTTCGTCCGCCGCCGGGTGCAGCACGGGCGTGTCCATCGGGTCGGGATCGCGGGCGGACGGCTGCTCGCGCAGGCGGTCGCGCGCGTCGCGGATGCGGCGCACCGCCTCCGCCGCCGCGGAGAGCCCTTCGAAGGTGAAGTTGAGCTTGCTGCGGTAGTGCGCCGTCAGGAACAGGTAGCGTACGGAAGACGGCGCCACCCCGCGGTCCACCAGGTCCTGCAGGTTGAAGATGTTGCCCGTGCTCTTGGCCATCTTCCCGCCGTCCAGCAGCAGGAACTCGCCGTGCAGCCAGTACCGCACGAACGGCTTGCCCGTGGCGCCCTCGGACTGCGCGATCTCGTCCTCGTGGTGGGGAAAGATCAGGTCCACCCCGCCCGCATGGATGTCGAACGTCTCCCCCAGCTCCTGCATCGCCATCGCCGAGCACTCGATGTGCCACCCCGGCCGCCCGCGCCCCCACGGCGTATCCCAGGCCGCGCCCACCTGCTCGTCCTCCGGCTTGACCGCCTTCCAGAGCACGAAGTCGCGCACGTCGTCCTTGTCGTACTCGTCCGCCGCCACGCGCTCGCCGCGGCGCCCCGCGCTCACGTCCACCTTCGACAGCTTGCCGTAGTCCGCGAACTCCGAGATGTCGTAGTAGACCGAACCTTCCGCCACGTACGCCAGCCCGCGCTCCTCCAGGCGGCGGATGACGTCGATCATCCCCTCCACGTAGTCCGTGGCGCGGGGGTGCACGTCCGCCCGCTGGATGCCCAGCTGCTCGAAGTTGCGGTACAGGTCGTCGATGAACGGCTGCGTGTACTCGTTCAGCGAAACGCCTTTCGCCAGCGCGCCGCGGATGGTCTTGTCGTCCACGTCCGTCAGGTTCATCACGAAGCGCACCTCGTACCCGCGGTACTCCAGGTAGCGGTGCAGCACGTCGGCGAAGAAGAACGTGCGCATGTTGCCGATGTGCGGCGGCGCGTAGACCGTCGGGCCGCACGTGTACATCCCCACCTTGCCTTCATGCAGGGGGACGAACTCTTCCTCGCGGCGGGTGAGCGTGTTGTAGAAGCGAAGGGGCATGGTATTTCGTGTCCGGGATTCACAGTCGATGAACGTGCGCGGGCGGCGGGCGCCCGTGCCGGGTGGCCGTTGCGGGGGGCCTACCTACATCGCCTGCTACTCCTGTCCATCGTCTTTCGCGCGTGGAAGGGCAAGGTTCGCGTCGCGGGAGCCGGCCTGCGCGGGCGTGGTGCCGGCGAACCCCGGCTGCTGCCCCTCGCCCCAGTACATGGTCTGCGTGGCGTGGGGGATCTCTATCCCGTCGCGGTCGAACCGCAGCTTGATGCGGCGGCGTAGCTCGCGCGCCACGTCCCACTGCTTGAGCGGGAGCGTCTTGGCCATCACCCGGATGGTGACGGCGGCGTCGGTAAGGTTCTCGATCCCCGGCACCTGAACCGGCTCCACCAGCAGCGGCTTCCACTCGGGGTCCTCATACAGCTCTTCGCCCACCTCGCGCAGCACCACCATGGCGCGGTCGGGGTCTTCTTTGTGCGCCACCGCCACGTCCAGCACCGCGCGCGCCCATCCGCGCGTAAGGTTGCTCACCTTGGTGATCTGCCCGTTGGGGACGATGTGCACCACCCCGTGCGTGTCGCGCAGCACCACCACGCGCAGCGTCATCTGCTCCACCGCGCCGCTCACCCCTTCGATGCGGATCACGTCGCCCACGCCGAACTGGTTCTCGAAGAGCATGAACAGGCCGCTGATCACGTCCTTCACCAGCGACTGCGCGCCGAACGAGACCGCCAGCCCCAGCACCCCCGCGCCCGCCAGCAGCGGGCCCAGCTGCACGCCCAGCGCGCCCAGCGTCATGAAGATGAAGAGGACGACGATCAGCACCACGCCCACGCTGCGCAGCAGGCTGATGAGCGTGCGGGTGCGCTGCTCCTGGGCGCTGATGGTGCCGGTGGTGGAGCTGGCCAGCGACTGCTCGATGCGCCGCAGCACCAGGACGAGCCCCCAGTAGGCCATCCACGCCACCACGAACCCCACCAGGATGCGCCCGCCGGTGGCGGCCAGCTCCGGCCCGTTGAAGCGCTCGGCCCACTCGTTCCGGATGAGGTCCAGCGAGAGGGAGTCGGCCTGGATCATCTGCGGCGTCTGGACGCTCGGGTTGGGTCTCGGTGGATGAACAGCGCGCCCTGGCGCCCGCGCCGAACGTAAGCCCCCCCGCGCGCGATGGTCAACCCCGCGCCGCCCTTTGGGATAACGTGCACCCCGCATTCCGCCGGACAGCCGGCCCGGCCGAAAACACGACGAGCCCCGTCCGGCACGCCGAACGAGGCTCGAATTCCCATCACACCATCACACCATCCCCCTACCTCAGCACCCGCAGCTCGCGGATCCGCCACGCGCCGTCCTCCCACACCGCGCCCACGTAGACGACGGACGACAGCGTGTCCGTCACTCCCCGCGGCCGGGCGATCCAGGTGAGCTCGCCGAACCCGCGCAGCGGCGTGCCGCCGGAGATGGTGACGCGGGAGGCGCGCACGCTCACGTTCTCCCGCTCGCCGAAAAGGCGGCGGAGCGCGGCCGCGGCGTTGCGCGGCTGCACCTCGCCCGGCCCTTCGCCGGCAAGGTCCAGCAGGATGCGTCCGTCCTCCGGCGCCAGCGCCACGACCTCGTCCGCGTCGCCGGCGGCCCAGTGGCGCGATACCGTCGCCACGAACCGGGACAGCGACGACGCGTCCTGCTGCGCCGCCAGCCCCCGCGGGGCCGGCACGCCCAGCAGCAGCGCCAGGAGGATGGGGTAGATCCGGTTCGTCTTCATCTATCCAGCAGTCCCTTCGAGTACGGCTTCGTCCAGCTCGCGGATCGTGCGCCGGAGCGCCTCCGCCGGGTCCTGCGCCGCGGTCACCGAGCGGCCGAGCACGATGTAGTCCGATCCCAGCCGCGCCGCCTCGGCGGGCGTGGCGACGCGGGCCTGGTCTCCCGCGGCGTCGCCCGCCAGGCGGATGCCCGGCGTCAGCACGCGAAAGTCCGCCCCCGTCGCGCGGCGGATGACGGGCACCTCGCGCACCGACGCCACCACCCCGTCCATCCCCGCCCACTCCGCCAGCCGCGCCAGCCGCTCCACCTCGTCCTCAGTGCTCACGGCGTCGCGCCCCCACGCCTCCGCCACCTCCGCCGCCGAGAGCGAGGTGAGCACCGTCACCCCCAGCAGCCCGATGCCGCCCGCGCCGCGCTCCCCCGCCGCCTCGCGCGCGGCCCGCAGCATCGCCGCGCCGCCGGAGGCGTGCACCGTCAGCAGGTCCACGCCCAGCCGGGCGGCGGACTGCACCGCGTGCGCGACCGTGTTGGGGATGTCGTGCAGCTTGATGTCCAGGAACACCCGCAGCCCGCGGTCCCGCATCGCCCGCACCACGTCCGGCCCCTCGGCCGTGAACAGCTGCAGCCCCACCTTCACGAAATCCGCCGCGGGCCCCAGCCGGTGCAGCAGCGACTCGGCGTCGGCGCGCGTTGGCACGTCCAGGGCGATGATCGGGATCGGGCGTCGCACGGGTATCCTGTCGGGGTGAGCATCCGGTAGGCGAGTTGCACGCCATCCGCCGCGGAGGTTGGAATCGGGACCTAAACCTACGCGTTCAAACAATTTACACCCATCCGCACCGTCTCGCGCCCACGGCCTCGGGCGCTCTGCCTGTCCGCCCCGCGAGAATCGGCGGGTGTCGCGAGAGGACGGTCCGCACGCGTGGAGGATCAACGCGATAAGGAACTGCGCGGCAATCACTTAGACACGGTGCTATCGAAGCCCCGCCTGGCGAGCTTTGCGAGCCCTGGGCGGGGCTTCTGGCCTTTCTAGCCGCGGGCTTCAGCCCGTGGCGTTACCCGCGGGCGTCGACCCGCCCTTAGTTCCCCGCCTGCGTGCTGCGGCCGGCCGTGGCGCGGAAGAAGTCCTGCACGCTGGTGGCCAGCTGCCGCGCGAAGGTGTCCTGCTGCGTCGGGTCACGCAGCATCTGCTCTTCGGTGCGGTTGCTGATGAAGCCGAGCTCCACCAGCACCGCCGGCATGAACGCGCCCACCAGCACCGCGAACCCCGCCTGCTTCACCCCGCGGTTGGGGCCGGGGTGCACCGGGCGCAGCCGGTCCTGGATGAGCTGCGCCAGGTCGCTGCTTTCGCGCAGGTACTGGTTCTGGCGCAGGTCGCTCATGATGAAGTCCAGCGGACCGCGCGGACCGCCGCGCTGCTCCTCGAACTGCTCCGCCGCGTCCTCCATCTGCTGCACCCGCCGCGCGTCCGCCGTGCGGGCGTCGGAGAGAAAGAACGTTTCGAACCCGGTCTCCGAGCGGATGGGGTGGGCGTTGCAGTGGATGGACATGAACAGCGCCGGCTGCCCTTCCCCCCGCCAGCTGTTCGCGAACCGCGCGCGGTCGCGCAGCGCGATCAGCGTGTCGCGGTTGCGGGTAAGTCGCACGTCCAGCGTGGGGTCCTGGCGCAGGATCTCCACCACGCGGCGGGCCACCTGCAGGTTGATGTCCTTCTCCCGCGTGCCGTTGGGCCCCACCGCGCCCGGGTCCACGCCCCCGTGCCCCGCGTCGATTACCACCAGCCGCCGCTGCTGCGGAGCCGGCTGCGGCAGCGCGACCGCCGGCGCGACGGGCGCAGGAGCCGCGGCAAGCGCCGACAGCGCCGCCGCGTCCGCCTGGACGATGCGCGCGTTCGCATCCACCAGCACCGCCCCGCCCGCCGCCTGCGGCAGGATGGCGGACAGGAACTCCGCGGGGATGAAGACCACCCCGTCCGCCGCGTAGACCGGGTTCGCCATCGTCAGCGCGCGGCCGTCCGCCAGCACCTCCGGCGAGTCCACGCGAAAGCGGATCTCTCGCGCGCCGAACCGCGCCGTCACCTCGCCGCCGCCGTAGGAAAGCTGCGCGCCCAGCGACATCAGCGCGGAGACCGGGAACGCCGCGTAGCCGCGCGCCGTGGCCTCGGCCACCAGCGACGTCTCGCCGCCCAGCACCAGCCGCCACGTCTGCGGCGGCGGCTGCGCGGGGAGGAATCCGGGATGGCAGGGAAAGAGAACGAGAAGGAGAACGGTGAGGAATCGCATCCGAGGGTTCCTGGTCATGCTCAGTCGTCCCGGTTCTTGTAGGCGCGTTCCACGTCGCGCTGGTCGGCGCGCTCTTTCAGCGTCTCGCGCTTGTCGTGCAGCTGCTTTCCGCGTACCAGGGCCAGGTTCACCTTGGCCAGGCCGTTGCTGAAGTGCAGGTCCAGCGGCACCAGGGTGAGCCCCTTCTGCTCCACCTGTCCCACCAGCCGGCGCAGCTCGTTGCGGTGCATGAGCAGCTTGCGAGGGCGAAGCGGGTCGTGGTTGAAGCGGTTGCCCATCTCGTACGGCGAGATGTGCAGGTTGTGAAGCCACAGCTCGCCGCGGTGGTCCAGACGCGCGAACGAGTCCTGCAGGTTGGCCTTGCCGTCGCGCAGCGACTTGACCTCGGTGCCCTGCAGCACGATCCCCGTCTCCCAGGTGTCCAGCACGTGGTATTCGTGCCGGGCCCTGCGGTTCTGCACGGCGATGCGGTCGCCGGACTTCGCTTCTGCCATCGAAAGAAGTGCGAGAGTGCGAGAGTGCGAAAGTGCGAAAGTGCGAACGAAAGTGCGAAAGTGCGAAAGTGCGAACGAAAGTGCGAAAGTACGAAAGTACGAAAGTACGAAAGTACGTACGGAAGGTACGAGGGTACGGGTGCCGTTTTCCCGCTATTCCCTATTCCCTGTTCCCTTGCTGTCCTCAGTAGATGAACACCGCGGTCCCGACCTCCACCTCGTGGTACAACATGCGCGCCGCCTCGTTGCTCATGCGGATGCAGCCGTGGCTCACGTCCTGACCCAGCAGCTCGGGCTTGTTGGTGCCGTGCAGCGCAATGCCCTCACCCACGAACAGCGCCGTGGTGCCCAGCATCCCCTCTTCCCAGCGCCTGGGATCGTCCGGCTCAGGGATGCGCTCGCCGCGCTCCAGGTAGGCCCAGTCGGGCACGTACCAGCGCGGGTTCTTCTCCTTGCGCTGCACGCGGAACATCCCGCGCGGGGTGGAGAACTCCCACTCCTGCCCCGCCCCCTCCAGGCGCGTGCCGGTGCCGGTGCCCACCACCGTGGACCAGATCACCCGCTCCTCTTCCATGAGGTACAGCCGGTGCTCCTCCAGCGACACCACGATGTAGCGCCCCTCCGCGCCGATCGGCGGATCGCGGTAGCGCGCCGCGCCGTCGCGCTCCACCCCGTGCGCCAGCGCGAGCGGCGCCCCCGGCAGGCTCTGTGCCCCCGCATCCGCCACGCCCAGGACGATCGTCGCCAGCACGCCGAGAATCATCCCCACGTACTTTCGTACTCCCGTACTCTCGTACTTCATCACTTTCGCACTCTCGCACTCTCGCACCTTCGCACTCCTCATTCCAGCAGCTCCCGCTGTTTCCGCCGGCGGCGGATCAAGTCGTACACCTGCGCCACCTCGCCGCCCAGCACGAACACGATCGCCGAGTAGTACACCCAGAGAACGAGAAGGACCAGGGTGGCCAGCGTGCCGTACGTGGTCCGGTAGTCCGCCACCGTGCTGACGTACCAGGCGAACGCGCCCTTCAGCATCTCCCACACGACCGCCGTGAACACCGCCGCCACGATGGCGATGCGCCAGGGCGTCTTGCGCAGCGGCAGGTAGCGGTAGATGAGCACGAAGGCCAGCAGGATGAAGCCGAACGCCAGCAGCCGCGCCGATGCCCGCTGCAGGATCTCCCACTCCTCGCGCCCCGCCAGCCCCAGCCACTCCACCCCGTACGCCTGCGCCGCCTCCACCATGATGGTGGTGCCCGTGTTCAGCACGAACAGCGTGCCCGCCACCAGCACCATCTGCAGGTCGAAGATCTTTCCCGCCAGGATGGGGCGCTCCTCCGGCAGGTCGAAGATGTGCTTGAGCACCGACCGCAGCGAGCCGAACAGCCGCGTGGAGGTCCAGACGAACAGCACCAGGCCGATCACGCCGAACTGCGTGCGCCCCGCCACCACCTCGCGCACCAGCGTGCGCGTGAGCACCACGATGCGCTGCGAGGGGGGAAGGATGGAGAGCACGTAGTTGACCGCCGCCTGCTCCGGGTCGTCCACCGCGCGCTTGAGCACGAAGCCGAAGACGGCGATCAGCAGGAGCAGAAAGGGGAGCGCCGCCAGCAGCAGGTTGAAGGCGATCCCGCCGGCCAGAAAGAAGATGTCGTCGTCGCCGGCCTTGAGGTACACCCGCCGGGTAAAGTCGAGCCCTCCGCGCGACATGCGCGAAAGGGCCGCGCGGGCGGCCCTCCATGCGACGGATGCTCTACCCTCGGGCACGCGCTCGGCCATGCGACAAAGCTACCGCACCGCGCGAGACCGCGTCAACGCGCGCGCCCTCAGCCGCCCAGGTCGCCGGCGTCGCGCTCCACCACCGTCTCGCCGACCACCACCTCGTCCGCGCTCCCCCCCGCCGGCGCCTGCGCAGGCACCGCGCGCGGCCCCGACGGCGCCGGTCCGCGATTGGTGCGGTACGCCGCCTTGGCCTCGTCCACGCGGCGGCGCAGCTCCACGCGCGCCTGGGTGGCGGCCATCCGCCCCTCGTCCACGGCGCCGCGCACCCGCACCATCCGGTCGTCCACCGCCGCGCGCACCTCGTCCAGCCGCCCCGTCACCTGGCCGCGGGCGCGGTCCGCCCAGCCGGTCACCGTCTGCCGCGTCCCGTCCACGGGGCCGCCGGCCCTGTCCCGCACGCCGCCCAGCGCGCGCGCCAGCTCCGCCTGCGTCTCGCGGCCGCTGCGGGGCGCCAGCAGCAGCGCCACCCCCGCGCCCAGCAGCGCGCCCAGCAGAAAGGTGCCGAAACCGCCGCGCTCCTCGATCACCACCTCGTACTCTTCTTCGTCTTCGTGGCGCATGGCCGAGCTTCCTGTGGATGGTGGGTCTGGAGCGTGTTCGAACGACGACCGCAGGTCCGGGCGTGTCCCTCCGCCCGCTCCGGGCCGGGCTGCGCGGGGCGGAGACGCGCCGACCCGGATCGAGCCGTGTCCGCAGCCGCCCCCTCTCAGGCGAGGAACGAGCCGGGTGAGGGCCTCTCCTCACGTGCGCACCCTCTCTCACGGCGGTGAGAGAGGGTGCGAGGGCCGCGGGTGGCGGCGGACGCAGCGGGGGCGCGCTACACCGCGATCGCCGTCCGCGCCGTGCCGCTGCCGCGGGAGCTCTGCAGCACGTCGCGAAACCGCCGCAGGTCCAGCGGCTTCTGAAAGAAGAAGTCGGCCTCGCGCCGAAGCGTCTTCTCCGCCTCCTCGCCCCCGCACCCGGCGGTGATCACGATCACCGTGATCCCGCTCTCGGAGAGCGACCGCACCGCGCGCAGCACCTGCAGCCCGTCGATGTCCGGCAGGTAGAAGTCGCAGACCACCGTGTCCGGGTGAAAGTCGCTCACGCGCTCCAGGCCGCGCAGCCCGCTTTCGGCCGTGGCCACGGTGTAGCCCTCCTCGTCCAGCAGGCTCTTGAGCGCCTCGCGCGCACCTGCCTCGTCCTCGATGACGAGTATGCGTTGTGCCGCCATCCTCAGCAACCTCCGGTGCGGCGTCCCCCGCGAGACGCGATTGCACTGCGACCGTCGTCCATCCGCAGGGGCAAGCGCCATGCCACCAAAGATTCCCCGAAAACCGGCAGCACACGGTCCAGCTTACAGTGCGGCTACGTTCAGGGTTTGCGCCAAGTTGCCCGCGTGAAGCGCACATTTTGGCGAAACAAGTGCTTCCGTTTCGCGGCCGCTGCTACCGGCGGCGGCGGCCCCCCAGAAGCGCCCCCACCAGGCCGCGCGCCAGCGTCCGCGCAAACTGCTTGGTGGTCGGCGAGCCCAGTACTTTTTCCAGCGTGCTCTTCTGCGGCCGGCCGCGTCCCCGGCCCCCGCCGCTCCGCGCGGCGCGGTCCTCGTAGTCGTCGTCCGCGGACGGCCGGCGGGGTGTGCGGCCGCCGCGTGGGACGTCGGGAAAGTCGTCCCGCGCCGCCTGCTCCTGCTCGTCGTCCTCCGCCATGCGCGCCTCCAGCATCTCCCGCGCGCTCTCGCGGTCCACCATCTCCGCGTACTTCCGCACCTGGTCGCTCTCCGCCAGCCGCTGCCGGAGCTCGTCGGGCGTCAGCGGGCCCATGCGCGAGGACGGCGGCACCAGGCGCGTGGCGAAGGGCTGCGTAGGGACGCCGTTGGGGGAGAGCGTGGTCACCAGTGCCTCGCCGATCCCCAGCGTGGTCAGCGTCTCCTCCACGTCGTAGAACGTCGTTTTGGGGAACGTCCGCGCGGCGGAGCGCAGCGCCTGCTCGTCGTCGGGCGTAAAGGCGCGCAGGGCGTGCTGCACGCGGTGGCCCAGCTGCCCCAGGATCTCCGCCGGCACGTCGCGGGGGTTCTGGGTGATGAAGAACACGCCCACGCCCTTGGAGCGGATCAGCCGCACCACCTGCTCCACCTGGTCCTTGAGCGCCTTGCTGGCGTTGTCGAACAGCAGGTGCGCCTCGTCGAAGAAGAACACCAGCTTCGGCTTGTCCACGTCCCCCACCTCGGGGAGGCTGTGGTACAGGGTCGCCAGCATCCACAGCATGAAGGTGCTGAAGAGCGCGGGCTTGTCCTGCACGTCCTGCAGCTCCAGCACGCTCACGATCCCCCACCCCTCCGCGTCCGTGCGCAGCAGGTCGTCCAGGTCGAACTCCGGCTCGCCGAAGAACCGCTCCGCGTCCTGCGCCTCCAGCTCGATCAGCTCGCGCAGCAGCACGCCCACCGTCGCCTTCGACATCCCGCCGTAGCTCTTCAGCTCGTCCGCGCCCTCGCCGCTCAGGTAGGTGAGCACGGCGCGCAGGTCGGACAGGTCCAGCAGGAGCAGCCCCTTGTCGTCGCAGTACTCGAAGACCAGGGTCAGCACGCTGCTCTGCGTGTCGTTGATCCCCAGCACCTTGGCCAGCAGCAGCGGCCCGAAGCTGGAGACCGTCGCCCGCATCTGCGCGCCCACCTTGCCCGACAGGCTCAGGAACTCCGTGGGCATTCCCGCGCGCTGCCACGGATAGCCCGTGTCCGCCGCGCGCTGCCGCACCCGGTCACTCTCCTCCCCCGCCGTCCCGATGCCGCTCAGGTCGCCCTTGACGTCCGACAGAAAGACGGAGACGCCCGCCGCGGACAGCTGCTCCGCGATCAGCTGCAGCGTCTTGGTCTTTCCCGTCCCCGTGGCGCCGGCAATCAGCCCGTGCCGGTTCAGCATCGACAGCGGCAGGGTGACCACGGGCTCGGGGTGGCAGGCGCCCTCGTGCACCACCGCGCCCAGCGTCACGGTGCCGGTGCTGGGCGGAAAGGCCGCGCGGGCCGCGTTCAGAACGTCGGGATTCATCGCGTGCGGATGGGGAACGGGTGTGGAACGGAGCGGGGCCGGCCCGCGGGTGGGCCGGCCCGTGTCGACAGGACTTCCGTCAGCGGCCGAAGAGGCCGCCCAGCTTGCCGGCGATGTCGCCCACGTCGGGGCCGCCGCCCTCGCCGCCGCCGCCTTCACCCAGCAGCCGGTGAAGGTTGCCGCCCACCGGCGGGGGCAGCTTGCCGTCCAGGAACTCGATGGCGGTGCGCGCCGCCTGCATCGCCTTGTCGGGAGGCAGGTTGGCCCGCGTCGCGATCTGCTGCACCAGCTCGTCCATCATCGCCATCCGCCACCTCCCAGAAGGATCGAATCACCGGGAAATCCCGCTCGGCGGGGGGATCCGCAAGACCCGGACTCCCGCCGCCCCGGCAACTTACATCATCCGTCCCGCCGATCCAAACGATCGGGACGGGACGAAAGAAAAGCCGCGCCCCGGAGGCTCCGGTGCGCGGCTGCAAACCAGGGACTCTGCCCCGTGATCGCCGGGACAAGTTCAAGCGGCGCCCATGACCGCGGGACGCACGGCAAGCAGGTCGTCGTCGCGCACTGACCGTACGTCCTCGGCGTTGAGCGTCCGCAACGCGAGCGTTCTTCCCGACGCCGTCACGAACTCGACCTCCACCGCGTCAGGAGCGTACACCTGCACTACCGCGCCCAGATCACCGGCGCGCAGGCCGGCTTCGGGCACGTCACGCGTCAGCACCACCGTCTCGAGCTCTCGAAAAGTCATGGGGTGTCCTCCTCGGGATAGGCGGTCACCAGCCTGGGGAAATTTTCATCGTACAGAATGATCCAGACGCTCAGGATCTGTGCCTCGCGCCCGGAGGGACCCTGAATGATACCACGGACTTCGTACTTCTGCCCATGAGTGTTCGCCGGACCAATCACCGCGTCGCCGCGTACCGCGAGGTCGAGCAGCACAGTGCGGAGCACAGGCCAACCAGGACGGGTGAAGCCGAGTGCCGCAAAGAACCGGGCCTTTGTGCGCCCCACCGGGTGCTCCGGCGACAAGAGGTAGTCGCGCAGCTTGGGTGGATCGACAAACGCGCGCTCGGCGCCGGGAAGCTGCACACGGCTGCTCCTGTGATGGGTGACATCTGGATCAGCCGCCTTCCCGGGCTGCCCCGCCTCCACCGGATTATCTCTTTTCGTGGGAATCGGTGCAAGCGGTCGACGCCGCGCACAAAGCAGAAGCCGCGCACCGGAGGGTCCGGTGCGCGGCTTCTGGATCGACACACGCACGCGCGTCAGTTCGCGACGGCGACCTCGCCGGCGACGAGCTGGTTCAGGCGGTTGCGCAGCTCTTCCTCTTCGATCCCCAGCATGGTGGCGGCCCGCTGATGGTCGCCCTCGGTAAAGGAGAAGGTCTTGAGCACCAGCGTGCGCTCCACCTGCTGCAGCGAGGTGCCCACGGGAATGCGGATCTCGCGGTCCTCGCTCATGATGAGCTCGTGCGCGCGCAGGTCCGTGAGCGTGATGTGCTCGCCGCGGGCAAAGATCACGGCCCGCTCCAGCGCGTTCTTGAGCTCGCGCACGTTCCCCGGCCAGCGGTACGCGTTGATGAACTCCAGCGCCTCGGGCGCGAACGTCTTGAGGTGCTTCTTGCCGTTCTCTTCGGCGAAGCGGCGCAGGAACGATTCGGCCAGCAGCCGCACGTCGCCGCGGCGGTCGCGCAGCGGCGGCAGAAAGAGCGGGATCACGGCAAGGCGGTGGAACAGGTCCTCGCGCAGCTTGCCCTCGTCGATCGCCTTGTTGATCTGCTTGTTGGTGGCCGACACCACGCGGATGTCAACGCTGATCTCCTTCTTGCCGCCCAGGCGGCGGAAGGACCGCTGCTCCAGGGCGCGCAGGAACTTGACCTGGATGTCGGGCTCCATCTCCGCCACCTCGTCCAGGAACAGCGTGCCGCCGTCCGCCAGCTCGAAGCACCCCTGCTTTTCGTTGATGGCCCCGGTGAACGCGCCCTTCTCGTGGCCGAACAGCTCGTTCTCCAGGATCTCGCGGGGGAACGCGGCGCAGTTGATGGCGATGAACGGGCCCTTGGCCCGGCTGCTCTTGTCGTGGATGGCGCGCGCCACCAGCTCCTTGCCGGTGCCGCTCTCGCCCACGATCAGGATGCTGGCCCCGGTGGGCGCCGCCGCCTCGATCATCCCGTAGATGGACTTCATCTCCTCGGACTGGCCGATGAGGTCGCCAAAACGGGTGAGGTTGCTGAGCCGCTCCTCCAGCTGGCGGTTGGCCTGCTTGACCTGGAACTTCTCCAGCGCCTTGGGGATGAGCTCCTTGAGGCGGTCGATCTTGAGCGGCTTCTCCAGGTAGTCGTACGCGCCCTGGCGCATGGCTTCCTTGGCCGACTCGACCGATCCTTCGCCGGTGATGATGATCATCTCCGACGCGATCCCCGCCTTGCGCATGCGCGAGAAGAGCTCCAGCCCGTCCACCTCGGGCATGCGCAGGTCCGCCAGAACGACGCCGTAGCCGCCGTCCTGGGCCAGCTTCCACGCGGCGGTGCCGTCCGTGGCGGTATCAACCTCGTAGCCTTCGTCGGCCAGCAGCATCTGCAGGCCCTCGGCGATGTGCTTCTCGTCGTCGGCTACCAGGATCTTTTCAGCCATGCCCGTAATTTCGGTCCAGGGATTGTCGATTGCGCAACCCATCAAGATACGGGCGACCGCAAGCCGCGGTCAACCCGTTGGCGTAACAGCACGTAGGGTTTTCTCAGTGCGTGCCGCCGGATGGAAGCGCCAGGGTGCGCTCGGGGCCGTCGGTGTCTACCCGTCCACCCGCGGCCTCGGCCAGGGCGGCGGCCACCGACAGCCGGTCTCCCCCCTCTGACGACGGAGGACCCGTAACCGTCATCACCGCGCGCCCGTCCTCCTCGCGCACCACGATGCGCAGCGTGTCGCCCCCCTGCAGGCCGTCCAGCGCGTCCAGCACCAGGTTGAGGATGATCTGTCGCGCGGCCTGGCGGCCCAGGCGCACGCGCGTCATCCCCTCGCTGCGCTGGTACTCCACCCGCGCCTCGCGGTGCCGCGCCTCCAGGCTCACCAGCTCCATCACCTCGTCCAGCAGCTCGTCCAGCGTGGTCTCCTCCGACCCGGCGCGCTCGGGGCGCGACAGGCGCAGCAGCAGCTCGATGCGCTGGTTCACCCGCTCCAGCTCCTCGCCCAGCACGGTGGCGTAGCGCAGCACGTCGGCACCCACGTCCGCCGGGGCGCGCGCCAGCCGCCGCTTGAGCACCTCCAGGTTGATGACCATGGAGTGCAGCGGGTTCTTGATCTCGTGCGCCAGCGCGTCCGCCAGCCGCTCCAGCAGGTCGAGCTTGTTGGCGCGTACCTGCAGGGGATCGGCGACGGCCAGCGCGGCGCCGGAGACGTCGGTCCGAATGGAGTCGCTCAACGTAATGCGTTTCAGCGTCGGGGCGCCGTCTGTTGGCGCGGCCGGAGGGCCGTCTGCCCGGGGGGGCCGGCGCCGCGGATCGATCAGAGCGGGCTCGAAGGCCCGCGCTTTCCGCCGCTGGGTAAGCACGTTTCGTTCCGCACGGAAACGTGCGGAGCCGCCACGGCACGCGTCCGTGCGGATGTGAAAGAACGGGGGGGAGGAGTGCGGGAGTGCGGGAGTGCGGGAGTGCGGGGGTGCGGGGGTGCGGGGGTGCGGGGGTGCGGGGGTGCGGGGGTGCGAGGGTGCGAGGGTGCGAGGGTGCGAGGGTGCGAGGGTGCGAGGGTGCGAGGGTGCGAGAGTGCGAGGGTGCGAGGGTGCGAGAGTGCGGGAGTGCGGGAGTGCGGGAGTGGAATGCGAACGGGAGCGCCGGAGGGTCCGACGCCCCGTCTTCATCTCTGGTACCGCGGGACGCGGTCAGAACCAGCGGCGCTCGATAGCCACGGTCGTAGCCGTGGTCGCCGTGCTCCATCCGCATCTCCCACCCGCCGTGCCGGCCGTACCCCTCGCCGTAGCGCATCATCCACCTCTCGTGGGGCAGGTTCCGGTCAGGGCGCGCGGAGGCCGCAACGCCCGCTCCAGCCCCGGATCATGCTACTGCTCGCTCAGGCGCACGCGGACGGTGAACGGGCCGTCCGGCCGCACCCCGGCGAACGCCACCTCCTGGCCCGGGGCGCGCTCGCGGATGGCGCGGCGCAGGTCGCCCATGCTGGTGATGGCGGCGGCGTCCATGCGGGTGATTATGTCGCCGCGAAGAATGCCGGCCCGCGCCGCGGGCGATCCCGGCTGCACGGCCAGGATGATGATGCCGCGCTCCACCGGCAGGCCGAACTCGCGCGCCATCTCGGGGGTCACGTCGCCGTACTGTATGCCGATGAAGGCGCGCCGCACCCGCCCCGTCTCCAGCACCTGCCGCGCGACGTCGGACGCCAGGTTGATGGGGACGGCGAAGCCCAGCCCCTCGGCCCCCACGGCGCCGCCGCCGCGCAGAATGGCGGTGTTGATGCCGATCACCCGGCCGCGCGAGTCCAGCAGCGGGCCGCCGGAGTTGCCGGGGTTGATGGCGGCGTCGGTCTGCACCGCGTTGATGTAGGAGGAGTCGTCCTGGGTGCCGGTGGTGACCGGACGGTCCAGCGCGGACACGATGCCCGAGGTGACGGTGCTGCTCAGGCCGAGCGGCGAACCGATCGCGACGACGCTCTCGCCGATGCGCATCGCCTGCGACGAGCCGAGGGCGGCCGGGCGGAGGTTGCCCGGGTCCTCGACCAGCAGGACGGCGATGTCGTAGACGGGGCTCCGGCCGACGATCTTGACCGGGTGCACCTGGCCCTGGTGGTCGACCACCTCGATCTCGCCGGTCCCGGTGGCGTCGGCGACGACGTGGTTGTTGGTGATCACGTGGCCCTTGTCGTCAACGACGAACCCTGAGCCGGTGGCGCCGCCACCCGCCCCCGACCCACCCTGGGCGTTGACCTGGA
>DASUVG010000249.1:0-29093 GCA_036379135.1 Longimicrobium sp.
GGGTGAACGGGTGAACGGGTGAACGGGTGAACGGGTGAACGGGTGAACGGGTGTGGCATGAGGGTGGGGCAGGGGTTCGCGGCGTTTCCGAAGATGGGGTGCGGGATGGTGGGCCGCCCCCCATCCCCGGCCCTTCCCCCACAAACTGCGTGGGGGAAGGGTGACGCGAACGAAAGCGTCCGGAGCGCGATCGAATTCTCCCCTCTCCGCGAGGAACGAGCGGGGAGGGGCCGGGGGAGGGGCCCCGCCGGTGCAGTCCGATGCAAGTCGTCGAACCGCAGACCCGCCGGCTTCCCCCAACCTCCCCCAGGGTTTTTTGGGGGAGGTGGGCGAGGTTTACGAGCCCGGAGGGGGCGCGGCCGGCGCAGCTCGACGCCCGTCGCCGCGCGATCGAATTCCCCCTTCTTACTCACGCAGTCTGCGAGGGGAAAGGTTGGGAGCGGGACCCCCCCGTGATCCAAACGCCTGACGGTATTACATTTCCCCCCGCTCCGCGCCGACGCGCGGGGGATGCACCTGGATCCCGCTGGACGGATGGACTCGCAGAACACGGCTCATGCGCCGCGGCTGGCGCTCTGGACCTGCGTGGTGGTGATGGCGGCGCTGGTGGTGGCCGCCGCGGTCGCCGTCGCGCCGCGGCCGGCGCCGCGCTTTCACGGCACCACGTATACGGAAGTGCTTCCCGCCGCGGAGTTCGCGCTGACGGACCACGACGGGCGCCCCGTCTCGCTGCGCAGCTACCGCGGCGCGCCGGTGCTGCTGTTCTTCGGCTACACGCACTGCCCGGACGTCTGCCCGCTCACCCTGGACAAGCTCACCCGCGCCCTGCGCACCGCCGGCGGCCGCGCGGAGGACGTCCGCATCCTCCTGGTCACGCTGGACCCGGCGCGCGACACGCCCGCCGCGCTCCGGGCGTACGCATCGCGCTTCGGCCCGGCCGTCGTGGGGCTGACCGGCGACAGCGCGGGGTTGGCCAGGGCGCGCCAGGGCTACGGCGCCTACACGGCCGAGGTCGCCGCGCAGCCCGCCGTCCACGCCCACGGCACCAGCGCCCCCCCGCCGCCCGCGGACGTGGCCGCGGCGACGAAGACCGTGCACTCCGGCGCCGTCTACGGCATCGACCGGCGGGGGAACCTGCAGGTGGTCATCTCCGACGGCGCCACGCCGCAGCAGGTGGTGGACGACGTGCGCACCCTCGCCCGCCTTTGACGGCAAACAGATTTTTCGCCATCCTTATCCTCGTCCGCCCCGCAGCACCCCTTCGCTGACCCGCCGCCGGCCGCGCGGCGGCCTGTTCATCCACCCCCCGCAGTCCATCTGATCGTGTTCTACTACCTGGCCGTCGTCGCCGCCGTTTACGTCACGTTCCTGGTCGCGCGTAACGAAGACCGCCGCAGCCGCCGCGAGTTCGCCACGCGGCTGGGCGCCATCTACCGCCTGCGCTCCGAGTTCTGGCGCCTGCGCGTGTGGGCGGGCGAGGCGCACCTGCGCGGCGACGAGCCGGCCGCCGCCGGGCTCAACGGCCAGGCCGCCGAAAAGCTGCCGGAGATCAACCGCCAGACGCTCTCGCTGCGGCGGGACTACGGGGACTACGTGGCGGAGATCGGCTGGCTTCCCGGCATGCCCGACGAGGAGCTGCGCGACATGGCCGAGGCGGTGACGATCTCGTCGACGGTGGGCTACGACCGGTGGATCAGCGGCAAGGGCCGCACGCCGGTGGACTCGGTGATCAACCCCCGCCCGCTGATCGAGGACGACGCGCTCTCGGCGAAGATCCACATGGCGTTCGGCATCGTGGTGGGCGTGGCGGGCGGCTTCTTTGCCTACCTGCGCACCTACGCCGGCCGCCCCGACGCCACCATGGGGATGATGATCTTCTACATGGGATTGAGCGCCGCCGTGCTGGGCTACGTCGGCTCCCAGGCCAGGGACTCGCTCTGGAAGGCCCTCGCCCGCTCCATGCGCTTCGCCCGCTGGGGGTGAACGGCGGGATTCGTCGCGCGCCGCCTTCAGGAGCGAATGGATTCGCCGCTGGAAAAACGCAAAGTCCGCCCGCGCGCCGCCTGCGCGGACTGTCGCGGAGAGCGCCGGGCGAGGATCGGATTACGAGGTGGCCCCCTGGACGTGAAATAACGAGCGGCTCGAAGCCCCGTTCGGCGAGCGCAATCGAGCCGAGACGGGGCTTCCGGCATTTCCAGCCGCGGCCTTCAACCCGTGGTGCCCGCGGCGAACGCCATCCGGAGCGCGTTCACCCGTTCACCCGTTCACCCGTTCACCCGTTCACCACCTCACCCCGCCACCTCCTCCGGCAGAGCGCGGAACGCCTCCTCCAGCTCGCGGCGGGTGCGGTCGTCCAGGTGCAGCGACTGGGCGCGCACGCTGCTTTCGATGCTCTCGATCCGCTTGGCCCCGGGGATGGGCACCAGCGACGGCGAAACGCCCAGCATCCACGCCAGCACCAGCTCCTCGGGCGAGGCGCCGCCGTGCCGCGCGCCGATGCTGCGAATCTCCTCGCTCTCGCGCAGCAGCGGCACGCGCCGCCGTCCGCCCACGGGAGAGTAGGGAAGGAAGGTGATGGAGTTCAGGTCGCAGTAGCGGATGATCCCTTCCAGCTCCGACGACCGGTCCCACGGGTTGTAGCGGTTCTGCACCGACGTCACGGGGACGATGGCCAGCGCCGCCTGCAGCTGCATCAGCGACACGTTGCTCAGCCCCACCGCGGCCACCTTCCCCTCCTCGTACAGCCGCGCCATCTCGCCCACGCTGTCGGCGAACGGCACCTTTGGGTCGGGCGCGTGCAGCTGGTAGAGGCCGATGCGGTCCGCGTCCAGCATCCGCAGGCTGTGCTCGCAGGCGCGGCGAAGCTGCTCCGGGCGGCCGTCCCGCTCCCAGCGTCCCTGGGGGCGCACCAGGCCGCCCTTGGTGGCCACCAGCACGTCGTCACGCGCGCCCAGCTCGTCCAGTGTCTCGGCGATCAGCCGCTCGTTGTGGCCGACGTCGGATTCGTCCATGCAGTAGACGTCGGCCGTGTCGATGAGGTTCACCCCCAGCTCCACCGCGCGGCGAATCACCTGCTTCGCGTCCTCGCGCTCCGGCCGGCCGGGGATGGAGAGCGGCATTGCCCCCAGCCCGATGCGCGTCACCCGCCGCCCCGTCCGCCCCATCTGCACCTGCTGCATGTGCCCTCCCGTTCCGTGGACGCGACTACCTGGCTTTTCAAGATACTGCGAACGGCGGATGCGGGCGCGCTCACCTGCCGTCCGCCCGCCGGAGCGTAATGATGAAATCGCCGCTACGACATCGCCGAGACTGCCTTCGCGGACTCGGCGGCCCGGCCGCGTGCGGCGCCGACGCACGGGTGCGTCCGCGATGTGACGCGACGCCCGCCCGCTCCCACCCCGGCGGTTGAAACCGCGGCTGGAGCGTCACGAAGTCCGCCTTCGCGGACTGCACCCGCGGCCTCCGAGCCATTCAGCCAGCACCTTCCGTTGCGCGATCGAATTCTCCCCTTTCTCCCGCGCAGCGGGGGAGAGGGGCCGGGGGAGAGGGGGCTCCGTCGGGCGCAGCTCGATGCCGTTCGAAAGCTCGCGTGCCCCGCTCCGACACCGTCCGAAGCGCCCCCTTCACCCGTTCACCCCATCACCCGTTCACCCGTTCACCCGTTCACCCGTTCACCCGTTCACCCGCTCACCCCTCCAGGTCCGCCCACCGCACCAGCTCCCGCAGCGGCGGCCTGCCGTCGTGGTGCCACCACGGCGGCGGCCACGCCATCTTTCCCAGCGGCGTAAAGCGGCTGGCGCCCACGCGGGCCAGCGCCGTCGCCAGCGCGCGCGTCTCGTCCGCGCCCGCGGCGATGCCGACCGTCTGCAGCACCGGCGCGTACCGCTCCACCAGCCCCGGCACCTCCGCCAGCCCGGCGACCGGCTTCACCCGCACCACGCGGTTCAGGCAGCTGGCCGTAAAGTCCGGCCGCGGATCGTACAGCACCGTCCACGCCGTTCCCTCGCCGCTGGCGTGCAGGCGCGTGCCGCCGCCCCCCGCCTCCGCGAACTCCGCCTCCGCGCGCAGCTGTCGGATGGCGGACGACTCGCCGGGGGCCAGGGTGCCGCGCGGCAACTCGCCCTCCACCGCGGCCATCTCCTCCGCCAGCATCCCCGCCCACGCCTGCGGCGATACGGCGCCGCCCTCCTCCGCGTAGAACAGGTGCGGCGACACGCACCCCTGCTGGTCGAACGTCGACGCGTCCAGCGCCGCCCCGCGCGCCGCCGCCCGCGCCGCATCCCCCGAGAGCGCCGTCCTTCCCACGACGCCGAAGGAGACCTTGGGCCCGTAGCCCAGGAACCGGGCCGTCGCCGGCGTGCGGGCGCGGATGGAGGCCACCGCCTCCGCGCCGCCGTAGACGACGACGGCGTCCGCCGCCTCCAGCGCCGCGCGCTCCATCATCTCGTCCCCGCCGGCCCAGTACGTCACCGCCAGGCACTCGCCGATCTCCGCGTCCGCCTCCGCGACCCCGCGGGCGAAGAGGGCGGCCAGCAGCGGCTCGCCCACCGCCGCCTTGCCCAGCGTGGCCGCCTTTACCAGCAGCGAGCGGATGATGGAGGTCACCGCCACCCCGGGCACGTTGCCGCTGAACACGTGCACCGCCAGCCGCGGCCCGAACGCGGCCTGCTCCCCGTGCGCCCGCGGCGCGGGGAGAAAGCCGTCCAGCACCCGCGGGTCGCCGAACTCCGCGCGCAGCAGCTCGCGCAGCCGCGGCGCGCGCCAGTCCGCCGCCATGCGGTCCAGCACCAGCCGGATCATCGGCGCGCTGTACGCCGTCACCGCGGGGAGCGCGCGCTCCGCCGCGCGGCGCAGCGGGTCGGCGGGGTCCTGGAACCGCGCCGCCACCCGGTCGATCACCCCCACGATTTCCGCCACCGGCCGATGCGCGAGATGCCTGTCGCGCGCCGCGGCCAGCGCCTCCACCTGCCGTTTGAGGTCCACCGGCGACAGGCGGGGCAGGCGCACCTCGAACGCATCCTCCCCGCGCCCGTACGCCCACGTGCTGGTGCGCGGGTGCTCGATCGCGGGGAGGTGAAAGGCGTCGATGACGTCTGACCGCATGAACCCGGTGCGTGAGTGCGGAAGTGCGTGAGTGCGGGAGTGGATGTGCGTGCGCGGAGGTGACGTTCACTCCCGCACTGACGCACTCACGCACTCCCGCACTTCTTCACAGAAAGTCCCAGAACGACGGGTTGGCCTCCACGATCACCTCCCACACCCCGCCGTCGCCCAGCCCGCGCGCCACGTCGATGCGGATGATGTCGAAGAGCAGCCCCAGCCCGGCGCCCACCGAGACCATCCCCCCCGTCCGCAGGTTCAGCGGCGGCCGGACCACGCCGCCCTGGAACGGGTCCAGCGTCCCCGCCTGTCCGGCCCATCCCCCGGCGGCGAAGACGCGGCCGCGGATGAAGGGGCGGAACAGCTCCGCCGCGTACGTCGCGCGCGCCATGGCGAACTGGTCGCCGCCGTAGCTGCGGAAGGCGTACCCGGGCACCGTCCCCCGTCCGCCCAGCAGGTACAGCTGCTGCCGCGGCACGTCCCCCGCCGCCGCGCCGGCGGACGCGTCCACCGTGAGCTCCGAGCCGCCGCCGCCGCGCATCACGTATCCCGCGTCTACCCGGGGACGGACGTGGCCGGAGAGGATGTCTTCCTGCGCCGTCATCGCCCCTTCGAACGAGAGGCCGAAGGAGAAGCTGCGCGCCACCTCCGCCGGCACCGGCCGCCGCAGCGCGATCGTTGCGCCGTAGAGCTCCCCCTCGTCGATCGGCATCACCGGCCGGAAGTGGCTGCCGCCGCCCAGCAGGGAGAAGTCCGTGGCCAGCTCCGCGCTCTCGTGGTTCTCCGCCCGCAGGCGAAAGGCGCCGTTCCACCCGCGGCCCACCGCGCGGTCCACCCGCAGCTCCGCGCCCGTGGCGTAGTAGGGATCGGTAAAGTCGTAGCCGGCCAGCAGCGCCGTCAGCGACGCCATCGCCCCGGAGCCGATGGGGCCCACGCCTACGTCGCGCGGCAGGTTGGCGTAGACGCCGATCCCCACGCGGTCGGGGAGCGCGCCTCGCCACAGCTCCGCCTCGCCGAACGCGTGCTTCGCCGCCGTCGCGTAGCCGCCGCGGATCCCCAGCGACAGCCGCTCGCCCGGGGTAAAGCGGATGCCGGGGCCGATGGCCAGCCCCTCCGCGCGGTTGTAGCGCAGCGTTCCGCTGGCGCTGGAGAGGTCGATGCGCGTCCCCGGCAGCCCGCTCAGCAGCCGCCGGCCTACGAGCGCCGCCGCCTCGCGGCGAATGTCGCTCAGCTCGCCCGCCGCGCTCAAGCCCGCCTCGCGCAGCTCCGCGTCGATCGGCTGCTCGAAGCCGAACGCCTCGCGCTGCGCCACGGGGACGCTCACCACGCGCCGCCCGGCGAACAATCCGGGGGACAGGTTCTGGTTGAAGCGGTAGTTGCCGATGCGCATCGTCCCCCGGATCATCCCCCCCGCGGGGAGCCCCAGCTCCGGCACCTGGCGCCGCAGCTCCACCTGCTGGCGGTTGGGGAGCCAGAAGCGGCCCTTGTACAGGCCGTTCTCCAGCAGGACGTTGATGTAGTCCAGCTGCCGGTCCACGTACGAGACCGGCGTAAAGGTGAACTCCATCCGCACGATGTCGCCGCCGCGGCGGTCCACGTACACCGAGCCCACGAACGCCGGGCGGGAGGCGTCCTTGGGCCGCACCTGCACCTTGTAGACGCGCACCGGCTCCTCCGCCCCCGGCAGGCGGATGGTCGTCGAATCCGCCAGCCGGTAGTCGTACACCGCGGGGCCGGCGCCGGAGGCGGGGTGCAGCACGTCGGCCACCTCGTCGCCGTCGCCCAGGCGGATGAGGTCGCCGAAGTTGTCCTGCACCACCGTAAGGTGGTCTTCGTGGTAGCGGATGTTGGTGGGCAGGTTGCGCTCGTCGCGCAGCCCCACGATGCGCTGCTTGGAAAGGTTGGGCGCCCTCCAGTACACGTCCAGCGCCACCTGGTCCGTCTTGACCAGGCTGCGCTCGCCCGTGTCGCGGCGGTCCAGGTAGAAGTAGATGTAGCCGCGCGCGTCGGCCTGGTAGTCCACCATGCCGGTATCGCTGAGCGCCACCTGCCGCCGCTCCTGGGCGCGCTGGATGAGCTCCAGCGCCCGGCCGGAGTTCCACGCGCCGTCCTGCGCGGCGGCGGCGCCCGGCGCGGCCAGCGCCGCCAGGGCCAGCACCGCGCCCGTCACTGTGCGTCGCAAACGGATCATCCCCGCGTCCTCAGATGATAGACGGCGCGGGCCCGCGCAACCTTCGCGCCGGGCCCGCCCGGTTTTGCCTGCCCGTATCGTAGCGGACCGGGGGCGTTCGCGCCTCTCAGCACCCGCCCAGGGCGAACGACACCTGCAGCGTGCCGTTGATGGCGTTCTGCAGCCCCTCCTGGCTGATCCCCGCCGCCGTGGCGTAGTCGGCGCGCGTCACGGGGTAGGGAAAGCCCGACGCGTCGCCCGTCAGCCGGCGCGAGGCGGCGTCGTAGTTCAGCAGCAGCGACCGCGGCATCAGCAGCGCCGCCGCGTTGGGGTCGTTGGTGGGGAACGAGAGGGTGATCTGGTCCTCCCGGTACCCGATGGAGCCGCGGATCTGCTCCAGGAACTGCGACTGCTGGTCCGTATAGGCCAGGTCGTAGGTCGCGTTGGCCGCCAGGGCGATGGTGGGCTCGGGGCGGCCGGGTGACGGCGTGGTGTCTACCACGCTGGTCAGCAGGTTGGCCACGGGGAGCGCCGTGTTGCTGGGCTGAAAGCGCAGCGTGCACAGCTCGTACACGCCCGCCACCTCCTGCGGCGTAAGCGGGTCCGAGCGGGTTCCGCCGTCGCCGTCGCAGGCGGCCAGCAGGGCGAGCGCGGGCAGGATGACGAGAGTACTGCGCATGGGCACGGCTTCTCCGTTGGAGATTGTCGATTGTGTGCGGAATCGGGCTGGGACCCGGGGCGCGTCGTCCGCCGGAGCGGTACGTACCCGCGAAGGGTCCGGATCGGTTCCGTCCGCGTGCTGCTGACAGGGCCGGGGTACCGCGAACCGGATCGCGCTGCGCCCGCAGAGCGCCCCCCTCTCCCGGCCTCTCCCCCATAAACTGCATGGGGGAGAGGAGAATTCGATCGTGCACGACGTCCATCGAACTGGCGCCCGCGCGGGCCCCTCCCCCGGCCCCTCCCCGCTCGTTCCTCGCGGAGAGGGGAGAAGTCGATCGCGCTCCGGACGGTCCCGCGTTCTCCCGCCCCCACGCAGTTTTTGGGGGAGGGCCGGGGACGGGCGGCGGCGGGCGCGGTTCGGAATCCGTCGAACCACTCGACTGCCGGCCTGCATCAACCTCCCCCAGCAGTTTTTGGGGGAGGTGGGCGAGGTTTACGAGCCCGGAGGGGGCGCCCGCCCCTCGCGCCACACCCTCCGAACTCCATCCACCGCCTGTGCCGTTTATACCCTCTCCCGCTTGCGGGAGAGGGTGCGAGCCTAAGCGAGCGGGTGAGGGTCCGTCCGGAGCGCTCCCTCAGCCCGTCGTCGCGTCCGTCGCGTCCGCCGCCGCATCCCCGCCCCCGTCCCGCTCCAGCAGCGAGGCGGCGGGGTCCAGAAAGGCGTTCAGCGAGGCCAGCACGGCGCGGTCCACCATCCCGTCGATCTGCTCCATCGCCGCGTAGGCGCCCTCCACCTGCGCGCCCACCGCCGTAAGGTGCGCCCAGATGGCGCGGCGGAACATCAGCAGCTCCAGCACCGTCTCGGCGATGTTGTACCCCGTGAGCCGCCGCGCGAACCCGTGCACCGTGGCGAACTGCTCCGCGTCCTCGCGCGACCGGTTGATCTCCAGCCGGTCCAGGATGGCGTCGAACAGCTGCGGCACGTGGTCCAGCAGCAGCGGCTCGCTCAGCGCCTGCCCCGTCACCATGGCCTGGTTGGCGCGCACCCGCTCCACCCAGTCGCGCAACACCGTCTCGCGCCCGCTGCGCAGCTGCTCCACCGCGCCGGACAGGTCGCGGATCTGCCGCTCGGTGTAGAACCGGGTTTCCGTCTGCTCCACGCGCGCGCTCCGTCGGGGGACTCGTTCCGTCTGGGAAACGGAAGGTATCATCCGGCGCCCGGAGCCGGAAGCGCTACCCCTGCCCGGCCAGCACCAGGAACACGTCGTACAGCGCGTGCGTCCACGCCGCCACGCCAAAGCCGCGCACCATGTACAGCGCGCTGAACGCCAGCCCCGCGATAAAGCGGAAGGTAAAGCTGTTCAGCTCCAGCGGATACGCGTACGGCCCGATGTAGTGGAAGGCGGAGAAGACGAACGCGGAGATGATGACGGCCAGCACCCCCGACGTGTTGCGGCGCACGCCCATGGCCAGCAGCAGGGCGAACAGGCCGCCGGTCAGCAGCACGCGAAAGAGCAGCTCCTCGTAGATCCCCGCGCCCAGGGAAAGGACCACGCCGTCCAGCAGCGGCAGCTTCGTGATGGATCCGCCGTCCGCCGCCATGCGCACCACGCCGCCCAGCACCACCTGCGTTGCCGCGGCGATCAGCCCGCCAAAGAGCACGGCGTACGCGGCGCTCTCCGCCAGCATCCCGGCGAAGTAGGCGGGGCGGACGGGGACGCGCCTGCGCTTCTGCTCCAGCCCCACGATCACCGCCGCGCCCACGGCCAGCGCCGCGGTGAACGCCAGGGTGCCGTTCAGCCCGCCGGCGGCCAGGAGGGTGCGCAGCAGCACGTCGGCGCCGTTGCGCATGCCCCCGGCGCGCCCCGCGATCATCATCGCCCCCACCTCGTACAGCACGAGCAGGGGGAGCGCAAAGAGCAGCGAGTAGGTGTGCGTGCGGGTGTTGTCGAAGTATCTTCGCATGTCGATTGATGCTACGCGGTCCGCCAGTGGGCGGCGGCTGGCCTGCCGATTGCGAAATCCATACGTTCCAGAGGCCCCTGTCCCGTGCATTCAGACGGACGCGGCGGGCGAAAAGTTTCCCCACACGTGGTGAGTGGATGCTCCCTGTCCGTTCGGGTACGATCCGGTCGATGCTGATGCTCGCCGCGCTGGCGGCCGTCCAGGGGTGCGCGCTGCTGGGCGGCGGCGGCGAGCCCCCGGAGACGCCGGTGCAGGCGCGGGAGCGGCTGGCGCAGGAGGAGACCATCCGCCGCGAGGTGGAGGCGCGGCTGGCGGCCGAGCCCGCCATCGGCCCCGGGCGCATTCGCGCGGTGGTCAACCAGGGCGACGTGCACCTGCACGGCACTGCCCCCGGCTTCGGCGCGCTGCAGTGCGCGCTGGCCAACGCGGGGCTCGTTCCCGGCGTGCGGCTGGTGGTGGACTACATGATCCTGCAGCCCGGTCCGCGCACCGTCACCTGCCTGGCTCCGCGCGTCTTTGCCGCGTCGCCGCGGCCGTAGCGTCCGGGAAGGGCCGTTTCGCGCGTTCTCCCCGCGATCCACCGGCCGGCGGCTCCGCAATCTCGCCGTCGAGCGCCGCATCCGCATCCCCCCGCAGGACGTTCTGATGCCCGGACTCCGCATCCCCCGCCCGTTCGCCGCCATCGCCTTTGCCTCGGCCGTGGCGTGCAGCGGCAACCCGCTGGACCTGTGCGCGTGCTCGCAGGTGCCGCCGTCCACCCTCCTCTACGGCTACGTCACCGCCCCGTCGGGGGAGGGCGTGGAAGGCGCCACCGTGCACATGAGCGTGGGCCCGGAGGACTGCGGGAGCGTGGGATATTCCTTCCACGGGCCCACGGAAGCCGGCGGGCGGTACCGCGCGCCGGTGCTCCGCGACGGCGACGACCCGCGGCAGTGCATCCGCCTGTGGGCGCTGGCGCCGGTGGGGAGCGGACTGCGCAGCTCCGACACGGTGCAGTTCACCCTCCCCACGCCCACCGCGATCTCCTCCGACAGCGTGCGGCGCGACATCGCCCTGCGCGCGCCCTGAACCACGTAAACGGGTCGATGGCGATGCCGCGCATCCGCATCCCCCGCCCGTTCGCCGGCGCGCTGGTGCTGATGCTGGCCGTCTCGTGCCAGAACCCGGTCTGCGGCTGCACCCCGGCCAGCGAGCGGGCGGTGCTGTACGGCCGGGTGACGGACGGGGCGGGGAACCCGGTCGCCAGCGCCCTCGTGCGGGCGGAGGGAGGGTCTGCCGGGGGCCGGCACACCGGCAGCGTGGGATCGGACGCGGCCGACGCCGGGGGCCGGTACCGCGCGGAGCTCCGCCGCTTTGCCGGGTCGATGGAGTGCCTGTGCGCGTTCGCCCTGCCGCCGTCCGGAAGCGCCCTCCGCGGCTCGGACACCGTTCACCTCCAGGTCCGCTTCGACGCTCCGCGCGCCACGGACAGCGTCCGCGTGGACCTGGTGCTCCGCGCCGCCTGAACCCGCGGCGGACACCGAGCTGGGTGGATACGAGGCGGAGAAATCCGCATGTTTGCTGACGATTCCGGGCCCGGCGGAGACGCGACTGTTCCGCCGGGCTTCGCATCTGCTTAGCTTGCAGGCATTCACGGACACCCGAGCGACCCCGATCTACCCGATGTCCAGCAGTCCCCGTCCGCGCAGACGCGTCAACGCACCGCGCCGCAGCCCCCGCCGGGCCCGCGGGCGCGCGCGGCCCCTGCGCCGGCCATCGCCGGCGCGCGTGGCGGCGGTCGCGGCGCTGGCGGTGCTGCTCGCGCTGCTGCCGCCCACGCGCGCCGTGGCCGCGGGGGCGTGGGGGCGCGTGGAGCAGGTGCTCGCCGCCACGCGCGCGGCCGAGGCGCGCGACCGCATGATCGCCGGGTACGCGCGGCGGTACGGCATCAGCACGGAGCTGGCGGACGCCATCGAGCGGGCGGCGCGCGCGGAGGGGATCGAGACGGAGCTGGCGTTTCGCCTGGTGCGCGTGGAGAGCGCGTTCAAGCCGAACGCGGAGAGCTACGCCGGCGCGCTGGGGCTCACGCAGGTGATGCCGGCCACGGCCAGCTACCTGCAGCCGGGCATCACCCGCGCGCAGCTGCTGGACCGCGACACCAACCTGCGCCTGGGCTTTCGCTACCTCAAGGAGCTGCTGGCCGTGTACGACGGCGACGCCGAGGAGGCGCTGACGGCGTACAACCGCGGCCCCGGCACGGTCGCCCGCATCCGCGGCGCCGGCGGCGACCCCGCCAACGGCTACTCGGACCTGGTGCTGGGCGCGCGCGGCGGATCGCCGGTGAACCACGTGCGCCACGACTCCGCCGTCGCCGCCGCGCCCCCGCCCGCCCACGAGCTCGCCCCCGCCCGCCTCCCCGCCGGCTTCTGAAGCCGGCGGGCGAGCACGAATCTGGCGGGAATTCGCCGTGATTCGGTATATTTACGGGGTGCTCCGATCGACCGGCCTCTGGACTGAGCTTCGATGCCCTCTCGACCGATGTACAACGGGCGCGATCCGCGCGAGATGCCCGCCTACGGGGTCGCGGATGCGGCGCGGTTCATCGACGTTCCGCCGGCGACCCTGCGCTCGTGGGTGGCCGGCCGGGCGGGGCGCGCGCAGCAGGGGGGCGCCCCGCTCGAGCCGCTGATCGTGCCCGCCGACACCGCCGGGCGGCGGCTGTCGTTCTACAACCTGGTGGAGGCGCACGTGCTGCGCGCGCTGCGCACCCGGCACGACGTGCCGATGAAGCACGTGCGTCCCGCGATCGCGTACGCCGAGCGGGAGCTGGGAATCCAGCGCCTGCTGCTGAGCCAGGAGATGCAGACGGCGGGCGGCGACATCTTTCTCGAGCACTTTGGCCACCTCGTCAACCTCAGCAAGTCCGGCCAGCTCGCGGTAAAGGAGCTGCTCGCCGCCCAGCTGGAGCGAGTGGAGCGCGACAGCAGGTCCATCCCCATCCGGCTGTACCCGGTCGTTCCGGGCGAGAAGGAAAGCCGCCCCGTCGTCATCGATCCCGGCGTGTCGTTCGGAAGGCCCACGGTGGCGGGCTCCGGGATCCTCACCTCCGTTCTGGTGCAGCGGATCGACGCCGGCGAGGGGATCGCCGCGCTCGCGAGCGACTACGGGCTCACGGAGGCGCAGATCGTCGCCGCGGCGGTCTTCGAGCGCGCGGCGTAGGCGTTGGAGTTCTTCGCCGACCGCAACCTGGGCGCGAACATCTTCCCCGCCATCCTCCGGGCGGAGGGGATCACCGTCCATCTGCACCAGGATCACTTTCCGCAGAATGCCGCGGACGTGGACTGGATGCCGGAGGTCGCGCGCCGCGGCTGGCCCATCCTCTCCCCCGACATCCGCATCTCCCGAGACCGCCTGGAGGTGGAGGCGATCATGACCTCCGGCGCGGCGGTCTTCTGCCTGGCCGGCGGGCACCTGACGGGCGAGGCGAAGGCGCGCAACTTTCTCCGCTGCCTGCCGCAGGTCACGTCCGTGCTGGAGCGGACGCCGAAGCCGTTCATCGCCAGGGTCTACCAGCCCAACCGCGACGACCCGGCCGATACCAGCACGCGGCGCGTGGAGGTCAAGCTCACGCTGGCTGATTGGGAGAAGCGCCGGGGTTGATGGGGCGCCTTCTCCCGGGGGACCGATCTCCTCGGGTGGGAAACGGATGTAGCGCGGCGGGGTACGGGGGAGGTTGCCGGGGGCGGGCGGATTCGCGATACTTGGTGCGGCCCCGAACTTGCCCCTCCGCGACTGATCGTCCCAAGTCGCCTAAGTCGCGTATCCTCATCAGGTTGTATCCTAATGCGCCAGCGGCCCGTCATCGGCATCGCCACCCAGACGCTGCAGTCCATCGACCGGATTCCGGAAGACCTTCCGGCGTCGTGGGTCATGAACCAGCGGTACTTTCACGCCTGCACCAGCGTGGGCGCGATCCCGTGGATGGTGCCGCTGCTGGACGACGACCTCGAGACGCTGCGCGCCATCTACGACCGTTTGGACGGCGTGTTCATCGCCGGGGGCGTGGACATGGACCCGCAGTCGTACGGCGCCGAGCGCCACGAGCTGTGCGGCCGCACGGACCCGCCGCGCGACTTCGTGGAGCTGCAGTTCGCCCGCTGGGCGCTGGAGGACGGCAAGCCGGTGTTCGGCGTGTGCCGCGGGCTGCAGGTGATCAACGTGGCGGCGGGCGGCTCGCTGATCCAGGACTGCGCCGGCCTGTTCGAGGGCTCCATCAAGCACGACTACTTTCCCGGCGCCGGCTGGGCGCGCGACTACCTGGCGCACGAGATCCGCGTGGCGCCGGACTCGCGGCTGCACGCCGCGCTGGGCGAGGACGAGGTGATGGTGAACTCCATGCACCACCAGGCGGTGGAGCGCATCGGCGAGGGGCTGGTGGCCACCGCGTGGGCGCCGGACGGGCTGGTGGAGGCGCTGGAGGGGACGCGCGAAGGGCAGTTCCTGGTGGGCGTGCAGTGGCACCCGGAGATGCTGCTGGACCAGGACGAGGGGACGAAGCGGCTGTTCGAGGACTTCATCGAAGCCGCCAACCAGTACCACAACGCAGGCGCGCTGGCCTTCGCCTGAACCGGCTGCGGTCTTGACAGACTGGACGGCGGTGGATAGATTGATTTACGGCTTTTGTTCGGTGCAAGCCTGGCGATGAAAGGAGGGTGAGCGATGGTATCTGCGCATGACGTGGCGGCATACATCCTGGACAAGCAGGGCCCCCTCTCCGCCATGAAGCTCCAGAAGCTTGTGTACTACTCCCAGGCGTGGTCCACCGTCTGGGATGACAAGCCGCTGTTCTCCGAGCCCATCGAGGCATGGGCGAACGGGCCCGTGGTTCGCGCGCTGTACGACGTGCATCGCGGCCAGTTCGACGTGCGCGCGTGGCCGCAGGGCAACCCGGCGGCGCTCGACGAGGAGCAGAGCAGCACCGTCGACGCCGTGCTGGGCTACTACGGCGGGCGCAACGCGCAGACGCTCAGCGACATGACGCACAGCGAAGATCCATGGCGCCTGGCTCGCCGCGGGCTTCCCGACGGCGAGCGCGGCAGCCGCGTGATCAGCCTTGCGTCCATGAGCGAGTACTACAGCAGTCTGCCGGCGGATGGGGGAGAAGCCGAGTAAGCGCCCTTCGTCCGTCGTGGTAGACCGGGGCGGCAGCAAGTCGCCCCGGTCTTCGTTTCCCGGTCAGGGTGCGAAGCAGCCGCGCGGCGAGGTCCCTGGCTACGAAGGCCAGTTTCCCCTGTGGGCGTTTCGCATCGTGGATCTGGGCGGGCCGTGGTGCTGGGGCGTGCTGTCGGGGGAGGCGCTCCGGGAGGTGCTGCAGCGCATGAAGGAGCTGGAGACGATGACCTGGCATGCCGTTTCCACAACGGGCAGCCACTCCATCGACGTGTCGGCTCTCAGCAAGCGTGCCCGTGACCGGCTGATGGAGATTCATCAGGACGACGTGGACCAGGTCTACTCGCTCCGCGTCGCGGGCAGAAGGCGCATCGTCGGCATTCGAGACGGCGGGGTGCTGCGGATCCTGTGGTGGGATCCGGAGCACGAGGTCTGCCCCGCGCCCAGGAAGCATACCTGACCCGTCGCCGTCCACCGGCGGCCGGTGATCGATCGTGGAAGCTCGGGCCCGGAGATCAGGGCCTCGGTGATGCAGTGTGAGGCCTGTCCCGGCCGCGCATCCCCCATCGCCCCGTCCCGCCATGCATCCGCCCTCCCGCTGGCTGACCGCCGCCGCCGCGCTGTGCTTCGGGATCGCGCTTCTGCACGCGGCCATGATCTTCATGGATCCGCGTGCCTACGGGTACTTCGGCGCGCCGCAGCTGGGCCGGGCGAAGGCAGCCGGCTACACGTATCCGGACCTGATGACCGTCGGGCTGGTGCTGGTCTTCGGCGCGTTCGGCGCGTATGCGCTGTCGGGCGCGGGACGCATCCGGCGCCTGCCACTGCTGCCGGTGGCGCTCGTGCTGATCGGGGCGGTGTTCACCGTCCGCGGGCTGGTGCTGTTCCCGCAGCTTGCGCAGCTCGCGGCGGGGACCGGCGCGCCCCCGCGCATGGCCGTCTTCTCGCTCGTCTCCCTCGTGACCGGAGTCGCGTTCCTCGCCGGCACCCTTCCGCGCTGGAGCCGCCTGCGGGGCTGATACCAAATCCTGAAAAAGAATGGGCCTCACACGGAGTCAACGGAGTTCACGGAGGGCAAACTCCGTTGACTCCGTTAACTCCGTGTGAGACAAGGCCACAGTCTGCTCACGCGAAGTGTTTGGCCGGATTCGGTATGAGCCACACGCTGCCATTTGACAAAGCCCGCCTCTCAGCCGAGAGGTGGGCTTTGTGTGTCGGAACAGGAGGCGAAGGGGAAGATCCGGGCTTCGCAATCACCCGTTCACCCGTTCACCCGTTCACCCCTTCACCCGTTCACCTCACAGCGGCTCCGTCCTCCGCACCACCGGCTTCGCGCGCTCGGGGACGCCGAGGAGAAAGTGCATCTCGCGGCGCAGGCGGCGGGCCCAGGCGCGCTCGTTGTGCTGGCCGCCCATCTCCACCACGTACAGCAGGTCGCGGCCCACGCGGTAGCCCTTCTGCGTAAGGAGGTCCTTGAGGCGACGCACGTCGCGCAGCTCCTCGCTCCCCTCGCTGGTGCCCACGTCCAGGTAGATGCGCCCGGGGACGAACGGCCGCTCCTTGACGAACGGGTAGATGGAGCCGCCGCCGAACCAGAGCGCCGGGCTCATCACCCCCGCGAAGCCAAAGACCCCGGGGTGCTTGAAAAAGGCGTACAGGCTGATGAGCCCGCCCATGGACGACCCGGCGATCCCCGTGCTCTCGCGCCCGGGCATGGTGCGAAAGTCGCGGTCGATGATGGGCTTGAGCGTGTGGACGATGAACTCCAGGTATGCCTCGCCGCTGCCGCCCTGCTTGTGGCGGCGGTCGTGCCAGGGGCTGTACTCGTTCAGCCGCTCCTTTCCCAGGTTGGGGATGCCGACCACGATGGCCTCCAGCCCCTCCTCGCTGGCGGCCTCGAGCGTCTGGTCCACCTCCCACTCTTCGCCAAAGCTGGTGGCGCGGTCGAAGAGGTTCTGCCCGTCGTGCATGTAGACCACGGGGTAGCGGCGCTTCGTCCGTTTGTAGGAGGGTGGGAGGTAGACCAGGATGTCGCGCCGGTTGCCCAGCTGCGGGCTTTCCAGCTGCTCCAGCGCCTTCATGGTGCCCACGACGGTGTGGATCTCGCCGTCGTCGGGCGCCGGATAGTCCACCCACACCGCCCCGCCGCCGTCCCGCGCCTCGCCCTCCCCCGCTCCGGGCTCCGCCACCTGCTGCTCCGCGTCCATCGCCTGCATGATATCTTCCGTCATCGCCATCCGAGGTATCTCATTGGCCGTGCTGATCTTCCGATCGCCCGCACCTTCACGAACCGTTCCGCCGCAGCCACGCAACACAAAGGCGCGGCTCCGAAGAGCCGCGCCGCGATGCGAGCCGGCGGAAACTAACGTCCGGCGCCCATCCCCACCACCTCGTACCGACCCGCTCGCGCGCGCCGCCGCCGGCGCCGGATCGCCTCGCCTCCCCTCCTTGGACATCCTGCCCCCGCTCCCGCTATCATCCCTTCGCACATTCCAGGGGAGATGATGCGGATGGATGCAGATCGGGGAGGGACGGTGGACGGCGTGATCCGCGAGCGGCGGACGACCAAGGTGCTGGCGGACGCGCCGCTGCCGGTCGAGGGCGTGCGGGAGACGGTGGAGGCGCTGGTGGCCACGGCGGGATGGGCGCCCTTCCACCGCGTGGCGGCGCGGGTGCACCAGGAGCCGGGGGCGCTCGCGTCCATCGTGCCGTGGCGCTTTTACCTGCTCGACGCGCCCGCCTGCCGCGCGCTGCGCCAGGCGCTGCTGGAACGCGGCGACAAAAGCAAGATCCCGCGGATGCTGGCCGCGGCCACGGCGCTGGTGCAGGCCACGTGGCTCCCCAACCCGCCGAAGGGGCCGGTGGCGGGGCTGTTCGAGGCCACGGAGGAGAACATGGAGCACGTTGCCGCCGCGGGCGCCGCCGTGCAGAACCTGCTCCTTGCCGCCACGGCGCGCGGCATCCCCAGCTACTGGTCCTCCGGCGGGCCGCTGCGCGGGGCAGAGGCGTTCGGGTGGATGGGGATTCCCGCGGGAGAGATCCTGCTTGGCGCCGTCTTCCTGTTCCCGGTGGACACGGGCGACGCGGAGGTGAACCCCGGCAGCCACCGCGACCGCCGCGGGGTCCCGACCGACTGGGCCCGCTGGGTGGAGCTGGACTTCGGGAGGGATGTTTCAGAGAGCGGCAGGTAGTCCGGAAGGGCGGGCGCTCGCGCTTGCGGGCTGAAGTGCATGGCTTCCTGAGAGGGTGTTGCTAAACCTCTCGCGCAAGCTGTCATCCTGAGGAAGGCGCCACTCCGTAACTTGCTGCCACGATGCACTTTGGCGCCGACCGAAGGACTTCGCCAGCAGAACGAAGGGGCTGGTTCCGCGTCCTGATCCGGCCCCTGCGCAGCCGAGAGGAGGTCCTCTGGTCGCGCGCCGGAGGCAGTGCAGGCGGCAGGATCTGCGCGTGCGCTCCCTCAGGAAGTCACATTCCTTTCCCGGGTCTGGTATGATCATGATATGACACCGAATCCGGCTGAACACTCGGTGTAAGCAGAACCCGGTTGCCTCACACGGAGGGCACGGAGGACACGGAGCTTTTGATCCTCCGTGTCCTCCGTGTCCTCCGTGTCCTCCGTGTGAGGTGAAAAGAAGTCTTTTCAGGAGTCGGTATGAGCCGGTGAATGCGACCGGCGCGGTCAGGTCGCCACGCCCGGCCGCGCGGGTGCCCTGTGGGGGAGCGCGCCGCGCGCCGCGGCGGCAGCGGCCTGCAGGCGCCGCGCGCCGGCGGCCAGCGGCTGCAGCGAGAACGGCTCGTCGAAGGGGCGCAGGTACAGGATGAGCGCACCCGCCATGGCGAAGAAGAAGCTGAGCAGCCCGTGCGCCACCACGATGCCGAAGTGGAACAGCAGCCCGGCCTTGAGCAGGAGCGGCCGGTGGCGCCGGTCCATCACCAGCCCGGTGGCCAGCAGCACCTCCAGCACGATCACGCCCCAGGTGAGGGCGGTGACGGCGGCCGGGATCATCATCACCCGCACGGCGAGCTCCTTTACCGCGCCGCTCATCCCGTACACGGGGTGCGTGAACCAGTACCACACCGCGGTGCCGTTGGCCCACTCGCCCACGGACATCTTGGAGACGCCGGCCTGGAAGTAGATGACGGCGACCTGGAGCGCGATTACCGTGAAGCACGAGGCCGCGGCCACCGCCCGCGCCTGCTCGCGCACGCGGGCCAGGTCCGGCGTCCAGGTGCGCCAGACGGAGGGGCGCGGGTCCAGCAGCGTCACCGGCACCAGCAGCAGGGCCAGGATGGCGTGGATCTGGTCTCCGCCTTCTGCCACGGAGGTAGAGGCCGCAAAGCTGAACGCCACCCACCAGTGCGGCAGTCCCGTAAAGCGCGGGCGCCAGCCGCTGGCGACCAGCAGCAGCACGGCGATGGCGATCCACCGCGCCGCCTGCAGCCCGCCGGGCGCGCCGGCCATCAGGTAGAACAGGCTGATGCGGTTCACGGGCGCGGCCTGATGAAGGGCGCGAAAGGCGTCCGGCTGAAAGAGCACGTCCACGCCGTCGATGAGCAGCGTCGTAAGCAGCCCGCACGCCAGGATGGTGCGGGCCACGCCGTACACGTTGGTCCACGGGTGCGTCATGGCGGTCCTCGGGGCGGTTGGTTGGGGTGGCGGCTAGCGGTACCGGAGCGGCCGGCGGCGGCCGCAGTCCACGCGCAGGTGCAGCGTCTGCGCGGGCAGGCTCACGTCGGCGCGGCGCCACGCCCAGGGCACGGGCGCGCCGCGCACCACCACCACGTCGCCGCAGATGCGCCGGGTGGGGGACCAGTTGGTCAGCCGCAGCGGCTCCCCGGCCGGGGCGGCGCACGCCTCGCCGCGGCAGTCGCGCCAGGTGGAGGCCAGCACCGGCGCCAGCAGTCCCGCCAGCTCGCCGTCCACGGCGCGGGCGTAGCGCGAGGCGCCCATCAGGCTGGCGCGGCTGGTGTTGGCGAACGTCACCGGCTCCAGCCGGCCGCCCACCCGCCGGTACGCCACGTCCTTGGGCTCCCGCGGGTCGCGGGTAAAGAACGACCATCCCTCCGGCACCACCGCCAGCTGCAGCACGCGCACGGCAAAGCGCGGCTTTACCGGGCTCACCCCCGCGCTGCTGGTCAGCACCACCACGATCAGCGCTCCCCACGCGGTCCACACCCCCGCCTTGATCCACCGCAGCGTCCACGAGCTCGTCGGGTCCATGTCCAGGGCTCCTGCATCCTTTGTCCGCGCTCCCGCCGGGGGGCGGAGACCCGTGCGCCCGGCCGCGCGCCGGACGGACGGGCCCCGCCGCCGCCGGCCGTCAATCCACCGTCGCCGGCGCCTCTGCCGAGGCGGCGTCCAGCCGGGTGGCGATGGCGTGCACCACCTGCTCCCGGTCCAGCTCGGCCGTGCTGGCCGCCCGGGGCGACCACGCCCACGCGTACGCCACCACCACGGCCAGCGCCACCGCCAGGGCGGGCGGGTACACGATGGCCACAGCCAGCGCCACCGCCACGGCCAGCGCCCAGCCGCGCGACCACTTGGAGCGTCCCATCTGCGCCTGCGCGCCGCTCCCCGCGGCGACCAGCAGGTCGTACTGCGCCCGCACCGCGTCCACGTCCTCCGCGCTCATCTTGCCCTCGTCGTGCATGCGGATGAGCTCCTTCTGCACGGCGTCGCGCTCCGTCTCCAGCCGCTTCTGCCAGTCTTCCACCCCCGGCACCTGGTCCATGGCCCGGAGCGTCACGTCGCCGGCGCGGTCCATCATGTCGGCGATCATCACGTGGTCGCCGCTGCGCATCACCCGGTCGAACTCCTCGAAGAAGCCGGGCGAGGTCTTCTGGATGGTGGCGGTCAGATCGTCGACGAAGCTGTCCAGGGCGGCGCGCTGTGTCTCGTCCATGGTGCCGCGCCAGGCAAAGGCGTCGGCCAGCTCCGGGACGTCCTGCGTGACCTGGCCCTGGCCAAAGAAGACGCCGCGGTAGATGGACTCGCCCCCCGTGGTCCAGTCCGCGGCCGCGGCGGTGGCCTGCACGGAGGCCGCGCGCGGGCCGGTGGGCGCGTCGGCGCCGCAGGCGGAGACGAACAGGGCGAGCAGAAGCGTGGTGCACAGGGTGCTGACGGTGTTCACACCGACGAGCTTTTCGCGGAACCCGAGAATCGACATGGTGCGCGTCCTCCAGACCATTTCGGTGATCGGATTCGGCGGCGGCCGGAAGTGGCCCCGCACGTAAAGGGTCCGGTGTGGCCCGCGAACGGTCGCGGGCGCCGCGCGCCGGGCGGAGGCCGGGCGCGTTCGGCCAGGGTTCCGGGTGTGATGGGAACGGCGGGAAGCTCCGCCCGCAGCGCCGCGACGAAGGCGTCGGGGGCGCGGGGAGAGACGACGACGGGGGAGCGGGAGCGAAAGCGGAGCACCACGGTGCGCGCCGGGTCGGTCACGTACGCGCGGCAGGTGCCCAGGGGCCGCGCGCGCACCACGCCCACCACGCCGAAGACGCCGCGCGTGCTCAACAGCGACAGCGCGCCGTCCAGCACCCGGGGCGCGGGCGCGACCTCGGCCAGCCCGGTGAGGTCGATGCGGGTGGACCAGCCGGGGCGGCGCACCACAAGTTCGCCCGGCTGCACCGTGTAGCCCCTGACGGCCAGCAGCCCCAGCAGGAGGAGGCCGGTCAGCAGCACTCCCGCGGAGAGAGTGCTTCCCTCCGCCACGCTCCAGGTGGCGAGTCCTGCCAGGACCGCCGCCGCCGCGAGCGTGGCACCTTTGAAGCGAGTCGCGAGTCTTGCTTCGAAGTGCCTCATCCTGCACCAGCCTCGAACTGTCGAACGCCGCGTTCATGGGAGGGAACCTGCCGGTTCCGCCGCCCTCGTGCGCGCTACCACCCTCCTGCGTCCCGTGTCTATGAAGGCGCAAAGTGTATGCCTGAGCGGCTGCATGGGCGGAAAAGTGACGCTATGTTATTCGGCAAAGGAATGGATTCCAATCAGATACACGAACGGCCCCTCAGAACCGAACATCCCCTCGCCTCCTTTCGCGGCGGGGAGCCGGTCACGAGGGTGGTGCAGATCCAGATTGAAGAGCGGGGCCGGCTCCCGTATCCGGAAGCCGGCCCTTCATGCGGCGCAGCCGCGAACGAACTGGGGGATCCGATTGTGCGAGGTTCAGCGGCCGGCGATCACGCCGAGGCCTGCAGCCACGCGGCCAGCTCGGGAAGGTCCATCGGGCGCCCGAAGAGAAAGCCCTGCGCGTCGCGGCAGCCCAGGCGCTGCAGCGCGCTGCGCTGGCCGGGCGTCTCCACCCCCTCCGCCGTGAGCGTAAGGTTCAGCGCCTCTGCCAGGGCCACGATGCTGCGGACGATGGCCTCGTCCGCCGGGCTGTCGCCGATGCGCTGGATGAAGGAGCGATCGATCTTCAATCGATCGAACCCGAACTGCCGCAGGTAGCCCAGCGACGAGTACCCCGTGCCGAAGTCGTCCAGGCAGATGCCCACGCCGTGCTCGCGCAGCGCCGCCAGCACCGAGGCCGCCGTCTGAAAGTCTTCCACGAACGACGTCTCGGTGACCTCGATGATCAGCCGCCCCGGCGCCACGCCCAGCTCCGCCAGCGTGCGCTTTACGTCCTCCACCACGCGCGAGTGCACCACGTGCCGCCCGGAGAAGTTGACGCTCACCGGCACGTCGCGCAGCAGGGGATGGTCTTCCCACGCCCGGAGCTGGCGCACGGCCGCGGCCAGCACCCAGCGGTCTAGCTGCACGATGGTCCCCGTCGCCTCGGCCACCGGCAGGAACGCCTGCGGCCCCAGCAGCCCGCGCTCGGGGTGGTTCCACCGCACCAGCGCCTCCAGCCCCTGCAGGCTGCCGCGCTCCACGCAGACGATGGGTTGAAAGCGCAGGGTGAGCTGGTCGCCGGCGATGGCGCGCAGCAGGTCCTGCTCCACCTGCAGCACGGCCTGCTCGTGGGCCAGCACGCCGGGCTCGCTGAAGCCGTGGTGCCCCGCGCCCAGCATCTTGGCGCGGTACATGGCCCGGTCCGCCACGGCCAGGATCCCCTCGGGCGACTTGGCGCTCCCGCCCAGCGCCACGCCAATGCTGGCCGACGCGCTCATCTCCGCGTCGCCGATGGTCACCGGCTCCGCCAGCAGCCGCTGGATGCGTTGCACCACGCCCAGCGCGTCCTGCTCCCGCTCCACCCCCCGCAGCAGTGCCGCGAACTCGTCCCCGCCGATGCGCGCCACCAGGTCCGTGGGCCGCACGGAGGCCGCCAGCCGCTCGCCCACCACGGCGAGGACGGCGTCGCCGGCGGCGTGGCCCAGCCGGTCGTTGACGGCCTTGAAGCGGTCCAGGTCCACGAAGAGCACCGCGAACCCGCCGCACCCCTTTTCCCCCCGCGCGTCGCACTCCTCGCCCAGCGCGCGCAGAAAGGCGGTGCGGCTCATCAGCCCCGTAAGCGGATCGCGGTCGCCGTCCGGCGCCGCCGGCGCGGGCGCCAGGCGCTGGCTCAGGTCCTCGCTCCACGTCACCAGCCCCAGCGGCTCGTCCTCGTCCGAAGAGACCACGTCGGACCACAGGCGCACGGGAAAGCGGGTGCCGTCGCGGCGCACGTTGATGCGCTCCCGCATCCACCGGCGCACGGGCCGCGCGGGGACGGCGGCGCCCGCGTTCCACAGCTCAGGCGGCGCCAGCGAGCGGGCGGGCACGCCGTACAGCTCGTCTACCCGGTAGCCGTGCATCTGCGCCTCGGCCGGGTTGGTAAAGACGATGCGGCCGTCGGCGTCGGTGATGGTGACGCCCAGGTCCACCGCGCACAGCGCCCGCTCCAGCAACGCCAGCCGCGCCTCGGCGGTGCGCAGCGCCTCGCCGGCGCGGATCAGCCGCACCTCGGCGATGGCCGCGTACGCCAGCCCCTCCAGCGCCGCGGTGTCGCCGCGGGACCAGGTGCGGGTGTGCAGCGCCAGCAGGGTGCCCAGCGGCTCGCCGTCGTGCAGCGCCAGGGGGACGATGGCGAGCGACGCCTCGGGAAGCGAGGGCGCCTGCGCGGGCGGCGGCCCCACCACGCGCGCGGCGCCGGCGGGCGCCATGCGCAGCGCGGCGCGGTGGTGCAGGATGACGCCCAGCAGCACCTGCTGCAGCTCCGGCGTGCCTTCGGCGTGCAGGGGCGCCTCGCCGGTGTCCAGCACCAGCGCGGCCGCGCCCAGCTGGAGGCGCGCCACGGCGTCCGCGGGAAGGCGGCAAAGGATTTCGGCCTCGGCGGAGTGTGCGCCGGGGGCGGTCTCTGGGAGTGGGGGCAGCGTGCGCATGGCAGCACCTGTTCGGTAACCCGACCGGCATGGCCGCATGAGCGCGGCGGTAGCCTCGTAGGCTTTGCGTCCCCGCCTTTCGACGGGTTTGCCGTTGTCGTAGGTGCCCGGCGCGGAAGGCGACCAGGCGGATCTGGATTTTCCTGACAGGGGCATGATGGCCCCGCGCCGTTCCCGCCGCAAGGAGCATTCCCAAGTAAGCCGTCCCGCCGCCGACGCAGGAATCGGCAACGTACGGCAACACGATCGGCAGCGTCGTGTGTGGCTAACTCCCCGATTCTGGTGAATACGCACAGAAAAGCAGCGCCGCCGATCGCCGCGCTGCTTCGTCTTCACGCCGCCAGCCCCTCATGCGTTTACGCGAGGGCGAGGTGAGCGGGTGGGTGGAGCATTTTGCCGCTGCCACGGCTTCGGCCGCGCAACTCGCCACCTCTTATCTGCACGCGGTGCGGGCCCTGGCTTCCCGCTGGAGGGAGCGACTGTCCTCGCTTGCGCGCCCCCCTCGATCCGACGCGGCGGCCTGGGCGATCATCGACCTGCTGCCGGCGCACCCGTTGATCACTGCGCCCGTTGCCGCGGCCGTCACGGGCTGGTCCAAGCCCGCCATCTATCAGGCGCTCGAGGAGCTGGAGTCCGTGGGGGTGCTGGTGCCGCTCACCCAATCGCAACGCACCGGGTATGGGAAGCAGAGGGTTTGCTCGATCTACTCACGGGGCTCGAGGCCGGGCGTGTCGCGCCGGAGGGCTGAGGCCGTATCCCTGACTGGAACGCTACGCTAGTAAAGAATGGTCGATAAGCCTTACTACTGGTAAGGTGAGGCCAGGCTTCTCTCGATAGCAGGAACGCTGTCTTCGCGCATCAAAACGAAGCGGCGCGGCCCCCTCGGGGAGCCGCGCCGCTTCGTCTTCATCCAACCCGCCGCCGAATCAGTCCGCCGCGACGGGCTCCGCGTCGCGCACCGACGGCCCGGTGTGCACCACGCGCGGGGTAGCCGACGCGCGGCCGCGGCGCAGGCGGTTCACCAGGTCGTCCAGCAGCGTGTACACCACCGGCACCACGAACAGCGTCAGCAGCGTGGAGGTGATCAGGCCGCCGATCACCGCGCGGCCCATGGGGGCGCGCTACTCGCTCCCCTCGCCCAGCGGCACCATGCGAAAGATCATCACCACCGTGGTCATGATGATGGGCCGTAGCCGCGTGCGCCCGGCCGAAAGCAGCCGCCTCACGCCGCCCCATCCACCAGCCGATCCGCCGGCCGGTCGCCCGCCCCGTCAGGGTTGACCCCGGCCGATGGGGAGCGCAGCGATACGAGACATTTCCCATGGCCGGAACCGAAACTCCTCCACGCATCGTCCCGCCATCATCCCCGGGAAGGCCGTCCAACCTGGAGAAGGTCGGCTCGCAGCCCGTGGGTGTGATTTTCGCGGATGGTGTGTCCCTACTGCGACCCAGGGCCTTCGGTAACTGGCCGCTCCCTGACGACAGGGCTGGCCGTGATGCTCGTCCTCGCCGCGCGCGCGTCCGAGGCGGCGCGCATCGCGTCGTGCGCGCCCGCGCCGCCGCCCCCCAACTCGCTCCCGAACGCATCGCATCCCATGCTGATTGCACTGCTCTCGCTCGCCCTGCAGACGCCAGTGCCCGCGCCCGCCCAGGCGCAGGCGGACACGACGCCGGCGCAGTACGTGGTCCTGAACCACGGCCGCCCCGCCGGCGACATGCGCGTCACCCGCGACGCGGACTCCGTCGTCGTGCGCTTCATCTACCAGGACCGCCAGCGCGGCCCGCGCGTGGAGACGCGCTACTGGCTGGCACCGGACGGCAGCCTGGTCAGGATGGCGTCGCGCAACCTCCCCGCCGGCGCTCCGCCTTCATCGGTGTGGGACCGCTTCGAGGTCGTTGGGGAGCGGGTGCGGTTCGGCCCCCCGAGCGATTCCGCCGGCGTGCCGCGCGAGCCGGGCACGTACTACAACCCTCGCGCCGGCACGCCGTACGACCAGGCGCGGCTCGCGGCGCACCTGCTGCGCCAGCCGAACCGATCCACCCGCATCATCCCCGTCGGCACCGCCACGGCCGAGGTCGCGGGCGAGGCGATGGTGACGGTGAACGGTACCCCCCAGCGCGTGCGCCTGGTGATGGTCGGCGGGCTGGGCCTGTCGCCGGACGGCGTGTGGCTGGACGAAGCGGGCGAGCTGTTCGCCAGCCAGGCCGGCTGGTTCATCACCGTCCGCCGCGGCGCGGAGGACGCGCTGCCCACGCTGCGCGCCATCGAGCGCGAGTACCACGCCCGGCGGGCAGAGGCCGTGGCTCGCCGCTTCGCGGACAATCGCACGGGCCCGCTCGTGATCCGCAACGGCGACGTGTTCGACAGCGAGCGCGGCACCATCCGTCGCCGCACCACCGTCGTCATCCAGGGCGACCGCATCACCGCCGTGGGCCCCGCGGACTCCGTGCGCATCCCCGCCGGCGCCCGCGTGATCGACGCGACCGGCAAGACGGTGCTGCCGGGGATGTGGGACATGCACACCCACCTGCACTTCATCGGCGAAGACGTCAACGGGCTGCTGTTCCTGGCCGCGGGCATCACCACCGTGCGCGACGTGGCCGCGGACATCGACGCGGCGCTCTCCGAGCGGGAGCGGGAGAAGGCGGGCACCTACCTGGCGCCGCGCCCGATCCTGGCGGGCTTCATCGAGGGCCCGGGGCACTGGGCAGGGCCGTCCGGCGTGCTGGTGCGCACGGAAGAGGAGGCGCGCGCCTGGGTCGCCCGCTACGACTCGATGGGCTACCGCCAGATCAAGCTCTACAACCTGGTGCACCCGGACCTGGTGCCCACCATCGCGGAAGAGACGCGCAGGCGCGGCATGCGGCTGAGCGGACACGTGCCGCGGGGGCTCACGGTGCAGGGCGCCGTCACCTTGGGCTTCGACGAGATCAACCACTCCGCGTTCCTGTTCTCCACCTTCTTTCAGGACTCGCTGTACCTGCCGCGCATGCGGGCCTACAGCCAGGTGGCCACCGCCGTGGCGCCCACGTTCAACGTGGACTCGCCGGAGATGACGCAGCTGATCCTGTTCCTGCGCGAGAAGGGGACGGTGGTGGACGGCACCTTCAACCTGTGGCAGGACCGCTCGCCGCTGCCGGACGGAACGGATCCCGTGTTCGGGCCCACGATCGCGTGGCTGCCGGAGGTGCTGCGCCGCAACATGACGGTGGGCGCGACGGGCAACCCGCAGGAGGCGGCGCGGGCGCAGGCCGCGAGCGCCAGCTACCGCCGCCTGCTCAAGCGCCTGTTCGACGCGGGCGTCACGCTGGTGCCAGGCACGGACAACTTCCCCGGCCTCTCCTTCCACGGCGAGCTGGAGATCTACGAGCGCGCGGGCATCCCCGCGGCCAGGGTGCTGCAGATCGCCACGATCGTTCCCGCGCGCGTGATGAAGGAGGACACGGACTACGGCAGCATCACCACCGGCAAGGTGGCTGACCTGGTGATCGTGGACGGCCGTCCCGCCGAGCGCATTACCGACATCCGCCGCACCACGCACGTGGTGCGCGCCGGCAAGCTGTACGACACGCGCGCGCTGTACGAGGCCGCCGGCCTGACCCAGCGCTTCGAGCGCCGCTGACCCCGGCGGCTCCCGCGGGCCTTCCGGCCAACCCGCAGCCCCAGGGACCGCGCTGAAGGGGGGCCGTGTTCCAGGGCACACCGCGCTGCGAGAGCACCGCCACAGTGAGGAAAGCGGCGCGGCCCCCCTGGGAGCCGCGCCGCTTCGTCCTCATGCCGCCAGCCGCCGCACCACCTGGACCGCGCCCTTCTTGTAGACGGTGATGCACACCAGCTGCCCCGCGGGGTCGATCACCTGCCAGGTGCGCCCGTGGCTGCCAATGGTGCAGCCGTTACGCTACTTCAAGCCGGCGGGCTGGAGTTCCGGCACCGAGGCCGGTATCGCGGATGCCTTGCCCGGCTGAAGCAGGCGCGCGGGTTCCACGCCAAAGACCGTTGCCAGGCGGTCCAGCGTGTCGATCTGTACGTTGGCGCTCGCGCTCTCGATCTGCGCGACCCGCGGCTGGGAGACGTCCAGTTCCCGCGCCAGCTGCTGCTGCGTCCACCCGCGTTGAATGCGCAGCCGAATGACGTTCCGGGCGACGACCAGCCGGCTGCCGAGTTCCCGTTCCGCCTGCGCGAATCCGGGTACCTCTTCCGATATCGCGGCAAAGACCTCCGCGGCTCGCGATCGCTTGCGGTCGAACATCATTCATCCTCCTCGCTGAGAAAGCGCCCGCGCAGCTTTTCTACCACGTCACAGATCTCGCTCAGCCGGCGCTTGCTTTCTACATCCCGCTTGGGCAGAACGCGGCAGATCCAGATCTCGCGGCAGTCCTCGGTGTCATTCCAGAACATGAAAAGCCGATATCCGCCGCTCCCTACGTCCCGTATCTCGCCCACGCACGTCTGCTCTCGCAGTACCTTGATCACCTCGGCGTGAATGGAAAGCTTCCATCCATCCTCCTCCACCTGCGCAATGAGTTCACGGAGGATAGCGGCGCGTCGAGGATCCTTCTTCGCGATCCCGGTCACTTCCCTGGCTGCCGCCGGGGTGAAGCGGACCTCGCAGTGGTCGTTCACGTCGCCTCACCTTCTAATTATAAGTCATGGCTAATATCTGCGCAACGCGGCAATCACCCAATGCAGGTCGGCGTGCGTTGCTGCGCAGAGAAATGCAGAGGCAAACAAGATGAACAGAGTGAACGATGC
>DASUVG010000250.1:0-9490 GCA_036379135.1 Longimicrobium sp.
CTCGATCAGCAGGGGATGGGGCACGGCTCCAGCTGTTCTGCGGAAAGCGGGGAAGGTATCCGGGCGGGCGGAGGGCGTCAACGGAGGGCCGCGGAGGGTGACGGGGTGAACGGGTGAACGGGTGAACGGGTGAACGGGTGACCGGGTGAACGGGTGAACGGGTGAACGGGTGAGGCGCCGGGTGAGTGCCCACCCTCCACCACGGGCTGAAGCCCGCGGCTGGAAATGCCATAAGCCCGGTCTTTGCTCGTTCCTCGCAAAACCGGGCTTCAACCCCTCGGGCAGGCCGGGCCCGCGCCGCAAACGCATGGGCACGGGTTTCAACCCGGGGCGGGGGCGAGGTCCGCCATCGATCGTCCGTCACCCGTTCACCCGTTCACCCGTTCACCGTCCTCCTCCGTCCCCTGCGAGAGAACCACCGTCCCACGCCGGGGACGGAGGGACGCGCGGGCGCAAACCCGCGGGCTTGCTAAGTGATTGCGTCGTATTATCTTGAAAAACAGGCCCACCCCGGAACGGCGCTTGCCCTGCCACGATGGGCGTTAGACCGCAGCACCACCCCGGAGATATCACTCCCATGCGCAACATGATCCTGGCGGGCCTGGCCCTGACCGCCCTGGCCGCCGCACCCGCGGCCGCGGCACCGGCGCCCGCACTGATGCTGGATGCAGAAGCCCCCGCGCTCGCCGCCGCAAAAGCCGCCCAGCGCGGCGGCGTGCGGGTGTGGGTAGACAACCACCGCGACTTCTTTCGCACCTCCGACCGCCTACGCGTGCGCGTGCGCTCGGACCACGACGGCTACCTGGCGGTGTTCCACATCGACACCAACGGCGACGTCGACATCCTGTACCCCCGCAGCGAGCACGACGACGGCTGGGTGCAGCGCGGCCGCACCCTCACCCTGGGCTCGCGCGGCCGGTACGACTACCTGAACGTGCGCGGCGGCCACGGCGTGGGCTACGTGCTGGCCGTGGCGCTGGACGAGCCGCTGGAGCTGTGGCGCGTGCGCGACCTGTACCGTCCGCGCTTCGCCGGCTGGGACGCCGACCGTAGCATCTACGGCGACCCCTTCTACGCCATGGACGAGATCGTCCGCGCCGTGGTGCCGGAGACCTCGTACGGGTACGAGTCGGTGGACTACTACACGTACCACATGGGCCGCCGCTACGACTACCCGCGGTACGCCTGCTACGACGGGTACGGCGACTGGTACCACGACAGCCGCTACGACTACTACGGCCGCTCCCGGTGCGACCGGGTGCGCGTGATCCTGGTCAACCGCCCGTACTACTATGACACCTACCGGTGGCGCGGCAGCCGGCGCGTGTACTACGACCGGTACTACTACCGCACGGCCAGCCGCCGCCCGCTGCACGGCTACAAGGAGCGCACGCAGAGCCAGGCGCCCCCGGCCCGCAGCAGCACCGCCCAGCGCCGTCCCGGCTCGTCGGGGAGCGGCGGCTCGGCGCCCGACGCGCGCGCCGGGGGCGGCCCCCGCTCCGACCGGCCGGAGAGCACCCGGCCGGCCCGCGAGGGGATCACCAGCACACGGCCGGAGACCGGCGGCAGCCGCGCCGGCCCGGCGTCGGCACGACGGCCGGAGACCACGGAGCGCGCCGCGCCGGCCAGCCGCCCGGAGCGCAGCGGCACCTACGAGCCGCGGGTGCGGGACCGCGGCGAGGGCCGCGGCGCCGGCGAGCCCCGCGCGGGAAGCCGTCCGGACCGCGCCACCACGCAGCCGCGCCAGCCGGAAGAGTCGTCGGCGCAGCCGCCGCAGCAGGACCGGCCGGTAGAGCCGCAGCGCGAGCGGCCCACCTTCCAGCGCCGGCCGGAGCGTTCGTCCGAGCCGCGGCGCGAAAGCCCGCCGCAGCGTTCCGCGGAGCCCCGGCGCGAGTCGCCTCCGCAGCGTTCGGCGGAGCCCCGGCGGGAGTCGCCGCCCGCCCGTTCGTCGGAGCCGCGGCGCGAGTCGCCCCCGGCGCGCAGCGCGGAGCCGCGCCGCGAGTCGTCGCCGCCTTCGTCGCGGCCCAGCGGCGGCGGCAGCCGGACCCGGCCCTCCGACAACTGACGCGCGGATCCAGCGTAGCACGGATCGCGCGGACGACGTGGAGGAACGGCGAGGAGGGCGCGGAGGGGATTCCCTCCGCGCCCTCCTCCACGTCCCCCGTGATCCGCGACGTAGCGGGCGCGCGCGTTGTCCAATCCTGCACCCGTCGGGGGTGATACGGAATCCGGCGGACGGTGTCATTTTGAAGGAGGCGCGCGCCCGGTCCTTTCTGTTCGAACCATCACCTCCCGTCGGCTACGTCGGCTTCGGCGCGAGGGGCGCCCGTTCCCCATAGAGATTCTTCGGTCGGCGCCGCGGCTCTGGAGCGTGCAGACGGCTTTGGCGCGGCGCCTTCCCTCAGAATGACAGTGACCTTCCGGGAAAAGAAGATGAGGACGCGGATGAAATCATCATCCGCGTCCTCCTTCTTTCCTTCTCGCGATCTTTCGCCGGTTACGGCATCACGGTGTCGCTGCGGCCGCCCAGGCCGAAGGTGGCGATCCAGCCGCTGCGCTCGGCGTCGCCGCTGCCGCTGGTGACGCGCGCCACGCCCAGCTGGATGGGGCCCAGCGACAGGCCGCCGGAGAGCAGCGTGCCGTCCTCCATGTCCGTCGCGAAGCCGGCGCGCAGCGTGACCACGGGGATCTTCTGCTGCACACCCAGGCTGATCTGCTGGTCCCACAGCGCCCCGGCGGGCGAATCATCCAGCTCCGTCTGAAAGCCGGCGGCCAGCGTGGTGCCGGTGCCCACGCGGTACGCCGCGCCCGCGCGCAGCACGGTGGGCAGCCCCTGGTCGCGCAGCGCCAGCACGGAATCCGCCAGGTAGCTGTACGGGTGAACGATGTCGGCGGCCTGGTTGTACGGGCGCTCGCTTTCCTCGTACTCGGACTGCAGCTGCTCCGGGTCGCCGTTCTGGTAGTCGTCGCGGTCCAGCGTAACGGTGCGCACGCGCAGGTCGTCGCTCCACTGCACGGTGTTGAGGGCGTTCTCCAGCGCGGCGCTCAGAGTAAGGCCGGGGATGGGCTCCGCCGCCACGCCCAGGTCCACCCCGAATCCGGTGCCGCCCTCGCTCCCCACGCCCGCGTAGGTGACGCGGATGTCCGTGGGCACGGTAAAGCCGGAGATCACGCTGTAGGTGGTGTCGACGTCCACCAGCGCTGAGCGCACCAGCTCGCGCGGAAAGAAGTAGTGCACGGTGGCGCCCACGCTCACCGGGCCCACGCGGCGGCCGTACGCGGCGGCCACGTCCCAGAACGCCGCGCGCGAGCCCTCGGTGTTCTCGATGGTGTACGTCCGGTTGCGGTCGAAGCCGTTGAGCACCAGGTCCACGATGCTCTTGTTCACCGTGTGGCTCCCCACCACCTGGTAGCTGAGGCCGATGGCGAAGCGGCGCACCTGCAGCGCCACCAGCGGCGCGCGGACGTCCACGTCCACGCCCGTGCCGCCGGCGGGGATCTCCGCCAGCAGCGCCGCGCGCTCTTCGCCGCTCAGGTCGTTGTACTCGAGCAGGTCCCGCAGGTCGCCGGGCTCGATGCCGCGCGTGCCCAGGCCCAGGGAGAGGGTGGGAATGCCGGCGGACCAGTGGGGGCTGTTGGGAAGCCCCAGGTTGGCGGGGTTCTGGAACAGCGACTCGTGCCCGCGCGCCACGCCGATGTACGCGCCGCCCATCCCCAGCGCGCGCGGGGTCAGCGGCACCTGCGCCGCCAGGGGCGCCGCGGCCAGCACGACGCCGGCGGCGGCAAGAGCAAGACGATGGATTCTCATCTCTGCGACTTTGGGTGATTCGATGGACAGGGTGCGGCGCGGCCGGAGACCGCCGAGCCGCGTGCGTCGATTGGGTGGAAATCCCGCGGGCACGAGGGCGACTCCCTCGCGGAGCCCCGGGCCGGCGGGCGCGGGAAAGTAGCGGCGATCCCCATGGGCGGCAACCGTTTGCGCCGCCTTTCATCCGCACGCCCGCGCGCGGGGCGCTTTTCGGAATTCGTCCCGCCGCCGGCGGGGCGGGAACATCCGACGTCGGTCGCGGGGTAAGCAGCCGCTTTCCGCCGGAGCGCCGCATCCGATCCACCCCGTTTTGCCACGAATCATGACGCCCAGCTTCCGGGTCCGGCTCCTTCTGGTCGTGCTCGCCGCGCTCGCCGCTCGCCCCGCGGCGGCGCAGTCCATCCGCGCGGTGGCCCGCGACGCGGCCACCGGCGCGCCCGTGGCGGAGGCGATGGTGCGCGTGGAGGCGGCGGACGGCTCGCTGGCGGCGGCGGACTTCACCGACGCGGCGGGGGTGGTGGTGCTGCGGCTGCGGCAGCCGGGGACGTACCGGGTGGAGGCGCGCCGCTCCGGCTATCACCCCGCGTCGGTGGAGGTGCAGGCTGGCGGCGCGCGGGTGCAGGCGGAGATCCGCATGACGCAGCGGCCGTTCACCATGGATACGGTCGTGGTGATGGGGCAGCTGCCCAACGAGCGCGGCCGGCAGGGCTTCGAGCGCCGCCGCGCCCTGGGCGAGGGCGTGTTTCTGGACTCCGCGTACCTGTCGCAGCGCAGCGGGCGCGCGGCGTACGCGGGCGACATGCTGCGCGGCGTGCCGGGCCTGTACCTGCAGCGGCGCGCCGGCGCCACCGTGCCCCGGTCGGAGCGGGGATGGGGGTGCATGGTGATGCTGCTGGACGGCCGCCCCTTTCCGCTGAGCTTTCGCGACGGCGGCCGGCGGGAGCTGCACCAGGTACTGGGCCCTCGCGACGTGAAGGCGGTGGAGGTATACCGCGAGTTCAACGAGGTGCCGCCGGAGTTCCGGCAGTACGCGGACACGGGGCCGGTGCGCTGCGGCGTGTACCTGTACTGGACCCGCGTCCGCTGGTAGGCGCCGGCGCGGCGGCCGACCCCGTCCCGGGTCGAAGCCGCGGCCGCCACGCCACGGAGTCCGCCGCGCGGACCCGGCGGCGCGGGTGTGTGCGGCGGTCCACGCGCCCGCGCATCCGCGTCCGGCGATGCCGGAGTTCGCGCGGACGCCTCGCCCGGAACGGCGGCGGGGGCGCCGGCGGACTTCGTCCAGGGAGGGGCCCCGGCCGCCGCGAGGCGGGCGGGGCTTTCTACAACCCCCGCGAAGGGGTTAACTTACAGAGCTTTGCACCGAACGAACGCCTTCAATTTCCAGATCGGGAATCGCACGTTGCGACTGGACCATATCCGCAATTTCTGCATCGTCGCGCACATCGACCACGGAAAGAGCACGCTGGCCGACCGCCTGCTGGAGACCACGGGGACTCTGCAGCTGCGGGAGATGAAGGACCAGGTGCTCGATTCCATGGACATCGAGCGCGAGCGGGGGATCACCATCAAGCTGAACGCGGTGCGCATGCGCTACAACGCGCGCGACGGCCGCGAGTACCAGCTGAACCTGATCGACACCCCCGGGCACGTGGACTTTACCTACGAGGTGTCGCGCTCCCTGGCCGCGTGCGAGGGGGCCATCCTCGTCGTGGACGCGTCCCAGGGGGTGCAGGCGCAGACGCTCTCCAACCTGTTCCTGGCCATGGAGGCGGGGCTGGAGATCATCCCCGTGCTCAACAAGATCGACCTGCCGGGCGCGGAGCCGGAGCGGCGCCGCGCGGAGCTGGTGGACCTTCTGGGCGTGGACCCCGACGAGGTGATCTCGGCGTCGGCCAAGGCGGGGATCGGCATCCAGGACATCCTGGAGGCGGTGGTGGCCAAGGTGCCGCCGCCGCAGGGCGACCCGTCGGCGCCGGCGCGCGCGCTGATCTTCGACTCGTACTACGACAAGTACGTGGGCGCGGTGCCCAGCGTCCGCGTGGTGGACGGGGTGCTGAAGCCGGGGATGCGCGTCGCCTTTGGCGCGCACGACAGCGTGTATCCCATCGACGAGGTGGGGTACCTGCAGCTGGGGCGCTTCCCCAGCCCCGAGCTGCGGCCGGGCGAGGTGGGATACGTGATCGCCGGCATCAAGCGGGTGGCCGACACGCGCAGCGGCGACACCATCCTGGACGCGGACAACCGGGCGCAGGAGCTGCTGCACGGCTACCAGGAGGTCAAGCCGATGGTGTTCGCGGGGATCTATCCCACGGACACCGAGCAGTACGAGGACCTGCGCGACGCGCTGGCCAAGCTCAAGCTGAACGACGCCTCGCTGGTGTACGAGCCGGAGACGTCGCTGGCGCTGGGCTTCGGGTTCCGCTGCGGCTTTCTGGGGCTGCTGCACATGGAGATCATCCAGGAGCGGCTGGAGCGCGAGCACGACCTGGACCTGATCACCACCGTCCCGAACGTGAAGTACTCGGTGACGATGACGGACGGCGAAGAGCTGTGGGTGGAGAGCCCCAGCACCCTTCCGGACCCCACCAAGATCCAGGAGATCGAGGAGCCGTACGTGCGGGCGCGGGTGATGTGCCCGGCGGAGTACATCGGCGCGGTCCAGAAGCTGTGCCACGAGCGGCGCGGCAACTTCATGGGGATGACGTATCCGGATCCCCAGCGGGTGGAGCTTTCGTACGAGCTGCCGCTGGCGGAGATCGTGCTCGACTTCTACGACCGGCTCAAGTCGGCGACGCGGGGCTACGCGTCGCTGGACTACGAGCTGGCCGGCTACCGCGCCAATCCGCTGGTCAAGCTGGACATGCTGATCAACGGCGATCCGGTGGACGCGTTCAGCGTGATCATCCACCGCGACAAGGCGTACGAGTACGGACGCAACATCGCCGAGAAGCTGAAGGAGCTCATCCCCAAGCAGCAGTTCGAGGTGGTGATCCAGGCGGCCATCGGCAACAAGATCATCGCCCGCGAGAGCAAGAGCGCCCTGCGAAAGAACGTGACCGCCAAGTGCTACGGCGGCGACATCAGCCGCAAGCGCAAGCTGCTGGAGAAGCAGAAGGAAGGAAAGAAGCGGATGAAGCAGGTGGGGACGGTGGAGATTCCGCAGGAGGCTTTCCTGGCGGTGCTGCAGATCGGCGGCTGAGGGGAAGTGCGTGAGTGCGGAAGTGCGTTAGTGCGTGAGTAGATCCGCGGGCCGGGGCCGATGCGCCCCGGCCCGCGTTCGTTTGTGGGGCGCGGGGCGCGGGGTTAGAATGTCGCGCGCGGCGAGGGGCGCCGCGCCATCCATCCAACGACGTACGAAGTGCGACTGCCGATCATCGCGGGGCGGCTGAGGGGGCGCTGGTGGCTGCCGGCCAGCCGCGGCAAGATCCTCCGCATCCTGAACGGCACCTACGAGCGCGAGCAGACGCGGCTCTTCGAGCAGCTGCTGCGGCCGGGCGGCGTGGTGCTGGACGTGGGCGCCAACGTGGGATACTACACCCTGCTCGCCTCCGTCCTCGTAGGCGAGGGCGGCGCGGTGCACGCGTTCGAGCCGGAGCCGCGCAACGCGGGGTTCCTGCGGCGCCACGTGCAGATCAACCGCCTGCGCAACGTCACCGTGCAGCAGGCGGCGGTAAGCGACCGCGCGGGGACGGCGCGGTTTACGTTCGGCACGGGGAGCGGCACGGGGCACCTGGCCGACGCGGGCGCGCTGGAGGTGCGCACCCTGCGCCTGGACGACTACTGCGCCCAGCACGCGCCGGCGCCGGCCGCCATCAAGATCGACGTGGAGGGCGCGGAGATGTCGGTGCTCCACGGCGCGCGCGAGACGCTGGCGCGCCTCCGGCCTGTCATCTTCCTCTCCACGCACGGGCCGGAGGTGCACCGCGCATCGCTGGCCTTTCTGCGCCAGCTGGGGTACCGCGTGGCGCCGATCCTGGGCGGCGACGTGGAATCCACCACCGAGGTGCTGGCCACGCCCGGCGGAGGCTGAGCCGTGCGGCTGTCGGTCATCGTCTCCACCTACGAAAAGCCGCACGACCTGGAGCGCGTTCTCCACGGCTACGCGGCGCAGACGGACCGCGGCTTCGAGCTGCTGGTGGCCGACGACGGCTCCGGCGCCGATACCGCGGCCGTCGTCGACCGCGTCCGTCATGGAACGGGGCTGCCCATCGTCCACGTGTGGCACGAGGACCGGGGGTTCCGGAAGAGCGAGATCATGAACCGGGCGATCGCCGCGTCCACCGGCGACTACCTGCTCTTCACCGACGGCGACAGCATCCCCCGCGCCGACCTGGTGGCGGTGCACCGCGCCCTGGCGCGCCCCGGCGCATACCTGGGCGGCGGTTACCTGAAGCTTTCCGCCGAGGCAAGCCGGGCGATCACGGTGGACGACGTGCGCGGCGGACGCTTCGTCGACCTCCGCTGGCTGCGCGCGAACGGCTGGCGGCCGGGACGGCGGGCGCTGCGGCTGGTGCGCTCGCCCGTGCTGGCGGCGGCGCTGGACCGGCTGACGCCCACGGCGCCGCTCTTCGCCGGGAACAACGCGTCCGTCTGGCGCGAGGCCATGTTCGCCGTCAACGGCTTCGACATGGAGATGGGATACGGCGGGCTGGACCGCGCCGTGGGCTACCGGCTGGTGAACCTGGGCGTCCGCGGCATCCAGGTGCGCCACCGCGCCGTCTGCATGCACCTTCACCACCAGCGCCCCTACAAGGACGCGGAGGTGATGCGCCGCAACCGCGAGATCCTGGATTCCATCCGCCGCACCGGCCAGACGCGCGCCCGCCGCGGCATCGCGGAGCTGGAGCCGGATCCCTCGCTTCGCATCACGTCCTGAGGCATCCATCCGCCTTCGGTCGCCCGCAGGCGGTTGGGTGGGTTCAGGATTCCGCGCGGCGCTCCCTCTGAAGTCACGGTCGCGGTTTCTCTTCCATCACCACGTTCCGCCTGTCCACTACGTGCACGTGTGACACCCCGCGGGCTTTCACGGCAACCCGGCGGATGTTAGGTTGCCGCGTCCCCCAGCCCCCGCCGCGCGCGTTGCGCGGCCCACGACAGCAGACTGCGTATGACGCCCGGAACGGCCGAGAAACGATGGATCGTCGGTGTGGACCTCGGCGGCACCAACATCGTCGTGGGGCTGGTGCCCATCGCGGGGGGAGACGTGCTGGGGCTGCGCACGCTGCCCACGGACAGCCACCGCGGCGCCAAGTTCGTGGTGGACCGCATCGTGGGGATGGTGGAAGAGGCGATCGGCGAGGTGACCGCGCAGCACGCCACCACGCGCGGCGCCGTGGCGGGGGTGGGGATCGGCTCGCCGGGGCCGCTGGACCGCAAGACGGGTACGGTCATCAACACGCCCAACCTGGGGTGGCGCAACTTTCCGCTGCGCGACCTGGTGAGCAACCAGGTAAAGCTCCCCTGCACGCTGGACAACGACGCCAACTGCGCCACCTACGGCGAGTGGTGGCTGGGCGCCGGCCGCGGCGTGGATACGCTCGTGGGGCTGACGCTGGGGACGGGGATCGGCGGCGGGATCGTGTTCAACGGGCAGATCTACCACGGCTGCAGCGACGTGGCGGGCGAGATCGGCCACATGACCATCGACAGCAACGGGCGCCGCTGCAAGTGCGGCAACTACGG
>DASUVG010000251.1:0-3305 GCA_036379135.1 Longimicrobium sp.
CTCGATCAGCAGGGGATGGGGCACGGCTCCAGCTGTTCTGCGGAAAGCGGGGAAGGTATCCGGGCGGGCGGAGGGCGTCAACGGAGGGCCGCGGAGGGTGACGGGGTGAACGGGTGAACGGGTGAACGGGTGAACGGGTGAACGGGTGAACGGGTGAACGGGTGAACGGGTGAACGGGTGAACGGGTGAACGGGTGAGGCTAGCGGCGGGCCGTCCAGGCGTCGGGGTGGGTGATCATCCCGACGAGCGTGGAAAGAATGCCGTCGTAGCCGCGGTACAGAGCTCCCCCGATGTTTCGGTCCAGGTATCCGCACCGCACCGCGAACTGAATCCACACCTGCGTTTCCGCCGCCTCGGCTTCCGCGTCCGAAAGTTTGCTGATGAACGAAGCCCGGTAGCGACGCTTGCGCCACGCCTCCGCCAGGTTCGCGCATACGGACCGCGAGGAGCGGCGGATCTGGTCCGTCAACGCGTAAACCTCGTGCTTCGGGAACGTTTCGCTCGCGGCGAATATTTCCATCGCCGCGTCGAACGCCCTGCGGTACACCTCCAGGTCCCCATGCACCCTCACCTTCTGCGGCACACCACACCTCCCCTCCGCACGTCACCCGTTCACCCCGTCACCCGTTCACCTTCTCGCCGCGCGGAGGCGGTCGATGCGCTGCGCGGTGTCGCGGAAGCGGATGTCGACGGAGACCACGCGCTCGTACAGCTCCCGCGCGCTCTCCGGGCGGTCCGTCCCCTCCTCCACCCGTCCCAGCAGGTAGAGGACGCCGATCACGTCGCCGTCCGCCACGCCGGGAAGCTTGAGGGCGCGGTCCAGCACGCGCCCCGCCACGGCGTACTGCCCCTTGTCCACGAAGCACTGGCCCAGCAGCTCCAGCGTCGCGAGCGGATTCGCGCCGCCGCGCAGGGCGACCTGGAACTCGGCGATGGCCTCGTCCACCAGCCCCATCTCCATGAAGGCCACGCCCAGGTCGTAGTGGCTGGCGCTGTCCTCCACGTCGATGTTCTCCGCCACCTTCTGGCGAAAGTGGGTGAGCATCTCGGCGAAGTCCTTGTCCTCGTCGCCGCTGGGCTCCTTTTCCTCCACCACGAAGCGCGTGCTGGGCTCGCCCTCGCCGCGCTCGTCGTCCATGATCAGCGCGCCCAGGTCCACGTAGTCGCCCGCGGGCGGCTGCGGCTTCGCGGGGGCGGCGGGCGCAGGCGCAGGCGCGGGGGCGGCGGCCGCGGGCGGGGCGGGGGCGCGGATGAAGGGCGCGACCTGCGCGGCGGCGGCGCGGCCCTCCACGTTGTGCGGGTCCAGCTCCAGCACGCGCTTGAAGACGGCGGCCGCCTTCTCCTCCTGCCCGTGCCGCGCCAGGTGGCGGCCCAGATCCAGATACGCCTCCACCTGCGCCTCGGCCCGGCCGCTGCGGAACGCGTACTCCACCCGCTTCTGCAGCAGGATGCCGTCGTCCGGCCGCAGGCCGATGAGCGCGGTCATGGGCGCCACGGCCTCGAAGTACATCCCGCGCGCGGCCAGCGCCCGGTGCGCGGCCTCCAGCACGTCGGGCACTTCGTGCCCCAGCCCGCGGGAGCGCAGCTCGCGAACCAGCTCCTCGCGCGACGCCTCGTCCTCGGGGACGGCGGCCACGTGGGCGCGCAGCTGGTCCAGGTTGTCCTGCTGCGCCTCGAACACGGGCTCCGGCCCGCGGCGGCGCCCCGGCGTTCCCCGCGGCTGCCGCTTCACCGGCTCCTCGTCGAAGCCGATCAGCGGCAGGTCGCCGCCCCCGGACGCGTCGTCCGTGTCGATCAGCAGGGGCAGGTCGCCGCCCAGGTCGCCGTCGTCGTCCGCGTCCAGCAGGGGCAGGTCGTCGCTGAACTGCCCGCCGCCGTCCTCGTCGTCCTCCACCTCGTCGCCAAAGAGGATGGGAAGGTCCGCGGGACCCTCCTCGGCCTCCAGCTCCGTCTCACCCAGGTTGGTGGGCTCCAGCCCCAGCTCCGCGCCCGCGGAGGGCGCCTTGCGCGGGGGCGGCGGCGGCTCGTCGACCAGGGAGGTGGATTCCAGCCCGGCGAGCGGGGCGACCCCGCCGTCGTCCAGCGCGGTGGTCTCCAGCCCCGCCACCTCCGGCACGTCGGCGCCGGAGGAAAAGTCGCCGTCGTGCAGCGCGGCGCTGAAGTCGTCGCTGGCGGCGCTGCGGCTGCGCATGAGCGGGGTGTCGTCCGCGTCGGGCGCCACGGCGCGGATCTGCTCGCGCACGGCGTCGGCGGCGGCGGGGTCGCCGTGCTGGATGTGCGCGCCCATCAGCACGCGCATCTGCTCCACCGCCTGTTCCTTGCGGCCGTTGGCCAGCAGCTGGTCGGCCAGCAGCTTGCGGACCTCGGTGTCCTCGGGCGACAGGTCGGCGAACTCCTTGAGCGCGTCGAAGCTGGCGTCCAGGTTGCCCGCCCGCTTCATCCGCTGGGCGTACTCCAGAAAGTTCTGGCGCGCGTCGGCCAGGAACCCCGCGGCGGCGCTGATCTGGCCCAGCTTGAGGTAGACGGCGCCGCGCCCGGGCACCAGCCGCAGGATCTTGCGGCACAGCGCGATGGCGTTGTTGTGCAGCCCGATGTCGCTGTACGCGGCCACGGCGCGCTCGTACGCCTCCACCGCGCGCTCCGTCTCGCCGATGCGCAGGTGCAGGTCGCCCACGCGGTTCCACAGGGCGATGTCCAGCTCCTCGCCCGCCGCCGCCTCCTCCAGGAGCTGGCGATACAGGACGACGGCCTCGGTCCACTGTCCGCGGTTCTCCGCGGCACGGGCCTGGTCTCTCAGCTTGGCTGGACTTGCCATGGAATGGACAGGGGGACGAACGGCCGCGCCCGACTCGGAATGCGCGCGGACCCGGTATGGGACAATCGGGAAAAGATAGCGAATGCCCTAAGTGCGTACAAGGAACGGGGGTGCGGGGGATGCCCTGCGCGCCGCTGGCGTGAAGGGGGCGCGGGGGCTTCCGCGGGGATCGCACCGCGGCCGCGGTCCCCCACCCCCCGGCCCTCTCCCCTCGCAAACTGCGCGAGGAGAGGGGAGAATTCGATCGCGCCGCGACCTGCATCGAACTGCGTCCGCGGGGGCAGCCGCCGGGTTTTCCGGTTCGACGAACGGGATCGAACTGGCGCCCGACGCGGCCCCCTCTCCCCCGGCCCCCATAGGCGCTAACTTAGAGCCTTAACACCTTTGTTGGCAGAGAGTTGGTAGCTTCGCTTCCGAGGGCGAGCCCGCAGTAGCCGGCCAAGCTCAGCTCCGCGCTGGAGCAACTCACTCGGAAAGCTGGGCAGCGACA
>DASUVG010000252.1:0-4980 GCA_036379135.1 Longimicrobium sp.
CTGTACCGGGAGCCTTCCCCGCTGGACAGGATTCGATAGCGAGATGCTGAAGTCCCTCGTCAAGGCCGTGTTCGGCACGCGCCACCAGCGCGAGCTCAAGCGGCTGCAGCCCATCGTCGACGAGATCAACCGCGAGTTCGAGCGCCTGAAGGGCGTTTCCAACGATGAGCTGAAGGGGCAGACGGACCGGTTCCGCGCCGCCATCCGCGAAGCCACCGCCGAGGCCGAGGCCGAGCTGGCGGACCTGCGCGCCCGCCGCCGCGTCTCCGAGGACGCGGCGGAGCGCGAGGCGCTGTCGCAGCAGATGGGCGCGGCGGAGCGGCGGGTAAAGGGCGAGCTGGAGGGGGTGCTGGACGAGATCCTTCCCGAGGCGTTCGCCACCGTCAAGGCCGCCGCCCACCGGCTGGTGGGCACCGAGGTGCAGGTGACGGGGCAGACCCTCACCTGGGACATGGTGCACTACGACGTGCAGCTCATCGGCGGCATCACGCTGCACCAGGGCAAGGTGGCCGAGATGGCCACGGGCGAGGGGAAGACGCTCGTGGCCACGCTGCCGCTGTACCTGAACGCCCTGGCCGGACGCGGCGCGCACCTGGTGACCGTCAACTCGTACCTGGCGCAGCGCGACAGCGAGTGGATGGGGCACCTGTACCGGTACCTGGGCCTTACCGTGGGGTGCATCGACCTGCACGAGCCCAACACCCCGGAGCGCCGCGAGGCCTACGGGTCCGACATCACCTACGGCACCAACAACGAGTTCGGCTTCGACTACCTGCGCGACAACATGGTGCACCAGCTGGAGCACCGGGTGCAGCGCAGGCACCACTACGCCATCGTCGACGAGGTGGACAGCGTCCTGATCGACGAGGCGCGCACGCCGCTCATCATCTCCGGCCCGGTGGGGACGGAGACCAACGCCGCCTACGCCCGCTACAACCCCGCCGTGGCCGACCTGGCGCGGCGGCAGACGCGCATCACCAACGACCTGATCGCGCAGGCGGAGAAGGACCTGGAGGGGGGCGACAGCTACGCCGCGGGCGAAAAGCTGTTCCTGGCGCGCCGCGGCTCGCCGCGCAACAAGCGGCTGCACAAGATGCTTGCCGACGACCCGGGGCTGGTGCGGGTGATCAGCAAGGTCGAGCGCGACTACATGATGGAGAAGAAGGTCCACGAGCTGGAGGAGAACCTCCTGTACTCGATGGACGAGAAGGGGCACACCATCCACCTGACGGACCAGGGGCTGGACGTGCTGGCGCCCGACGACCACGAGGCCTTCATCGTTCCCGACATCTCCGAGGCCGTGCACCGGGTGGAGGAAGACCACTCGCTGGGGCTGGACGAGAAGCGCGAGCGCAAGGAGGCGCTGGAGCGCGAGTACGCGGAGAAGAGCGAGAAGATCCACGTCATCCACCAGCTGCTCAAGGCGTACACGCTCTTCAACAAGGACGAGCAGTACGTCATCCAGAACGGCGAGGTGATGATCGTGGACGAGTTCACCGGCCGCATGATGCCCGGCCGGCGCTGGTCCGACGGCCTGCACCAGGCGGTCGAGGCCAAGGAGGGTGTGGCGGTCAAGGCCGAGACGCAGACGCTGGCCACCATCACCATCCAGAACTACTTCCGCATGTACGACAAGCTCGGCGGCATGACGGGCACCGCCGAGACGGAAGAGGGCGAGTTCCACCAGATCTATACGCTGGACGTGATGGTGATCCCCACCAACCGTCCCGTCACCCGGCAGGACCGCCACGACCTGGTCTACAAGACCAAGCGCGAAAAGCTGAACGCCATCGTGGAGGAGGTGCGGCGGCTGCACCTGATGGAGCTTCCCGTCCTGGTGGGCACGGTGAGCGTGGACGTGTCGGAGACGCTGTCGCGCATGCTCAAGCGCGCGGGGGTCACGCACGAGGTGCTGAACGCCAAGCAGCACCGTCGCGAGGCCGAGATCGTGCGCCTGGCCGGCCAGCCGGGGGCGGTGACCATCGCCACGAACATGGCCGGCCGCGGCACCGACATCAAGCTGGGCGCGGGGGTCACCGAGCCGCGCACCGTCGCCTGGGCGAAGGGGCGCGGGCTGGACCTGAAGGAGCTTTCCACCTCGCCCGACCCCGAGGCGGTGGTGGACCTGACCACGCAGCCGGACTCGTACCTCATCGAGACCGGCGGCCTGCACATCATCGGCTCCGAGCGGCACGAGTCGCGGCGCATCGACCGGCAGCTGCGCGGCCGCGCCGGCCGCCAGGGCGACCCCGGCGCGTCGCAGTTCTTCCTGTCGCTGGAGGACGACCTGATGCGTCTGTTCGGCTCGGAGCGCATCGCGGCCATCATGGACCGCCTGGGCGCCGAGGAGGGCGAGGTGATCACGCACCCGTGGATCACCAACTCCATCGGCGGCGCGCAGAAGCGCGTGGAGATGCAGAACTTCGAGGCGCGCAAGCGGCTGCTGGACTACGACGACGTGATGAACCAGCAGCGCGAGGTCATCTACGACCTGCGCACCTTCGCCCTGGAAGGCGGCGAAGAGCTGAAGGGCGAGGTGTGGGAGATGATCGAGCGGGCCATCCCGGTCATCCTGGAGGAGTACGCCCCCGCCAGCGCCCCGTCGGAGGAGTGGGACCTTGCCGGGCTGCGCCAGCGGCTGATGCTGGACTTCTTCGTCAACGCCGACCGGCTGCCCAGCGAGCAGGGGACGGGCGACACCTTCTCCTCGCGCGACGAGCTGGAGGAGTACGTCGTGGACCGCGCGCGCGAGCAGTACCACGACAAGCTGGATCGCTTTGGCGAGGCGGCGGACGCGGTGCTGCGGTTCGTGGTGCTTTCCACCATCGACGAGAAGTGGAAGGACCACCTGTACGACCTGGACCACCTGAAGGCCAGCATCGGCTTCCGGGGCTGGGGGCAGAAGGACCCGCTGCTGGAGTACAAGAAGGAAGCGTACGACATGTTCGAGGATCTGATGACGGACATGTACGCCTCCATCGCCAAGTTCGTGTTCCGCGCGCAGCTGGCGCCCGCGCCGCCGCCGCCGCCCCCGCCGCCGATGACCTTCTCGGGCCCCACGGCCGACGGGGAGCTGGGCGTGGCCGAGGAGGCGGAGCAGATGCCGCCTCCGCCGCCGCAGCCGCGGCGTCCGTCGCTGGGGGTGAACCCCTACGCCGCCGTGCCGCCGCGCCCGCAGCCCATGCGCACCAACCGCGAGGAAACGCCGGCCCACGCGCCGGCCGGCGCGGGACAGACGGTGGGGCGCAACGATCCCTGCCCCTGCGGCAGCGGAAAGAAGTACAAGCAGTGCCACGGGCGGAACGCGTAGGAAGGAGCAGGGAATAGGGAATAGGGAGTAGGGAATAGCGGGACGAGAGGAGGTGCGGGTCTGCCTTCATCCGCCGCGCGACGCGGAAGGATCAAGAGCCCCGGGACAGGAGTGTCCCGGGGCTCTTGCCGTTTCCCGCTGAACTCAACACTGCACTCACGCACTCACGCACTCACGCACTCACGCACTCCCCTACTCCCGCACTACCGCACTCCCGTGCGCACGGCTGGCGCAGCCGGAGCGCTCTGAATTGGGTCTGGTGATTCGGGTAGGATGTCCATATCTTATCTTCGGTTTTTGTTCGGATGCGGCCGGGGGCCGCTGCCACCTTTCTCGCCCGGAGCACGCGCATGCCTACCCTCACCGTCCCCGCCGAACCCGCCTGCGGCGTCGTGAAGATCAAGGAGTGGCCGGCCACCGACCGGCCGCGCGAGCGGCTGTGCACGCTGGGCCCGCAGTCGCTCTCGTCGCGCGAGCTGCTGGCGCTGCTCATCGAGACCGGCAGGCCCGCCACCGACGAGCGGCCGGCGCGCTCGGCCATGGACGTGGCCGGCGACCTGCTGGCGTGGGCGCTGCAGGGCGAGGAGGAAGAGGAGGCAAAGGGCGGCAGGCGCCGCAAGGACACGCAGCCGCTGCGGCGCATCATGATGGCGGCGGCGTCACAGCTGTGCAGCGTGCGCGGCATCGGCCCGGCCAGGGCAGCCAAGATCCTGGCCGCGCTGGAGCTGGGGCGGCGGGCCGTGCAGGAGGTGCGGCGCGAGGTGTACCGCTTTTCGTGTCCGCGCGACGTGTTCGAGCACGTGCACGTGCGCATGCGCGACCTGCGCCACGAGGAGTTCCACGTGGTGCTGCTCAACGCCCAGAACGAGCTCATGCGCATCGAGAAGGTGGCGCAGGGCACGGTCGACACCTGCCACGTGCAGCCCCGCGACGTGTTCAGCCCCGCCCTGCGCGAAGGCGCGCACAGCGTGGTCGCGCTGCACAACCACCCCAGCGGCGAGCCCCGCCCCTCCAGCGAGGACCGCGACCTCACCCGGCGGCTCGAGACGGCCGCGGGAATGCTGGGGCTGCGGTTTCTGGACCACATCATCGTCGGCGAGCAGCGGTACTGGTCGTTCTCCGAGCAGAAGCAGCTATCGTCGGGGTGGTGAGCGGGCGCCCCCATCGCTTACATTGCCTTGCATGAGGTACTTCGCCGCACCGCCACCCCCGTCGTGCCGCCGCGCCGCCCTCCCGGCGGCGCGGCCGGCACCTCCCCGCGCCGGAGAGGGGTGATGGCGTCGCACGCCCCCGCGCTCCCCGCCGCCGACGGCGGGCTGGACCACGCGCGCGCCATCCTGCCGCCGGACCTGTTCGCGGCGGTGCAGCCGTACGCCGAGCGGCTGGACCTGGACCTGATCGCGCGCGCGTACGAGTTCAGCGCCATGGCGCACGCGGGGCAGAAGCGCCACTCGGGCGAGGACTACATCGTCCACTGCATCGAGGTGGCCAAGATCCTGGCCGACCTGCACCTGGACTCGGCCACCCTGGCGGGCGGGCTGATCCACGACGTGGTGGAGGACACCTCGGCCACGCTGGACGACGTGCGCGACGCGTTCGGCGACGAGGTGGTGACGGTGGTGGACGGGCTGACCAAGATCGCCAAGGTGCAGTTCCGCACCAGCACCGAG
>DASUVG010000253.1:0-27685 GCA_036379135.1 Longimicrobium sp.
GCCCCCCTCCCCGACCCACCCCCGCCAACTGCGTGGGGGAGGGAGAACGGCGGAAAGTGGTCGAAGTTTATACCCTCTCCCGCTTGCGGGAGAGGGTGCGCGCCTGAGCGAGCGGGTGAGGGCCCCCGGCCGGCGCAGCTCGATGCCTGTCGTCTCATTATCGAAGTTCTCCCCTTTCTCCCGCGCAGCGGGGGAGAGGGGCCGGGGGAGAGGGGGCCCGTCGGACGCCAGTTCGTTGCTGTTCGACGAGCCACGATCCTGTCGGCTTCGTTCTCCCCTCTCCGCGAGGAACGAGCGGGGAGGGGCCGGGGGAGGGGCCCCCCGCGGACGCAGCTCGATCCCTGCCGTCGAAACCCCATGATCCAGCCGCTCCCCTCCCGATCCGGACCCCACATCACCACCAGCGCATGAATCTTCCTCTTCGCACCGTCGCTCCGGGAATCGTCGCGCTCACCGTGGGGGCGGGTGCCGTGGATACGCAGGCGCAGACGCCGCTGTACCAATCTGACGCGTTCACGGTCACGCGCACGGAGGTGCGGCAGGGGCGGTGGACGGCCACGGCGCTGTCGCGCGACAGCATCGTCAGCACGTATCCGCGCGCGGGGCGCGAGATGCACTTCCGGTTCAGCCTGAACGGGCAGGACAACGAGTTCCCGTCCGGCACGGAGCACACGCTGTACATCCGCCCCGCCGCCGGCCGCATCGAATCCCCCGTCTACGTCTTCGGCCAGGAGCAGCCGCCGTTCATCCCCACGCCGGAAGCGTATCCGACGAGCGAGGAGGGCGTGGCGCGGGTGACCATCAGCCTGGACCTGCGGCACGTGCGGCAGGCGCTGGAGCGGACCGGATCGTACGACCCGCCGTACGGCGAGCCGATCCGCCGGCTGGACGCCGTCTACGCCATCGGCGACGTGGAGCCGCTGACGTGGGATGCGCGCGGCCTGCGCCCCGGCGGCCCCGCGCAGCTCACGGACCCGGACGGCGACGGCATCTACACGCTGACCATCCCCGTGGAGGCGCAGTACACGCGGCCGCTGGCGGGCGAGGGGCGCGCGGTCTGGCGCCGGCGGGCAGACATCTCCGCGTTTCCCCAGCTTCGGTCGCCGGAGCTGCTGGTGGACGCGCTGTACAACCTGTCGCTGGAAGAGCTTACGCAGCTGGTGCGCGAGGACGGCGCGCTCTCCGCCGGCGCCAAGTGGCCCGGCGTGTGGACGCGCGACGTGGCGTACTCGTCCGTGCTGGCGCTGGCGATCGTGGCGCCGGACGCGGTGCGGCGCAGCCTGATGGCCAAGGTGGACAGCGCCGGCCGCATCATCCAGGACACGGGGACGGGCGGATCGTGGCCGATCTCCACCGACCGCATGACGTGGGCGCTGGCCGCGTGGGAGCTGTACGCGGTGACGGGGGACCAGGAGTGGCTGCGGACGGCGTACGGCATCATCTCCCGCAGCGTGCGGGCGGACCTGCACGCCGTCTTCGACCTGTCGACCGGGCTGGTGAAGGGCGAGACGTCGTTCATGGACTGGCGGGAGCAGAGCTACCCCCGCTGGATGGACCCGCGCGACATCGCCCAGTCCGCGGCGCTGAGCACCAACGTCGTACATGCGGCCACCTACCACATCCTGGCGGACATGGCGGAAGCACTCGGGCATCCGCCGCAAGACTGGAAGGAAGTCGCGGAGGGCATCGAAGCGGCGATCCAGCAGCACCTGACGCTGCCGCACACCGGCCACCACGCCGTGTTCCGCTACGGGCGCGTGGCGGCGACGCTGGAGCCGCGGTCGGACGCGCTGGCGGAGGCGCTGCACGTCATCTACGGCCGGCTTTCACCCGAGCGGGCCGCCGCGGCTGCCGCGTCGCTCCCGGTGGTGGAGTTCGGCGCGCCGACGTTCTGGCCGTACATCCCGCAGATCCCCGTCTACCACAACGGCGCGCTGTGGCCGTTCGTCAGCGCGTTCTGGGCCTGGGCGTCGGCGGACGCGGGGAGCACGGCGGGGGTGGAGCACGGGCTGGCCTCCATCTACCGCCCCGCCGCGCTCTTTCTGACCAACAAGGAGAACATGGTCGCCAGCACCGGCCACTTCGACGGCACGGAGCTCAACAGCGACCGGCAGCTGTGGAGCGTGGCGGGGAACCTGGCCACGAGCTACCGCGTGCTCTTCGGGATGCGGTTCCGCCCCGACCGGCTGGAGCTGCGGCCGATGGTGCCGCCCGCGTACGCCGGCGAGCGGACGCTGAGCGGCCTGCGCTACCGCGGCGCCGTGCTGACGATCACTGTGCGCGGCCACGGCGACGCGGTCGCGAGCGTGCGGCTGGATGGACGGCCGGTGGAGCGCGCCGAGATCCCCGCGACGCTGGCGGGCGCGCACACCATGGAGATCCAGATGAACGGCCGCTGGACGCCCACGGCGATCAACGGGGTGGAGAACCACTGGTCCGCGGAGACGCCCGCCGCGCGGATGGAAGGCGGCCTGCTCGTCTGGGAGGCCGTGCCGGGCGCGGTTCGCTACCTGGTGTTCAAGGACGGCGGGATCGAGCAGGGCACCCTCGAGCGGCAGTTTCCCATGCGCGGCGGCGTGGTGGCGGAGTACCAGGTGGCTGCGGTGGATTCCAGCGGCCTGACGTCGTTCCTCAGCGAGCCGGTGCGCGTGGAGCCGGAAGGCGCGGTGATCGTCGCGCGGCCCATGGGCGCGCCGCTGGAGCGCGAGCACGCGGGCTTCTCGGGGGATGGATACGTCCGCCTCACACGCGAGACGAATACGACCATCGAGATTCCGGTAACGATCGCGTGCAGCGGCGTTTACCTGGTGGAGCCGCGCTACGCCAACGGCAGCGGGCCCATCAACACGGACGCAAAGGCGGCCATCCGCACGCTGCGGGTGGGCAGCGACGACATCGGCGTGCTGGTGATGCCGCAGCGGGGCACGGACCGCTGGACGGACTGGGGATACGGGACTGGGCTGCGGCTGGAGTTGCCCGCGGACGAATACACGCTGGTGCTGGCGTTCACGGACCGTGACGAGAACATGGACGGCCGCGTGAACACCGCCCTGCTGGACCACCTGCGCCTGACGAGGCTGTCTTTCGACGCCGCGGGCCCGGACGCGTGCCGCTGACCGCGGCAAAGACAGGTCTCACACAGAGTTAGCGGAGTTAGCGGAGTTCGTTCGAGGCGATCCCGCGAATCCCGGCGCGCATCCCCATTCATGATTGGGGAGTGCGCTGAGAATCCGGGGATGCGGCGCGAGAAAACTCCGCTAACTCCGATAACTCTGCGTGAGGCCCATCTTTTTGAGGGATTCGGATTGCACGATGCCCGCCGCACCTTGAGGCCCGTCCCCGGCGGCGGTATCTTTCGTGTATAGACAGAATCTCTAACAAATAAGTCTGCTGATGGAGTATTCTCCGAACATCCGGCGCATCGCCATCAACACGGGCGGTGGCGACGCGCCGGGGCTGAACGCCGTGATCCGCGCCGCCACGCTGGCCGCCCACGCCAACGGCTGGGAGGTGTTCGGCATCCGGCGCGGCTACATGGGGCTGCTGAACGACGACGTGGACGGCGAGCCGGGGATGATGCCGCTGTGCGTGGACCGCGTGCGCGGCATCACGCACCTGGGCGGCACCATCCTGGGCACCACCACGCGCGGCAACCTGTTCGGCCTCGAGCCGCGGCAGCCGGACGGCACCTGGGGCCCCACCGACCCCTCGCAGGCCATCATCGACCGCTTTCGCGAGCGGGAGATCGACGCGCTGATCGCCATCGGCGGCGACGGCTCGCTCAAGATCGCGCACCGCCTGTTCCTCCAGGGGCTGCGGGTCGTGGGCGTGCCCAAGACCATCGACAACGACCTGGGCGCCACGGACATGACCTTCGGCTTTCAGACGGCGGTGGACGTGGCCACGGAGGCCATCGGCCGGCTGCACAGCACGGCCGAGGCGCACCAGCGGGTGATGGTGGCGCAGGTGATGGGGCGGCACACGGGGTGGATCGCGCTGGAGAGCGGGATGGCGGGCGGGGCCGACGTGATCCTGATCCCCGAGATCCCGTATTCCATCGACCGGATCGTGGAGAAGATCCAGGAGCGGGAGGCCGCGCGGCGGCGCTTCAGCATCATCGTGGTGGCCGAGGGGGCCAGCGCGGCGGGCGGAACGCCCAGCTACGTGGGCCAGACGGGGCGCTACGGCGGCATCGCCGAGCGGCTGGCGGACGAGATCACGCACGCCACGGGCAAGGAGACGCGCACTCTTACGCTGGGCCACATCCAGCGCGGCGGCAGCCCCGTGCCCTACGACCGCAACCTGGCGCTGCGCTTCGGGGCCGCGGCGGTGCACGCGGTGGAGCGCGGCAACTTCGGCAGCATGGTGGCGCTGCAGGGCAAGTCGGTGCGCAGCGTGCCCCTGGGCGACGCCGTCAACGACATCAAGCGCGTCCCCGTGGACGGCGAGGTGGTCCGCACCGCCCGCCGCCTGGGCGTCTCCTTCGGCGACTGAGCGACCCTCCTCCCGCGCGGGATCACGCAAGGCATCGCCGGGCTGGTTCGCAGGGCGGGACAGGGGTATGATGAGCGGGGGTCACTGAGCAGACACACACCCGGAGGCATCATGGTCGACGATGGGCAGGAGTACACGTTGCCGTACACCGCCATAAGGAACAGCCAGGGCTGGGACGGGCCGCCCGTGTCCTCCGGTTCACGCGACGTTGCCATCCGCATGGGCGAGCGGGTGATGTTCGCGGAGCCGCCGCGCGGCTCGTATGCCAAGGGAAAGCATTACAACGGCCGGTTCGTGTGGGTGGAGCCCGAGGACTTCGAGCCGGCGTAGATCCCGCCCCGGCGTGAGGTGTCGATGGAGGCCGCTTTCCACGGAAGGCGGCCTCCGCTGCATCCATGCTCCGAGCGGTCGTGCAGGGGATGGCGATCGCGCTGCCCAGCCTGTCATTCCGAAGAAGGGCGCAACCGAAGGACCTCGCCTGCCATTGCGCCGGCACGTCCGCAGCGGTCGATCATCCGCCCACGGGCAATGTTGCGGACAGCGGCAACGCACACCCTCGCGAAATCGTGACTTCCTGGGGGAGCGCCACCCCGGACCTTCCGCCTTCACCAAAGCCGGCGCGCGACCGAAGGACCTCGCCTGCCCTGGCGCCGGCACATCCGTAGCGATCGATCATCCGCCCACGGGCAACGTCGTGGACAGCGGCAGCGCACACACCCCTCTCGCGAAATCGTGACTTCCTGAGGGAGCGCCACCCCGGACCTTCCCCATCACCAAAGCCGGCGCGCGACCGAAGGACCTCGCCTGCTCTCGCGCCGGCACATCCGCAGCGGTCGATCATCCGCCCACGCGCAATGTTGCGGACAGCGGCAACGCACACCCTCGCGAAATCGTGACTTCCTGAGGGAGCGCCACCCCAGACCTTCCGCCTTCACCAAAACCAGCGCGCGACCGAAGGATCTCGCCTGCCCCACGCGCCGGCACGTCCGCAGCGGCCGATCATCTGCCCACGGGCAATGTTGCGGACAGCAGCAGCGCACACCCCCCCGCGAAATCGTGACTTCCTGAGGGAGCGCCACCCCACACCTTCCCCTTCACCAAAGCCAGCGCGCGACCGAAGGACCTCGCCTGCCCTCGCGCCGGCACATCCGCAGCGGCCGATCATCTGCCTACGGGTACCGTTGCCGACAACGGAACGCCGATGCGGTCCGCGAGGTCCTCCCACTCCGGGTTCTCCGCCTCGATCAGCGCGATCTTCCGTCTGCGCACCCATCCCTTGAGCTGCTTCTCTCGCGCTCGCGCCGCGTTCACATCCGCGAACGCCTCGAAATGCACCAGGCGATTCACCTTGTACTTGCTGGTGAACCCTCGGATCTCCCCCGTTTTGTGCTGCTGCACGCGGTGAGGAAGGTTGCTCGTTACACCGATGTACAGCGTGCGGTGGATGCTTGCGAGAATATAGACGTGGTAAGCGTACATCGGCGGACGCCGGGGCAACCGGGGGTGCCGCGCCGGACGTGCCGGCGCGAGCAGCAGGCGAGGTCCTTCGGTCGCGCGCCGGGTCCCCGGTACGGCAGGGGTCCGCGCGGCGCTCCCTCAGGAAGTCAATGCTTGCTCAGGATGAGTGCAGCGTGGACACTGCGTCAAGGCTGCCTGGTGCAGCCGCAACGACAGGGTTGCTCGTCATACGGTGTCTGAGGCGGGACAGCCGGGGATGCCGCGCCGGACGTGCCGGCGCGAGCAGCAGGCGAGGTCCTTCGGTCGCGCGCCGGGTCCCCGGTACGGCAGGGGTCCGCGCGGCGCTCCCTCAGGAAGTCAATGCTTGCTCAGGATGAGTGCGGCGTGGACACTGCGTCAAGGCTGCCTGGTGCAGCCGCAACGACAGGGTTCCTCGTCATACGGTGTCTGACGCGGGGCAGCCGGGGATGCCCCGCCGGACGTGCCGGCGCGAGCGGCAGGCGAGGTCCTTCGGTCGCGCGCCGGGTCCCCGGTAGGGCAGGGTCCGCGCGGCGCTCCCTCAGGAAGTCAATACTTGCTTAAAATTAGCCGGAGTGGACAGTCCGTCAATGCTTTCGCAATCGAAAACGGCCCCGCGTGCGCGGGGCCGTTTTCGTTCGCCGTCGGCGTTCTCAGGGGCGGGGGCCGGGCTTCTCGTCGATCAGGCCGGTGCTGGGGACGGGCTGCACGGAGCCCTGCACCGTCAGAAGCTCGTGCTCGTCCGCATCGATCACGGCCGCCTCGTCGATGTCGCGGTCGCCCACATCGTCCACGATCATCACCATCGCGGCGGCCACCAGCAGCGACACGCCGCCGATCATCACCATGTACAGCGACGAATTGGGGTTGTCCGCGCCGAAAAAGGTGCGGATGATGCGCCCGAACAGCAGCGCCGCCAGGATCTCGGGGATGACGATGAAGAAGTTGAACACCCCCATGTACACGCCCATCCGGTGCGGCGGCAGCGCGCCGGCCAGGATGGCGAACGGCATCGACAGGATGGACGCCCAGGCGATCCCCACCCCCACCATCGTAAGCACCAGCAGGTAGCGGTCGTGGATCAGCGACACGCTCAGCAGCCCCGCGGCCCCGCACGCCAGCGCCAGCGCATGCGTCATCTTGCGGCTGGTGGCGGCCGCCAGCCTGGGCAGCAGAAAGGCCACGGCAAAGCAGGTGATGGAGTAGACCGAGAACATCAGCCCGCCCCACTCGATCCCCTCGGCGTACAGATCGCTCTGGGGATCGGTGGCGCCGAACACGTGCCGCGCCACCGTCAGGCCGAAGAACATCCACATGCAGAACAGCCCCAGCCAGGTAAAGAACTGCACCACGGCCAGCTGCTTCATGGTCCGGGGCATCTCGCGGACGGCGCCGCCGATCTCCACGAACAGCGCGATCGCCCGCTGCAGCGCGCTGTGGCTGCGCCGGGACCGCTCGAACGCCGCCATGTCCTCCGGCGGGAACTCGGTGGTGGTGAACACCGTCCACAGCACCGCCAGCAGAAAGACCACGGCGCCCACCTGAAAGCTGTACTTCACCGTGAGCGGAATGCCGCTCTCCGTGCTCCCGGTGACGCCCATCAGGCGGAACAGGTAGGGCAGCGCATTGGCCAGCGACGCGCCCACGCCGATGAAGAACGACTGCATCACGAAGCCGGCCGTGCGCTGGCTGGCGTCCAGCTTGTCGGCCACGAAGGCGCGGAACGGCTCCATGCTGATGTTGATGGAGGCGTCCAGGATCCACAGCAGGCTGGCCGCCATCCAGAGCGCGCTGGACGTGGGCATGAAGAACAGCGCGATGCTGGCCAGGATGGCGCCCGTAAGGAAGTACGGACGCCGGCGCCCCAGCGGGCCCCAGGTGCGGTCGCTCAGCGCGCCCACGATCGGCTGCACCAGCAGCCCCGTCACGGGGGCCGCCAGCCAGAGGATGGGCACCTCGTCCGGGCTGGCGCCCAGCCGCTGGTAGATGGCCGACATGTTGGCGAGCTGCAGCCCCCAGCCGAACTGGATGCCGAGAAAGCCGAAGCTCATGTTGAACATCTCGCGGAAGTTCAGCCGCGGTCTGCGCTGGGTCACGGGGTCCTCGTGAGGGGGATGTGAGACATCGTCAGGAGAATTCGGTGGATGCGGGCAACGTCTTCGTACGGCCGGGTGTTACGGCGCCGCGCTGCGCGGGGCCCCTCCCCCGGCCCCTCCCCGCTCGTTCCTCGCGGAGAGGGGAGAATTCGATCCCGCTGGGACAGGCATCCGGCTGCGCCCGCGGTCCCCCACCCCCCGGCCGCCTCCCCTCGCAAACTGCGCGAGGAGAGGGGGAGAATTCGACTGCGCTCCGGAAGGTGCGTCGCACCTCCCTCCCCCACGCAGTTTGTGGGGAGGGCCGGGGAGGGGGGCTCCCACCATCTCGCGCCGCACTGGCCAAGCGAGCCGAATCCCGCCCCCACCCCTCCCCCGCAGTTTGGGGGAGGGGTCGCCCGCCGTCGCGAGGAACGAGCGAAAGGCCGGGCGGGGGAGAGGGCCCGGCCTCACGGGCAGGGGCTCGTGAACTCCAGCACGTGGACGGACATGGGCGCCAGGGTGCGGAACGGAACGTAGCCCTGGATGCGCCCGTCCGCGCCGACCGACAGCCGCGCGGCGTCCGGTCCGCCCAGCAGGTTGTTCCCCGGACCGTCGCCCGCCGGCAGCGCGTCCGCCGGGCTCGATAGCGTGACGCCGGAGAGCGGCGTGGCGCCCAGGTTGGCGACCACCAGCACGGCGCGGTCGCCGTCGCGGCGCACGAAGGCGGCGACGGCGTCGCTGCTGGCGGTGAGCGGCACCAGCGTGCCCACGGCCAGCGCGGAGCTCGCCTTGCGCAGGTGGATCAGCCGGCGGTGCAGGCTCAGCAGCGAGTTGGGATCCGCGTCCTGCGCGGCGACGGTGCGGGTGGCCCAGTCCGCCTGCGGGGCGCGCCACGCGGTGCCGGTGGTAAAGCCGCCCCCCGTGGACGACGTCCAGTGCATGGGGGTGCGCAGGTTCTCGTCCGGCTTGTCCCCCGCGATGCCGATCTCCTCGCCGTAGTACAGGAACGGCATCCCCGGGAGCGTAAGGAGCAGCGCGGCGGCCAGCCTGGCCTTGCGCTCGTCCCCCTCCAGCACCGTCATCGTGCGGCTCTGGTCGTGGTTGCGCAGGAAGGGCGCGTAGCGGTGCGGGGGCAGCCCCTCCTGCTGCAGGCGCAGGTAGCCGCGGTACAGGTTGGCGGCGGAGCCCGTGCGCGCGGCCGTCAGCACGTCGTCCGACAGCTGGAACATGAAGTGGCTGGTGAGCTGGTCGGGGTAGTACGGCATGATGGCGCCGATGCTGTCCCACACCTCGCCCACGGTGTACGCGTCCGGCTTTACGCTGGCCACGTGCGCCGCGTAGTCGCGCAGATAGACGTGCGTGCCGGGCAGGTGCTCCACCTGCGCGCCCCGTCCGCCCTCCACCAGGTGCTTGATGGCGTCCAGGCGAAATCCATCCACCCCCATCTCGTTCAGCCAGTGGGTGGCGATGCGCTTGTGCTCGGCGACGACCTCGGGGTTCTCCACGTTCATGTCCGGCATCCCGCTCCAGAACAGCCCGAAGTAGAACTCGTCGCGGTGGGGCGAGCGGTGCCAGTTGTCGCTTCCCCACGGGTTCTTTACGCCGGGATGCTGGGCGGAGAAGAGGTACCAGTCGCGGTAGCGTGAATCCGGGTTCCGCGCGGCGTCCAGAAAGTACGGGTGATCGCTGCTGCTGTGGTTGAGCACCATGTCGATCAGCACGTGAATGCCGCGCCGGTGCGCCTCGCGCATCAGCCGCTTGAAGTCGTCGTTGGTCCCGTACTCGCGGTCCACGTTGTAGTAGTCGACGACGTCGTAGCCGTGGTAGCTGGGCGACTCGGCGATCGGCATCAGCCAGATGCAGCTGGCCCCCAGGTCGCGCTGGCTGTCCGGATCGCCGTCGTTGATGTAGTCCAGCTTCTGGATCAGCCCGGGGATGTCGCCCACGCCGTCGCCGTTGCTGTCGTGGAACGAGCGGACGAACACCTCGTAGCAGGTGGCGCCCCGCGTCCAGTCGGCCGCCTGCGACTGCGGGGCGGCGGGAGCGCCCGCGAGCAGGGCGGCGCCCGCGAGGGCAAAGGGGATGCGGCGCATGGGCGTGCCTCCGGTCCGTGTCATGAGGAGATGTCGGTCGATGTGGATGATGCCGGTCAGCGGCGCGGCTCGTCGCCGTCCGCGAAGAGCCATCGATAGGCGGCGGGGAACTCGCGCCGCCAGAACCACTCGGAGTGCCGTCCGTCGTCCGGCGCGGCGGCGTGGATCTCCGTCCCCACGCGCCACCCGGCCGCCGCGAGCGAATCCACCATCCGCTGCTGGTCCGCGACGACGATGTGGGGCCGGTCCGCCGGACCTTCGAGCCCGCCGCTCAGGAAGTAGAACCGCGGCCGCGGCTCCAGCGCCCGTGCCGCGCGCGCGGCGGCGTAGACGGAATCGCTGAACCAGAGCGAGGGCGAGAACACGCCCACGCGGCCGAAGACCTCCGGATGGCGCAGCGCCGCGTGCAGGGAGATGAGGCCGCCCATGCTGCTGCCCATGATTCCCGTGCTCTCCGGCCCCGGCCGGGTGCGGTAGTGCCGGTCGATCCAGGGCTTCAGCGTCAGCGCCAGGAAGTCGGCGTACGCGTCGCCCTCGCCGCCGCCGTGGCGCGGGTGGCGCCACGGCGAGTACTCGTTCATCCGCAGCTGCTGGCCGTTGTCCACCGCCACCACGATGGCCCCAGGGTCGCCGGCGGCGTGCAGCGAGTCCAGCGCCTCGTCCACGCCCCACTCGCCGGCGTAGCTGGTGGAGTCGTCGAACACGTTCTGCCCGTCGTGCATGTACAGCACGGGGTACGCGCGATTCGAGTTGGCGTAGTCCGGCGGCAGGTAGATCCACACCTTGCGCGTGCGCCCCAGCTGCGGCATGGGGAACGCCGTGTCCAGCACCGACACCGTCGCCCGCGCGGTGGAGGTGCGGACCGGCACGCGCGCGGGGTCCTGCCATCCGCCCACGGCCGCCGTGTACGTGGCCGCGCCGCTCTCCGGGATGATGACGCTTCGGTTCTGCACGCCGTTTCCCGCGGAGTCCAGCTCCACCGTCTCCCACGAGCCGCGGGTGAACTTGAACTCCACCGCGCCGCGCACGGCCGCGGGGAGGGTGATGACGTACTCGCCCGCGTCCGCGGTCAGCCGGTACGCCGAATCCGCCGGGTTCCAGTTGTTGAAGCTGCCCGCGACGTAGATCTCCGCGCCCGCCGGGGTCCCGGCGGGGACGCGCGTCAGCCGGATGGTCAGCTGCGCGTCCGCCGACGACGCGCCGAAGATCGACAGCGCGCCCGCGCCCAGGTAGACCGCGCGGCGGGTGTGGTGGAGGATCGCCGTCATCGCGAGCCCCCCGGGCAAGTATCGCCAGCCCATCCGCAAGGGCTGACACCGTGCTTCTCCCGGAGACGGCGACTCCCCGGCTGCGGACGCGCAGGTGCAAGGGACCGCCCGCTGGCGCCGGGCCGCCGAGTCCGCGCAGGCGGACTTTGCGTTTTCCCAGCGGCGAATTCATTCGCTCCGGCGGGCGGACGGCACGTTGCCCGATCGATAACGTGTATGACGACTATCGCTCCGGCGGGCTCCGACGCTCCAGATCCTGCCGCTCCGCAAAGAATCATCGACGGCACCCTCACCGCGCCGGCCGGATGCGGATCGCCTGGCCGCCGCCGGGCGCCATCTCGATGCGCAGCGTGGTCCCCGCGTCCACCGGCTGCTGGCGGATGGCGACGGGGAGCGGGTTGTCGCGCCAGTCCGCGCCCGGCCCGTCCGCGTAGATCTCCGCCACGTAGCGCCGGCCCGCGGGAAGGAAGTCCAGCCGCACGTCGAACGTGCGCGCCTCCTCGTCCGTGATGGCGCCCAGGAACCACTCGTCCTCCCCCTTCTCCTTGCGCGCCACGATCACGTGGTCGCCGATCTCCCCGTCGATCACCACCGTCGTGTCCCAGTCCACCGCCACGTCGCGGATGAACTGAAAGGCGGGCTGCCCCTCGTAGTTCTCCGGCAGGTCCGCCGCCATCTGCAGCGGCGAGTAGAGGACGACGTAGAGGGCCAGCTGCTTGGCCAGCGTGGTCCGCGGCCGCGACTCTTCCGGGCGCCGCGGGGTGCCGGTGGGGCGCTGGATCAGGATGTCGAAGATGCCGGGGGTAAAGTCCATCGGCCCCGCCAGCATCCGCGTGAAGAAGAGGATGGTCTCGTGCTCCGGCGGGTTGCCCCCTTCCCCGCCCCACGCGTTGTACTCCATCCCCCGCGACCCTTCGCGCGACAGCATGTTGGGCCAGGTGCGCCGCTCGCCGGTGTCCTTGATGGGCTCGTGCACGTTGACCATGATGCCGTGCCGCGCCGCCGTCTCGATCACCCGGCGGTGGTGGCGCACCATGAACTGCGACTGGTGCGCGTGCCCGTGCTCCGTCCTGTCACCCACGTACCCCGTCTTGACCGCGCGCACGCCCACGCGCTCGTACAGTGCCATCGCCGAGTCCAGCTGCCGCTCGTAGTTGTCGATCTTGGTCGCCGTCTCGTGGTGGCCGATGAGCGTGAGCCCCTTCGACCGCGCGTAGGCGGCCAGCCCCGGCAGGTCGAAGTCGGGATAGGCCTGGGTGAAGGAGAAGGTGGCCTGCATGGTGTTGAACCAGTCCTCGTCCCACCCCAGGTTCCACCCCTCCACCAGCGTGCCGCCCAGCCCGTTGGCCGCCGCGAAGTCCAGGTACTGCCTGGTGGTCTGCGTCGTGGCGCCGTGGATGGGCCCCTGCCCCCACGTCTGCGTGTTGATGTGCATCCCCCACCAGATGCCGTTGTACTTCATCGGCGTGATCCAGCGCGTGTCTTCGATGCGGCTGGGCGGGTTCAGCTTGAGCGCAAGCAGCGACGGCGACAGGTCTTCGGGCCGGTCCGCCAGCTGGATGGTGCGCCAGGGGGTGGCGAACGGCCCGCGGCCGCGCACCGCCACGCCGTCCGCCCAGCGGGCCAGCGTGCTCTGCAGCGTGCGGTTGTTCGTCCTGGCCAGGTACATCCCCGCGTAGTCCACGAGGTTGGCTTCGTGGATGACGACCTGCGTGCCGCTGGTCATCTGCACGGTGAACGGCGTGTGGGCCGTGTCCACGCGGCTGACGGGGGAGGAGGAGTAGAGGATCTCCTGGCGGTCCGGCTCCGGCTGGTTGCCGGGGATCCACCAGGCGCGTCCGTTGTCCGCCAGGGCGAACTCCGTCAGCTCCTCCATCATCTCGAACTCGCCGAAGCTCTCGCCCAGCTCGTATCGAAAGGCCACTCCGTCGTCGAAGGCGCGAAAGACGACGTCGAAGCGGCGGTTGGGCGCGCGCTCCTCGGCCACCTGCACGCGCAGCTCGTTGTGATGGTCGCGCACGCGCGCCACCTCGCCCCACGGCTGCGTCCACGTCTCATCGACGCTGTTGCGGCTGCTGCCGGTGATGCGTAATCCCGTGCGCAGCGAGTCCGCGCCTCGAAAGGCAAAGCCCAGGCGCGACGGCGTGAGCACGTTCTGCCCGTCGCGGCGCACGGCGTAGTAGACGCTCCCCTCGCGCACCCCCACCGACACCGTGTTCCGCCCGTCCGGCGAGGCCACGCGCAGCTCCTCCTGCGCCGCCGCGGGCGCGGCGAGCACGGCGGCCGCCACCGCCGCGTGGGCCAGGAATCGCAACCGACTGTGCAGCATCTACAATCTCCTGATTCGGTTCATTGCGCTTCGAACGGCGTGGGACTGCGCCCGCGGCCGCCCCCCTCTCCCGGCCTCTCCCCCACGAACTGCGTGGGGGAGAGGAGAATTCGATCGTGCTTCGGCAAGCAGCAGACTGCGCCGGCCGCGCCCCCTCCGCTCGCTCAGGCTCGCACTGCGCCGGGCAGCGGGGCCCCTCCCCCGGCCCCTCCCCGCTCGTTCCTCGCGGAGAGGGGAGAATTCGATCCCGCTGCGACGACCTTACCCGCCGCTCTCCCTCCCCCACGCAGTTTGTGGGGGAGGGTCGGGGAGGGGGGCGGCTCACCATCTCGCGCCGCACTCGCCAGGCGACCCGAGTCCCGCCCCCACCCCTCCCCCAAATTCGGGGGAGAGGTGACGCGCACCGAATCTTCGGCGCGCGGCCGGAAGCAATGACGCGAACGCAAATCCCTCCGCAGCGGGATCGAATTCTCCCCTTTCTCCCGCGCAGCGGGGGAGAGGGGCCGGGGGAGAGGGGGCCCCGTCGGGCGCAGCTCGATGCCATTCGAAGCGCCGACAGGCCCCGCAACATCCTCCGCGGCGCGCCGCACTCACTGCCCCACCCAACCCTTCCCCCGTCAGTCGAACACCAGCGTCACCGACTCCACCTCCACGCCGTACGTCCCGGGCCGAACGTCCATCCCCGGCTCGCGGCGCAGGGAAAGCTGCAGCCGCTCCACCTGCGGCAGGCGCAGGGCGTCGCCGGGGCCGCCGCGGCCGCCGGCCGGCTCCACCCAGTAGTTCCACGTCCCCGGGTACCCCTGCGGCAGCTTGACCCCGCGCGCAATCCGGAAGTCGCCGATGGGGATCGTCCGCTCGGACCAGGTGCTGTCGATGGCGACGGCCGCGCTCCAACTGGTGCCGTCCGCCTCCATCAGCGTCACGTGCAGCGTCTGGCGCGGGCCCACGCCGCGGAGGCGGACGCGGACGCCGGTGGCCGCGGCGGCCGTCTCCGCGCGCCCGGCCATGCGGTCCATCACCAGCAGCGAAGTCGTGTAATCCTCGGGGTTGATGCCGTCCACGTCCACCGGCAGCGCGAAGTGCAGCGCGGCCTCGCCCGAGGCCCGGGAGGGGACGATGCGGAAGATCCCCTGCCGCCAGCCGTCCCCGATGCGCGAGAACGCCAGCCTGGCCGCGTCCTCGCCGGGCGAAAAGAGCCGCAGCGGCGTGGTGGATGATACGACCGCCGTCCGCCAGGCCGCGTCCGTCGAGAAGTCCCACTCCGACGGCGCGCGCCGCACGCCTTCCGGATAGGTGGTCGTGGAGTCGCCGTAGCGCACGCTCACCACGTACTCGTGCGGCCCGGACCGCAGCGAGTCCGCGGGGACGGCGGCGGCGTACTCGTACGCGCCGGTGGAGCGCATGGCGAACGGCCGGAACCAGCCCGTGGCGGTGGGGCGGATCCACAGCACCACCGAGTCCGGCCGCGCGTCGCCCACCACGCGCGCGGTGAACCGCGCCGGGCGCCCGGCCACGTGCTGCGGCGTGGTCCACGCCAGCACGCGCACCGGCAGGGTGTCCGGCCGCGGCGCGTGGAACTCGTCGAACCCGAGATGGCCGATCCGCTCCGGGAGCGAGGCGCGCTCCACCGGCCCGTCCGCGCCCAGCACGTAGACCCCCGGCCGCACGACGAATCGTCCCCCCTCCGCCCGCGACGGCGCCGCGTTCCCCCGCGCCACCGGCTGCACGTGGAAGTCCGCGCCCAGCCCGGGGAGGTCGATCCGCATCCCATGATCGCGATAGATGGCGCGGGTCACCACCTTGTCCGCGCGCTGCATCTCGAAGGGATCGTCCACGTCCACGGCGTCGGGATAGACCTCCAGCCGCCATACGCCGTCTCGCACCCGATCCAGGAAGTACACGCCCTCGCCCTCGTACGCCACCACGGGCGACGATCCGTATCCCGCCACCCGCGTCAGCCGCTCCGGCCGCGGCGGCATCGTCCCCGTGGAACCGGCGTAGAGGAACGCGTCCTCCGCCGCCATCTCGCTCAGGTCCTGCGCGTAGCTGACGCGAAAGGGGCCGAAGATGGTGTCCGCCGGGTATCCGCCGTAGTCCCCGCCGCGCGGCAGCCGGCGCATGGCTTCGGCCGCGATCACGGCGCTCATCGCCTTGCGCGGCGTGTAGACCAGGTTCAGCCGGTGCGTCTGCCACCCCAGGTTGCGCGACGCAGTCTCCAGCATGTCGTACGCGAACATCGCCGCCAGCTGCACGCCGCCGGCGCGAAAGGTCCGCACCATGGCCGGGTACATGAAGCCCGTCTGCTGGTCCGCCGAGTCGAACTCGTACACCAGCCGCGGCATCCCCCGCAGCTCCGGATTGGCGAGCTGCGGATACGCCTCCACGGTGCGCAGGGTGTTGCCGCGCTGCTCGCGCCCGGAGTTGAGCCCCGTGGGGTACCAGCCGAACGTCGCGCCCTGCACCCGCGAGCGGCGGACGGCCTCCGCGATGCGGAAGTCCTGGCTCACGTTGTGGAAGGTGATCGCCGTGCTCCCCGCGCCGCGCACCGCGCCCACCAGCGCGTCGATGTAGCGCACCGAGCCCGCCAGGTCTTCCGGGTGGTGCACGGGCTCGTTGATCATCTCGATGAAGAGGATCGACGGCTCGTCCCCGAGCGCCGTGCCCGTGTACGGGTTCACGTGCGCCAGGATCCGGCGGATGTAGTTCGTCTGCGCGGCGATGGCCGCCGCGTCCGTCCCCAGCCGGTCTTTGGACGTGTGCGCCGCGAAGCCGGGAAAGCTGTCCCCCATCGCGTCCGGCCACCCCGCGTGGTAGGTGTGGATGGGGTTGAAGAGGATGTAGATGCCCCGCTCGCGCGCCCGCGCCACCAGGTAGTCCAGCAGGTCCAGGTGGTCGTTCTCGATCAGGTTGCCTTCGCGATCCGCGTTCTGCCAGTCCCCCCAGAACGCCACGCGCAGCCCGTCCCACCCCATCCGGGCGAAGTGCGCCATGTCCTGGTCGATCAGCCGCTTGCGGTCGTTCGTCAGGTACCCGGCCGCGCGGTAGTCGCTGGACGAGGGGAGCGCGTAGTTGGCCCCGAAGAGCACCACCTCCTCGCGCGTGTCCGTCCAGCGGATCACCCCCTCGCGGTCCAGCCAGGCGCGCCGGAAGCCGGGCGCGCCGCCCCCGCCCTGCGCCGCGGCGGCCGCGGGAAGGGCGAGAAGGAGGACGAGCGGCAGCAGGCGGATCACGCCGGCCACGGCCTGCGTCCGCCGCCGTCCATCCCCGCCAGCGCCGTCGCCCTCACAGCCGGGTCCCCGCGTGGATCGCGACCGCCGTGTTCGCGGGCAGCCTCAGCTGCACGGCGCCGGCCGCATCCACCACCACGCTGGTCCCCGCGCAGGCGGCGCCGGCCTTTCCGCCCGTCAGCACGTCGCAGTAGGTGCCGGCGGAAAGGCCCGTCGGCACCGCGGCGGCGACCGCGGCCGGTTCGCGGCTGATGGCGACGAAGCCCCTGTCGCCGCGCGAAAACGCGATGGCGTTGGCGCCGTTGTCCCACCAGCGGCCCAGGTCCGTCCCCGCGACCGCGCGGCGGAACCCCACCATCCGCAGGATCGTGGGATCGCGGTGCTCGCACACCCACGTGCCGAGCGTCGCCGTCTCCAGGCTCGCCGCGCAGGCGACGTCGTTCGTGGCGCCGGCGACCGAGGGCGGGCCGGCGTCGTCGCCGGCAGTGGAGCTGCGGTCGAAGGCGTAGCTGGACATCACCGACGGGTAGCCGTACGGCTGCGCCAGCATCCACACGTTCGCCAGGCGGAACGCCTGCCCGTCGCGGTACCAGATGCCGCTGCCGCGCTGCGTGTCGTGGTTCTCCAGAAACACCACGGCCTTGTCGGCCGGCATCAGGTTCCACGCGAGCTGGGAGAAGTTCTTCAGGTCCGCCAGCGGCTGCCCGCTGCCGGCCAGGAACCGGTCGCCCACGCCGCGGTAGCGGAACTCGGTGATGTCGGCCGCGCCGCCGGTGCCGTACGCCAGGCCGTAGTACTGCTCGCGCCGCACCGCCTCGCCGCCGTGGTCGATCACCTCCGCGAACCAGTAGGGGAGCGGCCGCCCCTCCGCCGCCAGCGCCCGGTTCACCCGGTCCAGGATGTCGTCCAGCTCCACCGGCTGCATGTGCTTGGCGGCGTCGATGCGGAACCCCGCCACGCCGAGCCTGGCCAGCCCCACCAGGTACGCCGCGATCTTCTGCTGCACCGCGGCGGCGCCCGTGTTCAGGTCCGCCAGCCCCACGAGCTCGCAGTCCTGCACGTTGGCGGCGTTCTGGTAGTCGTTGATCCCGCACGTGGGGTGAAAGTCCGCCTGCGCGTAGAGGCCGGGGTAGCTGTACTTGGTGTAGACGGTGCCGTTGGTCCCCGTCCCCGCGCCGGCCGTCATGTGGTTGATGACGGCGTCCACGTAGATGTCCACGCCCGCGGCCCTGCACCGGCCCACCATGGCGGTGAACTCGGCCTCGGTGCCGCCGCGGCTGCGGCCCAGGGAGTAGCTCACCGGCTGATAGCGGATCCACCAGGGCGCGCCCTGCAGCACGATGTGCTCCTGCGGCGGCGACACCTGCACGGCCTCGTAGCCGGCCGGCCCCAGCACGTTCTCGCACTCCGCCGCGACGTCCGGCCACTTCCACTCGAACAGGTGCACGAACACGTCGCCGGCGGCGGCGTGGCCGCTGGCGCGGTAGTCCTGCGGAAGCACGGGCCGCTGCGGCGCCGGCTCCACCACCGGCGGCATCGCGGGACCAGCGCCGCCGCCGCTGCAGCCGCCCGCCCCCAGGGCGAGCACCATCAGGCCGGCCGCGCCGGCGCGAACGCGAAACGTCATTCCTGCGTCACGTGAAGTGTGTAGTGCTCCGGATCCGCCGGCACCCAGCCGCGTCCGCGGCGCCCCCTCCCCCGGCCCCTCCCCGCTCGTTCCTCGCGGAGAGGGGAGAACTCGATCGTGCCGCGGCGGGCATCCCGCTGCGCCCGCCGCGCCCCCTCCGGGCTCGCAGACCTCGCCCACCTCCCCCGAAACCCCTGGGGGGAGGTCGACCTTCGACCGCGCCGAACCGTCCGGAGCACGATCGAATTCTCCCCTTTCTCCCGCGCAGCGGGGGAGAGGGGCCGGGGGAGAGGGGGCCCCGTCGGGCGCAGCTCGATTCACTTCGAAGCGCACCAGAACCCCGATCATCCACCCCTCGAACGACGTGCAGCCCCGCCCCTACGTGGCGGAGCTGCACGAAAGTCCATCATCCGGATCCCCCTCGCGCCCGCCGGCCCGGCGGATCGCCGGACCGGACGCGCCCGGCTCAGTAGCCGGGGTTCTGCGTGAGGTTGGGGTTCGTGGCCAGGTCGCTGGTCGGAATGGGATACAGGTTCAGGTGCGAGGGCGAAGCCATGCCGCCGGGCGCGGCCCGGCTGCCCTTGAACGCCCACAGGTAGCTGCCGCCCGTGAACCGGCCGTAGCGCACCAGGTCCGTGCGGCGGTGCGCCTCCCAGAACAGCTCGCGCGCCCGCTCGTCCAGGATGAAGTCCAGCGTGAGCTGCGCCGCCGTGACGTCGCCGCTGGCGTTGCCGTAGGCGCGGCGGCGGATCTGGTTCACGTACTCCAGCGCCGTCGACGCGCTGCCACCGCCGCCCCGCAGCACCGCCTCGGCGTACATCAGGTACGCGTCCGCCAGGCGGAACATGGGAAAGTCGGTGTCGGCGAACCCGGCGTCGGAGCCGCGCACCCCCGCGCTGGTGACGTTGCGGTACTTGGGCGCCGTGAACCCCTCGTTGAACTTGTCCACGGCGGTGATGTTCAGCGTCTGCCCGTCCGTGTAGAAGATGTTCGCGCGGCGGTCGGCGCTCGCGGCGCCGCCCGGGAACTTGCCCACCAGCTCCGGCTTGGCCCGCAGCCCCCACCAGCCGCCGCCGATGCCGTAGTTGGCCGCGGGCATGGACCCGCCCACCGAGGCGTGGATCAGGAAGGTGGTGCCGCCGTAGGTGCGCGTGTTGCGCCCGTCGAAGGGCACGGCGAAGATGATCTCGGGCGACGTGTGGTTGTCGGCCAGGAACACGTGCTGGTACTGGTCGTCCAGCTGGAACCGGCCCGTGGCGATCACCCGCTCCACCGCCTGCCGCGCGTCGGCGTACCGCGCGGTCCCCGTGTACACCGCGGAGTTCAGGTACAGCTTGGCCAGCACCATGTCGGCGGCCGCCTGGCTGGCGCGGCCGTACTGGTTCTGCCCGGCCGCGGGAAGCTCCGTGCGCACCGCGTTCAGCTCCGACACCACGAAGTCGAACACCTGGGCGCGCGAGGCCTGCGGCGGCGCGTTGGCGCCCAGGTTGTCCGTCTCCAGCACGAAAGGCACGTTGCCGAACAGGTCGATGGCGTGCCAGTAGCTCAGCGCGCGCAGAAAGCGGGCTTCGGCGCGGTACGCGGCCACCTCGGTGCGCACCTCGGCGCTCTCGCCGCGCTCCGACAGCTTCTCGTCGCTCGTCTCGCGCAGGAACTCGTTGGCGAGCGCCACCTGGAAGAACACCCGGTAGTACATCGCCTGGACGAACTGGTTGGCCGTCCCCCACTCCCCGCTGTTCATCTCGGGAAGGTCCTTGTCGCCCCACGCGATCACCGCCTCGTCGGTGGGCAGCTCCTGCAGCTGCCACCACTGGCGGATGTACTGCGAGAAGCCCTCGTCGATGCCGGCCACGTCGCCGTCGCCGGCCCCGCCCTCGCCCCGCATCCCCGTTACCGCCAGCCCCGCGTACAGCTTGGCCAGGAACGACCGGTACGCGCCCGGCTCGTTGAAGATGTTGCCCCCGGAGACCTCGCTCTGGGGATAGGTCGTCAGGTCCGTGCACGCCGGCACCGCTCCCAGAAGGAGCACCGCCGCGGCGACCGTCTTAACCGCTCTGGTATTCATCGTTGCTTGCTCCGTGTGCGTTCAGGGCGGCGCGTCAGAACCCGACGCTCACGCCGGCGGTAAGGGTGCGCGAGCGCGGGTAGATGGTGGCGTCGATGCCGTTCAGCCCCGCCTCGGGGTCCAGGCCGGTGTAGTCGGTGATGGTGAACACGTTCTGCACCGTGCCGTACAGGCGCATGTTCTGCAGCCCGCGGAACTGCGGAATCGTGTACCCCAGCGTGAGGTTGTCCATCCGCACGAACGACGCGTCCTCCACGTAGATGTCGGAGAAGTACTGCGGCCGCGTGAACCCGTTCTCCAGCACCGACGCGTGCAGGTTGGTGACGCCGGCGTTGGTCACCAGCTCCGAGTAGTTGCCGCGGAACGACGCCAGGTTGTTGTAGACGTAGTTGCCCAGCTGCGCGCGGATGGTAAAGCCCAGGTCCAGGTTGCGGTAGCCGAACTGCGAGCTGTGGCCCAGGGTCCACTGCGGCGCCGGGCTCTTGTACACCACCCGGTCCAGCTCGTCGATCTTCTTGTCGTTGTTCACGTCCTCGTACATGTCGAGGTCGTTGTCCGACACGATGGGGCTGCCGCTGGCGTCGCGCTTGTGGCGGAACACCAGGAACGAGTTCACGGGGGCCCCGGGCTGCAGCACCTGGATGTTGTTGCCCACCGCGCCCAGGATGCTGCCGGTGAAGATGCGCGCGCCCGACAGGTTGAGCGCGTTGATGCTCAGCAGCCGGTTGGTGTTGGTGGCCGCGTTGAAGTTGGCGTCCCAGGTAAGCCCGCCCAGCGTGCCGCCGTTCAGCACCTCGGCGTTCAGGCTGAGCTCCAGCCCCCGGTTGCGCACGCTGCCGATGTTGGTGAGGATGCGGTTGCTGACGTACGAGCCGGCCGGCACCGTGACCTCGAAGAGCAGGTCGTCGGTGTCCTTGACGTAGTAGTCCACCGCGCCCGACAGGCGGCCGAAGATGGCGTAGTCGAAGCCCACGTTGAACGAGGTGGTCTCCTCCCACTTGATGGTGGGGTCCACCGCGCGGGGGCGGATGGTGGTCACGAACTCGTCGCCGAACTGCGCGCGAGCGTACGCGTCGCTGATGCTGTACGCGCCCACCCACAGGTAGTCGCGGAACTCCTGGTTGCCGTTCACGCCGTACGAGCCGCGGATCTTCAGGTCGTCCAGCCACCCCAGCCCCTGCATGAAGGGCTCTTCCGACATCCGCCACCCCAGCGCCACGGCGGGGAAGGTGCCCCACTGGTTGTCGGGGCCAAAGCGCGAGCTGCCGTCGCGGCGCACGCTCAGGGTGAGCAGGTACTTGTCGGCCATGGTGAGGTTCACCCGGCCGAAGAACGAGGCCAGCCGCGTCTCGCGCACGCTCAGCGACGAGCTGATCACCTGCGCGTCGGCCAGGCCGCTGGTGCCCAGCGCGTCCACCAGCAGGCCGCGCCCCTGCAGGAAGGGATAGTCCCCGTTGCGCTGCTCGTACGTGTAGCCGGCGGTGGCGTCCACGTCGCTCCCCATGAAGCCCAGGCGCCCGGTGTAGTTGCCGAACGCGTCGATCAGGGCGGTGGTCTCGCGCGGGTTGGAGCGGTTCACCGTGCCGGTGCGGCACGGCGGCGCGGTCTCCACGCGCACGCACGGCGCCGGGTCCTCGATCTGCGCCCGCAGCACCGACGGCCAGAAGCCGCGGCGCTCCGAGGCGCCCACGTCGTAGCCGCCGCGCAGCGTTCCCGAAAGCCCGTCCACGAAGGGGAGCTCGTAGCGCGCCTCCAGGTTGGCGATGGCGCGGTAGGTGGTTCCCGCTTCCGACACCTGGTCCAGCTCGGCGATCGGGTTGTTGGGGGCGTCCTCGTTCTGCGTGAACTCGAAGTACGCGCCGTCCTGGGTGTAGATGGGCTGGGTGGGATCGAACGCCAGCGCGGTGCCCAGTACGCCGCCGGGGGTGTACCGGTCGTCCGTGCGGGCGCCGCGCAGGTTGGCGCGGATCCCCAGGCGGTCGCCGAACAGCTGGTGGTTGTAGCTCAGCGCGGCCGACACGCGCTCCGTCTCCGAGCCCCGCAGCACGCCCTCCTGGTCCAGGTAGCCCAGCGACAGGCGGTAGTTCATGTTCGACCCGCTGCCGTTGAGCGCCGCCTGGTGCTCCTGCCCCGACGCGTCGCGCAGCACGGCCGAGCGCCAGTCGGTGCTGGCGCTGCCCAGCCGCCCCACCTCGCCCGGCTCGAACCGCGCCACCGCCGCGCGCAGCTGCTCGGCCGACAGCATGTCGGCCTCGCCCACCGCGGTGGAGTTGGAGAACGAGGTGCTGTAGGTGATCGACGGCCCCGCCCCCGCGCCGTTCTTGGTCTCGATCAGGATCACGCCGTTGGCGCCGCGCGAGCCGTAGATGGCCGTGGACGCGGCGTCCTTGAGCACCGTGACGCTGGCGATGTCCTGGGGGTTGATGAAGTTCATGGGGTTGCGGCCGGACGACAGCCCGCCGCCGGCCGGCAGGGGCACGCCGTCCACCACGAACAGGGGCTCGCTGCTGGCGTTCACCGACGTGCCGCCGCGAATGCGCAGGCTGGTGCCGCCCCCCGGCTCGCCGCTGGTGACCACCTGCACGCCGGCCACCTTGCCCTGGATGAGCTGCTCGGGGCTCACGATGCGGCCGGTGTTGAACTCCTCGGCCGTCACCCCCTCCACCGCGCCGGCCACGTCGCGCGCGCTGCGCGTGCCGTAGCCGATGGCCACCACCTCGTCCAGCAGCAGCACCTGCGCCGACAGGGCAATGTCGACCGTGGCCGTCTGGCCGGCCGCCACCGCCACCTGCCGGGTCACCGTCCCGAAGCCGATCCGCGAGGCGCGCAGGGTCTGGCTTCCCGCCGGCACGCCGCCGATGGAGAAGCGGCCGTCGGCACCCGTGACCGCCTGGCGCTCCGCCACGTTCACCGTCACGCCGCCCAGCGGCTCCTGGGTGGCGCCTTCAACCACCCTTCCCGCGACGGTGCCGGTGTTTTGCGCGCTCAGGCCGGGCACCGCCAGGAGGCCGGCGACGAGCGCGAGGAATAGCTGACGACCGAGTGCCATAGCTCTGACCTCACTGGGTGGGGAGTGGTACATCACCCCCGTCGCGCGCGTGCGCGGGCGGGCGGGGGCAGTACGGTGAATCCACCGCCGGCCGCGCGGCGCCGCGGGGGCGGCGGGCGCGGGGCCTGTCGGCGGAAAACCGGCGCGCGGACGCCCTTTCGGGCGGCTCCGCGGGACCGGGGGCTGCGTTTGTCAAAATTTCAAACTAATCCTGCACGGCGGTCGGTCCGGGGCGGTGCAGGTGCCTGCGGTGCGGCGATCTATATTGTTAACAAACCCGACAAATACGGCACGACGGAGGAGCGCTTGCTGTGTGCCTGCCTGGCCTGGCTACGGATCAGCCCTGAATTGCGGGACGGAGGTGCAGGAGCTCGGATGGTTTTTGGCTGAGCGATTGGTATCGTAATCTGCCAAACTCACTCTGTCAACAGCTTCAAGTGCCCACCCGATACAAACCTTGCGCCGTGCAACACGCGCCCCGGCCTTACCTTGCGTCATCTGTTCCCAAGCAGACATGCGGTGAAATGGAAGGTGGTAACGTTTTCCGTCTTCGTTCCTTCAACACCGGCGGCGGGCTGTTCCGGGCCGGATTCGGAAGGAACTCTTCCAATTCGCGCCGAAGGGTTGCGGTGGAACGGGACCGCTCTCTTCCCCCCCGTCCACTGATGTCGGCGCAGGACGCGTGGCGGGACGGACGCCTCGACCGTGAGGGACGACTCCGCGGCGAAGGGGGTTGACAAGGACGCGGGGGGCTGATTAGACTGGCGGCCATCGGGAGTCGCGTCCCTCACGGCAGGCCATCCAGACCGACAGGTCCGGGGCCCGCCAGGTCTTCGCAGGAAGACCAGAGGATCGCGACTCCTTTTTTGTTTTCCCTGCCCTTCGGGGCCGTACACGGATCCACCAGGCACACGATGCACGCGCACACCTTCGCCACCCGGCCGCGCACCCAGGCGCCCTCGCAGAGCATGCGAGGCGTGGCGCTGCCGTGTGCCGCCGAGACGAGCCGTCTCGCCGGATGGCGGGGCGCGGAAGGCGGCGCGGCGGGTTGGTGGAGCGATTCGCGGATCGGCGGCAAGGATCTGGGAGACTTCGTGGGAGGTGCTCCGGCGTAGGGCTTTCGCGGCCCCGGCCGGCGCGGGCGCCGGCAGCAAGGCGCCCTGCCTCCCCGATCCAGCGGGTGAGGCAGGGCGCCTTTCTCGTCGTGCGCAGGACTGTTTGAAAAACTCGGGTCTGGGTCAAGGAACAGCGCAGTCCGCGTGGGGACCCGCCGGGGCACGGAACGCCCGGCCAGGCGAACGCGACTCCCGGTGCCGTGCGTCTTCAGGCCCCGCGCGGGGCCCCCGCGGCTGCGCAGAAAGATCGTACGAAGGAGGTGAGCCGATGTGCCCGTAGCTCAGCTGGACCAGAGCGCCGGACTTCCACTCCGGAGGCCGAGGGTTCGATCCCCTCCGGGCACCTGGGCGAGAGACCGCGAATCGAGTCGTGGCACGCCCGTTCAGGACGATGTGTGCCTGTAGCTCAGATGGAAGAGCGCCGGACCGCCAGTCCGGAGGCCGAGGGTTCGAATCCCTCCAGGCGCTTGGGAGAGGGTGATGGAGGTGCGCGGCCGTAGCTCAACCGGATAGAGCACCGGATTACGAATCCGGAGGCTGGGGGTTCGAGTCCCTCCGGACGCACTGCAAGGAGGTGAATGCGCCTGTAGCTCAGCCGGAAGAGCGCCAGATTCCAAACCTGGTGGTCGGGGGTTCGAATCCCTCCGGGCGTGCTGATGGTGAAGCGGGAGTTCCCGAGCGGCCGAAGGGGCCGGTCTGCAGAACCGGTGGCGAAAGCCTTCGCGGGTTCGAATCCCGCCCCCCGCTCTGGATGGAGGATCGTGTGATGATCGCTCGTGTTGTGGGGGCGTAGCTTAGAGGGTTATAGCGCCGGACTGTCTCTCCGGAGGTCGCGGGTTCGAATCCCGCCGCTCTCGTTCTGGCTGCTGGATGGATCGCGCCGCGTCCGGCGGTCCCCCCCCGCCCCCGCAAACTGCGCGGGGAGATGCCGGGGAGAGGGGGAGAACGGCAACGACGGGTGATGGTCCAGGTGCGCGCCGAGGCATCCGCCACTCACGCACTCACGCACTCACGCACTTTTCCCTCAGGGGAATGGGGGAGCCCGGCCTACCCCGCCTGCGTCGGAAGCAGGAGATCGCTGGTTCGAATCCAGCTTCCCCTATCGAACACGTTCCTGGACCCGGCCCGAATACCCGCGCGGCTCCGCACCGGAGCGCGCGACCACCCTTTCAGGAGGAAGAAACGGAGAGCTGCCGCCATGCAACCCATGACCATTCCCCTCCCGCCGCGCAGCGGGTGCCTTACGCTGAACGCCTCGTACGAGCCGCTGGTGATCCTGCCGGTGCAGCGCGCCGTGCGCCTGGTGCTGGACGGCCGCGCCGAGCTGGTGGAGGCGCACGGCACCCGCGTGATCCGCTCCGCGGGGCGCGAGATGCCGCTTCCGGCGGTGATCCGGCTGGTGCGGTACGTCTACGTGCCGCGCCGCATGCGCCGGGGCGTCACCAACACCATCCTGTTCGCGCGCGACGGCTACACCTGCGCGTACTGCGGACGGCACCGCGACGCGCTGCGCAGCCGCGAGTTCCTTACCCGCGACCACGTGCTGCCGCAGAGCCGGTTCGCGCGGCGCGGCGAGGCCAACACGTGGGAGAACTGCGTGACGGCGTGCAGCACCTGCAACAACCGCAAGGCGGACCGCCTTCCGCGGGAGGCGGGAATGACGCTGCGGGTGGTGCCGGCGGAGCCGCATTTCGTGCACCTGGAGTGGTCGGTGCGGCGGCTTACCCCGCTGCAGCGCAAGTACGTGGTCCAGTTCTTCGGGACCGAGGTCGCGGATGCGCTGTGACGTCAGCCGGTCGACGGATACGCGAAGGGCGCGGAGAGCAGTGGGCTCTCCGCACCCTTCGTGTTTTCATCCATCGATCGAGGGGCTTGCGCGCACGTTCTTTGCGTTGTAAAGTACTTCGCAGCGGGACGGAAGTGTCCGATCCTTCTCGAAGTCGGTGGAGCATTTTCAACGGAGGAGGTGCATCGTGGGGCAGCTTGCGGAAGTTCTGTATCCGCTCCCGGATCGGCGGCGGACGGCGCTCTCGAGCCTTGCCTGGTGGGAGTCGAAGCGGATCACGTACAACAAGGCCGTCGGCGGCGCGGGGCTGTTCACCCTCACCAGCGTGGCCTTCTTCTTCACGCTTCCCCCGTTCCCGGAGCCGCCCCCGCTGGCCTTTCTGGCCGGCGGCGCCGTCGTGTGGGGAATCGCCGCGAACGTCTGCTATTCGCTCGGATGGATCGTCGAGCAGACCGCCCGCAAGCTCTGGGGTCGGCAGACGCCAGACATGGGGCCGCTCATGTTCCGGGAAGGGCTGATCTTCTCGGTGGGGCTTACCCTGCTGCCGTCCGCGTTCGCCGCGGTGGCCTGGGTGGCGCGCGTGGCCCAGGCGATCTTCTAGGCGCATCGCCGCGCTGACGGCATGGTTCGAAAGCCTTGCCGGGAGCCCTCGACGACCAGGCCACTGCATGGGAAAAGAAGAAGAAGCCTTCCGTTTCGCGCGGAAGGCTTCTCTGCTTTTCAGCCGTCCAGCCGGAGCGTCACCCCGTGATACCAAATCTGGGAAAAGAATGTGACTTCCTGAGGGAGCGCACCACGTGCAACCAGAAGTCACACGACAGATTGCGCGCGACCGAAGGACCTCCTCTCGGCTGCGCATGGGCCGGATCAGAACGCGGAACCGGCCCCGTCGTGCTGCTGGAGAGGTCCTTCGGTCGGCGCGCCGGGTTCCCGGTCAGGGCAAGGTTCAGCGCGGCGCCTCCCTCAGGAAGCCTTGGACTCCGTTGCCGGATCCGGGATTACCGCACCGCGCGGCGGCCGGCGCGCGTCTCCTCCAGCCGCTCGTCGGCGCCGTCGATGGGCGCGTAGTACAGGTCCGAGA
>DASUVG010000254.1:0-2962 GCA_036379135.1 Longimicrobium sp.
GAAGAGGCCAAGGCCGAGCTGCAGGAGATCGTGGAGTTCCTCAAGGACCCCAAGAAGTTCGGCCGGCTGGGCGGGCGCATCCCCAAGGGCGCGCTCCTGGTCGGACCGCCGGGCACCGGCAAGACGCTGCTGGCGCGCGCCGTGGCGGGCGAGGCGGGGCGGCCGTTCTTCAGCATGTCGGGCTCGGACTTCGTGGAGATGTTCGTGGGCGTGGGCGCCAGCCGCGTGCGCGACCTGTTCGAGCAGGGCAAGAGCCACGCGCCCTGCATCATCTTCATCGACGAGATCGACGCGGTGGGCCGCCACCGCGGCGCCGGGCTGGGCGGCGGGCACGACGAGCGCGAGCAGACGCTCAACCAGCTCCTGGTGGAGATGGACGGCTTCGAGGGGAACGACGGGGTCATCCTGATCGCCGCCACCAACCGTCCCGACGTGCTGGACCCGGCGCTGCTGCGCCCCGGCCGCTTCGACCGGCAGATCGTGGTGGACGCGCCCGACCTGCGCGGCCGCGAGGGGATCCTCAAGGTGCACACCAAGAAGATCCCGCTGGCCGACGACGTAAAGCTGACGGTGCTGGCCCGCGGCACCCCGGGAATGTGCGGCGCCGACCTGGCCAACCTGGTGAACGAGGCGGCGCTGCTGGCCGCCCGCCGGGGCCGCGACAAGGTCTACATGACCGACCTCGAGGAGGCCAAGGACAAGGTGATGCTGGGCGCCGAGCGCCGCTCGTTCGTGATGAAGGACGAGGAGCGCCGGCTGACGGCGTACCACGAGGCCGGCCACGCCGTCTGCGCGATGACGGTGCCGGGGAACGATCCGCTGCACAAGGTGACCATCGTTCCCCGCGGGCGGGCGCTGGGGCTGGCGTTCACCCTTCCCGAGGACGACCGCGTCTCCATCACCCGGCAGCAGGTGGAGGCCAAGCTGGTGATGACGTACGGCGGCCGCGCGGCGGAGGAGCTGGTCTTCGGCCGCGACCGGGTGACGACGGGCGCCAGCAGCGACATCTCGCAGGCCACCAGCCTGGCGCGCCGCTACGTGACGCAGTGGGGCCTTTCCGACGCCGTGGGCCCCGTGGCCATCGCGGAGAGCGAGCAGGAGGTGTTCCTGGGGCGCGACCTGGGCCACCGCCGCGAGGTGTCGGAAAAGACGGCGGAGCTGGTGGACAGCGAGGTGACGCGGGTGCTGACGGAGGCGCTGCAGCGGGCCCGCAACACCCTGCGCGAGCAGGAGCAGCTGCTGCACGCGGTCGCCACCAACCTGCTGGAGCGCGAGACGCTGTCGCGCGAAGAGGTGGACCTGCTGATGGCGGGCAAGGCGCTGCCGCCCATCAAGCCGCTGGAGATCGGGCCGCCGGCCATGGAGGAGCTCACGACGCCCGCCCCCGAGCGGGTGAAGCCGCCCACGCCGGAGCTGAAGCCGCGGCTGGCGTAAGGGCGGTACGAGAGTACGAAGTACGAAAGTACGGGGACTTCGGTGGATGCGGGGCGCGAGGGTGAGCGATGGCTTGCCTTCGCGCTTTTGCTTTCGATAGGTTCGCGGGTATGGAGACGACGAGTGCCCAGGTTCAAGTGCCCAGTGTCAAGGAGGAGCCGAGTGCGGCGGAGTCGCGCTTCGGTTCCTTGACACTTGATCCTGGGCACTGGGCACTCGCGACCGGGCGCTGGGAGCTCCGCCGTGGCGCGCTGTCGCTGGACCGCCCGGTCGTGATGGGCATCCTGAACGTGACGCCCGACAGCTTCAGCGACGGGGGGCGGTTCTTCGATCCGGCGGACGCGGTCCGCCAGGCGCGGCGGATGGCGGAGGAGGGGGCGGACCTGGTGGACGTGGGGGGCGAGTCCACGCGGCCCGGCGCGCCGGCGGTCTCGGCGGACGAGGAGGCGGCGCGGGTGGTGCCGGTGGTGCGGGCCATCCGCGGGGCGCTGGAGCTGCCGGTCTCCGTCGACACGCGCAAGGCGGCGGTGGCGCGCGAGGCGCTGGCGGCGGGGGCGGACGCCATCAACGACATCTCCGGACTGGGGGACGCGGAGATGGCGGACGCGGTGGCGCTCTCCGGCGCGGGGCTGGTGCTGATGCACATGCGCGGCACGCCGCAGACCATGCAGCGGCTGACGGACTACGAGGACGTGGTGGACGACGTGGCGGCGGAGCTGGCGGCGTCCCTGACGCGCGCGGACGCGGCGGGGATCGCGCGGGAGCGGGTGGTGCTGGACCCGGGGATCGGCTTCGCCAAGACGGCGGAGCAGAACCTGGCGCTGATCGCGTCGCTGGACCGCATCCAGGCGCGCCTGGGGCGGCCGCTGCTGCTGGGGCCGTCGCGCAAGTCGTTCATCGGCGCGCTGCTGGGCGGCGTTCCGGCGGAGGCGCGCGACGCGGGGACCGTGGGCGCGTGCGTGGCGGGGCTGGCGCGCGGGGCCCGGCTGTTCCGCGTGCACGACGTACGCGCGGCGCGGCAGGCGCTGGACGTGGCCTGGGCCATCCTCCGCACGCCGGCGAGGGCGCCGTGAACGGGCTGGTGGAGCGCTTCGGGTTCCTGGCGCCGGACTGGAAGGACCTGGTCGAGATCCTGATCGTCGCGGCCGTCATCTACCGCGTACTGCTGGTGCTGGCGGGGACGCGGGCGATCCAGATGCTGCTGGGCCTCTTCGTCGTCGTGGCGATCTACGCGGGCGCGCGAGTGCTGGACCTGTCGCTGGTGGAGTACCTGCTGGAGACGGTGTTCCAGTTCGGCGTGATCGCGGCGCTGGTCGTCTTTCAGCCCGAGCTGCGCAGCGCGCTGGCGCAGCTGGGGCAGAACCGGCTGCTGCGCTTCTTCTCCCGCCTGGAGCAGACGGCGGTGGCGGAAGAGGTGGTGCAGGCGGTGGAGGAGATGTCGCGCGGCAAGATCGGCGCGATCATCGCCATCGAGCGCAAGCTGGGGCTGGGCGAGTACCTGGAGAGCGGCACGCCGCTGCAGGCCCGC
>DASUVG010000255.1:0-15807 GCA_036379135.1 Longimicrobium sp.
CCCGCGGGATCCATCCCGCGGGCCCGCTTCCGCATCCCCCGCCGAAAGCCCGTCCCATGGCCACAGACGCCGCCGCCCCCCCGCGCCCGCTCCTCCGCCGCCTCCTCGTCTTCGCGCTCGCCGTCGCCGCGCTGATCGCCGCGGCCGTGGGCTACCTGGCGTGGAAGGGAAACGCGCCGGAAGAGATCGCCGAGCTGATGGGAGAGGGCGGCGAGAAGGTCCTGGGCGAGTCCGTCCGCCCGGCGCGCGGCGCCCCGCGCGTGATCGTATTTGCGCTGGACGGCGTGGGCGACGGCGAGCTGCGGCGGGCGGTCGCCTCCGGCGGGATGCGGCGGGTGGCCGCGCTGCTGGGGCGCGAGACGGAGCCGCGGCTGTACGAGCACGGCTGGTCGGCGCCGGGCGTCCTGAGCATCCTCCCCTCCACCACCTACGCCGCGTGGGCGTCCGTCTTCACGGGCCAGCCCGCCGCGCGCCACGGCATCCCCGGCAACGAGTGGTTCGCGCGCGAGGAGATGCGCTTCTACGCCCCCGCGCCCGTCACGGTGACGCAGCACGAGCACGCGCTGGAGGTCTACAGCGACCAGCTGATGGGCCGGGTGATGCGCGCGCCCACCGTGTACGAGCGGGCCGGCGTGCGGTCGTACGTGTCGCTGCAGGCGTACCACCGCGGCGCGGACCTGCTCACCGTGCCCATGCCGTCCACGTACGCGCGGATGGTCACCGCGGCGGCGGAGGGCGCGGTGGACGACGAGACGGTGAGCCAGGAGGTGTACGAGGAGCTGGACGACCAGGCGGTGGAGAGCCTGGTCAAGAGCATCGAGCGGCACGGCGTGGCGGACCTGCAGACGGTCTACTTTCCCGGCGTGGACCTGTACACCCACGTTGCCGCCAACCCGCTGCACGACCAGATGCGCTACCTGCGCGAGGTGATCGACCCCGCGGTGGGCGAGGTGCTGGACGCGTACCGCACGGCCGGCGCGCTGGAGGGGACGTGGATCGTGTTCGTGGCGGATCACGGCCACACCCCCGTGCTTCCGGACGACCTGCACGCGCTGGGGACGGAGGGGGACGACGAGCCGCCGGCGCTGCTGCGGCAGGCCGGCTTTCGCGTGCGCCCCTTCCGCATCCAGCTGGACGCGGAGGAGCAGGACTTTCAGGCCGCCGTGGCCTACCAGGGCGCGTTCGCGTACGTCTACCTGGCCGACCGCTCCACCTGCGCGCGCCTCGGCGCCCGCTGCGACTGGAACCGCGCGCCGCGGCTGGAGGAAGACGTGCTGCCGGTGGCCCGCGCGTTCTTCGAGGCGTCGCGCACCGGCGCCGGCGTCCCCGCGCTGCGCGGCGCCATCGACCTGGTCTTCGCGCGGGCGCCGGTGCCGCCGGGACAGGACGCGCTTCCGTTCCAGGTGTGGGACGGGGAGCGGCTGGTGCCCGTCGCCGAGTACCTGGCCGCGCATCCACGCCCCGAGCTGCTGGACCTGGAGCGCCGCCTGCTGGGCCTGGGCGCCGGGCCGTACGGCCACCGTGCGGGCGACGTGCTGCTGCTGGCGCGCACGGGGACGGAGCTGCCGATCCAGCAGCGCTACTACTTTTCCAGCCGCTACCACTCCTGGCACGGCAGCCCCACGCGCCAGGACAGCGAGATCCCGCTCCTGGTGGTGCAGGCCGCCACGTCCGGCGCCGCCATCCGCGCCCGCGTTCAGCGCGCCGCCGGCCCGCGCGTCGATCAGCTGAGCATCACCCCCATCATCCTGGACCTTCTGAGGCCTCGATAAACCCTGATCCACCATTGGCTTCCTGAGGAGCGCCACCCCAGGGCCTGCCTACCGGCACTGCACCCCGCGCGCGACCGAAGGACCTCCTCTCGGCGGCCGCGGGGCTGGATTCACGGCGTGACGCCAGCCCCCCGGTTCTGCCGACGAGATCCTTCGGTCGGCGCGCGGGGTCCTCGATCACGCCGCGGCGATGCGGCGCCTCCCTCGGGAAGTCACGTCTTTCGTGAGAGCTATTTTGTTGCAGGATGAATGGTTACGCAGTTAATCCAATGTTCATCCAACCCTCTTGAAGCGGAACGGGGTTTGCGAGATATTGATTGCGTGTGGGGAGTAGCCCGCCGGCGCGGACGGGGCAGCGATGCCCTGGGCCACTGCCGGACCGGCCAGCCGTCATGACGGGGCTTACGCCCCCGGCGGCCGGAGGAAATACCGGGGCGAGACCACTGCGGACGCGTGCGCGCGCTGCAGGGTCTCGCCTTTTTGCGTGCCCCTGCCCCGCGCGGAAGGGACTCTCACGGGAGGACGGCGGATGACGTACCTGTTTATCCTGGCGGTGCTTACGGCGGTCGCGGCCGGCATGTCGCGGCTCACGCAAATGGCGCTGCGCCACGGCCACCTGCTGGCCCTCCGTGAGTCCGCCGGCACGATGCGGCTGTACGAGCGCGGCTCCGACGGACGGTACGCCTGGCTTCCCATCGTGCAGCTTCCGGCCGCGCTGCGCCGCTTCATCTGCGGCGTGCCGGCGGAGGAGCGGGTGCGCGCGCGTGGTCCGCGGGACGGGGAACACTGAAGGAGACAGAGGAGGAGGGGAGAGATGAGCAACATCAAGGTCTTCGCGCTGATGGCCGGGATGACCGCGCTGTTCGGCGCGGTCGGCGGACTGATCGGCGGGCAGGGCGGGATGATCATGGCCCTGGTCTTTGCCGCGCTGATGAACGTGGTGATGTACTGGGCCTCGGCGAAGATGGTGCTGAAGATGTACCGCGCGCAGATCCTTACGCGCGAGCAGGCGCCGGAGCTGTACGACATGGTGGACCGCCTGCGCCAGCGCGCCGGGCTGCCGATGCCCACGCTGGCCATCGCCCCGCACGCGCAGCCCAACGCGTTTGCGACGGGGCGAAACTACGAGAACGCGGTCGTCTGCGTGACGCAGGGGCTGCTGGAGCTGGTGCCGCGCGACGAGCTGGAGGGGGTGATCGCGCATGAGCTGGCGCACATCAAGAACCGCGACATGCTGCTGCAGACGGTTACGGCCACGCTGGCCGGCGCCATCAGCAACCTGGCCAACTTCGGCCTGTTCTTCGGCGGCGGCGACGAGGACGACAACCCGTTCGCGCTCATCGGCATGGCCATCCTGGCGCCGATCGCGGCGATGATCATCCAGATGGCCATCAGCCGGCAGCGCGAGTTCAAGGCCGACGCCGTGGGCGCGCAGATCAGCGGCCGCCCCATCGGCCTGGCCAACGCGCTGCGGCGCCTGGAAGCCGGCGCCCGCGCGGTGCCCATGCACGTGAGCCCCGCCGCCGCGCCGCTGGCGCAGGTGAACCCGCTGGCCGCGCACGGCGGCAGCATCGGCAAGCTGTTCAGCACCCACCCGCCCACCGAGGAGCGCGTCGCGCGCCTCCAGGCGATGGAAAGCGGGATGCGTCTGGCGGCGTAACGAAGAGGGGAGGGTGTCGCGGCACTCTCCCCTGTTTTTCGTCCTATGCAGTTGAAGCCCCGTGCACGCTTGCAGAGTTTTCCGCTTTTTGTTGCGGGCGGATCCATCCGCTCCTGCGGGTCGTCCGCACAGTGCTTCTTGATTACTGACTATTGTTCATCTATAATATGACCGAGAGTCATTAACCATGCGGAATATCGATGCGCAGGGCACGAAGCGACGAGGACAAGCAGGAGCGGCGGAAAGCCATCCTCACCACCGCGTGGAGGATGTACACGCGCGCTCCCTCGTTCGCGGCGTTCACCATGGACGCGCTGGCGAAGCAGGCGGGCCTCGCTAAGGGGACGCTCTACCTGTACTTCCGCACCAAGGAGGCGCTGTTCCTGGCGCTGCTGGAAAGCGGCTTCGACGCGTGGTTCGACGTGATGGACGCGCGGCTGGACGAAGGCGGCAGCGAGTGGACACCGGAGGATGCGGCCGGGCTGATCGTGCGCTCCATCCGCGGGCGCGAGTCCGTGGCACGGCTGCTGAGCATCCTCCCCACCATCGTGGAGCACAACGTGGAGTACGACGCGGCGCTGCGGTTCAAGCGGCAGGTGATGCGCCGCGCGGACGTCACCGGCCACCGGCTGGAGGCGCGGCTGCCTTTCCTGCGTGCGGGCGAGGGCGCGCGCCTTCTGGTGCACCTGCACGCGCTGGTGATCGGCGTGTGGCAGCTGGCGGAGCCCAGCCCCGTCATCCGACGGGTGATGGAGACGCCGGAGCTGGCGCCGGCACGCGTGGACTTCGAGGAGGACCTGCGCTTTCTCCTCGCCACGCTGCTGGGGGGGATGCGGACGGCGGCGGAGGAGCGGGAGGATTCGTGAGCATCGACCGGAATCAATCAACCGAACCGGAGGAATGGATGGCGGCAGCGGCAGAGGGGACCGGCAGGCGCGCGGCGCTCATCACGGGCGGCTCCGGCGGCATCGGGGCGGAGCTGGCCAGGCTGTTCGCGCGCGACGGATGGGACCTGGTGCTGGTGGCGCGCAGCCGCGAGGGGCTGGAGAAGGTGGGGCGCCAGCTGGCGGACGCGCACGGCATCCGCTACCACGCCATCCCCGCGGACCTGACGGACCCCGCGGCGCCGCAGGCCATCCACGACGCGGTTCGGGCGCTCGGCATCGAGGTGGATGCGCTGGTGAACAACGCCGGCTTCGGACTGATGGGCTCGTTCGTCGAAACGGGCGGCGAGGCGCCGACGGAGCTGTCACGCGAGCTGGAGATGCTGCAGGTGAACGTCGTCGCGCTCACCCATCTCTCCAAGCTGTTCCTTCCCGCGATGGTGGGGCGCGGGCGCGGCTACCTGATGAACGTAGCGTCCACGGCCGCGTTCCAGCCGGGGCCGCTGATGGCCGTCTACTACGCCAGCAAGGCGTACGTGCTCAGCTTTTCCGAGGCGCTGTCGGTGGAGCTGGCGGGCACCGGCGTCACGGCGACGGCGCTCTGCCCCGGCGCCACGCGCACGGAGTTCCAGGCCGTGGCCAACATGGAGGACTCGCGCCTGTTCGCCGGCGGCCACGTGATGACGGCCGCGGAGGTGGCGGAGGCGGGATACAACGCCATGCGCGCCGGCAGGTCGTCCATCGTCACCGGCGCGGTGAACCGGGTGATGGCGGCGGGCACCCGCTTTCTCCCCCGCCGCGTCACCGCGCGGCTGGCGAAGATGGCACAGGCGCGGATGTAGCCACGGCGCACCGGCCGGGGCCGATGAAACAGCCCGGGCCGGGTCAGCTCAATACGCCGGGCGCGTCTCGTACACGCGCTGCCAGCACGCCGCGATGGAGCGCGCCTCGGGCGAGTCGCAGGCGCGCAGCTCCGTGACGACGTCGTCCGTGCCCATCCGCTTGTACATGTACGACTCGATGGCGAGTGCTTCACGCAGCCCGCGGAGCAGGGCCTCGTCGGGGCGGTGGCCGCCCGCCACGACCAGGGCCACCGCGGAGAAGACCTGCTCCATCGGCGAGCCGGCCTCACGGTGCGCGCGCTCCAGCCGCAGCCGCTCCGCGCCGCCGGCCACGCGGGCCAGCGCGAGCGCCGACATCGCCCGGACGGTAAGCTCGCGATCCAGCAGCCCCTGCCGCAGCCGCGGGACGAAGCGCACGTCCCGGCTGAGCCCCATGGCCCGGTAGACCCAGCACTTCTCGCTGGTCTCGGAGGCGAGCAGCGCCTCCCCCAGCTCGGCCAGCCAGTCCACGTCCCCCACTGTCTGAAGCGCGGCGGAGAGCGCGAGCCGTGCGCTGCCGCCGTCCTGCGGATCGTGCATCCTGGAGGCAAGCGCCTCTACGGCCACCTCACCGCCGATCCCGCCCAGCGCCATCGCGGCCTGGTGGCGGACGGAGCTCTCGTCGTCCTCCAGCAGCTGCACCAGGGCGGGCGCGGTGCGCTCCAGCCGCATGTTTCCCAGGGCGCGCGCCGCCAGCCCCCGCAGGTCCGGGTGGTCCGACGGGATCCAGCGGTCCATCAGAAGGTCCGCCCGATCGGGTGGCGCCAGCGAGAGCACGTCGTACAGCTCGCCCTTGAGAATGGACCGCCAGCCGTGCGCCGCCGCGCCGCGCGCCGCGCGAGCGACGTGGTCCAGCAGCCGCTCCAGCGTGTTCTGGTACACCACGTACCAGCCGGGCGTGGGCTCGCTCAGCACGAACATGCGCGCGACGGCCAGCGTTACGTACGACTCGATCTTGTCGTACATGTACTCTCCCGCCTTCTCCAGCCGCTCCAGCAACGAAAATCCCCATCCCTCGGCGCCCACGAATCCCAGCGCCTCGGTGGCCAGCCGCACCACGTCCGGCTCCCCACCCTGGAGCGCGACCTCCGCCAGCTCATTTTCCACCAGCGGCCTGTGCGCGGGATGCATGCAGTTGGGCACCAGCACGGCCCCGTGCCAGTCGCCGCGCGCGGTGCGCAGCCGTGCTACCAGCCGCGGCGCGGAAAGGGCCGGCGCGCGGGCCAGGAACGTCCGCACGGCGAGGATGGTGACGGTGTTCAGGCCGTGGATGCGCTCCACCACCTGCTCCACCACGGCGTCGTCGTCCGCCGGCAGCCGGTCCGCGGCGGTCATGGAGACGTACGCGTCATGGCTGAAAAGGTCGTCCACCCGCGGCGGCGCCTGCGCCGGCATCTCCGGACGAACCACGCGCAGCACCTCCCCCACCACGCGGTCCAGCCCGTCGGCGGTCGAGACGGCAAGGCGGCTTGCCAGGATCGGGCTGCGAAGGGCCACGTCCGCCTGGGTCACCTGGTGCCACACGGGGAGCACTACCTTGCCCTGCGCCTCCTCGCGCGCCAGCAGGCCGTCCAGCTCCTGCCGCGTCCACTGCTTGGCGAAGAAGCTGGGGCTCAGCACCAGGACGCCGTAGCGCGACCCGGCCAGCCCCTCGTCGATCTTGCCGCGCAGCGAGTCGCCCAGCGTAAGGGTGTGCGCGTCGAGCCACACCTGCACGCCCGCGTCCATCAGCCGCCTGGTGAGGGGCCGCGCGACGGTCTCCTTGTCCTCGCTGGCGTGTGAGATGAAGACGTCCCACATGAGGGTATCCTCCGCGCCCGGGGGGATGGTGGGCCTGCGCGGCCGGAGGAGAGCCGGCGGTCGGGCGGGCCCGGAAAGGGGGTGGAGTGGGCCGGAGGTGCGCGCCGCGCTCCACACGCAGTATGCGCGGCAGCGCGGGAGGTGTCCAGAATGGCGTGATCGGAGAGTGACGCTGAGTCCGCAAACGAAATCGGCCTCACGCAGAGTTAGCGGAGTCAGCGGAGTTTTCTCGTGCCGTTTCCTCTGCTGCCGCGGTTCGAATGCGGCAAAGGGCCATCCGCATTTTGGGGGAGGGATGCGGATCGCCAGAAAATCTCCGCACTACCTGATACCAGATCCGGAAAAGCATTGGGTACAGAGGAACAGACAACAGCCAGAGGAACAGAGACGAACCCCGGTTTCCTTTGTTCCTCTGGCTGTTGTCTGTTCCTCTGTACCCCTCATCTTTTCAGGAGGCGGCGGACGATCTCGCCCTTTACGGTGGCGAAGTCCTCGTCGGAGAGGACGGGAGCGAGGCCGGTGGTGGGGATGGGCTCGTCCAGCTCCACCCACGACACGCATCCCTCGTAGCGCAGGGTGTCGGGGATGCTGACGGGCTCCGGCAGGCGATGGGCGCGCACGACGAGCGCGTGGACGAACGGGCGGTCGCGGTAGGCAAAGCGGGCGTGCGCGGCGGGCGGCGCGAGCGGGTGCATCCCGTCCAGCCGGTCCAGCACGTCGGGGTTCTCGATGCGGAAGACGTCGTCCACCACGGCGTAGACGCGGAACGGAATGCTCCCGCGCGGCGGCGGGGCCAGGGCGTCCAGCAGGGGGTGCAGGTGCCCGGCGAGGTCCGCGGGGTTCTGGTGCCAGCCGGTGGGAAAGATCCAGAACTCGCGGTGCTCCACGCCAAAGCCGCCCTGCCGCTCGTGGATGCCGCCCTTGCGGATGAGGAGCGCGATCTGCCCCGTGGCCAGCGCCTCGTCGGCCACCGCCCACTCCTTGAGGGCGACGCGGCTACTCTCCCGCATCGCCCGGCGCGAACGGCAGCTCCACCACGCGCGCGGCCGGCCCGTCCGCCGCGCCGATCCGCACCTCGCCGCCCGGCCCGATCTCGCGCCGCACGTATCCCATCGCCACCGTCTGCCCCAGCAGCGGGCTGAACGCGGCGCTCGCCGTCCACCCGACCTCCCTGCCCGTCTCGGGGTTCACCAGCGGCGCGCGCGCGGCGGGCGCGGGGGCGTCGCCCAGCAGCAGGCCGCGCAGGTGGCGGTTCACGTGGCCGCGGTGGGCAATGCGGACGATCACCTCCTGCCCCGTGTAGCACCCCTTGTGGAACGAGACGGCGCGCTGCATCAGCCCGGACGCCTCGTACGCCTCCGTCGGGATCGTCTCCTCCGTCAGCTCGCTTCCGTAGCGCGGCCGCCCGGCCTCGATGCGCAGCGTCTCCAGCACGCCGAAGCCCACGGGCCGCGCGCCGGCGTCCCGCAGCGCCGTCCACAGCTCCGCCGCGCGATCCGCGGGGAGAAAGACGTCGAACCCCTCCTCGCCCCCCGCCTCGCGCGTGGCCGCCACCAGCACCCGCGCCCCGCCGAAGTCCGGCTCCACGAAGGCGTCCTCCGCCAGCGCGGGAACCTCCGTCCCCAGCACGCCGGACAGAAGCGCGCGCGCGCGGGGGCCGTATACGCCGATCTCCGCGACCTCCTCCGTCGCGTCGACCCAGCGGGCGAACAGGGGCGGCACCATCTTCTTCAGGTGCTCGCGCGTGCCCTCCAGCGCCTCGCGGGCCACGTCCACCAGCACCTCGCCGTCCGCGCGGCGAAAGACGCGCACGTCCGCGATCATCCGCCCCTTGGCGGTGAGCATGGCCGCGTAGACGCCCTGCCCCGGCTCGGTCTTCAGCAGCTCGTTGGTGATCAGGCCGTGCATCATCCGCGCGGGGTCCTTGCCCCACAGGCGAACGCGCGCCCGGTCCGCGCGCTCCGCCACGCCGGCCGACCGGCGGATGGCGCCGTATTCGGCCGCGCTTTCGCCAAAGTGGCGCGCCACCTCGCGCCCCGCCACCTGGCCAAAGGCCGCGCCCGCCTGCTCCAGCAGCGGCCGCAGCGCGCTCTGCGCCGCCGTCGTCGTATCGCTCATGGATCCGTCCCTCATCTTCCGTTCACGCCGTGCGACACAGGCCGCCGCGGGGCGGTGCCCGGGGCGGCCTGTGCGTGGGCGGCGGGGGCGCGGCGGGTCAGCCGCCGGCGCCGCCCTGCCGGCACAGCTCGCGAAGGCGCTCGTCCGCGCCTTCCAGCTCCGTCACCAGGCGGCGCACCTCGGCGGTGGAGGCCGCGTTGGGCAGGTCCACCTTGATCTCCGATCCGTCTCCGCGCGGCAGGTACACCAGCGTCACCTTCCACCCCTCCACGCCGGTGGCCTTTCGCGCCACCATGTCCACGCTGTACTCGGTGCCGTCGCACTCCAGCCGGTTCGCCAGCCGGTGCTCCTTCCACGAGGAGCTGCGGGATAATGCCATGTGCCTCTTCGTCTCGGACAGCCGCTCGATCTTCATCCATCCAGCCGCCCCGAAGGTAACGCTTCGGAGGGTGCGGTGCCACCGGCGGACATCACGAGATGGGGCCTCACACAGAGTTAGCGGAGTTAGCGGAGTTCGTTCGAGCCGGCCGAAGGTGAGTGACACCGTCCATCCATCGCAGCAGCGTGGAGGGTGGCAGGGGATTGGAAGCACGCACGGAAGCCTAACTCCGCTGACTCCGCTGACTCTGCGTGAGAAATTCCTCTGGTGGGCTGGACGAAAAAGGAGAGCGGGGCGGCCCCGGTGTGGAGCCGCCCCGCCGCGCCGTCCGTCAGCCGCCCGAACCGATCAGGTGGTGGCGGTGGAAAGGGTGGTGCCGTAGCGCGTGTTGATGCGGTCGGCGAAGCGGCCGGCCAGGATGCGGTGCGCTTCGGTGGACGGGTGCACGCCGTCGAACGACATCAGCGACCCGAAGAAGTTGGCCGCCTGCGTGGGGCCCGTGACGGGGCACGAGTTGAGCACCGCCGCCTGGAACTGCGCCGCGTTGGTGGCGGCGGGCAGGTCCTGGCACTTGCGGACGCGCGGGTAGCGGCCGGCGGCGTCCTTCTCCGTCAGGAACGGCTGAAAGATCAGGTTCGGGTCCACGTACACCCAGTTGTTGGCCGTGGCCACCGCCTGGATGGCCGCGTTGTACTGCGCCACCCGCTGGCTCACGAGCACGATCTCCGCCTGGTCCAGCAGGTAGGCGCCGCGCCGCGGGTCGGCCGCCGGATAGGCCGCCGGGTCGCAGTTGATCTCGGGGAAGTTGGCGTCGCCCACGATCTGGAACGACACCATGTTCGCCGCCAGCGGGTTGGGCGTGCCCAGCGCCGTGACCGGCGAGCAGTTGGCGTTCACCAGCTTGCCCTGGAACCGGTTCGTGGCGACGTCGCGCGCCAGGAAGAAGTACGCGCCCGGCTGCAGGATGGGGGCGGCGGCGACGGCGTTCACCACGCCCACCAGCAGCACGCCCTGCGGGTTGGCGAACTTGATGGAGTCCACCACCGTGTTCAGCCGGCTCTGGAAGGTGGCCAGCGGCGTGAGCGAGCTGTCGGCCCCCGCGGCGCGCGGGCCCAGAATGCCGCCCACCGACGCCTCGAGCGCGTCGTTGTTGCCGACCCACAGCGAGACGAAGGTGGGGCGCGCCTCGATCATGGCCCGCACCTGCGTGCGCGGCCCCATCAGCAGCGTGTTGAGCGACGCCAGGCTGCCGGTGGGGAAGGTGAACAGGTCGCGGACGCGGGCGCCCGGCACCGCCACGTTGTTGACGATGCGCGGATTGTTCAGGCGCACGCAGCTGTCCGCCGTGCCCAGGCGGCCGGTGCTGCCCAGCGGCGCCAGGAAGGGGCGCGGGCACCCGGGCATGGCCACCCGCGGATACTCGAAGGTGGCGCCGGCGCGCTGCGCCAGCAGCACCGGGTAGGCCCGCGCCTGCAGGCTGTCGTTCAGCCCGCCGGACTGAAAGCCGGCGGTGATGGAGTTGCCCATCGACACGTAGCGGGTGAACAGCTCGCCGCCGTTGGGCGTGGCCTGCACGGTGGTGATGAGCTCGTCCCCGTCGTCCACGCAGGCGCCGAGCAGCACCGTGGCCGCCAGCGCGGCGGCCCGCAGCGCGTTCCCCAGCGATCTCTTCTTCATGCGGTAGTTCTCCTTGTGCATTTCCGTTCAGAGCCGTTGCGGGAGCGCGTATTACCTGCCCCGGCCGCCGAAGCGGTAGGCCAGCGTGAAGTTGAACACCATGCCCGTCGCCTCGTAGATCCCGGCGCGCGGACCGCCGGGGATCACCGTGCCGGCGCGGTCTGGCTGGTTGATGTACTGGAACGAGAAGTCCGTCGACAGCGCCTGCGTGAAGCGGTAGCCCAGCCCCAGCGTGTAGTAGTTGCGCTCACCCTCGGGAAGGAACGGCGTGGCGCGCGGGCTGGCGGCCTCGTTGTAGCGAAAGCCGGCGCGCAGGTTCAGCGCGTCGTTGGCCGCGAAGTCAGCGGCAAAACGGAAGGTGTTGGTGCTGCTGTACCCCAGTCGCAGCGTGTCGGGGTCCTCCACCTCGAACTCCACCGGGAACGCGTCGAAGCTGGACCAGTAGGTGCGCTGAAAGTCGGCCAGCAGGTTCAGCCGGCTGCTGGCGCCGTACGACAGGCCCACCACCAGCTGCGCCGGAAACTCGATGGTGCTGCCCACGCCCTGGTCGGCGGGGAGCCCCGCGCCGATCAGGGCGTCCACGCCGGCGTTGCCGGTGGGCACCTGCACGAACGCCGCGTCGCCCTCGATGTCCACCTCGGCGCTCCCCAGGTAGCGCACGCCCAGCGAGGTGCGCGGGTCAAGCCGCAGGATGCCGCCGATGTGGTAGGTAAGCCCGTTGCCGTCGCCCTTGAGCTCCACGTCGGCGATCTCGGTGTTGCCCAGCCCCAGCGCCGCGGGGCCGAACTGCCGGCGGTGCACCTCGATGCTCCCCTTCACGTAGTCCACGCCCACGCCGATGGAAAAGCGCTCGGGAACCACCTGGAACGCCACGGTGGGCTGGATGTACAGGCCGCGCAGGGTGTTGTCGTAGCCGGTAAAGCGCCCCTCGAAGTTGGCCTCGCCGCAGCGCGGGGTCTCGGCGGGGCACACGGGCCACTCCAGCCCCAGGCCGTACGGGGCCAGCACGCCGATGCCCACGGCCAGCCGGTCGGTCGCGCGAAAGTTGATGAAGCCCTGCGGAACGGGGACGTTCTCCGTCTCGCGCTCGATCACCGAGGTGCCGTCGCCCGGCTCCATCCCGGCGTCGTAGCGAAAGGTGCTGCCGGCGCGAACCAGCGCCACGCCCGCGCTCACCACGCTGGGGGTGTGCGCCAGCCCGGCGGGGCTGAAGTAAACGGCCGATCCGTCGTCGCACGGCATCGCCACGCCGGCTCCTACCCGGCCCGCCATGCACGCGCTCTGCTGGTCCACGCCGGAACCCTGCGCGTGCAGCGGCGTGCCCGCGGCGGCGCACGCAACGGCGGCGGCGCCGGCGATTGCCAGACTTCGTCTCATGCGAGTCTCCTTTGGAGGTCGTGGTGCTGCCGGGCAGGCGCGCCCGGAGAATGGTCGTTGTGGCGGATTCGGCCTGGCCGTACGAGCGTCCGGTCCGGCAAACGGGGGACGATACAGCGCGCGGCGTGCACCGTCAAGCCGAAAACCGTTGCGGCATAAAGCAAAACACGGTGAGCCGGGCTCAGTCAGCCCGCCCGCGCGGCCAGCGCCAGCACCAGCGTGCCGGCGGCGTTCAGCACGGCCACGGTGTTGGCCGCGATGAAGATGCCGTTGCGCATGCGCACGCTGTACACAAGGAACAGCGTGCTGGCCACCGTCTGCAGAGCAAAGAACAGCGGATCCACGTCCTGCGGCCCCTTGGTGAGCGCGCTCACGAAGGTGTACGTGAGCGAGGTGGCCAGCGCGATGCACGCCACCCATCCCACGATCTTTACCCACCCTTTGTCCGCCGCGCGCCGCTTTGGTGGCATCTGTCTGCCTGCTGGGGATCAGGATGTTTCCGGACCGGAGGGACCATGCACGGCGTGGGCCGCGGCGGGGTTAGGTGGTGAACGGGTGAGCGGGTGAACGGGTGAGCGGGTGAGCGGGTGAGCGGGTGAGCGGGTGAACGGGTGAACGGGTGAACGGGTGAACGGGTGAACGGGTGAACGGGTGAGCGGGGTGCCGCGGTCCGACCCTCCGGGCCCTCTCCCCCGCCAGGCCGACCCCTCCCCGACTTCGGGGCCCGCTGCGCGGGAGAGGGGGGAGAATTCCATCCCGGCTTCGAGAGGCTGTGTTCGCGGTATTCCCTGCCTCACGCTCTGCACCGTCTGCACGCGTCACCTCTCCCCCATGCAGTTTATGGGGGAGAGGCCGGGAGAGGGGGGCGCTCGCCAGCGCAGCGCGATGCCAGCCGTCGAACTTCAATCCATCGGCATCCCCAACCTCCCCCAGGGTTTTTTGGGGGAGGTGGGCGGGTGGTGCCCGCCCGGAGGGGGCGCGGGGGGTCGCGCCAGGCCCACCCCTCGATCCACCACCTGCATATCATTGCAACGCATAAACTTACGCAAATCCGCCCACCTGTCCGCATCATCCCCCGAAAGAAAACCCTTGCACCTGACGTAGCGTCAGGGATTAGCATTCCCGCCGTGGCCACGAGGACGCGGTACCCAAGGAGTGAAGATGCGGACCTGGAAGGTGGGGGAGCTGGCGAAGCAGACTGGGCTGACGGTGCGCACGCTGCACCACTACGACCAGATCGGGCTGCTTTCGCCGTCGCACCGGACGGCGGCGGGGCACCGGCTGTACGTGGAGGACGACGTGGCGCGGCTTCAGCAGGTGGCTTCGCTCAGGAACCTGGGATTTCCCCTGGAGGAGATCCGCGACGTGCTGAACGACAGGCACATGTCGCCCCTGCAGGTGGTGCAGCTTCACGCCGACCGCCTGCGCGCACAGGTAAGGTCGCAGCGGCGCCTTCTGGAGCTGCTGGACGCGCTCGCCGAAGGGCTGCGGACGGCGGAGGCCGTATCCGCCGATCAACTGATCCAGACGATAGAGGAGATAACGATGTTCGAGAAATACTACACGCCCGAGCAGATGGACTACCTGGCACAGCGCCGCGAGCAGGTGGGCGAGGCGCGCATCAAGGAGGTGGAGGCCGAGTGGCCGCGCCTGATGGACCAGGTGCGCGCCGAGATGGACGCCGGCACCGACCCGTGCGACCCGCGCATGCAGGAGCTGGCGCGCCGCTGGAAGGGGCTGATCGAGGAGTTCACCGGAGGCAACGAGGGCATCCGGCAGAGCCTGGGCAACCTGTACCAGAACGAGAGCACGGTGCACGGCATGGACGTCGCCGGCATGCGCCCGCTGATGGAGTACGTGGGCCGCGCCTGGGCCTGCCCCCAGCCGGCGTGAACGGGTGATTGCCCAACGAGCCGCCCGCGCGACGAAGGTGTCGCGCGGGCGGCCGTGCATCGTCCCGGATGGCTCAACGGGCAGGGCTGGTTACTGGTCCAGGTACCACGTCTTGCGCTCGCTGTTGAAAGACGCCGTGAACCCGTTGTCGTAGTAGTCGCCGAACGACACCTCGTAGAAGCTGGTTCCTTCTTTCGAGCGATGCACATGATACCGCAGAGGGCCATACTCCGTCGCCGGGATCGCGATGCCCGCCGCTTCCAGCGTGGGCGGATAATCGCCGTGTGTCTGCCGGTAACGTTCCAGCGCGGGCGCGAACTGGGCGTGCAGGCGATCGATGCGATCCTGTTCGGCTCGGCTGTAGCCCGGCGGCATCGCCATGGAGCATGCGAACAGCACGGCCGTGGACGCGGCGCCAACGCCCACCGCGATGCGTGAGATGCGCCCGTCGACCACCAGCACCACCAGCGCGCACAGGCCCGACAGCAGGGCCGCCGCGCCGAAAATGAAGATCAGCCCCGTACCGATTATCGGATCCAAGCGCACCTTGCTGCGCGTTGAGGTTCAGCCGCGACGTGCACCGGCATGCGGGTGAATGAAGTCAGAAATGTGTGAGGCCGGTTCTCACGGACGGCGGATTACGTGTTCAGAGACCATTTCTCGCCAAGACTGTTGTACGTCGCGACGAAGCCATTGCGGTCGTAGTCGCCGAACGACACCTCGTAGATGGATAGCCCGTCGTATTCCCGCCACGTCCGGTAGCGCAGCGGACCATACAGCGTTTGAGGTGTCGCGATTCCGGCCGCCTGCAGGTTGGGTGGATACTCGCCGTGCTCCTGACGATAGCGCTCCAGCGTGGGCGCGAACCCCGCGACCACCTGCTCCGCCCGCCGGTGCTCGGAAGCGTCGTAGCCCGGCGGCACCGGGCCGCACCCGACCATCATCAAAACGAAAGCGATGGCCACCCCGCGCACGACGCGTGACAGGCGCCGGCCGCGCGGGCCAGGGGTGAATCGTAGCGCGGCAAGCGTGTCCGCGCCGCCGATCAGGATGTCGGGCATCTCTTCTCTTTCCGGGTCGACAGCTTAGAACCTGAAGATTTCCCATGTGCCGGCTTCGCTGCTCCAGAGCGCCTCGAAGCCGTGGATCTCGTTGTTTCCATACGCCAGCAAGTACATGGGGATGCCCTGCTGGGACCGCGCGGCGGAGTAGTGGAGCCGGCCGTACGGCGTGCGCGGCGCCTCGACGCCCGCGGCCTTGAGCGAAGCCGGATACTCGCCGTGCGCCTGGCGGTAGCGCTCCAGCGCGGGCGCGATGTGCTGCCGCCGGGCCTCGATGCGCTGCTGTGCCCGCTCGCTGTACCCCT